>NZ_JASGER010000018.1:0-42142 GCF_047606305.1 Gordonia sp. (in: high G+C Gram-positive bacteria) | reverse complement strand
GCCCGCCGGGGCGCCGTAGTCGACGCCGGAGGCGGTCGGCTGGGCCACGGCCTGGGGGTGGCCGACCGGCTGCGCCTGCGGCGCGGGCTCGGGTTCGGGCACCGGCTCGGGCTCGGGGGGCCACGGCTCGCCGCGCTCGATGGCGAGTTCGCCCGGCGTCTTCACCGGCGGCTTGTCGCTCGGCGTGCGACCGCCGAAGTCGTTGAAGTCGGTGATGCGCTCACGCTTGTCGACGCCCTCGAAGATCTTCTCCAGGTCCTTGCGGGTCAGCGTCTCCTTCTCCAGGAGCTCGGTGGCCAGCACGTCGAGGGTGTCGCGATGCTCGGCGAGGATCGCCCACGCCTCGTTGTGCGCGGCCTCGATCAGGCGGCGCACCTCCTCGTCGATCTGCGAGGCGACCTCGTCGGAGTAGTCGGCCTGTGCGCCCATCGACCGGCCCATGAACGGGTCGCCCTGCTCCTGGCCGTAGCGCACGGCGCCGAGCTTGGAGCTCATGCCGTACTCGGTGACCATGGCCCGGGCGATCTTCGTCGCCTGGTCGATGTCGGAGGAGGCCCCGGTCGTCGGCTCGTGGAAGACGAGTTCCTCGGCGGCGCGACCACCCATCGCCATGACCAGGCGGGCGATCATCTCCGACCGCGTCATGAGGTCCTTGTCCTGCTCGGGAACCGCGAGTGCGTGACCGCCGGTACGACCGCGGGCCAGGATGGTGACCTTGTAGATCGGGTCGAGGTCGGGCATCGCCCACGCGGCCAGCGTGTGACCGCCCTCGTGGTACGCCACGACCTTCTTCTCGTGCTCGCTGATGACGTGGCTCTTGCGCCGCGGTCCGCCGATCACACGGTCGACGGCCTCTTCCAGGGTCGCCGCGGTGATGACGGTCTGGTTCTCGCGGGCGGTGAGCAGCGCGGCCTCGTTGATGACGTTGGCCAGGTCGGCGCCGGACATGCCCGGGGTCCGCTTGGCCAGACCCGCCAGGTCCACGTCGGCGGCCAACGGCTTGCCCTTGGCGTGGACCTTGAGGATCGCCTCGCGCCCGCGCATGTCGGGGTTGCTGACCGGGATCTGCCGGTCGAAGCGGCCCGGGCGCAGCAGCGCCGGGTCGAGGATGTCGGGGCGGTTCGTCGCGGCGATCAGGATGATCCCAGAGCGGTCGCCGAAGCCGTCCATCTCCACGAGCAGCTGGTTCAGGGTCTGCTCGCGCTCGTCGTGACCACCGCCGAAGCCGGCGCCGCGCTGGCGGCCGACCGCGTCGATCTCGTCGACGAAGATGATGCACGGGCTGTTCTGCTTGGCCTGCTCGAACAGGTCGCGCACACGCGAGGCGCCGACACCGACGAACATCTCCACGAAGTCCGAGCCGGAGATCGTGAAGAAGGGGACGCCGGCCTCACCGGCCACCGCGCGGGCGAGCAGGGTCTTACCGGTACCGGGCGGGCCGTAGAGCAACACGCCCTTGGGGATCTTCGCGCCCAGCGCCTCGTAGCGCGCCGGGTTCTGCAGGAAGTCCTTGATCTCGTAGAGCTCCTCGACCGCTTCGTCGGCACCGGCGACGTCGGCGAAGGTGTTCTTCGGCATGTCCTTGGTGATCTCTTTGGCGCGCGACCGGCCGAAGCCCATCACGCCGCCGCGACCGCCGCCCTGCATCCGGTTCATCATGAACAGGAACAGGCCGACCAGCAGGATCAGCGGCAGGATCAGGGCCAGCATCTGCACCAGGGCCGAGTCCTGACGCACATTGGTCTGGTACTGGGCGCCCGATTGGCGCACCGATTCGAAGACGAAGTCGGCGCCGCGCGCGGGGTACTTGGTGGAGATCTTGTCGGCGGACTCCTTCTTGTCCTTGTCCCGCGACGACTTGGCGTCGACCTGGATCGGGTTCTTCAGCTCGACGCGCAGCTGCTGCTCACGATCGTCGATCTGCACCGACTTGGCGTTCTTGGCGTTGAGCTGCGACAGCGCGATCGAGGTGTCGACCGCGCGGTATTCGCGCGAGTTGTCGCGCATCGAGCTCCAACCCCACAGGGCGAGCAAGATCAGGACGAAGATCGCAACATTGCGAAAGACAGTCTTACGGTTCATACGTGGTGCGGCGACGCCGACGGGCCGCCATCGTCCTTCCCATCAAAGAGTTCCCACCAGGTTACCCGGCACGCGGAGTCCGCGCCGCCGGGATCTGCGGTGGTCAGCCCTGATAGACCGCGGGCTTGAGGCGCCCGATGAACGGCAGGTCCCGGTAGCGCTCGGCATAGTCGAGGCCGTAACCGACGACGAAGTCGTTGGGGATGTCGAAACCCACGTCGGCGACGTCCAGATTCACCTTGACCGCGTCGGGCTTGCGCAGCAACGTGCAGATGCTCAGCGAGCGGGGCGAGCGGGTGGCCAGGTTCTTCATCAACCAGGACAGCGTCAGGCCCGAGTCGATGACGTCTTCGACGATCACCACGTCCCGGTCGGCGATGTCGCGGTCGAGATCCTTGAGGATGCGCACCACTCCCGACGAGGAGGTCGACGACCCGTAGCTGGACACCGCCATGAACTCCATCTGCGACGGAATAGGGAGCGCCCGGGCGAAGTCCGTCATGAACATGATCGCGCCCTTGAGGACGCCGATGAGGACCAGGTCGTCGGGGGCGTCGCGGAACTTCTCGGCCACCGATTCCGCCAACTCGGCGGTGCGCTGCTTGATCTGCTCTTCGGTGATGATCACCGCTTCGATGTCGTCACCGTAGGGATGGCTGCTCACCCGGCCCACCTTAGTCGCGCGCACTCGTGCGCCACACCAGAAGGTCCCCGTCCCGCACGACCTCGAGGCGGCGCTCCCGGTCGCCGCCGACGGCCACCGGTCCCTGCCCGCGCCAACCGGTGACCAGGTCCTCGACCGCTTCGATGATGCGGCTCGTCGGTTCCCTCGCCCCGCCCGCGCGCAACCAATCCCGCAACACCCGACTCCGCAGCGCGATTGGGGCTTCCGCGAGGGGCGCGACGAGCAGGTCGTCGCCGTCGGTCACCGCCGCCGCCAGCTCGTCGGCCATCTCGCCCAGGAAGGCGTCGTCGTCGGCCAGCAGGTCTGCCGTGCGGGCGAGCGCTGCGGCCACGCCGCCGCCGAGGACGTCCTCCATCAACGGCAGCACCTCGGTGCGCACGCGCACCCGGGTGAACCTCGGGTCGGCGTTGTGGGGGTCATCGACCGGCGCCAGCCCCCACTCCGCGCAGGCGGCGACGGTGTCGGCGCGGCGCAGGTCCAGCAGGGGGCGCCCCCACGGGGCGCGCCAGCGGCGCATCCCGGACAGCGCGGCCGGACCCGATCCCCGACCCAGTCCGAGCAGCACCGTCTCGGCCTGATCGTCCAGGGTGTGCCCGAGGAGTACCGGGCGCCCCTGCCGGGCGGTGTCGAGCGCGGCGTAGCGCGCCGATCGGGCCGCGGCCTCCAAACCCCCGTCGGAACCGACCGTCACCGGCAGCACCCGCGCCTGCGCGCCGAGTCCGCGCGCGGCGACGGCGGCACCCTCGGCGACGTCGGCGGATCCGGGTTGCAGCCCGTGGTCGACGACGAGCGCGAGGACCTCACATCCCGCGTGGACGGCCGCCGCGGTCAGGGCGAGGGAATCCGGCCCGCCGGAGAGGGCCACACACACGCGACGGTCGCCGTGCAGGTGCGCGGAGACGAAGTCGACGACCGCGGCGGTCAGAGCACGCGAGCGATCCACCGGTCCGGCTCGTCGATCTCGTCGGGCTTCGGCAGCGTCTCCGGGCCGGTCCAGATGGTGTTGAAGGCGGGCATGCCGACCTTCTCGACGACGTGGTCGGTGAAGGCCTTCCCCCGGATGTACTGCGCCATCTTGGCGTCCATGCCGATGAGCGCGCGCATGATGCGCGCGATCGGGTTGCGCGGGGCGGTCCGGCGGGCGTCGAAGCCGGCGCGGATGCGCTCGACCGTCGGCACGTGGGCCGGCCCGACGGCGTCCATGACGTGATCGGCGTGGCCCTCGAGCAGGGTGCCGAGCATCATCATGTTGGTGAAGGCGTCGTACTGCTCGGGCGACTGGAGCAGCTGCATGACCCCCAGCACGCCCGATTCGCGCGGCTTGTCGTTGCGGACGGCGGAGGCGACGCGGTTGACCAGCTGCGCCGTCGTCTCGTCGCCCGCCGCGGTCAGCGTCGCGATGTTGTCGACCATGTAGTCGCGCAGCCACGGGTTGGCCGAGAACTGGACGCGGTGGGTGACCTCGTGCAGGCACACCCACAGGCGGAAGTCCGACGGCACGGCCTTGAGCTTGCGCTCCACGCTCACGATGTTGGGCGCGACGAGCAGCAGCACCCCGTCCTCCCCTGTCGCCGGGTCGGCGGTGAACGGGTCGTACTGGCCGAGGATGGCGCTGGACAGGAACGCCAGCAGCCCACCGGCCTGAAAGCCGCCCGCCTTCGCGGTGAGCGCCGACATCAGGCCCTCCGACGTCGCCGGCGCCGGTTCCGCATCCGATCCGGAGGCACCGAGCATCGAGCTCATCGAGTCGGCGGCGGCCGCGATCCACTCGCCGCGGTCGACGATCCGCGCGGCGGGCACCGCCAGCCCGTCGGCGAGCCCGGTGACCTCGCGCACCGGGGCTTCCGCGCGGGCCGAGGCGTCGGCCAGTTCGGCGTACACCTGGTCGCGGGTGTACTGGGTCATCGCCGGTCCGCCCCGCGCGAGTCGCCGGCCGATCCCGGCGGCCATCCCCCAGTCGATGGGCGGTGCCGCGGAATCGGCGGAGCGCTCGGGATCGGTCACCGGCAGCCGCAATCGCGGATCTTGCCGACGACGGCGTCGAGCGCCGGGCGCGCCTCCTCGGGGGAGGTTCCGTTGGACATCATCGCGAAGGACAGCACGCGGCCGTCGACGGTCTGCACGATCCCGGTCAGCGAGCTCACGCCGGTCAGCGTGCCGGTCTTGGCACGCACCCAGCCGGCGCCGGAGGTCTTCTTCGGGTTGAAGCGGGTGGCGAGGGTGCCGGTGCCGGCGGCGATCGGCAGGCCGTCGAGCAGCACGCGCAGCTGCGGGTACCGGGTGCCGGCGATGCCCGACATCATGTCGTTGAGGACGCGGGCGGGGACCTTGTTGCCGTAGGACAGCCCGGAGGTGTCTCGCAGGGTGACCCCGGTGGTGTCGAACCCCTTGTCGGCGAGCGTCTTGCGGACCGCGTCGGCGCCGCCGGCCAGGGTGCCCGGGCCGCCGCGCGACAGCGACAGCTCGATCCCCAGCGTCTCGGCGAGCACATTGTCCGAGAAGCGCATCATGTCGTTGACGCGGGTCGCCAGCGTCGCCGACTTCACCGAGGCCAGCTGCTTGGCGCCCTCCGGCGCGCGGACGCTCGCGATGTCGCCGTCGACGCCGAGCGCCTTGGCCAGGGCCTTGCCCGCGTCGGTCGACGGTTCGGCGGTGCGCGGCGAGAACTCGTCGAGCGGGTCGTCACGCCCGGCGTCGGCGATCAGGGACTTGATCGGGGTGATGTCGCCACCGGCGATGTCGCGGCGATCCCAGGTCTTGTCCATCGTCGGGCCCGAGTAGAGCGAGGTGTCGATGGCGACCGACTTCACCTTGATGCCGGCGGCCTTGATCTGCTGGGCCAGGTCGGCGATGCGCGGCGCGTCGGTGAAGAAGGTCTCCGCGCCGACCGGCTGCGCCGACAACGTCGGATCGCCGGCGCCGCGGAGAATGACCTGACCGTTCGGGCCGGCCACAACGGTCGTCGTCAGGCGCCGGTCTTGGTCCATCCCGAGAAGTGCGGCGGCCGCGGTGAGCACCTTCGCGTTCGACGCGGGGATCAGCGGCTTGCCCGGGTTCTTCTCCCACAGCACCGTGCCGGTGACCGGGTCGGAGACCTGACCGGTCAGCTGGCCGAGGTCGGGTGAGGCGGACACCTTCGACAGCGCCATGGCCAGGCCGGCGGTCGTCGGGACGGGGGCGTCGGGCTTGACCGGCACGATCTGCGGGGCCGGGGTGATCAGGTCCGGTCGCGCCGGAGTGCCCTCCGGGACCTTCTCGCCGGCCATGATCGTCTTGCCCGCGACGACCCCACCGCCGCCGATCAGCGCCACGACCAACAGACCGACCACCGCCCAGCGTGCTGTCTTGCGCTTGCCCTTGTCGGCCACGAGCTTGCCCGTGTCGGCCACCACTACCTCCGCGTCGTCGGTCCTTGGGGTAAACAGTATCGTTGAACCGGCTCAGAGCCGACCAACGAGAGGAACAACCGTGGCCGTCGACGTCATCATCGAGATCCCCAAGGGGAGCCGTAACAAGTACGAGGTCGATCACGAGACCGGTCGGGTCTTCCTCGACCGCTACCTCTACACGTCGTTCGGCTACCCCGCCGACTACGGGTTCATCGATCACACCCTCGGCGAGGACGGCGACCCGCTGGACGCGATGGTGCTGCTGCCCGAGTCGGTCTTCCCCGGCTGCACGGTCAAGGCCCGCGTCGTGGGCATGTTCACGATGACCGACGAGGCCGGTGGCGACGACAAGCTGCTGTGCGTGCCCGCCGACGACGTGCGCTGGGACCACATCCAGGACATCGGCGACGTCAGCGACTTCGAGACCAAGGCGATCGCCCACTTCTTCGAGCACTACAAGGACCTCGAGCCCGGCAAGGAGGTCACCCCCGGTGGCTGGGTCGGCCGCGAGCAGGCGCAGAAGGTCCTCGACGAGGCCGTCGAGCGCCTCAAGACCCAGGGTCACTGACCGCCGGGTCCTCCCCGTCGTCGACGTCGTCGTCGCTGTCCCACTGTTCGGGCACCGGGAACGGCTGGTTGTTCCACGGTGACGCCGGCGAGTCCAGCAACGGCCGCAGCGCGGCGATGGATTCGGCGAAGCGCCGCCCCCACGTGTCGGGGTAGGTGACGATGCGGCCCAGATCCCAGCCGAGGGCGTAGCCGCGCCACGACGAGTAGTCGTAGGACGCGCGGCGGGCCACGGCCACCGCCACGTTGGGCACGACGCTCGGCGTCCCCCAGCCGTACCGCACGCCCCACCGGGCCACGGCGACCGCGCGCGTGTAGTCGTAGGCCTCGCAGTGCTCGACCTGCTCGTCGGCGTCCAAGACGTGCGCCGCACGCATCTGGTTCTCCGCGACGTGCACCTGCTCGATCGCCGAGCTGATCGGGTCGACGTATTTGCGCTGCTCGGGTTCGGCGAACATCTCGTCGATCTGCGCCCGCCAGGTGTCGTCGTCGACCATGGACACCCCGAGGCGGCGCCGGGCCATGGTCCGGGCGCGCACCGCCCAATAGGCCTCGCCGTTGCCGTACTCGCCGTCGACCAGTTGCCCGATCACTTCGAGCCACCGCTCCTCGGTCGGCAGTCCCCAGACCTCCATGAGCAGCTCGCGACAGTCGTCGGTGTCGTAGTCGCCGCAGTCGCGCACCGAGTTCCACGGCGTGTGCGAGCCCATGATCGTCAGCGGCGCCCCGAGGGCCAGGCCCTGCGCGAGCATCCCGTAGAGCGGGCCGTCCGGGTCGACGGGGATGGCGGCGTCGGTGTAGTCCGCCGCCATCGCGGCGGCGATCCCCTCGGGGGTGTCGCCGTTATCCGGGCTGTTCTCAGGGCTCATCGGGCCTCACCGCCGGAAGGTCGCTGAGCGGGAAGGGCAGCGCACGCCACGGGCTGTGGTCGACGGACAGCAGCGTCGCGACCGAGCCGCGCAGCTCGTCCCACCCGATGTTGTGGTGCAGCAGGGTTCCCGCGACGCAGGACACGGCGAACTCGGTCCACGAGCCGAAGATGCGGGCGGCACTGTCGCGGGCGGCCATGATCATGTGGACCGCCTCGCCCGGCGGCGCATAGCCGGCGACCACGCCCCCACGGGCCAGGCGCACCGACCAGGCGATCACGTATCCGGCGATGGTGGTGACGCGGGCGCCGGGCGCGAGTAGCCCGCAGTCGCGCAGCCGGTCGTCGACGACGTTCACCTGGGCCAGGCGCTCCCGGGTGCCCTCATAGACCTCCGCGTCGTAGTCGTGGTCGATGAGCCATTGGCGCCACAGGTCGTCGTGGTCGTCGGGCCGGTAGTCGCCGCGGGCGACTGCGGCCGAGCGCGCGTCGAGCATCGCCTCGGCCTCCACGAACTCCTGCCCGCCGATCATCGACGCCATCGAGGCGAACCAGTCCTCCGAGTCGTGCACGCCCCACGTCTGCTCCAGCTCGATGCGCATCATGTACGCCGGCAGGCCCACGTCGGTCAACGAATTCCACGGTGCCCCGGCTCCGACGGCCGACAGCGCGCCCAGCGCCAACCCCTGGGCCAGGTGTCCGTAGAGCGGGCCGTCGGGATCGACGGGGATGTCGCGGGCGGCGTGTTCGGCCAGTGCGGCGCCGGCCACCCGCGGCTGGTCGGTGGTGCGGACCCAGCCAATGTCGCCGCTCGCGTCGTCGGCAGAGGCACGGAAGGCGGCGGCGATGTCGGCGAACTCGTCGCCTGCGTCGGGTCCGTCAACCATCGGCGGCGTCCCCGACCGCCGACGGGAAGGGCAACGTGACCCACGGACTTCCCGGGTCGCCCAGGAGGGCGGTCACCGCCGCGGAGGCCTCCCGCCACACGTGATCGCAGGGATAGCTGCCGTGCAGGCAGGAGTGCGCGGCGATGTAGCTGGCACCGAACTGTTCCCAGTCGGGGAAGATGGCGGCGGCGTTGTCGCGCGCGGCGTCGAGGATCTGGGCGGCCAACGGCGCATCGGCGAAACCCAATCGGAGTCCGGCCTGCACCAGGTACACCGCACCGGCCAGGTCGTAGGCCATGTAGGTCCACACGCGCCGCCCCGGCGCGAGGCGACCGTCATCGGTGAGTTGCCGTTCGATCTGGAACGCCTTGACGACCGCGCGCGACACGGCGTCGGTCTCCTCGTCGGGCCACTGCTTCTCCGTCGCCGCGGCCCCGACGGCGGCGAGCCACTCGTCGACGTCGAGGTACGCGTCGCGACGGTCGTCCAGGACGTCCTCGCGGATGTCGAGGGCACGCTCGCCGGCGGTGGCGTTGATGTGCTTGCCGCGCAGATAGTCGTCGGCCGCGTCGAGCCAGGATTGGCGATGGATCGATTCACCCAGGATCCGCTGGAGGCGTCGGCGCTCGTCGGCGCGGATGGTGAGCGGGTCGCCGGGGCCGGCGTCGGGCAACCCGGCGGAGTTCCAGTACGTCCGGTAGCGCACCGCCTCGGGCGCCCCCAACGCAAGTGCCTGCCCGGCCGGCCCGTCGACCGGGGCGCCGGCGGCGGTCGCGATCGCCGGACTGTCGGGTTGTCTCACCAGGCCGACACTACTTGGGCGCCGCGGGCGGGGTCCGTCAGCCGGTTCACGCCCGCGATACGGTGAACCCG
Organism: Gordonia sp. (in: high G+C Gram-positive bacteria); assembly: GCF_047606305.1. Lineage (GTDB taxonomy): Bacteria > Actinomycetota > Actinomycetes > Mycobacteriales > Mycobacteriaceae > Gordonia. Next base: position 32,791 of record NZ_JASGER010000018.1, on the reverse strand, counting down.
TGGGACCCCCCGAGACGACCTTCCTCCTCTCCGGGCGCCCGGGATCGGTCCGCGGCGCCGGGCGGGTGCGCGCCTTCTCCGACGCCGAGCAGGCGGCCGCCGCGTTGCGCACCGGTGGGTGCACCGGCATCGTCGGGGCCCTCCCGTTCACCCCGGGCAACCCGGTCGCACTGTGGGAGCCCGAGCAGCTGGTCGTCGAGCACAACCCCATCCGCCCCGCGTGGCCCCAGCGGCACGACGTGCGGGTCCTGGCACACCACCCGGAGCCCGCCGAGCACGAGCGGCGCGTCGCCGAGGTCGTGGCGCGGATCCGTGCGGGGGACGCGGGGAAGGTCGTGCTGGCGCGGGCCCTCGAGCTGGAGGTCGACGAGCCGTTGGAGCCGGTCGCACTCGCGTCCGCCTTCGCCAACGGCAACGCCGCCCACAACGCCTTCGCCGCTTCCCTCGATGCTGCCGGTGACGAGTACGCCGGTCGGTGGATCGTCGGCGCGAGCCCCGAGTTGCTGGTCCGCCGGCGCGGGCGCGAGGTCAGCTGCCGGCCGTATGCCGGCACGATGCCGCGCTCGAGTGACCCGGCGGTCGACGAGCAGCGGGCGGCCGCCCTGCGGGGGTCGGCCAAGGACCGTGCCGAACACGCCTTCGTCGTCGACTTCCTGCGCGAGCGGTTGGGGGCGTTCTGCACCGAGCTCGATGCGCCGGTCGAGCCCACGCTGCTGTCGACCGGCGAGCTGTGGCACCTGGCCACCCCGATCACCGGGGTCCTCGCCGATGAAGCGGTGACCTCGCTCGACCTCGCGCTCGCACTGTCTCCCACGCCGGCGCTGTGCGGGACGCCGACCGACGCCGCTGCCGCGATCATCGCGGAGTACGAGGGGAGCCGCGGCTTCTACGGCGGCGCCGTCGGCTGGTCGGGCGCCGACGGCGACGGCGATTGGGTCGTGTCGATCCGGTGTGTCCAGCTGGGGGCCGACGCCCGCCGCGTCACCGCGTGGGCCGGCGGCGGCCTCGTCGCCGATTCCGACCCTGCCGCCGAGTTGGCCGAAACGACCGCGAAGTTCGGCACGGCTCTTAGCGCCCTCGGCGCCGATCCGACATTGGTCGTTTAAGGCCCAAAACGACCTTTTCGTTCATTCCGTCGGATTCGAACTGTATGTTTCCTTACGCACAACATGTTGTTACACATACCTCGACGGGAGCACCCCTCAATGTCCACACCTCAAGGCCCCGGCCAGCAGCCGCCATACCCGCCCCAGGGCGGCGGCTACCCACCCCAGGGTGGCTACCCGGCGCCGGGAGGCTACCCGCCTCCCGCAGCCCCCGAGAAGAAGTCCCGGAAGGGTCTGATCATCGGCATCATCGTCGCGATCATCGCCCTCTGCGGAATCGGCGTCGCCGTATCCGGCGGCGGTGACAAGTCGGACAAGTCCTCGACGCCGACCGCCAACGCCCCCGCCGGCGGAGGCGAGACGCAGGCCGAGGAGAAGCATGACGACGGCGACGCCAAGCTGAACCAGCCTGTTCGTGACGGGAAGTTCGAGTTTGTGGTCACGAACGTCGACACCGGCCAGACGTCGGTGGGCGAGTCGATCCTGGAGCAGAAGGCCCAGGGACAGTTCGCGATCGTCTCAGTGACCGTCAAGAACATCGGCGACAAGAAGCAGAGCTTCGACCCGTCGTCGCAGAAGCTGGTCGATCAGCAGGGCCGCGAACACGGCACCGATACGACCGCCCAGCTCGCCCTCGGCGGTTCGGACATCCCCATCTGGGACGACATCAACCCCGGCAACGAGGTCAACGTCAAGCTCGTCTTCGACATCCCCAAGAATGCCGTTCCGTCAGCCCTGGAGCTGCACGACTCGATGTTCTCCAACGGCTCGAAGGTCTCGCTGAAGTAGCTGCGAAGATCCAACACAACGCGACAGGGTCCAACACCATCCGGTGTTGGACCCTGTTTCGTCGTGTTGGAACTACACATGAGGCTCATGGATATCGGGCCTCGGAATCGCGGCGGCGATCAGGCATGCGCTCACCGCGATCAGTGCGGAGACCAGGAATGCCCAGGTGTACCCCGACTCGGTCGGCGGCCGTGCCGGTGCGGGCGCACTTGCTCCGACGATCGTGGCGGCGACGACCGTCCCGATCGCACCTCCGACCGTGCGCAGGATCGTGTTGATCCCGGTGGCTGCACCGGTCTGCTCGGGCGGGCTGGCGCCGACCACAAGGCTGCCCAGGCCACCGAAGGCCAATCCGTAGGCCAGCCCCAGGATCGCCCCGCCCACCGCGACCTCGACCGGACTCTCGTGCCACAGGCCGAGGAGAACCAGGCCGAGCGCGGCAAGCGCGGCACCGAGTTGAAAGACGGTGCGGGAGCCGAAGCGGGCCGCAACGCGGGGAGCGATCGGCGTGGCCAGCACCATGAACACCGCCATCGGAAGGATCAGCAGGCCGGTGCGCGAAGCACTGAAGCCGAACCCGTAGCCGAGCTGTCGCGGCGATTGCGCGAACAGCGGGATGAGGGTCACCGCGGCAAACATCCCGGCACCCACCACGATCGTCGCGGCGTTGACGGCCAGCAGATCGCGGCCCACCAGCAGTCGCAGATCGATGAGCGGCTCGGCGGCGCGTCTCTCGACGACCACGAGCAGGGCGGCCGCGACGACGGCACCGATGAGGAGTCCGATGACGGCCGGCGACGTCCAGCCCCAATTGCGGCCCTGACTGACGGCCAGCAGAAGTGCCACCAGGGTCGCCGCAAGGAGGACGGCACCGACGACGTCGACGGCCCCGCGACGGATCCGCTCACCCCCGGTCGGCAACACGACGGTGAGCACGAGGGTGAATGCGGCGACGACAACGACCGTCCAGAAGATCGCACTGACACCGCCACGGTCGACGAGTGGACCCGCGGCCAACATGCCGACGGCCCCGCCGAGGCCGAACATCGCGCTCAGCGCGGGCACCACGCTCCCCAGGCGCGCGGGTGGCAGCACCTCGCGGGCGTAGCCGAACGCACAGGGGAACACGCCACCGGCCAGGCCCTGGATCACCCGACCGACCAGGGTGCCGGAGTAGGAGCCGTGGTCGACGGCGAAGGCCGAAACGGCACTGCCCACGACCAGCAGCACCAGTCCGCCGACCATCACGTGGCGGTAGCCGAACAAGTCGCCGAGCTTGCCGCCGATCGGCGTCGCGACCGCCGACGCCAACATGAATGCCGTGAGCAGCCAGGTCACGCCGACCGTGTCCGTGTGCAAGGCCGAAGCGAGGCCGCCGAGGACCGACACGACAATCGTCTGCGCCAACGCGACCGCGAGGGAAGCGACCAACAGGACGGGTGCGGCGATCCGGATGGCGCGCGCGGTCGGCCCTCCGTCGCCGTCCCGCAGGTTCAGTCGTCGGCCGAGAAACGCCGCGGCGCCGCCGAGGGCCAGCAGGATCCACATCAGGCACCGCCGTTGATTGGGAGACAGATCATGGGACTTCTCCGATCGGATTTGATTAGGTGAACCTAACCCATTAGAGACCATTGGTCACTAATAGGCAACCGCGACCCGACCACGAGCACGGAAGACGTAGGATTGTCGACGTGCGCGAATCGACTCCCGCGCCGGGTCGACCGGCGCGACTCAGCCGGGAGGCGATCGTCACCGCCGCGCTGCAGTCGGACCTGCACACGCTCACCATGCGCGAGCTCGCCACGCGGTTGGGCGTCTCGCATTCCGCGCTCTACCGCTGGGTCCCCGATCGCGACGGCCTCTTCGACCTCATCAGCGACGTCATGGTCGAACGCATCCTGCCGTCGACCGAGCCGACCGAGGCGACCTGGCGGGACTGGTTACGCGACCTGGCGTGGAAGATGCACGACGAGTTCCGCGCCGTACCCGGTTATGCGGCCCATGTCGCCGCACCGCACCGACACAACCCCGAGTCCTTCGGCCGGCTGCGCGACCGGGTCCTCACCGCGTTTCGGATGGCGGGCGCATCCGAGGACATGGCCGAACAGAGCTGGTTCGTGTTCGGCATGAGCGTGGTCCATTGGATCGGCGCCGACCACGCGGACTACGACCTCGGCGAGGGAACGCCCCGCTTCGACCTGTTCCTCGACGTGCTGTTGCGCGGACTCCCGGCGCAAGAGGACGCCCGTCCCGCGCCGACCGGCGGTTAACCCAGAGCCTGGTCGAGGTCGGCGATCAGGTCGTCGACGTTCTCCAGGCCGATCGAGATCCGCACGACCGAGTCGGTGATGCCGACGGCCGCGCGCCCCTCGGGTCCCATCGCCCGGTGAGTGGTGGTCGCCGGGTGGGTGGTCAGGGTCTTGGCGTCGCCGAGGTTGTTGGAGATCTTGGCGACGCGCAGCTTGTTGAGCACCTCGAAAACGCGCTCCTTGCCCTTCTTGCCGCCACGGTCGGCGATCTCGAAGGTCACCACGGTTCCGCCGCCGGACATCTGCTTGCGCGCCAGGTCGTACTGCGGGTGCGACGGCAGGAACGGGTACTTCACCCAGGAGATGCGCTCGTCGTCGTCGAGGAACTGTGCGACCTTCAGCGCCGACTCGACGGCGGCGTCGACGCGCAGCCGCATCGTCTCCAAACCCTTCAGCAGCGTCCACGCGTTGAACGGGCTGAGTGCCGGGCCGGTGTGCCGCATGAGGTTCTGCACCGGACCGCTGATGAACTCCTCGTCGCCGAGGATGGCCCCGCCCATGACGCGGCCCTGGCCGTCCATGTGCTTGGTGGCCGAGTAGACGACGACGTCCACTCCCAGGTCGAAGCCGTGCTGCAGCAGCGGGGTGGCGAAGACGTTGTCGAGCACGACCTTCGCACCGGCGGCGTGGGCCAGCTTGGTGACCGCCTCGATGTCGACGAGCGTCTGCATCGGGTTGGCCGGGGTCTCGAAGAACACCGCGGTGGTCGGCTCGGACAGGGCCGCCTCCCACTGCGCCAAGTCCTCGCCGTCGACGAAGACGGTCTCGACGCCCCAGCGCGGCAGGATCTCGTTGCAGATGACGAAGCAGGAACCGAACAGGCTGCGCGCGGCGACCAGCCGGTCGCCGGCCTTCAACAGCGCCCCGAGCGCGACGAAGACCGCGGCCATGCCGCTGCCGGTCGCGAAGCAGGCCTGCGCACCGTCGAGCAACCGCAGCCGCTCCTGGAACATCGCGACCGTCGGGTTGCCGTAGCGGGAGTAGACGAACCGCTGCTCCTCACCGGTGAACGCCCGCTCGGCCGATTCGGCCGAGTCGAAGACGTAGCCGCTGGTGAGGTAGAGCGCCTCGGAGGTCTCCTGGAAGCCCGAGCGCGCCGTGCCGCCGTGCACCGCGATGGTGTCCGGGCCGACGCCCGGGGGCAACTCGCCGAAGATGTCGTCAGTCATTCATCCGCCTCCCAGCTCAGGACTGTCGCCACGGAAGATTCAGTGCGCGCCAGCCCGTCGCGCCGCGGTGGTCGTACTCGTCGAGGTGTCCCTCGAAGCCGTCGAGCACGTTGAACGACTGCTTGATGCCGGCCGCGGTCGCCGCCTCGGCCGCGCCGATGGACCGATTTCCCGACCGGCAGATGAACAGCACCCGGTTGTCGTCGGTGATGCCCGAATCGCGCAGCTGCTCGACGAAGCGCGGGTTCGGCTCGCCGGACGGGAACATCGACCACTCGACGAAGATCGTCTTCTTCTCGATGATCTCCAGGTCGGGAACACCGACGAAGTTCCACTCCGCGGTGGTACGGCAGTCGACGAGCACGGTGTTCTCGTCGTTCTCCAGCAGCTCCCACGCCTCGGTGGGCGTGACATCGCCTGCGTAGCTCATGAGCAGACCTTCCATCCGTCGTCCTGGCGCACCAGGGTGGTCGGCGTCGTCGTCTTGGCGTCGGGCTTCTTCTCGAAGTTCCAGACCACCGAGGCGGTCGCCTTGTCGCCGTCGATCACCACGTCGTTGATCTGCGGGATCACGATCTTCCCGTTCTCGTCGCGCGAGCGTTGGTTCTCGGCGAGGAAGGCCTCGCGCGGCTCGATCTTGGGCGCGCAGGTGATCCGCTGATAGGACTCGTAGTTCAGTGCGTTGCGCGCGGTGTACTGATCGTTGATCGCGACGCGCACCGAATCCTCGGGGCTCAGGCGGCTACTGAAGGGGTGCGTCCACTGGGCAATTAGAATCACGATGATCAAAATTGCGATGACGACCAGCGCCGCAATGATCGGTGCCCGGGTCGGAGCGTCGCGCTCGTCGAGCTCTGCGTCCAATCGGCCCATGTCATCGTCCGGGGAATCAGCCACAACGATTCACTATATGCCCGCCCAGGTCAGCCGGGAAATTGAGGCAAACCTCACCCCGACGCCGATCCGCCATTTTGGCAGCCGCCGCCGACCACCTACCGTAGAAGCCATGAGCTCCGAATCCCGCGCGCTGCGCGTTGCCATCATCGGCGCCGGCCCGGCCGGCATCTATGCCGCCGACGCCCTGATGAAGCACGACGATCTGGCCGACCGCGGCGTCAGCATCGACCTGTACGAGCGCATGCCCGCCCCCTTCGGTCTGATCCGCTACGGGGTGGCCCCCGACCACCCGCGGATCAAGGGCATCATCAACGCCCTCCACAAGGTGCTCGACAAGCCGCAGATCCGTCTGCTCGGCAACATCGACTACGGCACCGACATCACACTCGAAGACCTCAAGCGCCACTACGACGCGGTGATCTTCTCCACCGGCGCCACCGACGACCGCGGCCTGGATATCCCCGGCGTGGACCTCGAGCGCAGCTACGGCGCCGCGCAGTTCGTCGCCTGGTACGACGGTCACCCGGACTTCCCGCGCACCTGGCCCCTCGACGAGGAGAAGGTCGCGGTCATCGGCGTCGGCAACGTCGCCCTCGACGTCGCGCGCGTTCTCGCCAAGACCGGCGACGAGCTGCTGCCGACCGAGATCCCGGCCAACGTGTACGAGGGCCTCAAGGCCAACAAGGCGATCGAGGTGCACGTCTTCGGCCGCCGCGGCCCGGCGCAGGCCAAGTTCACCCCGCTCGAGCTCAAGGAGCTCGACCACTCCCCCAACATCGAGGTCATCGTCAACCCCGAGGACATCGAGTACGACGAGGGGTCGGCCGTCGCGCGGCGCAGCTCCAAGATCACCGACCAGGTCGCGACGATCATCGAGAACTACGCGATCCGCGAGCCCAAGCAGGGCGCCATCCACAAGCTGTTCCTGCACTTCTTCGAGAACCCGGTGGAGATCCTCGGCGAGGACGGCAAGGTCGTCGGCCTGCGCACCGAGCGCACCGAGCTTGACGGCACCGGCAACGTGCAGCCGACCGGCCGCACCACCGACTGGGACGTCACCGCGATCTACCGCGCCGTCGGGTACCTCTCGGACAACCTGCCGCAGATCCCGTTCGACACCAATGCGGGCGTCATCCCCAACGAGGCCGGCCGGATCTTCGACGAGGGCGCCCACCTGACCGGTCTGTACACGACCGGCTGGGTCAAGCGCGGCCCCGTCGGACTCATCGGCCACACCAAGGGCGACGCCAACGAGACCGTCGACTGCATCGTCGAGGACATGAAGGACGGCAAGCTCGGCACCCCCGACGATGCCTCCGAAGAGTCGGTCATCGCCCTGCTCGAGGAGCGCAGCATCCCGTTCACGACCTGGGACGGCTGGTACCGCCTCGACGAGCACGAGCGCTCGCTGGGCGCCGCCGAGGGTCGTGAGCGCATCAAGGTCGTCGAGCGCGAGGAGATGCTCGCCGCCTCGGAGCCGGACAAGGTCCGCAAGGCCTGACCGCCCCGGGGGTAAACCCCACAGAACGGGACAAACCCCACACCATTTCGGTGTGGGGTTGTCCGTAACTGTCGGGTTTGCGACCGGCTGGGTGTCAGGACCCGGTGGCCGGCGGAGCCGGGATACGCGGGTTGGCCGGGCGATCGATGTTGGTGCTCCAGTAGCCGAAGTTGTTGCTGAGGTCGTCGTAGGTGTCGCCCCAGGTGTAGCCGCTGATCGACGTGGGGACGCAGCCGGGCCAGCGGGTCTCGATCGGCCGCTGCCACCGCTTGGTCTTGGTGTTCCACTTGGACATCGACTTGCCCGGCTTGATCTCGCGGACGGTCACGCGCGGGCCGTTGATCTCCTGCAGGCTCACGTTGTGCATGGTGGTGCCGCCGACGTTGACGACGGTCATCCAGCGGACCTGGTACCAGAGGTTGTTCCAGGTGGAGCCCTTCTGGCCGAAGTGGCATTCGATGCCGCCGCGGATCTGGAGCTCGCCCGGGCTCGCGGCGCTGGCGGGTCCGGCGACGGTGGCCGCCGAGGCAAGCAGGGCGGTGGATGCGGCGGCGGCGATCAGGCCCCGGCGCAGGGTGGTGGAGTTGCGCATTTCTGCCTCCCATGTGTCGAGTGCGGCCGCACGGTACGGCCGTTCCACGAAGTATGTCGACATCGACCAACCGGGGATTACGCGAATCAGCACACGGCCAGTGACCTCACAGAAGTCACCAAGGAAGGGATACCCCTAGCCGGCCGCGGTGTTGGCCTGGTCGAGCAGCTGCTGGATCTGCTCGGTGGAGATCGCACCGTCGGACAGTTTGGCGGCGCGGCCCACCGGGGTCGGGCCCATCATGGCGGTCAGGTCGGTGCCGATTCCCTTGCCGGCGTCCCCGCCGCCCATCTTCGCGGTCAGCTGGTCGACCAGGGGCCCGAAGACCTTGGCGCCGGCCGGATCCGCCAGACACTCGGTGAGGGAGGAGTCGAGGGTGAGGGGAAGTCGCGGAGGCGTGTCCCCGGTGACGTCGACGGTGCCGGTGAGCCGCAGGTCGCGGCTGGAGGCGCCCACCGCCACCGTGTAGGTGCCGCCCTCGACCAGGTACCGGTGGTGGTGGATGTTCCAGTAGGCGAGGTCGTCGCGGCTGATCGTGATGGTCACCGGGACCGTCTGCCCCTTGGCGACGGCGACCTTCGCGAAGCCCTTCAGCTCCCGCACCGGGCGGGCGACCACCGACTGCTCGACCGATACGTACGCCTGGACGACGTCCAGACCGTCCCGGTCGCCGGTGTTGGTGACGTTCAGCGTCACCGTGACGCCGTCATCACCGGCCGTGAGCGCGAGGTCGGAGTACTCGAAGGTCGTGTACGAGAGGCCGAATCCGAACGGGAAGGCCACGTCGATGTCGCGGGCGTCGTACCAGCGGTAACCGACGTACAGGCCCTCGCCGTAGGTGACGTGGCTGAACTCGCCGGGAAACTCGAGGTAGGCCGGGGAATCCTGCAGGCGCAGCGGGACCGTCTCGGCGAGCCGGCCCGATGCGTCGACGTCGCCGAACAGGACGTCGGCCATGGCCGAGCCGACCGCCTGACCGAGGAGGGCGGCGTCGAGCAGGGCGGGCGAGCCGATCGCGGTCAGATCGACGACGCCGCCGTGGCAGACCATCACCACGGTGCGCGGATTGGCCTCGAGCACGCGCCGGGCCAGATCCACCTGGTCGGCGGGCAGGTCGATGTTCTTGCGGTCGAAGCCCTCGGACTCCTGACTGTCGCCCAGACCGATCACCAGCAGGACGGTGCCGGCCTTCTTCGCCGCGGCCACCGCGGCGTCGGCGGCCTTCGCGTCGGTCTTCTCCGTGGAGTACCCGGCCTCGAAGGTGACCTTTCCCCCGGCGCGGGCGGTGATGGCGTCGAGCGGGATGTCCACCTTGGTCGGGAAGACGTGCGACGAACCACCACCCTGGTAGCGCGGGGTCTTGGCGAGTTCACCGATCACCAGCAGGTCGCCGGCCGGGTCGAGCGGGAGAAGCGGCTCGCCACCCGTGGCCGGGGCGTCGTTGCGGAGCAGGACGAGCGCCTGGGCGGCGGTCTCCCGCGCGATGGCGTGGTGGGCGTCGACGTCGAACGTCGCGGTCGCGTCGGGCTCACCGGCCTTGGCGGCGAGGTCGAGGACGCGCTGGGCGGATTCGGCCAGCGCCGTCGCGTCGAGCTTGCCGGTCGTGGCGGCCTCGGCGAGGAGCTTGTCGTCGGCCTCGCCGGGGAACGGCATGGTCAGGTCGGTCCCCGCGGCAACCGCGGCCACCCGGTCGGCGATGGCGCCCCAGTCGCTGACGACCAGGCCCTGGTAGCCCCAGTCGGCGCGGAGGGTGTCGGTCATCAAACCGCGGTCGGCGAAGGTGTGCACGCCGTTGATCCGGTTGTAGGAGCACATGACGGTCCACGGCTGCGCCTGCTTGACCACGTGGCGGAAGGCACGCAGGTAGATCTCCTGCAGGGTCCGCTCGTCGACGTCGGAGGAGATTCGCATGCGGTCGGTCTCCTGGTTGTTGGCGGCGAAGTGCTTGAGCGAGGCGCCGACGTTCTTGCTCTGCACGCTGTTGACCCAGGCGGTCGCCACCGCGGCGGTCAGCAGGGGGTCCTCGGAGAAGAACTCGAAGTTGCGACCGCCCAGCAGTGAGCGCTTGATGTTGATGCCGGGGCCGAGGACCACCGCCACCTGCGCGGCGCGGGCCTCCTCGCCGTAGGCGCCGGACACCTTTCCGGCCAGTTCCGGGTTCCAGGTCTGGGCGAGGCCGACGGCCGGTGGGAAACACGTGGCCGGGTCGGATTGGGCGATGCCGAACGCGTCGGCAGCACCTTCCTGCTTGCGGAGTCCGTTGGGGCCGTCGCTGAGCAGGATCGAGCGGGCACCGCCCTCGGCCTTGGTGGTCCAGTAACCCCCACCACTGGTCAGTCGAGCCTGCTGCTCGATGGTCAGGTCCGTTGCGCGCTGCGGTGACATGGATCCGACCGTAGTCATCCGCCGGCGGTCCCGCTGATCGAGCCGATGAATCGACGGGACCATGCGACGGCTCGGTACCATCGGATCCCATGGAAACAGCCACCCCGAAGCACAAGCACCGTCGCGCGATCGCACTGGCGGCCGCCCTCGTCGCCATCCCCGGAGTCCTCGGCTGCCAGTCCACCGCCCATGGGGACAACCTCGCCGAGCGCGCTCTGGACTCGATCGGGGTCCACCGCGTCGCCCGTCCGGCCTTCCCCGCGACCGCCGCCGGGCTCTCCCCGGTGCGCCGTCGCATCGTCTCCGTCCTGCGGACCGAGTACGACCACCCGCACGCGGGTGAGTACTACGCGCAGGGTGTGCGCGAGCCGTGGTGCGCCGACTTCGTCAGTTGGACCCAGCGCAAGGCCGGCAGCCCGGTCCGCAATCCGGGCAACGGCTCGTGGCGGATCCCTGGGGTCGCCACCCTGACCGAGTACTACCAATCCGTCGGTCGATTCCGCGGTCCCGGTTACCACCCGAAGCCCGGCGACGTGGTGCTGTACTCGCCGCCCAACCGCTTCAAGCAGCACACCAACACCGTGATCGCCGTCGACGGCAATCGCGTCACCACGCTGGGCGGCAACGAGCCGCCGATCGCGATCAGCATCAACAGCTACGACCTGGCCACCGTCAAGGGCATCGTCGGCTACGGACTACCGCGTTAAGGCGCAAACTCCTCGCAATCCGGGACCATCCATTACAATGCTCATTGTCATGGTTGGCACTTGGTGTGCCCGGCCATCCACAGCCCCGCATCGAGGAGTACAGCAATGTCTGAGTACACGTGGCCGCGAGTCCCGCTGATCAAGACCCGCGAAAAGCTCGCCGCGCGCTACGAGCCGGCCGACGACTACGGCTTCTTCGGCCCCGACTCGATGTCCTGGAAGGTCTGGTCACACTCGACGTCGCTGGTCCTGGGATTTGTCCGCTCGGTGACGATCGAGCACCTCGACCCCAACCTCACCGCGGCCGTGGTCCAGTCCGGCGGAGTCCGCTATCGGACGCACTCGCGCTACGGGCGGACCATGTCCTACTTCAGCCAGGTCAGCTTCGGAGCCTCCAGGCCGACGGCCAAGGCCGCCGACGTCCTGGTGAAGGTCCACTCCAAGGCCATCGGCACCGATCCGGTCACCGGCGGGCGTTACGACGCCAACAACCCGGATTCGCAGCTGTGGATCCACGTCACCGCGTGGCACTCGATCCTGTACTGCTACGAGAAGTTCGGCGGCGGCAAGCTCACCGAGGCCGAGGAGAACCAGTACTGGGCGGAGTGCGCCCGGGCCGCCGAACTGCAGACCATCGATCCGGCCACCGTGCCGCGCAGCAGGGACGAAGTCCGCGCGTACTTCGCCGAGAAGCGACCCCAGCTGGCCTCGTCGGAGGCCGCCGTCGACATGGTGAAGTACATCCTGTCGCTACACGTCGCGCTGCCGCCGACCATGTCCAAGCTCCAGCGCCTTCCGTTCCTGCCGCTCACGTACATCCTGTCCAAGGGCGTGATCGCGACCTACCCGCAGTACATGCGGGAGCTGCTCGGCATTCGGCAGGGGCGCGTCACCGACGCCGTCTTCACTCCGCCGACGTGGCTGATCCATCAGGTGCTCGAGCGGTCGTTCGTCCTCAAGTACTTCCTGACGAGCGTCATCGCCAGCCCGGCCCTGCCGTCGGCCGTTCCGGCGATGCTCGGGATCCCCCCGAAGTCGACGGTCACGATGACCCCCCGGGAGGCGCAGCAAAAGTACGGCTACGCGAATCCGCAGGAAGCACACCTGGACTTCCGCGCCAAGCAGTACGACCGCGTCTTCGACAAGGGCGAGAAGCCCAGCGAAGAAGGCCTCATCGAGTCACAGGCGCACATCGGCTCCATGTAGTCGCGAGTAGGTCCCGACTTGACCTAGGGCGCGGCGACGGGCTTCGGCCGTCGTCGCCCCCCGTTCGCCACGACCTATCGGATCGTGCCGTGCCCCGCGATCAACGGGAGGTCGAGCGGGGTGACCCACCCGGGCGGCAGGTCGTTGACCGCGGGGACGGCGTTGAGCGCCCGCAGCCCGGTCGACAGGCAGCCGGCCGTCGCCGCATCGCGGCCCGAGCCGTCGGTGAACCGGAAGGCGGTCTCCTGGGAGATGCTCGGCGTGCCCTCGATGTCCACCCGGTAGACGTCGTCGGTGGTGCCCGAGGGCCAGTCGGGTGCGGCGTCGCGACCGATGCGGTTGACGTGCTCGAGTTGGATCCGCGTCTCACCCCGGTACACCCCGTTGATGGTGAACCGGACGGCGGCGACGTTGCCGGCCTTGATGACACCCTTGGCGGTCTCCCGATCGGTGGGCGTCACCCACTTGTCCCAGGTCGTGGTGATGTCGTCGAGCTCGATGCCCGCCGCATGGGCGATCATCGGCACGGTCGCGCCCCACGCCATGATGAGCATCTCCGGGTACTCCAGGAGCGGCTTGAAGTCGGCCTCGCGGCCGATGCCCATCTCCGACTCGTAGTCGCCCTCGTAGTTCGTGTAGTCGAGCAGTTCGGAGGCGCGCACCGTGCGCACCTTCGAACACAGGCCCATCAGCGTCATCGGGAACAGGTCGTTGGCAAAGCCCGGGTCGATACCGGTCGTGAAACAGGAGGCCTTGCCCTCGGCGCAGGCCCGCTCGATCGGCTCGATCCAATTCGGTGGATTCTGCTTCATCTGCGGCCACACCCACGGGGTCATCGCGGTCGAGCACACGTCGATGCCGGCGCGCAGGAACCGGCCGATGAGATCGATGTTGGCGTCGGCGTGTGCGGCCGTCGGTCCATAGTGGACCAGCGCGTCGGGTTTGAGCGCGATCAGGCTCTCGACGTCGTCGGTCGCCGTGATGCCGACCTGCTGCGGCAGACCGCAGATCTCACCGACGTCGCGGCCGACTTTGTCGGGGTTGCTGACGCCGACCCCGACGAGTTCGAAATCGGGGTGGTCGAGAATCTCGGCGATCACCATCCGACCCACGAACCCGGTTCCCCACACGACTACGCGCTTGCTCATTCCCAGACTCCTCGCCCATGGACTCTTGCCTGTTTTAACATCATCATGTTACGAAGTAACAGCATAGTTATAAACCAGTGCGGTCGTACAGCCTTCGACCACGACAGAGGGATTCTCACCATGGCCGACTTGATGAAGAACAAGACCGTCGTCGTCACCGGCGTCGGAGTCGGCCTGGGCGTCGAAGTCGCCACCGCCCACTTCGAGGAGGGCGCCAACGTCGTCATCGCGGCCCGCTCGGCCGACCGCATCGAGAAGGTCGCCGCGGAACTGGACCCCACCGGCAAGCGCGTACTGGCGCACGTCGCCGACATCAACGACGATCAATCGTGCGCGGCGTTGATCGACGCGGCGGTCAAGCGTTTCGGATCGGTCGACGCCTTGGTCCAGGTCGCGGCCTTCGAGGACGCGTGGGGCGGCCTCTTCGACGCCGATCTGGACAAGTGGGGCAAGGCCTACGACACCAACGTGATCGGCGCCCTGCGCATCCTGCGCGCCGCGGTGCCCGCGATCAAGGCCGCCGGCGGCGGATCGATCGTCCTCATCGGCACCCAGTCCGCCTTCAAGCCGGCGATGCCCCAGGCCGGGTATGCGGCCAGCAAGGGGGCGCTCCTGTCGACGATGTACTACCTCGCCGACGAACTGGGGCCGGACAAGATCCGCGTCAACACCGTCATCCCGAGCTGGATGTGGGGCCCGAACGTCGAGATGCTCGTCGACTACCGGGCCCAGAAGGGCGACACCACGCGCGAGGCCGTGCTCGACGAGATCGCCGGGAAGTTCCCGTTGCGCCGGATCGCCGATGATCGGGAGGTCGCCGACGCGACGGTATTCTTCAACTCGGATCTCTCGCGGGCGATCACCGGTCAACACCTGATGGTCAACTGCGGCGAGATGTCACGCTGATCCGACCCCTCGGATCGCCGACCACGAACGGGAGCCGCGGCGCGATGCCGGCACGTACACAGAGCCGCTCACAGCTCGCCAAGAAGGATGCCTACCGCCGGGTCGTCCTCGAGTGCGCCGAAGAACTCTTCGCCGACGGCATCGACAACACGAAGGTCGAGGACATCGCCGCAGCCGCCGGTATCGCGCCGCGCACGCTGTATTCGGTGTTCGACGGCAAACAGCAGATCATCGACGCGGTCTGCGACGGCCACCGTCGGGCGCTGGTCGCCCATGCCGAGACCGTCGCCGCCCCCGCGACGACGCCGCTGGAGGCACTGATCCTCGGCGTCCGCGGCGCGAACCAGTACTTCGTCGAGCACCCGAACTATCTGAAGATGGAGCTGCGCGAGAGCCGCGCGTGGTCGTCGGAGAACCCGTCGTTCTCGCCGATCTGGTACCAGACTTTCGACACCCAGAAGCGCTTGTTCGACCGGTGCATCGCCGACGGTTCGGTGCGCGCCGGCGACGCGGACGCCTACGCCCGGGCGCTGCTGGCGATCCAGCAGAGCCAACTCGCGCACTGGGTCGACGAGAACGAGCCGACCGGCACGAATGTGTCGGATCGGATTGAAGACCTCGTCGTCCACGCCTTTGCGACGAATCCGGACGCGCACTGATCGCCCGGTGGCGACCTAGAAGGAAAACGCTCCGACCAGCCAGATCGCCGTCGCGGTCAGGCCGCCGGCGAGTTCGACGAGCATGCTCGCCCCGGCCGCCTTGGTGGCCGCAACGGCACCGCGCCAGGCGTTCTCAAGACTCCACCCGCGCACCAGCTCGGCCAGCATCGCGCCCAGGACGAACCCGAGGATCAGGCCGACGAACGGCACCACGAAGAACCCGATGATCCCGACGACGGCGCCGACGAGCACCGTGCGGTTCGGCACGCCCGCACGCTTGAGCGTGCGACCGGCGACAAAGTATTTGACCACCTCGGCGGCCACGATGACCGCGGCTGCGGCGGCGAAGAAGGCCCACGCCCATCCGCCGACGACGAAGGCCCACACCCCGATCGCGGCCGCGATGATGATCCCGCCGGGCAGGACCGGGAACACGATGCCCAGCAGGCCGACGACGATGGCGAGGCCGACGAGCGCCTCGCCCCAGAACGGCACCGAGGGCTACTCGGGTTTGGCCGCGGACTTCGCCGCGGAGGTGGCGGGCTTGGCGGTCTTCTTGGCCGCCGTCCGCTTCGCGGCCGTGCTCTTCGCCGCACCCTTGGTCGCCGTGCTCTTGGCGGCGGTCCGCTTGGCCGCCGTGCGCTTCGCGGCGGTCTTCTTCGCCGCCGGTCGCTTGGCCGCCCCGGTCGACACGACGCGCACCTGCGCGGCGGCCTCACCGGCGCGACGACGGGCCTCCTCGATGTCGTCGGCGGTGGCCGTCACGACGCCCAGTCGACGGCGATTGGTCGACTCGGGCTTGCCGAACAGCCACACGCTGGTCTCCGGGACGCTCAACGCGCCGGCGACGTTCTCGAAACCGATGGCCGGCTCGTCGCGGTCGCCGTAGATGACCGCCGAGGCACCGGGCGAGGCCAGCGTGACCTCGACGGGCAGCCCCAGGATGGCGCGGGCGTGCAGCTCGAACTCGCTGAGGCGCTGGCTGGCGAGGGTCACCAGGCCGGTGTCGTGCGGGCGGGGGCTGACCTCGGAGAAGTACACGTCGTCGCCCTTGACGAACAATTCGACGCCGAAGATGCCGAGCCCGCCGTTCACGTCGTCCCCGGCGAGGGCGCCGGTGATGCGCGCGGCGATCGACGTCGCCGACGCCATCGCGAAGGATTCCATCGGCTGCGGCTGCCAGCTCTCGACGTAGTCGCCGTCGACCTGCCGGTGCCCGATCGGGGCGCAGAACTGCGTCACCACGCCACCGGTGTGCGGATCCAGGGAGCGGACGGTCAGCAGCGTCACCTCGTAGTCGAAGTCGACGAAGCCCTCGACGATGACCCGCGTGTTGGCCACGCGCGCCTTGGTCGTCGCGGTCTCCCACGCCTTGTCCACGTCCTCCGGACCGGACAGGATGGTCTGGCCCTTGCCCGACGAGGACATGATCGGCTTGACCACGCAGGGGAACCCGATGCTCTCGGTCGCCTCGCGCAGCTCCTCGGCCGAGTCGGCGAACAGGTACGGCGGCACCGGGATGCCGAGGTCCTCGTCGGCCAACCGGCGGACGCGCTCGCGGTTCAGGGTGGCGGTGACGCCGAAGGCCGACGGCACCACCTTCGCGACGCCGCGGGCCTCGATGTCGCCGAGGGCCTCGGTGGCGATGGCCTCGATCTCGGGCACCACGAAGTCCGGCTTGTACTTCTCGATCACGGCGGTGACGGCCTTGGCGTCGGTCATGTCGACGACCTCGGCGTGGTGCGCGACCTGGTGCCCCGGAGCGTCGGCATAACGGTCGACGGCGATCACCTCGACGCCGAACCGCTGGAAGGCGATGGTGACCTCTTTGCCCAGTTCACCGGCACCGAGGATCAAGACCTTGACGGCGGCATCGGTCAACGGGGTACCCAGCACAGCGGGCACCGCGGCGCGCGAATCGCTACTCATGCCGAGAATCCTAACGTGCGCCGGATCACGCCGGGACGCCGATCTCCGGGTTCGGGTCGACGTGTCTAGACGCGAGCCGCGCAGACGACGGTCTGCTCGGTGCGCCCGCGCAGCACCTCGGCCGCCAGGGTCTCCCAATGCGCCCCCTCGGCGGGGTCGGCGGCCTTCACCGCGACCTCCGATGCGAGGGGCCGCCGAGGGTCCCGCTTGGCCAATTCGGAGAGACGGGCACTCTCGTTCACCGGGTCGCCGATGACGGTGTACTCGAACCGCTCGATCGCCCCGACGTTCCCCGCGACCGCGGGCCCGTAGCCGACGCCGATCCCCGCCGAGAGTTCGGGCACCTGCTCGGGGAGGGCCTCGGCGATCGCACGGGCCGTCGCCAGTGCGGCACCGGCGGGATCGGGCACCTCCAACGGTGCCCCGAAGATCGCCAGCACCGCGTCGCCCTCGAACTTGTTGACCAGCCCCCGGTGCGCCTCGACCGCCGCGACGATCACCGCGAAGAACCGGTTCAGAATGGCCACGGTCTCGGTCGGGGTGCGCGTGGCGGCCAGCGTCGTCGAACCGATCACGTCGATGAACATGGTCGCGACGGTCTGCTCACTGCCGCCGAGTTCGGGGTCGGCCCGCAGCGCCGCGGCGGCGACGTCCTGCCCCACGTGCCGGCCGAACAGATCGCGGATGCGCTCGCGCTCGCGCAGGCCGTGGACCATCGTGTTGAAGCCCAACTGGAGGTCGCCGAGCTCGGAGCCGTCGTAGACGACGATGTCGACGTCGGTGTCGCCGGCACGCACGCGCCGCATACCGTCCTGCACCGATCGGACCGGTCCGACGACACTCATGTTGGACAGCACCGTCAGCAGCAGGCCGGTGAAGAGTGCGACGCCGCCGATCATCCACACCGCGACCACCATGTCGTGCTTGCCCATGTTGTCGAAGAGCAGGGTGAACAGACCGACCAACAGAATCCCGATGATCGGAATGCCCGAACCCACCAGCCACGCGGAGATCGCCCGACCGCGCAGCCGGCGACGCCCGCCGGTGAACCCGGCCTCGATCAGCTCGGCCTCGGCGGGCCGCAGGATGAATTCGACGAACAGCGCCGAGATACCCATGACGACCGTCCCACTGAACCAGAGGACGAACAGGACCTTCGGGATGAGCTGGGCGTCGACGACGCCGTAGGCGACGGTGAAGCCGATGGTGGCGCCGATCCAGAGCAACCCCTGGATCGCGGTGAGGCGGCGCGGGGCGCGGCGGGTGTTCTTGGCGTCCTGGGCGGTCGGCTTCTCGCCGCGAATCGCCCAGCGCAGGTCGCGCACGGTGAAGTAGGTCCCCGTGACGACCCCGAAGGCGAGTGCGAACACGATGTAGATCGGCGCGGCGACGAAGTTCAGCCACACGGTGTCGGACCGGAAGATGGACGGTACCGGGATGCCCACGGTCAGCAGGACGATCGCCACCGCGATCCCGATGACGTTGGCGATGACGATCGCGGAGGTCAGCAGCGTCTGGGTGCGGATCCGCTTGACCAGCTGACTGTCGCCGGCGGATCCCAGGAACACCGACCCGTAGTCACGCGCGGTGGAGGCGAACGGCATCGCCGCGTCTCCTTCCGTCGGTGGCGGTCAGCGCGTCAGGCGATTTCGCGCCGGACGATGGTCTCGTCGCGGCCCGGCCCCACACCGATGCACGAGATGTGCGCGCCGGACAGCTCTTCGAGTCGTAGCACGTACCGCTGGGCGTTCGCGGGCAGTTCGTCGAAGCTCCGCGCCGCCGAGATGTCCTCCCACCAGCCGGGCATCGTCTCGTAGACGGGCTTGGCCAGGTGGAAATCGGACTGGGTCATCGGCATCTCGTCGAAGCGCTTGCCGTTCACCTCGTAGGCCACGCAGATCGGCACCTCGTCGAGTCCGGACAGGACGTCGAGCTTGGTGAGGAAGTAGTCGGTGATCCCGTTGACGCGGGTCGCGTAGCGCGCGATGACCGCGTCGAACCAGCCGCAGCGGCGGGCCCGCCCGGTGGTCACGCCGACCTCGCCGCCGGTCTTGGCCAGGTACTCGCCGGACTCGTCGAACAGCTCCGTCGGGAAGGGGCCCGAACCGACGCGCGTCGTGTAGGCCTTGAGGATGCCCAGGACCGTCGAGATGCGGCCCGGTCCGATGCCCGAGCCGACGGACGCGCCGCCGGCGGTCGGGTTGGACGAGGTCACGTATGGGTAGGTGCCGTGGTCGACGTCGAGCAGCGTGCCCTGCGAGCCCTCCAGCAGCACCGTCTCGTCCCGCTCGAGCGCCTGGTTGAGCAGCAGCCGGGTGTCGGCGATGCGGCCCTTGAACCCCTCGGCCAGGCCCAGCACCTCGTCGGTGATGGCCTCGGGCTCGAGCGCCTTGCGGTTGTAGATCTTGGTGAGGATCTGGTTCTTGATCTCCAGCGCCGCCTCGACCTTCTCGCCCAGCAGCTTCTCGTCGAGCACGTCGGCCGCACGGACGCCGACGCGGGCGATCTTGTCCTGGTAGCAGGGGCCGATGCCGCGACCGGTGGTGCCGATCTTGGCGTTGCCCAGGAAGCGCTCGGTCACCTTGTCGATGGCCACGTGGTACGGCATGAGCAGGTGGGCGTCGGCGGAGACCAGCAGGTTCGACGTGTCGACGCCGCGCTCCTCGAGACCGGCGAGCTCGCTCAGCAGGACACTCGGGTCGACGACGACGCCGTTGCCGATGACGTTCTTCACGCCCGGCGTCAGGATCCCCGACGGGATGAGGTGCAGCGCGAAGGTCTCGCCGCTGGGCAGGACGACGGTGTGTCCGGCGTTGTTGCCGCCCTGGTAGCGGACGACCCACTGCAGCTTGCCGCCCAGCAAGTCGGTCGCTTTCCCCTTGCCCTCGTCGCCCCACTGGGCGCCGATCAGCACGATCGCAGGCATGCAGAAGACTCCTTGTTCGCCAGACAATCCCGCCCAACCCTACTTGGTTTGCGCCACAGCTACGCTATTCGCCGTGACCGCCGCCGTTCTGACGCCGCCCGATTTGGCCGATTGGAGCCTGCTGTCGCTGCGCGCCGCGGTGAAACCGGTCGTCGACGACGCGCTCGCCGACACCGGTATCGACCGCCTGATCGTGCAGGCCGAGGGCCCGCGCGCCGACGCCTTCCTGGGTGCCGTCGTCGCACGGCTGATGACGCTCGAGCGACTCGACGTGGAGGTCGCGTACGTGACCGACGGCCCCACCGTCGCGACCGGCGTCTACCGATTGCCCACCGGTCCGGCCGCCGCCGAACTGGCGCGGACCGGCCTCGCCCGGGAATTCCCGTTGATCCGCGATGACGCCGCCTCGGTCCTGGTCGGCCGGGCCCGGCACGTCGGCGCCGACGGCGGGCCACTGTCGGGTGAGTGCTATCTGGACGACCTGCGCCTGTTCGACGGCGAGGTCGCGGCCGTGGAGATCGAGCCGTTGCCCCACCTGCCGGGTCTGCGCGGGCGTGTGCCCCGGCGGGTGATCGGGCGCCGCTGGACCAGCGGACGCGCGGTGCAGACCGGCGGCCCAGCGGTCTTCGTCGAACGCGAAGGTGTCCTCACGCCGCGGGCGGCGCCGCGGTCGACGTTCTACCCGCACCACGTGCCGTGGCGATTGGTCGTGCCGACTACCAGCTGAGCTCGCGACAGCCCTCGTGTCCCGATTCGACCTGGACGGTCGCGTGCTCGAGACCGTGGGCGGCCAACACGTCCTGGGCGGCGGCCAGCACGGGCGCGCCCGGTTGGGTGCTGGTGACGTGGACGGTGGCCACGTCCATGCCGGTGGTGAGCGTCCATACGTGCAGGTCGTGCACGTCGACGACGCCGGGGATCGCCGCGAGCTGGTTCTCGACGGCCTGCACGTCGACGTGCTTGGGAGCCTGCTGGTTGAGGATGCGCAGGGCGTCGGCCGCGAGGCGCACCGCGCGCGGCACGACCCACAGCGCGATGAGCACGGCCACGACGATGTCGGCGTAGCCCGAGCCGGTGACCATCGCGACGATGCCGGCGATGAGGACGCCGATACTGCCGAGCGCATCGGCGAGTACCTCCAGGTAGGCCCCGCGCACCGCGATCGACTCCTTGGCATCGGCCCGCAGCAGTCCCATGACGATGAGGTTCACCACCAGGCCGATCAGGGCGACGATGATCAGCGGGCCGCCGGGCACGTGCGGATCCTTGCCGAAGCGCGCGATCGCCTCGTAGAGGACGTAGGCGCCGACGGCCAGGAGCAGCACCGCGTTCACGACGGCGCTGAACACCTCGGCGCGGTGCCAGCCGAAGGAACGGCTGGCGGTCGCCGAGCCGTGCCGGGCCAGCAGCAGGGCCGACAGGCCCATCAGCAGGGCGACCAGGTCGGTGGCCATGTGCCCGGCGTCGGCGATCAGCGCCAACGACTTGGTGCTCAAGCCGACGACCACCTCGACGACCAGGAAGCCGCCGATGAGCACCGCGGACAACGCCAGCGGCCAGATCCGCCGGTTGCCGGCCGTCGCATCGACGTGCGCGTGGTCGTGTGAGTGCCCCATGCGGCAAACATATGCGCCGCCATGCATATCTGCAAGCGGTGGTCAGCTCCCGCGGTGCAGCTGCGCGACGGCGGTCGTGCGGGAGAGGCCGGCGATCATCATCATGTCGACCAGCTGGGAGCGGATCTGGGCCAGCGTGGACGCGGCCGTCACATCCTCGGCGGCGACGAGTTCGGGACGCGCCTGGCGCACGATGCCGCGCAACACGCGGGCCGCATCGGCCGCGTCGGGCGCTCCGGTGGGCGGCGCCAACATGAAGGCGCGGAGAATCTCGTAGCCGTCGGCGAGCTGGGCGATCAGCTCGACCACCGGTTCGGGTACCGGTTCGCCGCGCGTGGCCATCCCGTCGATGCGCCGGGTGAGCACCTGCAGGTTCCGCACGGCCGCGTCGATCGGCTCGGCGGTCGCGGCGATGCGCGCGATCCGGGCCCGCGAGCCCCAGTAGAGCGGGGACATCACGCTGACCTCCCGACCGGCGCGCATATCGGTGCGCATCTCGTCGAGGTTGCCGCGGAGCCCGCTGATCTGACGGTGGACGTCGCTGATCGCCCCGGCGTCGTCGGCGCGGATCGCCGCGGCGAGGCGGGCGCACGCGTCGCGCTCGGTGGCGAGGATTCGAGCCGCGTCGAGGCGGGCGCGGTGGGCCGGGTTGGTCGGCAGGATCACCACGATGAGGATGCCCACGATGCCACCGATCAGCGCGTCGACGGCGCGCGTGAACCCGGCGCCGGTGACCGGCAGCGCGACGACCAGCACGGCCGAGGAGGCCGCCTGCATCGGGATGATCGGGCCGTTGTCGACGAACACGGCCAGGGACATCGCGATGAGCACGGCAACGGCGATCTGCCATGCTCCGGACCCGAATTGGCGCACCAGGAAGTCGCCGATGAGGACGCCGATGGTGACCCCGGCGACCAGCTCGGCCGACCGGCGCCACCGCTTGGACAGCGACAGCCCCAACGAGATGATGGCGGCGATCGGCGCGAAGAACGGCGAGTGGTGGGAGAACACCTCGGTCGCGATCCACCAGGCGGCGGCCGCGGCGACCGCACACTGAAGGATCGGGACGGCGGAGTTCAGCAGGCGGCGGATCCGGCGCTGCACCGGCGGCGGGAAGCGGCGCAGGGCGCGGCTGCCCGGCTCCCGGGCGCGCATCCACTGCTCCCCCACCGCCTGCGCGGGATGCGGTCGCTCCGCCCGGTTCCGTGGCCTCACCGGCTAAAGGTTAAGCGACCGGCTCCCCTGGCTCCCGGATACCCGCAACTGACAAGATGGGGCGGTGGACCACCTCGGCGACACGATCATCCGGATCGGGCCCGCGCTCGTCATCGTGATGGTGGTGCTCGCGGGGGTCGCGGTGGCGGTGAACGTCGCCGCGTCGAGCGGGCACGGTCGCGAGACCGTCATCGCCGTGATCCGCGCGGTCGTGCAGCTCAGTGCACTGGCCGCGATCCTCGCCGTGGTGATCCGGAACCTCGGGCTCTCGATCCTGTTCGCCGCCGTCATGGCCGTGGCGGCCGCGGCCACCTCGGCCAGCCGCCTCACCGGCGGCCATCTGCGGAAGTCGACCTCTCCCCTGCGCACCGTCGCCCTCTGCCTGCTGCCGGTGGCGCTGCCGACGGCCGTGATCATGGCCGCCGTCGTCGCCGCCGGGGTGGTGCCCGCCTCCGGCATCGCCATCATCCCCACCGCCGGGATCATGTTCAGCAGCGCCATGACGGCGACCTCGCTGGCCGGCAAGCACTCCCACGACGAGCTCGCCCACCGCTACGGCGAGGTCGAGGCGGCGCTGTCCCTCGGGTTCCTGCCGCGCGACGCCCGGCTGGCGTTGATCAAGCCCGCAGCCGCGACCGCCCTGATCCCGGGAATCGACCAGACGCGCTCGGTGGGCCTGGTCGGCATTCCGGGCGCCTTCGTCGGCATGGTCCTGGGCGGAGCGTCGACGACGGCGGCGGCGATCATGCAGCTGTTCGTGCTGATCGCCCTGCTCGCCGTCAGCGCCATCGCGGTGCTGGTGACCACCGAGATGGTCAGTCGCGAGTTGCTCTAGACGAGCCCGACCTCCGCGGCGGCGCGCGGGTCGCAGTCGCCCAGCAGGTCCAGGCAGCGGAGGTACTCGTCCTCCTCGCCGATGATCTTCGCGGCGCGCGCCAATGCTCCGACGCAGCGCAGGAAGCCCTGGTTCTGCTGGTGCTCCCACGGCACCGGCCCGTAGCCCTTCCAGCCGTGGCCGCGCAACTGGTCCAGGCCGCGGTGGTAGCCGGTGCGGGCGTAGGCGTAGGCCTCGACGGCCGCCGCCGGCGCCTCGTCCGCCGCGGCCGACCCGTTGACGCGGTCCAGCGCGGCCTCGGCGAGGTAGGCCCAGGCGATCGAGGCGGTGGGCGAACCGGCGGCCACGGCGGCCGGGGCGGCACCGTTCAACAGCTCGGACTCGGCTTCATCGTCGCCGGTGAGTAACGTGGGCGGGGGGCCCAGCAGGTCTCCGAAGGAAGTCACCACCCAATTCAACCACTTCGGGTCGGTGTGATCACCTCCGCCAACAGGCATACCGGGTGTGTCTTACCCGGCGGTTTTCGCTAATGTGTGAGCGCTAGCGATCTATGGACAAAAGGCAGGGCGCGGCAGATGGCGCAGTCAGACGAAACCCCGAACACCGGCGAGAACACCGCTGAGGATTCCGGCACCCCGGAGACTTCCACGGCGGGCAAGGGCCGCGCCAAGAAGGCGGCCAAGCCCAAGCCGCGCGGCGGTGGCGGTGTCGACGCGGCCACCCGCATCATCGACCGCGACAACCTCCCCCAGGCCGCCGACCTGCCCGAGCTCGACGACATCGACGCGGTGGCGAAGGACGAGCCCGCCGACGCCGCCGACGTGCCGAAGGCCGACGAGGCCGATCTCGACGCCGCGGCACAGGCCGAGGCCGCCGAGAACCTGACGGCCGCCGACGAGGGCGATGTCGCCGACCAGGCCGAGAAGGCCGAGGATTCGGCCGCCGAGGGACAGGCCGACGAGGACGCTGCCGACGAGGCAGCCGAGTCGGCCGCGGCCGCCGACACCGAGGACGGCGTCGACGAGGACGCCGCCGGCAATGCCGACGAGGGCGAGGCCACCGAGGCCGACTCGTCGATCAGCGCCGAGGCCGCGGTGGGCGCCACGCTCGCCGCCGCGACCGGTGCCGTGGCAGCCAAGCTCGCCGGCGGCAAGAAGTCCGACGACAAGGACGAGGCCGCCGAGACCGAGGCGGATTCCGCCGACGAGCCGGAGAAGACCGAAACCGAGGCGCCGGCCGCCGAGAAGACTGAGTCCGAGGAGGGCGAGGCCACCGAGGCCGTCGCCGCCGCGGAGACGCACAATGTCGAGAAGTCGAAGGCCGCCGAGGCCGAGGCCGAGGAAGAGCCCGAGGCCAAGGTGAAGAAGTCCGCCAAGGGGCGGGTCACCAAGGCCAAGGCGAAGGCAGCCGAGGTGCAGGAGAAGGCCGAAACCGAGACCGCCAAGGTCGAGGAAGAGGTCAAGGAGACCGCCGCCAAGGTCGAAACGGACACCAAGGAAGCCGCGGCGGCCGTCGAGGAGAAGACCGAGAAGGTCGCCGACAAGGTCGAGGATGAGGCCAAGGCGGCTGCCGCCAAGGTCGAGGAGAAGACCAAAGAGGTCGAGGGCAAGTGGAAGTCGGCGGATGAGAAGGCCGCCGAGCCGACCACGATCCCGAAGACGACGGTCGACAAGCCCAAGCGCAGCCGCAAGCCCCTGGCCATCGCCGCCGCGGTGATCCTGCTGGCCGCCGCGGCCGCCGGCGGGTTCTTCTTCCTCCGCAAGCCGGCCCAGGCCGACGTCGCCGCGGACACCGCCAGCAAGTACGTGGCCGCGATGAACAGCGGCGATCTGGAGACGCTGCGGTCGGTGACCTGCGGCGACACCAACAAGTACTACAAGGACATCGACGACGCCGAGTACGCCAAGCTCTTCCAGGCCCAGCAGTCGCGCAACGAGCTGGTGAACATCAGCAGCGTCCGCGCGGCCAAGGTCGTCAGCGGCGACCAGGCCGTCGTCGAGGTGGACACCTTCCGCACGGCCAAGCCGGGCGAGGTCACGCCGACGGCGATCAACCTGCGCAAGGTCGACGGCACCTGGAAGGTCTGCACCCCCAAGTAGCCGGACCCGGACATGAAAGAAGCCCCGCCGATCGGCGGGGCTTCTTTCGCAGTCGGGGTCGTCAGGCCTTGGCGCTGATCGACTTGCCCGACGACTTGAGGTCGTTGCAGGCCTCGACGACGCGCTCGGCCATCGAGGTCTCGGCCTTCTTCAGGTAGCTGCGCGGGTCGTAGGTCTTCTTGTCGCCGACCTCGCCGTCGACCTTCAGCACACCGTCGTAGTTGCTGAACATGTGCCCGGCGACGGGACGGGTGAAGGCGTACTGGGTGTCGGTGTCGACGTTCATCTTCACCACGCCGTAGCTCAGCGCCTCCTCGATCTCACTCTTGAGCGAGCCGGAGCCGCCGTGGAAGACGAAGTCGAACGGCTTCGAACCGGCCTTGAGGCCGAGCTTGGCGATGGCGGCCTGCTGGCCGTCGTTCAGCACCGACGGCTTGAGCTTGACGTTGCCCGGCTTGTAGACGCCGTGGACGTTGCCGAAGGTGGCGGCGAGCAGGTACTTGCCCTTCTCACCGACGCCCAGCGCGTCGACCGTCTTCTCGAAGTCCTCGACCGAGGTGTACAGCTTCTCGTTGATCTCGTTCTCGACGCCGTCCTCCTCGCCGCCGACGACGCCGATCTCGACCTCGAGGATGATGTTGGCCGCCTGGGTGGCCGCCAGCAGCTCCTGGGCGATCTCGAGGTTCTCGTCGATCGGGATGGCCGAGCCGTCCCACATGTGCGACTGGAACAGCGGGTTCTGACCGGCCTCGACGCGCTTGCGGGAGATCTCGATGAGCGGCCGCACGAAGCCGTCGAGCTTGTCCTTCGGGCAGTGGTCGGTGTGCAGCGCGATGGTGACGTCGTACTTGTCGGCGACCACGTGCGCGAACTCGGCGAGCGCGACGGCGCCGGTCACCATGTCCTTCACGCCCAGGCCCGAGCCGAACTCGGCGCCACCGGTGGAGAACTGGATGATGCCGTCCGAGCCGGCATCGGCGAATCCCTTGATGGCGGCGTTGATGGTCTCCGACGAGGTGCAGTTGATGGCCGGGAAGGCGTACCCGCCGTCCTTCGCCTTCTGGAGCATCTCGGCGTACTGCTGCGGAGTCGCAATGGGCATGGAACGGTCCTCCAACCGAAGTTTCGGGCACTCGCGCGACGCGAGTGTCAATGAGCAGCTACCAGTATGGCAAGCCGCCCCGGGCGCCATGCCGCCACCTGGGAATCGGACACCCTCAGCGGGTTCTCAGTACCCCGCCGGTACCCTGATGGCCTGTGAACACCTTGTCGTTGGCCACCACCGCCACCAGCGAAGTCGTCGCCCTGCCCGGCATCCTCGATCCGTTCAACCTGATCGGCTGGTTCGGCACCTTCGCCTTCATCGGCCTGCTGCTGGTGATCTTCATCGAATCCGGCGTCCTGTTCCCGGTGCTGCCGGGCGACTCCCTGCTGTTCGTCGCCGGCATGCTCGCCGCCGGCAAGGCCGGCGAACACGCGGCGCAGGTCGACAAGGCGCACTTCAACATCTGGCTGCTGCTCATCGGCATCCCGATCGCCGCCATCCTCGGCGGACAGGTCGGTTATTGGATCGGCCGGTTCATCGGCGTGGAGATGTTCAAGCCCGACGCCCGCTTCCTCAAGCAGCGCTACCTCGACGAGGCCCACGAGTTCTTCGAGAAGCGCGGACCGGTCACCATCTTCCTGGCCCGTTTCGTCCCGATCGTGCGCACCCTCGCGCCGATCGTGGCCGGCTCGGCACGGATGCCGTTCGCCAAGTTCACCGCCTACAACGTGGTCGGCGCCATCGTGTGGGGATGCGGCATCACGCTGCTCGGCTACTGGCTGGGCCAGTTCGAGACGATCCAGAAGCTGATCGAGCCGATCTTCATCGCGATCGTGCTGGTCTCGGTGCTGCCGATCGTCTTCGAGTGGTGGCGCCGGCGTCGCAACGCCACCGCCGCTTCCTAGCCGCCGGTCGAGCCGGCGGCCCGCGCGAGCGCCGGTGGACACACCCACGTCCGGATGTAGTCGCGCAGCTCGTCGTCCGAGCGCGGCGGGCTCGCCGGGTAGAGCAGGAAACTCAGCCAGACCCGCATGACCAGCTCGGCCAGCCCGGTTAGCGCAGCGTCGTCGAAGCCCTCGGCCGCCCAGTCCACATCGAGCCGCCGAAGCATCTGGGCTCCCAGCGCGACCGCCCCCGGCGTCGTCGCCTCACGGGTGAAGAAGTCCGTCTTGCCGGTGCGCACCATCAACCCGATCGCGGGTTCCTCCGGCAGTGCGTGCAGGCACCAGATGATGGTCTCGGTGACCGCGTCGGAAGCGGTGTGGACGTGGCCGAGCTCGACGCGCATCCGGTCCAGGAAGTCGTCGACGCCGGCCTCGGCGACGGCCACGAGCATGTCGTCGACGGAGGCGAAGTAGCGGTACACCGTCTGCCGGGTCACCCCGAGCTCGCCCGCGACGTCGGCCAGCCGCGTCTTCTCCGCACCGAACCGCTCGACGCAGGTGGCCGCGGCGGCCAGGATCCGGGCACGGGCCTCGTCGGAATCCTGGGGCAGGTCACCCTGCCAGCCGCGCGTCCTCATGGCGCCATGCTCCCACAGGCCGCTAGCGCGACGCAGCACTCACCGGCGACGGTTCGACGGCACTCGACCGACCCCGCGCGAGTGCCACCCCCAGCACCACGGTCGCCACGATGAAGCAGACGACGACGTAGGGCAGGTTGCCGATCGGGGTGTCGTCGGCGGTGATCCCGTCCTTCGCCACGAAGAACGCCGGCAGCGCGGTGATCCACAGCCCGAGGTGGACGAGGAGGAACAGCGGTCCGAAGACCACCAGGAACGGGCGGGCCGAGCGGGCGGCGGCGACCGCTGCCGCCGGTTCGCGGCGCAGGTGCTGCCATTGCGTGTAGAGCGCGTAGCCGGCGAGGATCCACACGATGCAGAACTCGGTGACGTAGACGATGTGCTGCGCGGTCAGGTTGGCGTGCTCGTCGCGGCCGAAGATCCCGGTGGGGATGGAGAGCAGCGGAAGGCTGACGACGGCGAGCACGCCGGTCACCAGGGTGCGCCAGACCCACGACAACCCGCGCGGGCGATGGCCGGCGACCGTCGGGTTGTAGACCAGCCGGACCGCGAGGAACACCAACACGGCGAATGACACCGTCGCGAACAGCCACACGCTGCCCCACGGCACCGATGCGAGGGTGGGCACCGCGGCCGGGTTGCCGAGTTTGTCGGCGTGGACCCCCTGCGCCTGCATCTGCGCGATGGTGTCGGAGTAGAACGGGGCGTCGACGTTCCACGCCCACCACTTCAGCTGGGGTCCGAGTTGGTCGAAGATCTCGTAGAACGCCTGGAACACCACGGCCATGACCACCGAGCCCTTCACCGCCGAGCGCGTCGTCCCGTCGAAGAAGCCCCACGACCGCACGATCTCGTAGGCGAGCTGGCTCAGCGCCGGGTAGATCGCGACGATGTAGAGCGGCAGCCGGTCGTACATCAGGTTCACCGTGAACACGTTGTGGGAGAACATGAAGCCCATCGCCTCTTGGGCGTGGAACCACTCCGGGAAATACAGCGGCGGCTCGATGACGAACAGATAGACCAGCGAGGCCACCCAGATCGTCAGATTCGTCGGGTCGCCGTCGCGGCGCCACCGGCGGATCGCGTGCAGCAGGGCCAGGACCGCGCCGAGGATGATGGTGATCTCCAGGACCGGCAACGTCCAGTTGGCCAGATCGGCCGGGTTGCGGACGGTGATGACGGGATTGGCGTTCGCGCAGTCGAAGCCGAGGTAGCGCGTGATGATCGACGGGACGTCGCCCGCGGTGCAGACAGCCATTTCTCAGGCTCCCTTCGTCATGGCCCCGGGCTTGGTGCCCTTGGGGAGTGGTTGTACTCGACCGCCCGGATGCGGGACGCCGTCGCGCCAGATGTCCGACGGTGGGTCGGCGCGGCTGTCGAAGCCGAGCGGCAGCCGGTTCTTTCCGAAGGCCCGCTTCACCGCGAACCATGCGAGGCCGGCGACGACGCGCGGGTTCTTGACGAAGGTGGTCACCGACTCGTCGAGGTTGAAGACCCGCGAGAAGTGTTCCTCGACCACCGGGTCCTCGCGGGTGGTCGCCGAGATGTGGTGGAACGCCGGCCAGCTCGCGCGGTAGGCGAGCTTCTGCCGCCACCGCGGCGCGATCTCGGTGCCCTCGGCATTCGCGTAACCCTGGTCGCGGGCCAGGGCCAGCGTCCAGATGTCGTCGAGCAGCCGACACTGGTCGGTGAGGTAGTCGATGACGAAGGGGGTGTCGACGGCGGTGGCGTCGGCGAGCTTGTCCTTGAGCAGCAGTGCGGACTTGGCCGCCGAGCTCATCCCCTGCCCGTAGAACGGGTTGAACCCGCAGATCGCATCGCCGACGTAGACCAGCCCCGCGGGCGGGTTCGGCAGTCGGTCGTAGCGGCGCCGCTTGTTGCCGGTGGACTTTGTCACGAACACCTTGGAGATCGGCTCGCACAGGTCGACCGCACGACCGAAGCCCGGCGCACGCACCTTGTGCACCGAGTCGAGGAACTCGTCCTCCTTGCGCGGCATCGGGTGCCCCCAGGACCCCAGGGTCACCAGCACGCGGTCGCCCTCGATCGGGAAGATCTGGCAGAGGAAGTCGTGCTCGGGTGGGTGGTCGCCGGGTTCGACGGTGGGCATGACCGACATGTGGGCCCACCACCAGCTCTCCGGGAGGTCGGCCGGCTTCTGGAACCACTGAGAGGTGTAGGTGACGCCCGCGTCGAGCGACTGGACGGGGACCTCGGGCCACCCGGCCTTGTGCAGCCAGTCCGAGACCGCAGACCCGCGCCCCAGGGTGTCGACGACGAAGTCGGCGTCGAGGAGTCGGCGGTCGGGCCCTTCCTCGCCGCCGGCGATCCACACGCCCCTCACCCGCCCACCGGCCCCGGCGTCGCCGTCGATCTGCAGTCCCATCACGCTGACGCCCTCGACGACGCGGATGTTGGGTACCTCGGCGAGCTTGGCGCGCAGCGTGCGCTCGATCAGCAGGCGGGAGGCGTAGACCATCGTCATCGAGCCCTCTTGCCGCGGAATCCAGCCCGACCCCTCGCAGTGGGCGGCGGCCAACGACGGCATCAGGTGCAGCGCCCCGGCGTCGATGAGGGCCTCCTCGTAGCCCGGGAAGATCTGCTCGATCGACCGACGGCCGGAGTTGAGCAGGAAATGCGGGTGCTTGCTCTGTGGCACGCCGCGCCGGTGCTGTGCGTCGGCCGGGATCTCGTCGCGTTCGAGCACGACCACCTCGTCGAAGTGCGGCGCCACCGCACCCGCCGCGCACATGCCGGCCATGCTGCCGCCCAGGACCACTGCCCGCTTGCCAAGGTTGCCCATCGAATCCCCGCTATACGTCATACATTTTTCGAATGATGTATGACGCTAGGGTGTGAGCGCCGTCACGTCAAGGTGCGCGTTCGGCTACCAGGCGTCGTCGAGGTCGGCGTGCTGGCCGATCCAGACGTGCATGGCGATCCCGGCCGCGACGCCGGCGTTGATCGACCGGGTCGAGCCGAACTGGGCGATGGAGACCGTCAGGTCCGCCTGCGACTGCGCGTCGTCGCTCACCCCCGGGCCCTCCTGGCCGAAGAGCAGCACGCAGTCCCGCGGCAGCTCGGTCCGCTCGATGCGCCGGGCGCCCGGGGTGTTGTCGACCGCGACGACGGCCAGGCCCCGTGCCCGCGCCCAGGCGATCAGGTCCGCGACCGTCTCGTGGTGCTCGAGGTGCTGGTAGCGGTCGGTGACCATGGCGCCGCGCCGGTTCCAGCGGCGTCGCCCGACGATGTGCACGGCGGCCGCGGCAAAGGCGTTCGCGGTGCGCACGACGGTGCCGATGTTGGCGTCGTGGGAGAAGTTCTCGATCGCCACGTGGAACGGATGCCGACGACGGTCGATGTCGTCGACGATGGCCTCGCGGGTCCAATAGCGGTAGGCGTCGACGACGTTGCGCGCATCGCCCTCGGCGAGCAGTTGGGGGTCATACCGCGGATCGTCGGGCGGTTCACCGGGCCACGGGCCCACCCCGACGACGGGGGTCGACCGGTTCTGCCACTCGGTGGGGCCGGTCGCATCGTCGGGCGGGTTCTCCGACACGGGTTTCTCAGGCGAGGCCGAGGTCGCCCAGGCCGAGCAGCGAGCGGTACGGAACACCCAGCTTGCCGATGACCTCGTCCGCACCGGTCGCGCGATCGACGACGGTCGCCACCCCGACCACGGTGGCGCCCGCTTCGCGCACGGCCTCGACCGCCGCGCTCGGCGACGCCCCGGTCGTCGAGGTGTCCTCGACGACGAGCACGTGGCGCCCGGCGATGTCCGGACCCTCGATCCGGCGCTGCATGCCGTGCCGCTTGGCCTCCTTGCGGACGACGAAGGCGTCGACGGGGCTCCCGTCGGCGTGCATGATCGACGTCGCGACCGGGTCGGCGCCCAGGGTCAGTCCGCCGACGGCCGCGTACTCCCAGTCCGCGGTCATCTCGCGCATCAGCTTGCCGATCAACCGACTCGCCTCGTGATGCAGCGTCGCGCGGCGCAGGTCGACGTAGTAGTCGGCTTCCTTGCCCGACGACAGCGTCACCTTTCCGTGGACGACCGCCAGCTCGCGCACCAGGGTGGCGAGGCGGTCGCGGTCGGCGGCGCTCACTGCTGGTCGTCGCCGGGGCGCAGCGGCGAGCGGCTCGGACGCGGCTGCCAACCGGGGGCGGGCGCACCGCCGGCGGGCTCGGCGTGCCACGGGTTGTGGTACTCGGGAGCGGACTCGGTCGGGG
>NZ_JASGER010000017.1:0-14199 GCF_047606305.1 Gordonia sp. (in: high G+C Gram-positive bacteria) | reverse complement strand
CGCAGGACGGCCCCCGTGAAGCGCCGCCGATCGCCCGTCGACCGGTCGCACCGCCCGCTCCCCCGTCGCCGAGCGTCACCCGGTCGGCCCCGACCGAGGGTGGCGACGAAGCCGCTCCGGACACCGGCGCCTGGCGCCTGGGCGACGGCGGCATCCGCTTCGAGGACGCCGCCCCGGCGCAGCCTGCCGCCCCGCAGCCCCCGCAGCAGCGGGCGCCGCAGCGACCGGTCGAGGAGTCGACGGACACCGATCCCGAGGGCAAGCGCGCCGCCGGGAACCGCGACCAGGAGATCAGTGTTCAAGATCTGCTGCGCCGGGCCCGCGAACAGGGCGGCCAGGGCCAGTAACCCCGCCGAGCGGGCGCCGTTTCTTCGCCGAGTGGACGCAGGTTTTTCGCCGAGTGGGCGGCAGAATCTCGCCGAGTGGGCGCTGTTTCTTCGCCGAGTGGGCGGCAGAATCTCGCCGAGTGGGCGCTACTCCGGCTCGTCGAGCCCGTGCTCGATGGCGTAGCGCGCCAGTTCGACGCGGTTGGCCAGCTGCAGTTTGCGCAGTGACGACTGCACGTGGTTCTCGACCGTCCGATGGCTCAGGAACAGCTTCGCCGCGATCTGCTTGGCGGTCATCCCCTTGGCGACGTAGCGCAGCACCTCGGTCTCGCGCGGTGACAGGACCGGCTTCTCCGGGTCGTCGGCGCCCTCGGTCGACATGCGTCGGAACTCCCCGAGCACCAGCCCCGCCAGCCCCGGTGTGAACACCGCCTGACCGTCGGCCGTGGCCCGCACGCCGGCGACCATCTCCTCCCGCGAGGCGCTCTTCACCAGATAGCCGGTCGCGCCCGCCTTGACCGCCTCGAGCACGTCATCGCGCTCGTCGGAGGCCGAGAGGACCAACACGCGCGACGACGGCGAGGCGGCCAGCACCTGCGCGGTCGCCTCCGCACCGGTGCCGTCGGGCAGCTGCATGTCCATCAACACGACGTCGGGTTGCACGGCGGCGGCCCGGCGCACGGCGGCGCCGACCCCGTCGGCGGTGGCCACCACCTCGAATCCCTCGGCGACCAGGTCGCGCTCGATCCCGTCGCGCCACATCGGATGGTCGTCGACCACCATCACGCGGATCGCCATCAGCCCTCCTCGCCTCGCGCCGTCGGCACCGTCAGCTCCCAGTCTGTCCCGGCGCCGGGCGTCGAATCCAGCTCGACCCGCCCGCCCAGCGCCTCGATCCGTCCGACGATGGACTTGGCCACGCCCAGCCGACCCTCGTCGACCGCGGCCGCCAACCGTCCGGGCTCGATGCCGACGCCGTCGTCGCGGACGCTGACGACCACCTCGTCGCCCAGATCCTCCAGCAGCACGAACGCCTTGGCACCGGGTCCGGCGTGCCGGGCGACGTTGTCGAGCGCGTTGCGCACCGCGGCGTCGACCTCCCCGGCGACGGCCGTCGGCAGTGCCACCGGTTCGCGCGGGGTGCTCACCGACACCGTGGCGCCGGCCTGTTTGCGCAGCAGCGCCGCGAGGTCGGCGACGTCGACGGACTCCTGCCGGTAGGTGCGGTCCTCGTCGTCGCGGTCGGTGAGGAACTGGCGCAGCGCGCGCTCCTGCTCACCGGCGAGGTCGGCGAGCCCGGCGGTGTCGCCACCGATCTCCCGCCCCCGCCGCGAGATGAGCGCCAACGCCTGCAGCACGCCGTCGTGCACGTGCCGGGCCAACCGGTCGCGCTCCTCGGAGGCGGCGGCGAAGCGCGCGGCCTGCGTCAGCAGCTCGTGGTTGCGCCGCGCACTGGTCGCCGCCCACCCGACGACGAGGCCGAGGAACAGCAGCTGGATCAGTTGGGCGTTGCGACCGAGGTTCAGGTCGACCCGACCCTTGACGAACACCGACGACGCCCACACGACCAGGCCGGTCAACGCACCGCCCGACGCCCCGCCGAGGATCGCCGCGGAGATCACCGCGTTGCACGCCCACAGCGTCGTCGGCCACGCCTGGTGATTCGTGATCCACGCCGACGACGCCACGTACGACGTCGACAGGAGGAACCCGCAGGTGACCGCTAGCTCGGCGCCGACCCACTTCCAGTTGCGGCCGAAACCGGCCAGGTAGGCGACGGCGCACACCAGGGTCCACGCGACCAGCCCGATGCCCAGACCGGCCGCGACGGCCGGCCGCTCGAGATCGTTGTTCACCGCGAACTGGAACCCGACCGAGTAGACGAGCGAGAGGGCGCGGAAGACCTGCGCGGCCCGCCACAGCGGGGCGCTCGCATCCTCGTCGATGCTCTCGCGGACCCGGGTCAGCCACGCCCGACGCGCGGCGGCGCGAGAGTCGTCCGGCCCGGTCGCGCCGGTCATCAGCCGTCCCAGGTCGGCGGGTCCGGGTCGGCGGTGAGCACCAGGCCCTCGCCGTCGGCCTTCGCCGGTTCCCCCGGCCAGGCGTTCAGCTCGCGGATGGCGGTGTTCAGGAAGGCGATCAACGGGACCGCCAGCAGACCGCCGATGATGCCGGCCAGGACGATGCCCGCGGCGATCGCGAGCACGACCGCCACCGGGTGCAGGCGCACCGACCGGCCCAGCAGGAAGGGCTGCAGCACGTGGCTCTCCAGCTGCATGACCGCGACGACGATGGCCAGCGCGACCAGTGCGGCGACCCAGCCGTTGGTGACGAGCGCGACCACGACCGCCACGCCACCGGTGAGGAGCGCACCGACGATCGGGATGAAGGCGCCGAAGAACACCAGCGAGGCCAGCGGCAGCGCGAGCGGCACGCCGATGATTGCCAGCCCGATCCCGATGCCGACCGCGTCGACGAGCGCGACCGCGACCGTCGCCCGGACGTAGCCGACGAGGGTGCCGAAACCGGCGTGGCCCGCGGCGTGCACGCGCTCACGGTTCTCCGCGGGCACGAGCTTGGTGAGGAAGGTCCAGATCTGGCCGCCGCCGTAGAGGAAGAAGATCATCAGGAACAGCGTCAGGAAGGCGCCGGTGATGATCTCGGTGGCCGTTGTCGCCGTGGAGAGGGCGCCGCTGGTGAGCTTCTCCTGGTTGTGGTTGAGGAAGTCCACGAGGTCCTTGCCGACGTTGTCGACCTGCTTGCGCTCCAGCGAGACGGGCCCGTCGACCAGCCAGTCCTTGACCGAGTTGATGGTCGCGGTGACCTGCTTGGTCAACTCCGGCAGGCCGTTGACGAACTCGCGCACCACGAAGGCGAGCACCAGTCCGAGGACACCCAGGACGGTGACCATCGAGATGACCACCGCCAACGATCGGGGGACCCCGCCGCGGTTCAGGAAGTCGACCACCGGCACGAGCATCGCGGTGCCCAGGATGGCGATCGCCACCGGGACGAGCACCTCCTTGAAATGCCAGAAACCGATGAACAGCACGGCGATGAACGCGCCGATGACCAACAGGCGCCACGACCAGGAGGCCGCCGCGCGGACGCCGGGGGGAACGGGGTGCCGCTGCGCGGCCGGTGAATCACTCACGGTGCCAAGCCTAGGCAGAGTTAACGGTTTTCACAGGTTAGGTACCCTGACCGGCATGGCGAAATCGCTCGGCGCGATCTGGCAACGAAGCCGGAAGTGGCTCCGCTGGGTCGTCTTGGTCGTGATCATCGCCGTCCTCGCCGTCGAGGGATATCTGATCCGCGACCAGTTCGCCGCCGCCTGGGCGCGCGTCGGCGACGTGCACTGGGGCTGGCTCTGCGCGTGTTTCGTCGCCTCCATGCTCAACCTGGACAGCTTCGCCCGGGTGCAGCGCGCGCTGTTCCGCTCGGCGGGCGTCATCGTGTCGCAGTGGCGGTCGCTGTCGGTGATCCTGGCCGCCAACTCGTTGAGCCAGACCATGCCCGGCGGCCAGGTGCTGGCCCCGGCCTTCACCTACCGCGAGACCCGCCGGTGGGGGGCCAATCCCGTCGTCGCGTCCTGGCAGGTCGTGATGGCCGGCCTCATCGCCGGCGTGGGCCTGGCGACCCTCGGCATCGTCGGCGCCCTGATGGCCGGTGTGCGCACCAACCCGTATTCGGTGATGTTCTCGATCATCGGGTTCATCGCCTTCGTCGCCGTGCTGCAGTACCTGTCCACGCACCCGGCGACCGTGCACGCCTGGGGTTCGAAGATCCTGCGCTGGTACAACGAGCTGCGCAACAAGCCCGAGGAGTCCGGCCAGGAGCGCCTGCGCCTGCTCATCGACCAGCTGGGTGCCGTGCAGCTGACCCGCCGTGACGCGACCGTCGCCTTCGGCTGGAGCCTGTTCAACTGGATCACCGACATCTTCTGCCTGATGTTCGCCTGCTGGGCGATCGGCGCACACCCCTCGATCGCGGGCATCGCCGTCGCCTACGCGACGTCGAAGGCCGCCGGCATCGCGATCCCGCTGCTGCCCGGCGGACTCGGCGTCGCCGACGTCGCGATGGTCCTGGCCCTGGTCCCGGCCGGCATGGACAACGGCACCGCGGCCGTCGCGGTCATCCTCTACCGCCTGGTGAGCTTCGTGCTCGTGTCGCTGATCGGGTGGGTCGTGATCCTCGCGATGTACCGCAGCCGCATCAAGAACGTCGAGGACTCCGACGACGAGTTCGAAGAGAGCCTGCGCACCACCACCGGGCCCTCCGACCCGGACCGGCCGCTGGTCGACTTCACCGACGATCAGCGCCGCATGATCCTGGGCCACCACATCCCCGACGCGGCCACCGAGGACGACGAGGACGACGGCCCGACCGGCGACGACGCGTGGAAGCTACCGTAGGTCTGATGAACACCAGCGTCTCCCGCCCGGCCCTGCAACTGCCGCTCGTGGTGTCCGCCGTCGTCGACGCCGTCCTGGTCCTGCTGTTCGCGACGATCGGTCGGCGCAGTCACGACGAGGGCATCGACCCGCTCGGCATCGTGCACACCGCCTGGCCCTTCCTCGTCGGTGCGGCCGTCGGGTGGTCGTTGATGTACGTGTACGCGCAGCTCGGTTCGTCGGACTCGGGTGCGCGGGTGTACCGGCCCGAGCGCGTCCTGCCGTTCGGCGTCGTCGTCTGGGTGTCGACGGTCGCCGTCGGCATGGCCCTGCGGGCGGTCCTGCGCGCGGGGACGGCACCGTCGTTCATCGTCGTCGCGACGGTGACGCTGGCGGTCTTCCTACTCGGCTGGCGGGCCATCGCGGCCCGGCTCCACCGGCTGCGCCGCTGAGTCAGCGGGCCGACAGGTACTTCTGCGCCGCCTGCAGTGCCGCGGTCCCCGACCGCTGGCCCTCGGTGTAGATGACGATCACCTTGTCGTCGACGACGCCGAGGAACCAACCCGGTCCCGACGGGCCGTTGGTGCCCACGAGTGCGCGCAGTCCCTTCGACTTGGTGAGGTCGCTGGCGTCGCCGCTGCGGACCGTGCGGACCATCGCGTCGAGGATGGGGCGCACCAGGGCGCCGTCGAGCGTGCCGAGCTCACCGTCGTGGACCTTGGTCTCCTGGCCCTTGATGATGAACGGCGGCACCGACTTCTTCTCCCCGGACATCGCCCGGGTCAGCGCGACGCCGAGGGCGCCGACGTTGAGCATCGAGGCACGGACCTCGCCCGGCCGGTAGTCGGCCTGCTCGACCGTCATGCCCGTGCTGCGCGGCGACGAGGCGCCCGGCACGGTGAAGACGACGCCCAGGCCCACGCGGTCCAGCAGCTCCTCGGACGACGTGCCGGTGGCCTTGGACTGCTTGGCAATCGCGTCGAAGACCGGCGACAGCGACGACCCGGTCGGGTACTCGCCGTCGATGCTGATGCCGCGCGCGGCGGCCGCGTCGTTGCGGCCCATCCCGAGGATCCCGCCGGTCTTGCCGTCGAGCGCGAGGATGGTCGTCGGCTGCGCGACGTCGAGAGCCGCATCGCCGATGGCGCGCTGGACGCGCGGGTCGACGGTGGTCGCGATGTTGCCGCCCGCCGGGCCCTGCTCACCGTCGAGCCGCTCGGTCTTGCGACCGGGCTGCGCGGCGATGATCTGCCAGCCGGCGGTCGCGTCGCGCAGTGCCTGCCAGTAGTTGCTGAGCCCGTCCTCGAGGGGTGAGTCGAGCTGGCGGTTGGCCATGACGAGCTTCTCGTACTTGTGCACGCTGACGCCCGGGATCTTGGCGGGGTCGGTGGTCAGGACCTTCATGTCGGGGTCGCGCAGGGTCACCGCGACGACGGCCTGGCCGGGGTTGGCGGCGGTCTTGCGCAGGATGACGTCGGAGGTGATCTGGGGTGCCATCGGCGCGATGGCCCGGGCCGCCGCGCGGACGGTCGAGCCGAGGTCCTTGGTCAGGCCGGGGTCGACGACGATGTCGTTGACCTGCTGCATCACCATGAACGGCTTGCCGCTGGACGAGAGGACCCGCGGCGCGGGCTTGGCGTCGGTGCGCACGTTGGCGAGGTGGCCGCCCGGGTGCAGACCCGGGTAGATGAGCGCGGGCTCCCACTGCACGCGCCAGCCCGACGACAGCTTGCGCGCGGTGCCGAGCGTTTCGGTGCTGAACTTGCGCTTGTTGTCCCAGCGGTAGGTCGTTTGCAGGGTGAAGCCGGCGGTGCCGTCGTTGAAGTCCTCGGCGCGCTTGACCTTGGTGTCCACGCCCATGGCGTGCATGCCGTCCATGGTCGCGGTGAGGGTGTCGGCGGCCTGCCCCGGGGCGGTCGTGAGTGCGGCGGCCTTCTGGATGTTCTGCTGCGAGATCGCTGCCGCATAGTCGTGGACGACGCCGGCGGCGCCGGTCGGCGTCGACGAGCACGACGTCGCCGCTGCGCAGCACGCCGCGGCGGCGATGACCGCCAGTGCAGAATTCCGTGACCTCATAAGTCACAATTTTCACATTAGTCACACATGATGGCGAGCCAGGTGCGCACCGGGTCCGTGACGATCCCGTCACGCCTCCATAACGCCGAGTGGGCGGTCATTTCCGCCGAGTGGGCGGTAGATCTCGCCGAGTGGGCGGTCATTTCCGCCGAGTGGGCGGTGAATCTCGCCGAGTGGGCGATCACTCTCCGAGCGACGTGCCCATGACCCAGACGAGCGCCTCGGCCGGCCCGTCCGACTCCCCGACGAGGGCGCAGCCGCCGAGATCGGCTCCGCGCACCGCGTCACCGACGAAGAGGGTCTCGTCGTCGAACCGCATCGCACCCTCGGTGACGAAGATGTGGGTGAACCGACTCGCGGGCAGTCGCACCCGTTGACCCTTGTCGAGGCGCGCGGTCCACAACGTCGCCGAACGATTCCGGATACGGATCGCCGCGTCGACCGCCGGATCGCCCGATGCAATCGGGATCAGTCCGCCGGTGGCGAGGTCGGCGCTGACGTCGGCTTGGTCGTATCCGGGGTCGAGACCGAATTCATCGGGCAGGACCCACATCTGTACGTAGCTGACGTCGACGGTCCCGGCTCCCTCGACGCGCAATCCGTCGGACGAGGTCCAGGTGTCGTTTCGCTCGGAGTGCTCGACGCCTGTGCCGGCACTCATCCGCTGCGCGAGGCCCGGGTAGACGACGCCGCTGTGTCCGCGCGAATCCTGGTGGACCAAACTGCCCGACCGCACCCAGGTGATGATCTCAGTCTCGCGATGGGGGTGCGTGTCAAAGCCCTGCCCGGGGCGCAGCGTCTCGTCGTTGTTGACCAGCAGCACGCCGTGATGCGTGTTCTCCGGGTCGTAGTGATCGCCAAAGGAGAAGCTGTGCGACGACGACAGCCAGTCCGTCGTCGTGTGGAACCGGTCGCCGGCGCGGAGCACCGAATAACTCATGCCTCCAGTCTGGCACCCGGCGAGGCAAGTGCCCACTCGGCGGACGTGAGGGGCCCACTCGGCGAGATTCACCGCCCACTCGGCGAGATTCACCGCCCACTCGACGGAAATGAGCGCCCACTCGACGAGATTCACCGCCCACTCGACGGGGATCGAGCGCCCACTCGGCGCACTTCGGGAGTCCACTCGGCAAGAAATTCCGGCAGGATGGAAACCGTGACTGCGACGACCTCCCCCTCCGGCATCGACTTCTCCTTCACCGACGACTCGGTGCGCGCCCAGGACGACCTGTACGCGCACTTCAACGGCAAGTGGCTCGCCACCCACGAGATCCCCGCGGACCGCAGCATCGACGGCTCCTTCCTCGTGCTGCGCGACCGCGCCGAGGAGGACGTCCGCGACATCATCACTGCCGCGGCCGACTCCGGGGCCGCGCCGGGCAGCGACGAGCGCAAGATCGGCGACCTCTACGCGTCGTTCATGGACGCCGACCGCATCGAGGAGCTGGGCCTCTCGCCCGTCACCGGCGGACTGTCGGCCATCGATGCGATCACCGACCAGGCCGGCCTCGCCCAGGCGCTCGGCGCCTTCCAGCGCGGCGGCATCGGCGGACTGTTCGGCGTCTACGTCGACACCGACTCCAAGAACTCCGACCGCTACCTCGTGCACATCGTCCAGTCCGGTCTCGGCCTGCCCGACGAGTCCTACTACCGCGAGGACGCCCACGCCGACACCCGCGCCGCGTACGTCGCGCACATCGAGAAGATGTTCACGCTCGCCGGCGTCGACGATCCGGCGGGAGCCGCCGCGACCGTCATGGATCTCGAGACCGCGATCGCCGCCCACCACTGGGACGTCGTCAAGCGTCGCGACGCCGACGCCACCTACAACCTCACCTCGGCCGCCGACTTCGCCAAAGAGGCGGGCGCCTTCCCGGTGGACGTCTGGATCACGACCCTCGCCGGTGGCGACACCGACGCCTTCGCCGAGGTGAACGTCGGACAACCGTCGTTCATCACCGGCGTCGCCGGATTGCTCGCCGACCGCCCGCTCGACGACTGGAAGACCTGGCTGCGCTGGAAGCTGCTCCACTCGGCCGCCCCCTACCTGCCCGCGGCCTTCGTCGACGAGAACTTCGACTTCTACGGCCGCACGATGTCCGGCGCACCGGAGATCCGCGAGCGCTGGAAGCGCGGCGTCGGGTTCGTCGAGGACGCCGTGGGCTTCGCCGTCGGCCGCCTCTACGTCGACGAGCACTTCCCCGCCGCGGCGAAGGCACGGATGGACGAGCTGATCGCCAACCTCGTACAGGCCTACCGGCGCAACATCACCGATCTCGACTGGATGACCCCGGCCACGCGCAAGAAGGCCCTCGCCAAGCTCGACGCGTTCAACCCGAAGATCGGCTACCCGGCCCACTGGCGCGACTACTCCGCGCTGACCGTCGACCGCGACGATCTCATCGGCAACGTCGCGCGCGCGTCGGCCTTCGAGTACGACCGCGAGCTCGGCAAGATCGGACGGCCCGTCGACCGCGACGAGTGGTTCATGACCCCGCAGACGGTCAACGCCTACTACAACCCGGGGATGAACGAGATCGTCTTCCCCGCCGCCATCCTTCAGCCGCCGTTCTTCGACGCCGAGGCCGACGACGCGGTCAACTACGGCGGCATCGGCGCGGTCATCGGCCACGAGATCGGCCACGGCTTCG
Organism: Gordonia sp. (in: high G+C Gram-positive bacteria); assembly: GCF_047606305.1. Classification (GTDB taxonomy): domain Bacteria; phylum Actinomycetota; class Actinomycetes; order Mycobacteriales; family Mycobacteriaceae; genus Gordonia. Next base: position 4,752 of record NZ_JASGER010000017.1, on the reverse strand, counting down.
ACGACCAGGGCGCCAAGTACGACGGCCAGGGCAACCTCGTCGACTGGTGGACCGATGCGGACCGCACCGAATTCGCCAAGCGGACCCGCGCCCTCATCGACCAGTACGACGAGTTCACCCCGACGGGTCTGTCCCCCGACCACAAGGTCAACGGGGAGTTCACCATCGGCGAGAACATCGGCGACCTCGGCGGCCTGTCGATCGCCCTCGTCGCCTACCGCCTGGCGAACCCGGATCCACCGGTGATCGACGGGATGACCGGCGAGCAGCGGCTGTTCTACAGCTGGGCGCAGATCTGGCGGACCAAGACGCGCGACGAGGAGGCGATCAAGCGACTCGCGATCGACCCGCACTCGCCGCCGGAGTTCCGCTGCAACGGGGTGATCCGCAACGTCGACGCCTTCTACGACGCCTTCGACGTGCAGCCGGGCGACAAGCTCTACCTCGAGCCCGACCAACGGGTCCGCATCTGGTAGCCCTGTCCGAAAACTAGAACGTGTTCTAGTATGGCCCTCGTGGATGTCTCATACGACGCGACCAAACGCGAACTGGCCACCGACAAGGGCGTTATCCGGTACCACGAGGCCGGTGACCCCGACGCCCCGCCGCTGATCCTGCTGCACGGCTCCGGCCCGGGCGTGACCGGCTGGCGCAACTACCGCAACAACCTCGCCTACTTCGCGCAGACCCATCACACCTTCATCCTCGAGTTCCCCGGCTTCGGCGTCAGCGACCCGGTCGAGGGGCACCCGGTGCTGACCGCCGGCAGTTCGGTGACCCGCTTCATGGACGGCCTCGGCATCGAGTCCGCACCGATGATCGGCAACTCGATGGGCGGCGTCGTCGGGATCAACCTGGCGATCAAGAAGCCCGAGCGCGTGGCCAAACTCGTCACCATCGGCGGTGTGGGGCCCAACGTCTTCAGCCCCTCCCCCAGCGAGGGCCTGCGGCTGCTGCAGGAGTTCACCGACGCCCCGGACCGCGACAAGCTCATCCGCTGGCTGAACTCGATGGTCTACGACCGCTCGATCGTCACCGACGAGCTCATCGAGGAGCGCTGGGAGGCCGCCACCAATCCGGACGCGCAGCAGACCGCCGCGATGATGTACGGCTCCAAGGCCTTCGAGATGCAGCAGCAGTTCATGGCCGCGGCCGATACTCCGCCGTACTGGGCGATGATGCACAAGGTCGCATGCCCGACCCTGCTGACGTGGGGCCGCGACGACCGGGTCAGCCCGCCCGACATGGCGATGGTCCCGATGCGCCTCATCCCCGACGCCGAGCTGCACATCTTCCCCAAGTGCGGACACTGGGTGATGATCGAGGCGAAAGCCGCCTTCGAGGCCACCGTCTCGGCGTTCCTGAACCGCTGACGAGCGGGCTCTAGACTTCACAGGGTGTCCGACGACGTCCAGGTCTTCCCCGGCGACCCCGACGAGTGGCGGTCGGTCGACGCCCTGCCCGGCGCGGGCACGGGTCTCGACCCAACCGGCGAAAACCCGGGCACGGTCGACGAAAATCCGGGCACGCTCGGCGAAAATCCGGGCACGCTCGGCGGCGAAGAGGGCGAGAAGCGGCGGCGGCGCACCACGTGGATCCTGAGCGGACTGGCCGTCGTCCTCGGCACCGCGCTCGTCGCGGGACTCATGGCCGTGCAGCGGGCCCGCAGCGACCCCGACGCCACCCCGGCCGGGGTCGCGACCGCCTACTTCCAAGCACTCGCCGACGGTGATGCGCAGCGCGCTCTGTCGTACTCGTCGAGCACCCCGGTCACCACCGAGTTCCTCACCGACGAGATCCTGCGCCGGCAGACGGCGAAGACCCCCATCAGCGAGATCCGCGTGGTGCGCGAGAGCGGCGGCACGACGACGTCGACGGTCCGCGTCGCGGTCCGCTTCGGCGACAACGACTCGGAGGTCACCCTGCGGCTGACCAGGGCCGACGGCAGCTGGAAGCTGCGGCACAGTGCCGTCGAGGTGCGTGGCCTGCCGGGCGACAACGCGGGTCGGGTGCTGCGGCTGTTCGGCAAGCCGGTCACCGTCGGCACCATCGCCCTGTTCCCCGGCTACGTCGAGTTCGCCACCCCCAACCCCAATTTCGCGGTCAGCTCCAACGAGTTCGTCAAACCCGACTGGCTGTTGCCCGGCGGGGTCTTCGCCGGTCAGCTGCGCGTGCGCGTCACCGCGAGCCCAGCCGGTGCCGACGCCGCCGAGAAGGCCATCCGCGCCGCCTTCGACAGGTGCCTGCAGTCGACCGACCCCACCCCCGAGGACTGCCCCAACCGGGTCCGCCAAACCGGTGCCGTCCCCGGATCGGCCCGGTGGGGCAAGGTGGAGATCCCCAGCCTGAGCCGGTCGTACTTCAACCGTCGACGAGGCGCATTGCTGTTCTCGCTGGGCATCATCGAGTTCCCGGTCAGCGTCAGCACCCCCGCGGGCCCGACCACCGACGTGGTGAAGCGGTACGTCGTCGCGGAGGTCGACCTGTTCACCAACCCGCCGACGGTGACGTTCTAACCGGTCGGCTTGCGCAGGATCGACACGGCGAAATCGGCGTCGTCGTGCCAGGGCCGCAGATCCCAGGTCGCCAGGCGCAGGTCGAGCGCCAATCCCGCGTCGGCGACGGCGGCGTCGAAGTCCGCCACCGACAGGTCCCGGTCGGTGTGGAACCCGACGACGATCCGCCCGTCGTCGACGAGGTGGGCGGCGAGCCGCTCGAGCACCTGCCGCTCGGTGCCGGGTGCGAGGAAGACCATCACGTTGCCCGCGCACACGATGAGGTCGAAGGGTTCGGCGATGCCACAGGCCGGCAGATCGAGCTCGGCGAGATCCCCGACGAGCCAGGTGGGCCCGGGGTGGTCCTGCCCGGCGGCCTCGATCAGTTTGGGGTCGACGTCGACGCCGACGACCGTGTGCCCGACCTCCTGCAGGTATCCGCCGACGCGGCCCGGCCCACAGCCGGCGTCGAGGATTCGCGCTCCGCGGGGCGCCATCGCGTCGACCATCCGGGCCTCGCCCACCAGGTCGGCGCCGTCGGCGGCCATCGTGCGGAAGCGCTCGATGTACCACTCGCTGTGGCCGGGTTTGGTGTCGGTCATCCATCGGGGCTGCGGGGTCATGCCGTCAGGATAGGCGGCCGCTATCCGGGGCCGGGGACATCGGGTTCGCGCGGGACGTACGGCCTGACCGCCCGACCCCGGATCACCGCGACCATGTTCGCGAAGGCGTCGCTGTCCGGGTCGTCGAAGTAGGCGCCGTGCCCGTGCCGGCCCCGGACGCGCTGCCCGTCGGCGTAGTCGCCGCTGTCCATCCGCGTCACTCCGCGGGCGGTGTCCGGGTCGCCGCCGTGCACGCCCGACGACTGGATCGGGTGGATCGGATCACCCGGCGGGGTGATCGAGAAACGTTGGGGCCCAGCTGGATTCGACCACGCATCGGCGCCGCCGGGGAGCATGCCCGTGCCCGACGCCGACGCGTACACGACCCGGTCCGCCCGTAGTCCGAGCTGTTCGGCGGTCCCGACGACCGCCCCGCCATAGGAGTGCCCGAGGTACACCGTGGCCGCCGCCGGGGCGTGCGCGGCGACCTCCGCGTCCAGCGACCGGCCGAATTCGACCAGCCGCGGCGCCATGCTCATCGCGTACTTCGACGACAGCGCCGACGGCAGATCGGGCGGGAACTGGCCGTCGAGGTAGAGGAACACCGGCGAGCCGCTGCGATTGGCGAAGTTCCACGCCGCGGTGCGGTTGGCGCCGGCGGTGTCCAGCTTGGTGCCGGTGCCGGGGACGTAGACCGCCACCGACGTCGTCGTCGGGCGCACGGCGCCGAACATCTCGATCGCGCGCCCGCTGGGCGTGTTGGCGAAGGCGACGAATTGACGGCGCACGCGACGGTGGGGGGCATGCGGGTCGGCGATGGTGCCGAGCATCTCGCGCAGCTGCCGCGCCCGGGGGCCGTCGCCGACGCCGCGGCGCACCTGCGCCTCCAACGCCTCCTCGATGGCCCGCCGGTTGGCGGCGATCCGCACGGCGAACGGCACGCCGTCGAGGTTGCCCAGCACACCCGGGTTCGCCGCGACGAGTCGGTCGATGTCGCGCGTGCTCATTCGGGCGAGCAGGTCCCGGCGCTGCTGCGGCGTCATCGCGGCGAGCCGGGTGACCACGGCATCGGGGTCGCGGCGCCCCTCCGGGGTGAGGACGTCGACATGGCCGTGGACCATGGCGGTCAGATCGGCGACCAACGCGTCGAGCCGGGCGGCGTGTCGACGGTCGGTCTCGTCAAGGGCGGTCAGGGCCGCGCGCAGCCGGGCATCGGCCTCGTCGACGGCCTCCCGGTTCTCGGCCTCGGTCCCGGCAAACGAGTGAACGTCATCGGCAGGGCGGCCACCCGCACCACCCCGGGCGACGTCCGCCTCGGCCGCCAGCCGGAGCACCCGCTCACGACCGTCCGACAGCTCGGCGCCGGCATCCTCGGCCGCGTCGGCGAAGGCGGCCAGCACCCGCGACACCTCCTCGACGTGGTCGACCTCCTCGGCGAACCGCGATGCGGCGAATCCCCGCGCCGCCCCGCGCCACCGGGAGGTCCGCTCCAGCGCCGCCTGGCCGGTCCGGATCTCCTCGCGCAGGGTGCGGCCGTTGGCCCGCGCCTCGCGCGCGGCCTCGTCCAGCGGCAGCGCCGGCCACCCCGTCACCTGGTCCGCGGTGAGCATCAGCGGTCCGCCAACGCGGCCAGGGCACGGGCGGCGGCCTCGTCG
>NZ_JASGER010000016.1:0-54390 GCF_047606305.1 Gordonia sp. (in: high G+C Gram-positive bacteria) | reverse complement strand
CGCGGACCCCCGCGTCCCCGGTGCCGGCCGCCCGCCCGCCGGCCCCGTCCGTGGGAGTCGTCGTCGCGGTCGCCGCTGGCGGTCAGGGCGCGGTGGGCGATGTACCGGGTGAGTTCCGGGTTCACCCGGGGTTTGCCGTCGGCGAGCGACGCGCGGTCGTACAGGTCGAACAGGCGGTTGCCGACCAGCATGTGCTGCCACAGCGGGACCGGGCGCACCTCGTCGACGATCACCGTGGTGTCGCCGCGCACCGTCTGTATCCAGGCGCCAAACTCCTCCGAGTTGGAGACCGTCGCCGAGAGGCTCACCACCCGCACCGACGGATCCAGGTGCAGGATCACCTCCTCCCAGACCGCCCCGCGGAAGCGGTCGGCCAGGAAGTGCACCTCGTCCATGACGACGAAGGCCAGCCCGTCCAGGGCCGGACTCTGCGCATAGATCATGTTGCGCACCACCTCGGTCGTCATCACCACGATCGGGGCGTCGGAGTTGATCGAGTTGTCCCCGGTGAGGAGTCCGACGTTGCCGGCGCCGTGCACCTCGACGAGGTCGTGGAACTTCTGGTTGCTCAGCGCCTTGATGGGCGTCGTGTAGAAGCACTTGGTGCCGCTGGCCAGGGCCAGGTGGACCGCGAATTCACCGACGATGGTCTTGCCGGCGCCGGTCGGCGCGCACACGAGCACGCCGTGACCGGCGACGAGCGCCTCGCAGGCGCGCCGCTGGAAGTCGTCCAGGCCGAAGGACAGTCGATCGGCGAAGTCGCGCAGGGCCGTCTCCGCGTTGAAGCCGCTCGAAGCGGTGCCGGTGGTCATCGCCTACAGGATGTCATCGAAGCCGTCGGACCGCCGAACCGAATCCCGCGTCGTCGACGCCGGTGCCCCGATCGGCTCCGGCGGGGCGAGCGGGCTCGCCTCGTCGTCGTCGAGCGCATCGGCGGCAGCGCGCTTGCGGGCCCGCCGCTTGTCGTTGATGCGGGAGAACTGGATCGCGCCCTCAAGCAGCACGGTGAGAGCGACGGCGAGGGCGGTCATCGTGAACGGGTCCGAGCCGGGGGTGATGAAAGCCGCGAACACGAACATGCCGAACACCAGACCGCGTCGCCACTTCTTCAGGCGCTCGTAGGACAGCACCCCGATCAGGTTGAGCGCGACGAGCAGCACGGGCAGCTCGAAGCTGATCCCGAAGATGATCAGCAGGTTGATGATGAACGAGAAGTACTGGTCACCGGCCAGCGCGGTGGTCTGGACGTCGCTGCCGATGCTCAGCAGGAACTTGAAGGCCTTAGCGACGACCAGGTAGGCCAGGACCGCACCGGCGATGAACAGCAGGCTGGCCGACGCGACGAAGCCCACCGCGTAGCGGCGCTCGTTGCGGCGCAGCGCAGGAGTGATGAACCGCCACAGTTGGTAGAACCACACCGGGGCGGCGAGCACGATGCCGGCGGTCAGACCGACCTTCAGGCGCAGCATGAACTGGTCGAACGGACCGGTGGCCAGCAGGCGACACTTCCCGTCCGGTGAGAAGGAGGCGCGCAGGTCGGACGGGAGGTCGCAGTACGGGCCGCGCAGGAGCTCTCCCAGCGACGGCACGACCCACGGGCCGCGCGAGTACCAGACGAAGCCGATGATCGTGGTCAGCGCGATGGCGACCAGGGCGATGATCAGCCGTCTGCGCAGCTCGCGCAGATGATCCACCAGCGGCATGGTGCCGTCGGGGTTGACCTTGCTGCTTCGGCGGCGAGGGTCGAGCGGGATGCGCACGCGGGCGGGGCGTCAGACGGCGGGGATCAGGCGGACTTCTTCTCCGAGGCGGGACCCGCCCCGTCACCGTCGCCATCCCCCGGGGGCAGCTCGCGCTGCGGGTCGTCGGCGGCCTTGGCCGCCTCCTTGTCCTTGCCGTCGCCGGCCATCTCGCCCAGCTCACTCTTGAAGATGCGCAGCGACCGTCCGATGCCGCGCGCCGCGTCCGGGAGCTTGCCCGCGCCGAACAGGATCAGGAAAGCGATCAGCACGATGATCAAGTGCCCCGGCGTTAGGCCCCACGGCATGGCAGACTCCCTCGGAAGACGGTGTTCAGTCGTCCCCGAGTCTACGCGACCACCGCACCGTTGCCCGCGACCGCGCCTCGTGGCCGCTCGCGGCGGCGGCTTGCGAGGATTTCGGCGTGGGTGCGCTCTGGACGATCTGCCCGAGAGCCCGTGTGGGTAACGGTGAAGCCGGCGTCCTCGACGCGGGACACGAGTACGTCGATCGGCCAGTAGTAGGCGATATCGACCGCGTGGTCGAAGGGAGCCACCACCGAATCGGTGAAGAATCCCAAGGCGAGCCCACCACCGGGGCGAATACACCGCGCGAGCTCCGCAAGCGGGGCACCGATGTGATCCGGCTCGACGTGGATGAGGGAGTACCAGGCGAGGACGCCGCCCAGCGCGCCGTCCTCGACGTGCAAGTCCTCCGCCCGCCCAACGCGATAGCGACCATCGGTGTATGTCCTGCGCGCGTGTTCGACGAATTCCGCAACGTCGAGGCCGAGACCGGCGAGGTGGTCGGTCCACTGACCCGGACCACACCCGACATCCAGAATCGGCCCGTCGATGCCGCGCGCCCAGTCCTCGATGAGCTCGAGATCCGCCTGATCCACCTGATCGATCCGTCCGACGACGTCGACATAGTCGGACACCCGGCTGCCGTAGGCGGCCCGAACGGACTCGAATGACATGACCCGACACTAGGAATAGCGGGCGCGGGCCGCGGCGGCGCGCTCCCGGACCTGCGCCTGCACCTGCGGCTCGCCGACGACGCGGATCGCGCCACCGAAGCCGAGCAGGAACCGCACCAACCACTCCTGCGAGCCGTAGCGCACCTGTGCCCGGACGGGCGCAGCGGAATCGGCCGGCGGGTCGTCCAGCAAATCGACCAGGTAGTTCTCGACCACCCACACCGCCGAGCGGTCGATCTCCAGCTCGGCGGTGGGCAGATCCTGGCCCTCCCAGCCGGCCGGCGAGCCCGTCTCGACTGCCGCGGCGGGTGGATTCGACGGTTCGTCGAGCTCCTCGGCCTCCTCGATCCGGTCAAAACGGAACAGACGAGTGCCCTCCGACTGGCGGCACCACGCCTGCAGGTAGGCCTTGCCGTCGATCAGCTGGACGGCCATGGGGTCCACCACCCGCTCACCGACGGCGTCGCGGGCCGGCGTGTAGTAGCGCAGCCGCAGCGCCCGATGGTCGCGAACGCCGTCGCGCACCCGGTCGTAGACGGCCTCGCGGGCCGAGCCCGCGTCCGCTTTGTCCTCGCTTCCGCCGCCGGCGGCTTTCGCCGCCGCGGCCGCCCGTTCCAGCTCCTCGCCCCGCGCGCGCAGCCCCTTCTTCTTGGGCCGGACCGGGGCGGCCATCGCCTCCTCGACCTTCGCGATCGCCCGACGGGTGGCGTCGGCGTCGACGCCGGGGATGTCGGCGAGCGTTGCCAGCGCGGTTTGCAGCAGGGCCGCCTCGTCACCGGTGAGCCGCAGCGGCCGGTCCATGCCCGCGGTGAACTGCACCCGCACATATCCGGAGTCGTACTGGACGTCGATGAGGTCCTCGAAGCCGTTCTGACGGTGACCACAGACGAACAGCTGCTCGATGTCCTTGGTGAGTTGCGACTCGGAGATGCCGAGTTCGGCGGCCGCCTCGTCGACGGCGATCCCCTGCCGGGCCGCCAGATACGGGACCATCGCGAGCAGCCGGGAGAACCGTGAGACCGATGTGCCGGTCATGATCGCACCACCAGTTCGTCCAGCGCCGCGACGACCGCGTCGCGCAGCCCCGCGGGCTCGAGGACGACCGCGTCCGATCCCGCGCCGAGGATCGTGCGCACCAACACCGGCGTGGAGTCGTAGTCGACGGTCAATCGGTCGCCGGGCTCCCCGTCGAAAGTCATCGGTTCGGTCGCCGACGCGAACCGCCGCAAACCGGCGGCGCGGTCGGCAGCCACCCAGATCCGGGCCCGTCCGGCCTCCTCGCGAAACGCCGTGTCGACCGATTCGGCCACCAAGTCGCGCAGCGAACCCGGCTCGGCGTCGACCGTGAAGGCACCGTCGCTGCCGACCGGCGCCACCTCGGTGATGCGCGCCAGGCGGAAGGTCCGGCGCTCCCCCCGATCGCGGTCGTGGCCGACGACGTACCAGCGTCCCCGATGGGTGACCACGCCCCACGGTTCCAGGCGGCGGACCGCCGGTTGGGCGCCCGGACGCTGATAGACCATCTCGACCGACCGGCGCCTCTGGCTCGCCTCGAGCAGGGTCCGCAGGACCCGCTCGTCACCGGCGCCTCGTCCGGCCGCGGCCGGACTGACCTCCCACTCCTGGTCGGCCGACACGTCGATGCCGGCGGCGCGCAGCTTGAGAGCGGCACTCTGGGCGATCGCCGCGACCTCGGAGCTGTCCCACAGCGCGGTGGCCAGGGCGACCGCGGCGGCCTCGTCGGACTCCAGGTGGATGTCGGGCAGCTCGTAGCGCTCGCGATCGATTCGGTACCCGTCCTCGCTCTCCCCGAAGCCCGACGTCGGGCCGGTGATCAGCGGGATGCCCAGGTCGCGCAGATCGGCCTTGTCCCGCTCGAACATCCGGAAGAAGGCCTCGTCGCTGCTCGCGTTCTCGTAGTAGCCGCCGACATTGCGGCGGATGTAGTCCGCGGACACGAACTGGCGCGTGGAGAGCAGGCAGATGACCAGGTTGAGTTGGCGCTCGACCTTCTGGCGTTTGGGCACGGACCCAGGGTACGGGTCACATGGAGGCGATCAGGCGATCGACGCGCTCGTCCACGGACCGGAACGGGTCCTTGCAGAGCACGGTGCGCTGAGCCTGATCGTTGAGCTTGAGGTGGACCCAGTCGACGGTGAAGTCGCGGCCCGCGGCCTGCGCGGCGCTGATGAACTCGCCGCGCAGTTTGGCCCGCGTCGTCTGCGGCGGCAGGTGCACCGCCTCGTCGATCGCCTCGTCCGTGGTGACGCGGGCGATCAGCCCCTTGCGCGTCAGCACGTCGGCGACCCCGCGGCCGGGCAGGATGTCGTGGTAGGCCAGGTCGAGTTGCGCGATCTTCGGGTCGCCCAGCTCGATGTCGTAGCGGTCCTGGTAGCGCCGGAACAGCTTGCGCTTGATCACCCAGTCGATCTCGGTGTCCACGCCGGAGAAGTCGTCGGACTCGACGGCGTCGAGCATGCGGCCCCACAGGTCGACGACCTTCGAGAGCATCTCGTCGGGCTGACGGTTCTCCATGTGCGCGACGGCCCGCGCGTGGTATTCGCGCTGGATGTCCAGCGCACTCGCCTCGCGGCCACCGGCCAGGCGCACCGGGCGGCGACCGGTCGGGTCGTGGCTGATCTCGCGGATGGCGCGGATCGGGTTGTCGAGGGCGAAGTCGCGGAAGCTCACACCGGCCTCGATCATCTCCAGCACCAGCAGCGCCGACCCGACCTTCAGCATGGTCGTGGGTTCGGCCATGTTCGAATCGCCGACGATGACGTGCAGGCGCCGGTACTTCTCGGCGTCGGCGTGCGGCTCGTCGCGGGTGTTGATGATGGGGCGCGAGCGCGTCGTCGCACTCGACACCCCCTCCCAGATGTGCTCGGCCCGCTGGGACAGGCAGAACTGCGCCGAACTCGGCGTCGCCAGCACCTTCCCGGCGCCGCAGATCAACTGGCGCGTGACCAGGAACGGCAGCAGCACGTCGGAGATCCGGGAGAACTCGCCCGAGCGCACGACGAGGAAATTCTCGTGGCAGCCGTAGGAGTTGCCCGCCGAGTCGGTGTTGTTCTTGAACAGGTAGATGTCGCCGCCGATGCCCTCGTCGGCGAGGCGGTTCTGCGCGTCGAGGAGCAGATCGACCAGGATCCGCTCACCGGCCCGGTCGTGCGTGATCAGCGTCAGCAGGTCGTCGCACTCGGCGGTTGCGTACTCCGGGTGCGAGCCGACGTCGAGGTACAGCCGCGAACCGTTGTCCAGGAAGACGTTCGACGACCGGCCCCACGAAACGACCCGGCGGAACAGGTACCGCGCGACCTCGTCCGGGCTGAGCCGGCGGTGTCCGCGGAACGTGCAGGTGACCCCGAACTCGGTCTCGATGCCCATGATCCGGCGCTGCACGGCGATCAGCCCTTCTTCTTCGCGCTGCCGCCGAGTAGCCCGGCGACCTCGTCGTGCCCCAGGCGGCGGAAGGCGCGCCGGGGACGGGTGCGGTCGAGGACCGCCACCTCCAGGTCGGCAGCCGCCAGTTCGCGGGCGGCGGGTGCGGTGGCGTCCCCGTTGCCGGTGGCCGAATCGCCATTGGTCGCGGGGGTGCCCAGCGCGGTCACCGCGGTGGAGAGCGCCGCGCCGAGGGCGAGGTCGGGCTGGAAGGACTCGGCCAGTGCGGCGGTGATGGCGTCGGTGTGCCCGCCCATCACCAGGAACCGGGTCTCGTCGACGACCGAGCCGTCGTAGCCGATGCGGTAGAGCTGCGACGGGGTGTCGCGACCCGGCTTGGCGACCTCGGCGACGCAGAGCTCGACCTCGTAGGGCTTGGGCTGCTCGGTGAACACCGTGCCCAGAGTCGTCGCATAGGCGTTGGCCAGCGACAATCCGCTGACGTCAGCCCGGTCGTAGCTGTACCCGCGCAGGTCGGCGAGCTGGATGCCCGCGCGCCGCAGGCTTTCGAACTCGTTGTACTTGCCGACCGCGGCGAAGCCGATCCGGTCGTAGATCTCGGAGACCTTGCGCAGCGTGTTCGACGGGTTCTCCGCGACGAACAGCACACCGTCGGCGTAGGTCAGTGCGACGACGCTGCGGCCGCGCGCAATGCCCTTGCGCGCCAGCTCGGAGCGGTCGCGCATGATCTGCTCGGCGCTCGCGTAGTACGGGAAGGTCATGGCGCTACTCCCCCGCCCCGGTGCCCGCTTCACGGGTGTCGTCGGCGTACTTTCGCTCCCGGCGGTCGATGATGTCGCGCGCCGCCGCGGCGATTCGCTCGGCGGGCACCTCGTCGGCTCCCTCCGGGCCGACCGTGACCGCGGTCGGGAAGATCTGGCGGACGGTGTCGGGGCCGGCCGTCGCCGAGTCGTCGTCGGCGGCGTCGTAGAGCGCCTCGACGGCGATGGACAGCGCCTCGTCGGCGGTGAGGTCACCGCGGTAGAGCTTCTTGAGCGACGACTTGGCGAACACCGAGCCCGAGCCGATCGCCTGGTAGCCGCCGAACTCCTCGTGCCGGTCGCCGGCCACGTCGAAGGAGAAGATGCGCCCGCGCGCGGACGGCTTGTCGCCGTCGGCGTCGTAGCCGACCAGCAGCGGGATGGCGGCGAGCCCCTGGAGCGCCGCGCCCAGGTTCCCGCGCACCATGGCGGCCATGCGGGAGACCTTGCCGTCGAGGGTCAGCGGCACGCCCTCGATCTTCTCGTAGTGCTCGAGTTCGACGGTGAACAGCTTCACCATCTCCACCGCGATGCCGGCGGTGCCGGCGATGCCCGCCGCGGAGTAGTCGTCGGTGATGAACACCTTCTGGATGTCACGGGTGGCGATGAGGTTGCCGGCCGTGGCCCGCCGGTCACCGGCGATGACCACCCCGCCCGGATAGGCGACGGCGACGATCGTCGTACCGTGCGGCACCGAGTCGGCGGTGCCCGGCGCCACCCCGTGCCGCTCCACGCGGCGGCCCGGCAACAGCTCGGGCGCGTGGTGGGAGAGGTACTCGGTGAACGAGGAGATGTCCGGGCCCGGCGACCGACTCACTGGCCGCCCTTCTGCACGTATGCGCGCACGAAGTCCTCGGCGTTCTCCTCCAACACGTCGTCGATCTCGTCGAGCAGATCGTCGGTGTCCTCGGCGAGCTTCTCCCGGCGCTCCTGACCGGCCGATCCGTCGGGACCGAGGTCGCCGTCGTCGCCACCACCACCGGATCGCTGTTGTTCCTGCGCCATGCCGCCTCCATTCGCGCTCTTGGGTTCCACCCTATCGGAACCCGCCCGACGGCTCGCGGCTACTTGGCCGTCAGCTCGTCGACCAATTCGGCGGCCGAGTCCACCGAGTCCAGCAGCTCGCCCACGTGGGAACGACTGCCCCGCAACGGTTCCAGGGTGGGAATCCGGATGAGCGAATCGCCGCCGAGGTCGAAGATGACCGAATCCCAGCTGGCCGCCGCGATATCGGCGCCGAAGCGGCGCAGACACTCGCCGCGGAAGTAGGCGCGGGTGTCGGTGGGCGGACTGGTGATCGCCTCGATCACCCGGGACTCGTCGACCAGCCGCTTCATCGAGCCGCGCGCCACGAGCCGGTTGTACAGCCCCTTGTCCAGGCGCACGTCGCTGTACTGGAGGTCGATCAACGCCAGGCGCGGGGCCGACCAGCCCAGGCCCTCACGCTGGCGGAAGCCCTCGAGCAGGCGCAGTTTGGCGGGCCAGTCGAGGATGTCGGCGCACTCCATCGGATCGCGCTCGAGCTTGTCCAGGACGTCGGCCCACGTCTCAAGGACCTGCGCGGCGGCCTCGTCATCGGCGCGGTGCAGGTCGTGGAACTGCTGGCAGCGCGACAGGTACTCGCGCTGCAGGGCCAGGCCGGTCAACTCGCGGCCGTCGGCGAGGGCCACCGCGGCGGCCAGCGTGGGATCGTGGCTGATCGCGTGCACCGCGGCGACCGGGCGGGCCAGCTCCAGGTCGGACAGGTCGACGCCTGCCTCGATGAGGTCGAGGACCAGCGCCGTCGTCCCGACCTTCAGGTAGGTCGAGGTCTCGGCCAGGTTCGCATCGCCGATGATGACGTGCAGCCGTCGGTATCGTTCCGGGTCGGCGTGCGGCTCGTCGCGGGTGTTGATGATCCCCCGCTTGAGCGTCGTCTCCAGCCCGACCTCGACCTCGATGTAGTCGGCCCGCTGGGACAGCTGGAAGCCCGGCTCGTCACCGGATTGGCCGATGCCGACGCGGCCGGAGCCGCTGATGACCTGGCGGGAGGCGAAGAACGGGGTCAGACCGGTCACCACGTCGGCGAACGGCGTGTCGCGGTCCATCAGGTAGTTCTCGTGGGTGCCGTAGGAGGCGCCCTTGCCGTCGATGTTGTTCTTGTACAGCTGCAGCCGCGGGGCGCCGGGCACGCTGGCGACGTGACGCGCGGCGGCCTCCATCACCCGCTCGCCGGCCTTGTCCCAGATGACCGCGTCCATCGGATCGGCGACCTCGGGCGCGGAGTACTCCGGGTGGGCGTGGTCGACGTACAGCCGTGCGCCGTTGGTGAGGATCATGTTCGCCGCGCCGATCTCGTCGGCGTCGATGATCGGTGCCGGGCCCCCCGAGCGCCCGAGGTCGAACCCGCGGGCGTCGCGCATCGGCGACTCCACCTCGTAGTCCCAGCGGGTCCGCTTGGCCCGCGGCACGCCGGCCGCGGCAGCGTAGGCCAAGACGGCCTGGGTGGACGTCATGATCGGGTTCGCCGTCGGCACATCCGGCGCGGAAATCCCGTACTCGACCTCGATCCCGATGATTCGCTGCATGACGACCAGCGTAATGACCCGGGGCTCAGAGGTATTGGCCGGTCGACGTCTCGGTGTCGATGGCGCGGCTGGCGCCGCTGCTCTTGCCGGTGACCAGGGTGCGGATGTACACGATCCGCTCGCCCTTCTTGCCGGAGATCCGCGCCCAGTCATCGGGGTTGGTCGTGTTCGGCAGGTCCTCGTTCTCGGCGAACTCGTCGAGGATCGAGTCGAGCAGGTGGCTGATCCGCAGACCCGGCTGGCCGGTGTCCAACTGCGCCTTGATCGCGTACTTCTTGGCCCGGTCGACGACGTTCTGGATCATCGCGCCGGAGTTGAAGTCCTTGAAGTACATGACTTCCTTGTCACCGTTGGCGTAGGTGACCTCCAGGAACCGGTTGTCCTCGCTCTCGGCGTACATCCGGTCCACGACGCGCTCGATCATCGCCCGCACGCAGGCAGCGCGATCGCCGTCGAACTCGGCGACGTCGTCGGGGTGGATGGGCAGGTCCTCGGTGAGGTACTTGCTGAAGATGTCGATCGCCGACTCGGCGTCGGGTCGCTCGATCTTGATCTTCACGTCGAGGCGGCCGGGTCGCAGGATCGCCGGGTCGATCATGTCCTCGCGGTTGGAGGCACCGATCACGATCACGTTCTCCAGGCCCTCGACACCGTCGATCTCGCTGAGCAGCTGCGGCACGACCGTCGTCTCCACGTCCGACGAGACGCCCGAGCCGCGGGTGCGGAAGATCGAGTCCATCTCGTCGAAGAAGACGATCACCGGGGTGCCGTCGGAGGCCTTCTCGCGGGCCCGCTGGAAGATCAGGCGGATGTGCCGTTCGGTCTCGCCGACGAACTTGTTGAGCAGCTCGGGGCCCTTGATGTTGAGGAAGTAGGACTTCGCCTCGTGGGCGTCGTCGCCGCGCGCCTCGGCCATCTTCCGCGCCAGCGAATTGGCGACGGCCTTGGCGATGAGCGTCTTGCCACACCCGGGCGGGCCGTAGAGCAGCACGCCCTTGGGCGGACGCAGCGAGTACTCGCGGAACAGTTCCTTGTGCAGGAAGGGCAGTTCGACCGCATCGCGGATCTGCTCGATCTGCCGACCGAGGCCGCCGATGTCGGAGTAGTCGACGTCGGGCACCTCCTCGAGGACCAGGTCCTCGACCTCGGCCTTCGGGATGCGTTCGAAGGCGACGCCGGCCTTGTTGTCGATGAGCAGCGAGTCGCCGGGCCGCAGCTTGCGACGGTGCTCCTCGGGGTCGTCGGTGGGGCGCAGCGGCTCGGCCAGCACGATGACCCGCTCCTCGTCGGCATGGCCGACGACCAGCGCCCGCGTACCGTCGGCGAGGACCTCGCGCAGTGTGGCGATCTCGCCGGAGAGGTCGAAGTCGCCGGCCTCCACGACGGTGAGCGCCTCGTTGAGACGCAGCGTCTGACCGATGCGCATCTCGGTGACGTCGAGGTTGGGCGAGACGGTCAGGCGCATCTTGCGGCCGGAGGTGAACACGTCGACGGTCGAATCGTCGGGGTAGACCGACTGCAGCACGCCGTAGCCGCTCGGCGGCTGGCCGAGACGGTCGACCTCCTCGCGCAGCGCCACCAGTTGCTGGCGGGCCTCTTTGAGGGTCTCCAGGAGTTTGGCGTTGCGGGCGGAGAGGTTCTCGACGCGCTCCTGCAACTGCTCGGCGGTACCCGTCGGGCGCGACTGTCCGCCCGCTCGGCCCGACCCTTGTTCCTCCGTCACGACTGCTCCTTCTCCCGCGCAGCTTCCACGCTACCGGAATCGGTCTTCTTGGCGCCGCCGGTGGGACGCCGGTGTGGGCGCAGGGTCGTCTGCCCGTCGGCGAGCCGGCGGGCGGTGATCAGGAAGGCGGTGTGGCCCTGCATGCGGTGCTCGGGGCGCACCGCCAGTCCGACGGCGCTCCACTCGCGCACCATCGACTCCCAGGCCCGCGGTTCGGTCCAGCACTCCTGGTCGCGCAGCGCCTCGATGATCCGGGACAGCTGGGTCACGGTCGCCACGTAGACGACGAGGACGCCGCCGGGGCGCAGCGTGGCCTTGACGGTTTCGAGGGGCTCCCACGGCGCGACCATGTCGAGGATCATCCGGTCGGCCTGGTCGGCCGGGTCGTGGTCGGCCAGGTCCCCGACGCGCAGTTCCCAGTTGTCGGGCGCCGAGCCGAAGAAGGTCTCGACGTTCTTGCGGGCATAGTCGGCGTGGTCGTCGCGGATCTCGTAGGACAGCACCGACCCCTGGTCGCCGACGGCCCGCAGCAGCCCGCAGGTCAGTGCGCCCGATCCGGCGCCGGCCTCGATGACGCGACAGCCGGGGTGGATGTCGCCCTCGGTGAGGATCTGCGCCGAGTCCTTGGGGTAGATCACCTGCGCACCGCGCGGCATGGACAGCACGAAATCGGTGAGCAGCGGCCGCAGCGCCAGGTACTCGGTGCCACTGGTGGCCGAGACGACGCATCCCTCGGGAGAGCCGATCAGGTCGTCGTGCGCGATGGCGCCGCGGTGGGTGTGGAAGAGCTTGCCCGGCTCGAGGACCACGGTGAACTTGCGCGCCTTCGCGTCGGTGAGCTGGACGCGGTCGCCCACGGCGAAGGGCCCGGTGGTCGCCATCGTGGTGTGGTTCCTCTTTCCTCGGCCGCCCGGCCGCGGGTGGCCGATCGGATGCCTCCAACTCTGTCATAACGTGGAGGTGTGGAACCCAGCCAGGTAACCGAAGCGATGGACGCACCCGAGTACACCGCCTACTTCGAGCCGATCGAGCCGCCCGAGGGCGACGACCCCTCCTACGAGTACTTCCAGCCGACGGTCGCGGTCGTCAGTGTGTGGTCGCCGCAGATCCAGCACGGCGGGCCGCCGACCGGTCTGCTGGTGCGCGCCATGGAGAACGCGGTGGACCCCGCCGACGGACAGCGGTTCACCCGGGTCACGATGGAGATCCTCGGTGCCGTCGGACTGGGCGTGAACCGTGTGCGCACGACGATCCCGCGGCCGGGGCGACAGATCTCGCAGGTGGCCGCCGAGCTCGAGGTGCGCGGCGAGGACGGCACCTATCGCTGTGCCGCCCGCACCACCGCGTGGCGGCTGCTCGCGAGCGACTCCTCCGACATCGAGGACCTGCCGCAACCACCGCTGCCCAAGGGCCCCGACGAGCTGCCGCAGAACGTCGGCTTCCCCGAATCGGTCGAAATCCCGGAGGCGTGGCGGCACATGGGTTTCATCGGCACGGTGACCGCCGCCGCGCAGCCCGGCCGGCTGCGCGGCTCGTCGGCGGTGTGGCTGCGCCCCAACCTGCCCCTGGTCGCCGGTGAGACGACCAGCGACCTGGCGGCCGCGTTCACGGTCATCGACGTCGCCAACGGGTTGGGCGCCGGGCTGAACCCGGTCGAGTGGTCGTGGATGAACACCGACACGACGGTGCACCTGGTGCGCCAGCCCACCGGTGGCTGGACGGGCATCGATTCGAAGATGGCCGCGGGGCCGGACGGCTATGCCGCCTCCTTTGCCGACCTCTACGACACGACCGGATTCCTCGGTCGCTCCGCGCAAACGGCGCTGCTGTCGGCGGTCACCGCGCGCTGAGCAGTCCCCGCGCCGTCAGCGACGTCGCCGGGTCCGGATCCGCGGCGAGCTCGCCGAGCAGGGCGAGTGCGGCGGCGCCGGGCAATTCGCCGAGCGCTTGAGCGATCCGCACCCGGACCTCCGGCGCGCTGGATTCCGCCCGGTGGGCCAGCCGGCCGACCACCGCCTCGCGGCCGTCGCCGTCGGTGTGGGCGGCGAGCGCCTCCGCTGCGGCCACATCGTTCTCACCGTCGCAGATGGCGTCGACCAACACCTCGCGGGCACGCGCGAGCCGTGTTTCGTCGGATTCGCGGCCGACGATCGCGATCGCCGCCCGGGTGCGCAACCGCGCGTTTCCGTCGTCGAGGAGTCCGGCGAGGGCATCGGTCGACCGCCGGCCCGGAAGCTCGGCCAAGGCGTCGAGCAGCCGCGCCCGCACCGCCGGGTCGGGGTGGTCGAGTGCCCCCACCAGTGGGGTCACCGCACCGTCGCCGAGCCGCACCAGGGCCCAGCGCAGCGCCCCGACGACGTTCTGCTCGCGCTCGGCGACCAGCGCCTCCACCAGTGCCCCGGGCGGGAGCGACTCGCCGTCGGCCGTCAGCGCCGCGCGCTGCCTGCGTGCCGGAGTTCCCGACGACAGCTCGTGCAGGCGCGCCACGACGTCGAGGACCGAGGCCCAATCGGCTGGATTCACGGCGTCGACGGCCTCGAGCCGCCGCAGCAGCGCCTGCTCCTCGGCGATCCGTTCACGGGTTCGGTCCAACAGCCGTTCGACGAGGGGTGCCGGGGCGTGCTCGCCGTCATCGACCGCCTCGGCGACCTCGCGCAGCGACATCCCGAGGCTGCGCAGGCCTTCCACCTGGAAGAGCCTGCGCAGGTCGGACGGCGCGTATTCGCGGTAGCCCGTCGCGCTCCGGCCGCTCGGGACGACCAGGCCCAGCTCGTCGTAGTGTCGGAGCATCCGGGCGCTGATGCCCGAGCGCCGGGCGACCTCACCGATCCTCACGTCCGGCCTCCTCGGCGTCGCCGCCCGCATCGGGCGACAGGAGCCGCCAGGCGGTCCCGACATCGTCGGCGAACGCCGCATCGGGGTCAAGCGCCAACCGAACCGTCGCCGCCGCATGGGCGACGACGCGCGCATCAGCACTCGTCGCGGCCACTGCTTCGGCCCGGGCCACACCGGACTCGCCGAGTGCCACCAGGGCGCGGCTCAGGCTCCGGCGGCGCTCGACGTCGCCGGAGCCGAGTTGGGCGGCGAGCTCGTCGGCCAAGGACGCCACCTCCTGGTCCGGGACCACTTCCACGGCAGCCCGCCACGCCGCGCGCGCCACCTCGTCGTCGGCCGACCGCAGCAGCTCGGGGGTGATCGCGGGCCACGTCTCGGGCGCGGCGAGTTTGGACAGCGTGTGCAGCGCCTGCGCGTGGGCTTGCGGGGGCTGGGCGTCATCACTCAGCACCGACTCCAGGAGCGGGATCGTGCTGCTTCGGCTGTGCCTGGTCAACGCCCAGGTGAGCATGTCCCGGACGTAGAAGTCGGTTTCAACGGCGCACCGCTGGACCAATCGTCCGACGTGGGCGTCGTCCGGGTGGCTACCGGCGTGCAACGCCGCGCGGAGCCGAACACTCGGGTCGGCGGCGGCCAACGCGGCCGGGTACGTCGATGACATCGTCATCACCTCCACCGGCAAGCAGATCGCTTGACACTGTGTGAAGGTCAAGCGGTGGCCGGACCGAGGGGCCGATCAGAAACGGCAGGAGCGGATATCGGTGGCCAGGATCGCCTTGGCGCCCAGCTCGGCGAGCTCGTCCATCAGGTTCTGGTGGTCCTTGCGGGGCACCATCGCTCGCACGGCCACCCAGTCCGGGTCGGCCATCGGCGCGACCGTGGGCGACTCCAGCCCGGGCGTGAGTTCGGAGGCACGGTCGAGCAGGTCGCGCGGGCAGTCGTAGTCGATCATCACGTACTGCTGCCCGAAGACCACGCCCTGGACACGTGCGACGAACTGTCGCGCGGCCTTGTCCAGTTCCGCACCGGACCGTGACACCAGGACGCCCTCCGAATCGCACAGCGACTCGCCGAAGGCGACGAGGTTGTGTTGCCGCAGGGTGCGTCCCGAGCCGACGACGTCGGCGATCGCGTCGGCGACGCCGAGCTGGATCGAGATCTCCACCGCTCCGTCGAGCCGGATGAGGTCGGCCTC
Source organism: Gordonia sp. (in: high G+C Gram-positive bacteria) (assembly GCF_047606305.1). Lineage (GTDB taxonomy): Bacteria > Actinomycetota > Actinomycetes > Mycobacteriales > Mycobacteriaceae > Gordonia. The sequence continues at coordinate 39,150 of NZ_JASGER010000016.1, read as the reverse complement.
GATGCCCCGTCCGGCCAGGTCGGCGCGCACGAGATTCGGGTAAGAGGTGGCGATCCGCTTGCCGGCGAGATCGGCGACCGACCACTCCCGGCCGGCGGGCGCCGCATAGCGGAAGGTCGAGGCGCCGAACCCCATCGCGAGCTGCTCGTCCACCTGCGCGCCGGAGTCCGCCGCCAGGTCACGGCCGGTGATCCCCAGGTCGAGCGTGCCCTGGCCGACGTAGATCGCGATGTCCTTGGGCCGCAGGAAGAAGAACTCGACGTCGTTGGCGGTGTCGAGCACGGTGAGGTCTTTGGAGTCCGAGCGCTTCCGGTAGCCGGCCTCGGCCAGCACGGCGCCGGCCGATTCGGAGAGGGCCCCCTTGTTGGGCACTGCCACGCGCAGCATCGTTCGTCGGTTCCTTCGGGTCGTTGCGGGTTGTCGGCGGCGGCCGCTACAGGTGGCGGTAGACGTCGTCGAGGGACAGGCCCCGTTTGATCATCATCACCTGCAGCCAGTAGAGCAACTGGGAAATCTCCTCGCCCAGCGACTCGTCCGACTCGTGCTCGGCGGCCAGCCACACCTCGCCGGCCTCCTCGATGATCTTCTTCCCGAGGGTGTGCACACCGGAGTCCAGGGCGGCGACGGTTCCACTGCCGGCCGGGCGGGTGCGCGCCTTCTCGCCCAATTCGGCGAACAGTTCATCGAAGGTCTTCACGGTTGTCCATCCTCCCATGCGGCCCGCGCGCGGCTCAGGGCAGGCGCGCCCACAGCGTCAGCAGCCGCGTCGTCTGTCGGGGCGAGTAGTTGTCGTCGGACACCAGGTGGATCAGATGGCCGCCCGCGTGCGGCACGACCGCCATCCCCTCGTAGTTGTCCAGCAGCGGGTTGCGCTGCGGTTGTCTGCTGCGGGCGTCCAGGGTCGGGCACCGGGACAGGTCGGCGACCATCCGCCCGGACCGCGCGCCGAACACCGGTGGGCGCAGGTCCACCGACCGCAGCACCGTGACGGTGCCGGTGCGCGGCGAATAGGCCGCCTCCAAGACCAGGAGCCGGTCGGCCGCGTACGCGGCGATCTCGGCGACACGCATCCCCGGCGCCGCCCGGTAGACGACCTCCCGCCGGAGTACGAGGCGGCCACCCGGCGACCGGCGGTATTCCAGGATGCGCCGCGTACGCGGCCCCTCGCCCCCGAGTTCCCGTTCCATGGCGACGAACAGCCCGTCTCCCGACGGTGTGGCGCTCAGCCCCTCGAAGGACGCATTCGGCCGGGCCCGCCCGATCGGTGCGACGCGGTAACGACGGGGCACCGGCAGGTCGTCCCGCCACCGGCCGCGGCGGTCGTACACCGACACCGACGGGCCGCGCTCGGAGGCCACGGCGAGACTCCCGTCGCCCAGTACCGCCAGCCCCTCGTTGTCGGCGCGCCCGGAGACGGGTCGGCCGTCCGGGCCGGTGAGCGTGATGGGGGCGCCCGCGATGCGGGGCCGGGGCGCCGGTAGCTCGTCGACGCCGGTCAGCGGCCACACGAGCGCCCGAGTGTGCGTGTGGTCGGGCAACGCCAGGTAGCGTCCGCCGCGCGGGTCGCGCGCCAGGGCCGACAGGCCGCCGATCCGTTCCCCGGCCGCCGCCACCTTGTTCACGCCGTCGGAGTACCCGGTGGCCACCGCGGTCGGTGAACAAGCACCGGGGACCGGCAGGGCGCCGGCCTGCGGAACCGCGGCGGCGATCGACCCGATGATCAGGGCGGCGGTGACGAAGAACGGTCGCATGACGGCTCTGAGCCTAGGCCCCTGCGCCGAGACCGCCGTCGATGGGCGAGCGTGAGGGCCATCGGGACGATGATCGTCAGGGCCGAGCCGACGAACAGGACCTCGAGGTTGTCGCGCAGGATCGCGATGCCGCCGAGGAAGTGGCCGGCGGTCACCAGCGAGCCGCACCACAGGACCGAGCCGAGGACCGAGAAGGCGGTGAACCGCAGCCGATCCATCCGGGCCAGTCCGGCCAGCAGCGGCACCAGGGTGCGGACGATTCCGATGAACCGCGCGAACACGACCGTCACCGGTCCGTAGCGGTGGAAGTAGGCGTTGGTGCGCTCGACCGGCTCGTCGCCGATGAACCCCATCAGTCGACCGCGCATCACCCGCGGGCCGAAGCGGCGGCCGATGGCGTAGCCGCACTGGTCCCCCGCCGCCGCCGCGATCGGCAGCACGAGCAGGAGCAGCCACAGCGGGGCGAACGGGTCGGGCTGGGCGGCGAACAGCCCGGCGGTGAAGAGCACCGAATCACCCGGGAACACGAATCCCACCAGGACGCCGGTCTCGACGAAGAGGAGGACCACCAGGCCGATGAGACCGGCCGTGCCGAGGAACGCGGTGACGTCGAAAGGGTTCACGCCCCCGACTATCCCGGTGGTGGGAGTCCGGGAGGTTAACTCAGGGCCAACGCGTCGCGCCACGCCGCGGCGAGGTCGTCGACGCCGACGTCGAGCAGTGAGTCTCGGAACACCCGCCCCGGGCCCTCGTCGACGTCGACACCGGACGGGACCACGAGCGTCGGACAGCCCGCCGCGGTGGCCGAGGCGACGCCCGTCGGCGAATCCTCCACGACGAGGCAGGCGTGCGGGGCGTAGCCGAGCAGGTCGGCGGCGCGCAGGTACGGGAACGGCGCCGGCTTTCCCATCGGCACCTCGTCGCCGCACACCGTCGCGGTGAACCGATGGCGGCCGATGGTCGCCAGCGCGATCTCGGTGAGCTCCCGGACCGTGTTCGTCACCACGACCATGGCGATGCCCGCGTCCTGCACCGCCTCGAGCGCCTCACGCGCACCGGGCCGCCAGGGCAGCCCGTCGTGAAACAGCCCGCCCACGTGGTCCACGAGCCAGCGCGCATCGGCCTCGGTGTCGCGGTCGCCGACGGCGATGCCCGCGGCGTCGTAGACCTTGCCCATCGCGTCGGGCAACGAGTTCCCCAGAGTCGACTCGCGCAGGGCCTCGTCCATCACGAGTCCGTGGCGCACCGCGAAGTCGGCGACGGCGACGTCCCAGATCGGCTCGGAGTCGATCAGGGTGCCGTCCATGTCCCACAGGATGGCCGCGGGCGCCGGGTTGCTGGTCACCCACGCATCATCGCATCGCAGCGCGCCCGCCCCAACCGCAGACGGCCCACATCACACGACGACTCGCTCACACCGCGCGCGGCGGTGTCGGCAGTCTCACCGGGTCGGCGCGACTAGGCTTGAGCCATGACCGAGTCCCTTCCCGTCCGCCTTTCGCAACTGCGGAACCCGGTCCTGGTCGCCGCGTTCGAGGGCTGGAACGACGCGGGGGATTCGGCGACCGGCGCCGTGGAGCACCTCGAACTGTTCTGGAACGCGCAGGTGGTCCACGAGATCGCCCCGGACGACTACTACGACTTCCAGGTCAACCGTCCCACGGTCCGGCTGGTCGACGGGGTCAGCCGTCACACCGAATGGCCGACGACCACCTTTTCGGTCTGCTCCCCGCCGGGGTCCGACCACGACCTCCTGCTCGTGCGCGGGGTGGAGCCGAACTTCCGCTGGCGGGCGTTCACCGCCGAGATCGCCGAGATCGCCGAGGCGGCCGGTGTCGTGTCGGCGGTCGTCCTGGGGGCCATGATGGCCGACACCCCGCACACCCGGCCGGTGCCGGTGACGGGGTCGGCGTACAGCGCCGAGGCAGCCAAGCGCTATCGGCTGGCCGAGTCGCAGTATCAGGGTCCCACCGGGATCACCGGCGTGCTGCAGGACCGCCTGACCGCCGACGGCGTCCCGTCGGTGTCGCTGTGGGCGTCGGTGCCGCACTATCTGTCGTCGACCCCGAATCCGAAGGCGACGCTGGCGCTGCTGCGCCGGTTGGAGGAGATCCTCGACCTGGAGGTCCCGATGGACCAGCTACCGGTCCGGTCGGCCGCGTGGGAGCGGACCGTCGACGAGATGACGGCCGATGACGCGGAGATGTCGGACTACATCCGGGAACTCGAGGAGACCGACGACGCCACCTCGACCGATCCGGACGCCCTGCCGGAGATCGACGGGGAGCAGCTCGCGGCCGATTTCGAGCGCTACCTGCGGCGGCGCGACTCCGGGAACGGCTGAGTCAACCAATCCGCTCGATCGACACGACCGGCGTGGTGATCCGCCAGGTCCGGACGTCCGGGTCGTCGACGGCGCGCACCCAGAACTGGGCGGAGGAGCCGACCTCGCACACCTTGACGCCCAGCAGCGGGATGTCCTCGGAGTCGCGGCGCAACTCGCTGACCTCCCACGTGCCGACACCCGAGCCGCCGACGCCGGGTGCGCGCAGCAGGGTCATCTCGCCGAAGTCCAGGAGGTAGGTCGACGTGCGCGTCACGACCGTCCACACACCCTCGTCGGTGTTCGGCGGGATCTGGTTCACCTGTGCCACGGCCCGACCTTAGCGCAGGTCGACGCCGAGCAGCGCGTCGACGGCGGCGGTGATCTCCGCGCCGGCGGTGGCGTGTCGGCCCAGGCCCAGCGCCACGTCGGCCGCCCATCCGTCGACGGCGGCGAGTGCCTTCGGGGTGTCCAGGTCGTCGGCCAGGTGAGCGCGGAGTCGGTCGATGATCGGCGCGGCGTCCGGGCCGGCGTCCGCCGCGACGGCGGTCCGCCAGCGATCGAGTCGCGCCACGCCCTCGGCGAGGACGTCGTCGGTCCACATGCGGTCGGCCCGATAGTGGTCGGCGGCCAGGGCCAGGCGCACCGCGCCGGGGTGGACACCCGCCTGGAGCAACTTGTGGACGAAGACGAGGTTGCCCAGGCTCTTGGACATCTTCTCCCCGTCCAGGCCCATCATCCCGGTGTGCACATAGTGCCGGGCGAAGCGGCGTTCGCCGGTCAACGCCTCGCCGTGCGCGGCGGAGAACTCGTGGTGCGGGAAGATCAGGTCGCTGCCGCCGCCCTGGATGTCGAAGCCGATGCCGAGGCGGTTCAGGGCGATGGCCGAGCACTCGACGTGCCAGCCCGGTCGCCCGGCGCCGAACGGGGCGGGCCAGGACGGCTCGCCCGGTCGCTCGGCGCGCCACAGCAGCGCATCGAGGCGGTCGCGCTTGCCCGCGCGGTCCGGGTCGCCGCCCCGCTCGGCGAAGAACCGTTCCATCGTGGGCCGGTCGTAGCCGGACTCGTAGCCGAAGTGCCCGGTGGCGTCGATGCGGTAGTAGACGTCCGGGTGTTCGGGGTCGTCGACGACATAGGCGGCGCCCGATTCCAGGAGTCGCCCGACCATGTCGACGACCTCGTCGACCGACTCGATGGCGCCGACATACTCCTTCGGCGGCAGCACGCGCAGCCCGGTCATGTCGTCGCGGAACAGCTGGATCTCGCGGGATCCCAGATCGCGCCAGTCGACGCCGTCTCGCTCGGCGCGTTCGAACAGCGGGTCGTCGACGTCGGTGACGTTCTGGACGTAGGACACCTCGTGTCCGGCGTCGCGGAGCTGGCGGTTGATGAGGTCGAAGGTCACGTAGGTCGCCGCATGGCCCAGGTGGGTGGCGTCGTAAGGGGTGATGCCGCAGACGTACATCGTCGCGGTGGGCCCGGGCGCGACGGGCAACACCTGGCGGGCCGACGTGTCGTAGAGGCGGAGGGCGGGTGGGTCGCCCGGGAGCTCGGGCACCGTCGGCGAGGACCACGACTGCATGACCGTCAGCTTAGGCGCCGGGACGGCCCCTCCGATCGGCGGCCCGGCGTGTCAGAACGGCGGCCAGGGAATCGCCCGGTGGGCGGGCGGCTCCGGCAGGAACGGGTCGTCGACGAGTCGCCGGGCGCGCCGCAGCAGCGCAGCGGTCTCATCGGGGGTGATCAGCGTCGTGAGCCGGGCCCGCAACTCGCCGTCGGTGTCGGCGAGCCGGGTGGCGAAGGCGTCGACGTCGGCGAGGAGCCCGCCCGGAACCGACGCACCGGCCCAGCCCCACAGGACGGTCCGCAGTTTGTCGTGTTCGTGCAGGCAGATGCCGTGGTCGATGCCGTACACGACACCGTCGCCGGCGGGCAGGATGTGCCCGCCCTTGCGGTCGGCGTTGTTGAGCAGCACGTCGAGGACGGCCATGCGCTGCAGCCGCGGGTCGTCCGCGTGGATCAGGACGACCGGTTCCCCGCGGCCGTCGTACCCCTCCAGGATCGCGAAGTAGCCCGGCGGCACCGCGTCCGGTGCGCACAGGTCCACCAACTCGGGCTCGGGGACGGGGACCGCCTCGATCGGATCGGCGACGTCGACCCACCGCTGGACCATTCCCGCACCGTGTGGCCCCTCGTCGCGCAGGACCGTGTGCGGCACGGTGTCCCAACCGAGGTCGGCACACACCGTGTAGGCCGCGACCTCGCGGCCGGCCAGCGTGCCGTCGGGGAAATCCCACAGCGGGACCTCACCGCGCACCGGCTTGTAGACGCACCGCACCTCCCCGCCCGTGCCGTCGTCGACGGTCGCGACCAGCGTCAGATTGCTGGCGTGCGGGATCCGCCCCACGACAGAGAGTGCGCCGTCGGAAAGGGCCGCGACCACCTCGTCGGCCACCGGCGTCAGCCCCGACCGTCGTCCGACCCGCCGCCGAGATCGTCGCCGGGATTGTCGCCGAGGTCGTCGTCGCCGAGGTCGTAGGGCTCGAGTGCGAGCGGTTCGCGCTTGTAGCCGTTGGTCCGCACGCAGAGGTGCCCGTCGGGGTCGAGCGGCTCGGCGCACAGGGGGCACGGCGGCCGGCCGGCCGAGACGATCGCCTCGGCGCGGGCGGCGAAGCGGCGCGCGGCGTCCGTCGACAGGAAGACGCGCAGAGCGTCCGGCCCGTCGTCGCGGTCGTCGAGGACGATGCTCTCGTCGAGCGCCTCCTCGGTGGCGGCGAGAAGTTCGACGACGACGGAGTTCTCGCCCGCGTCCCACCCCAGCCCCATGGTGCCGACGCGGAACTCCGCGTCGATCGGCGTGGCGAGGGGCTGCAGGTCGTCGACTTCGCCGGTCGCGGGCGGGATCGGCGTGCCGAAGCGGCGGCCGACCTCGTCGAGCAGCGCGTCGATGCGGTCGGCGAGGATCGCGACCTGCTGCTTCTCGACCAGCACCGAGATGATCCGACCGTCGTGGACGGCCTGCACGTAGAAGGTGCGGTCGCCGGGTTCGCCGACGGTGCCGGAGACGAAGCGGTCCGGACTGCGGAACACGTGGATCGCGCGCGCCATCAGGCCCTCCCCTCCTCCGGTGCGTCGGCGCCGGTCGCGCCGCCCACCGCCGTGCCGGCCAGTTCGGCGCCGGGTGCCGGCAGGGACAGCCGCGCGGTGTTGTTCACCGTGTGCACGACCGTTTGTCGCGGGTGGTAGCGCACCACCGACAGGGAGGCCGGTTCGACGACGATCCGCTGGAACCCGTCCAGGTGCAGGCCCATCGCGTCGGCGATGACCGCCTTGATGATGTCGCCGTGCGTGCACGCGATCCACAGCCGTGAACCGTCCGCGCCGCCGTAGCGGGCGTCCAGTTCGCGCACCGCACCCACGGCGCGGGCGGCCATCGCGGCCATCGCCTCGCCGCCGGGGAACACCGCCGCCGACGGTTGGCGCTGCACGGTCTGCCAGAGCGGTTCCTTGGCCAATTCGGCGAGCGGGCGGTTGGTCCACTCGCCGTAGTCGACCTCGGCCAGCTCGTCGACGACGATCTCGGGGATGTCGAGCCCGGCCATCAGGGGCGCCACGGTCTCGGCGCAGCGCTGCAGCGGGGACCGGGCGACGGCGACGAGCTCGGCCCGCCGCTCGCCCAACCGCTCGGCCAATCCGGCGGCCTGCTCGCGGCCGAGGTCGTCGAGTGCGACGCCCGGGCTGCGGCCGGCCAGCACCGACGCCGTATTCGCCGTCGAGCGCCCGTGCCGAACCAGGATCACCGCCATGGGATCAGCTTACGGACGGGTGGGTCAGTGTGCAGGCACGCCGCTGGTGATGACCCCGGTGCCGAGCAGCACGAGCAGCAGCAGACCCAGTGCGACGCGGTAGACGCCGAACCAGTTCAACGAATGGTCCGCGACGAACTTGAGCAGCCACGCGATCGCGGCATAGCCGACGACGAAGGCGATGACCACCGACACCAGCAGCTGCGGGCCGCTGGCGGCGAGTCCGACACCGTCCGGGTGGAAGGCGTCGGGCAGGCTGAACAGGCCCGAGGCGAACACGGCCGGGATGGCCAACAGGAAGGACAACCGGAAGGCGGCCTCGCGGTCGAACCCGATGAGCAGGCCGGCGCTGGCGGAGGAGCCCGATCGGGACACGCCGGGGATGAGGGCCAGGCACTGGGCCAGACCCACGACCACCGCGTCGCGCATGGTGACCTCTTCCAAGGTGCGTTGCTGCGTGGCATAGCGCTCGGCGATCCAGAAGACGCCGGAGAACAGGATCAGGACCGTCGCGGTGATGTACAGGTTGGCCCGCACGTCGTCGCGGATGAGGTTCTTGCCGAAGTAGCCGATGATGCCGATCGGGATCGTCGCCACGATGACCGCCCAGCCGATCTTGTAGTCGGCGCCGCGGGCCGACGGATTCCGCAGGCCGGCGAACCAGGCGACGATGATCCGCCAGATGTCCCGCCAGAAGAAGACCAGGACGGCCAACTCGGTGCCCAGCTGGGAGACGGCGGTGAACGATGCGCCCGCATCGGAGTCCCACAGCAGCCGCGACACGATGAGCAGGTGTCCCGACGAGGAGATCGGCAGGAACTCGGTGAGCCCTTGCACGACGCTCAAGACGATCGTTTGCAGCCATGTCATGTCAACCACGACGGGCAATGCTACTCACACCGCGCCTGGCAAGATGGTCGGTATGCCCGCGCGCCTTTCCACCCCGCTCGCCCTTGCGGCGGCGTTCGTCCTCGTCGTCGGCCTGGCCGGTTGCGGATCGGGCGATCGCCACGGCAGGCCCGACGTGCCGACCGTCGTACCGCAGATGCCCCTGCCGGCACAGTCGACCACCGCGACGCCCGACGGGACCGTGATCGGCGCGCCCACCCTCGGCCGGGCCCTGGTCGCCGGCCACGGCACGATCGCCGCCGTCGCCGCCGACGGGCGGTCGGTGTCGGTGTTCGACGCCGCCGATCCTGCTCGCCCGCCTCGGGTGGTCGCCACGCCCGAGGTGCGCGCCCTCACCCGGGACGGTGACGGCTTCGTCGCGGTGGGGCCCGATTCGGTGGTGCGGATCGCCGCCGACGGCACTGCCGCCACCGCACGGCTGGCACGCCCCGGCCTCGCCGTCGCCGTCGACGGCGACGACATCCTCATCGGCACCGAGCACGGTCACCTGCTCGTCCTCGACCGCGCCCTCCACCAGACCGAGGACGTCGGCGGCTTCGTCCGGGTCGACGCCGTCGTCGTCGCGCACCACGACGGGCACCGGCAGATCGTCGTGCTGGACAAGGCGCAGTCGCTGGTCACCACGGTGGACCCGAGCAGCGGTGGCCGCGGCGCGGCGCTGCGCGCCGGCAACGGTGCGGGCACGCTCATCGGCGACCACTACGGCCGCTTCCTGGTCGCCAACCCCCGCGACGGCCAACTCCTCGGCTTCTACGGCGACCCGCTGATCATGAAGTTCCGGTTCCCGGTGCCGGGCGGTCCGTACGGCCTCGCCTACGACGAGCGTCGCAACCTGCTCTGGGTCTCGGAGACCGCCGTCAACCGCGTGCGGGCCTTCGACCTGTCCACCGGCGAGCCCCGCGAGCGCGGCGGGTTCGCGTCCGTGCGCCAGCCCGATTCGATCGCGGTGGACCCGGAGTCGGGCGCGGTGTTCGTCCTCTCGGCCGCCGGCGACGGGTTGCAGCGTGTTGCCCGATAGCGGCGGTCGACCCCTGGACGGGGTGCAGCGCTTGCGGCGGTTGCCGCCCGGATGGGAGGCCGAGACCCTCGCCGACGACGTCGAGGCGCTGCTCTTGCGCCTGCCACCGGAGGTCACGCGCATCAATGCGACGATGCGCCTGGCGATTCAAGCCGAGTTCGGCGGGTGGGAATTGAAACGGACCCGCCTCTATCCGGACGGGTCCCGAAAAGTACTGCTTCGACGGAAGCGGACCAGGACCCGACCGCGGTCGGCCGGACCGTCCACCGAGCTGGCCTGACGGCCGCGCCGCTCAGGCGCAGTCGATGCAGATGCGCTCGTTGCCCTTTTCCCGGGCCAGGCGGCTGCGGTGGTAGACGAGGAAGCAGCGGGTACAGGTGAACTCGTCGGCCTGCTTGGGCACGACGCGGACGGTGAGCTCCTCGCCGGAGAGGTCGGCGCCCGGGAGTTCGAAGGATTCCGCGGTCTCGGTTTCGTCGACGTCGACCGAGGCGGCCTGCGCCTCGCTGCGACGGGCCTTCAGCTCCTCGAGCGAGTCCTCGTTCAGATCGTCGGATTCCGTCCGGCGTGGTGCGTCGTAGTCGGTTGCCATGTCTCGCGTCCCTCTCCCCTGTCCTGCGCCGGTGTCCGTGCGTCGAATCTGTCTGGCGTCGCCCGCGGGCGGTGTCGTTGTCGTCGTCCGGCTGTGTCGATGTACAACGGGACACCGTCCTGATTTGTGCCTGCCCCTCGACCTTTGCGGTGTGATCTTCACCACACTTAGCCGGGTTTTCGTGCGGTGTTCGGCTGTGTCAGGCGCCCGCAATCTAGCGCGCCCCCGGGGGGAAGTCAATCGCGGGCGCGCGGGCGCGTCGGCATGCGACGCGCGCATGCCCGACTAGAGTGTTCGCAGAACGGCGCCGCGCCTCGCGCGACCGGCGCGCCGAAGGTCGGCCGCGGGTCGGCGCAGGAGCAGGAAGGGTGGGCCAGCGTGGTCGCCTCAATCACCAACGGCTATTCCAAGGACCATCAGGGACGCCCGTTCCGCCGCCGCGTTCCCACCCCGGCCATCATCGCCGTCGCCATCCTGGCCGCGGCCGGCGTGCTGGTGTGGTCGATTGCGCTCACCCGGGGTGCGTCCTCCCGCGTGCCGGTCGACTGCAACCAGCCGTCTGCGGCGGCCGCCAACCCGTCCGGCGCCCCCGCTCCCGGCGGGGCCAAGACCGGATCGGCCACCGTCCCCAAGCTCACCGCGATGAACCGCGACGAGATGCTCGAGGTCTCCCCCGCCGCGCTCCCGACCTTCGGCGTCCGGGTGCTCAACGCCTCCAACCAGCGCGGCAAAGCCCAGTCGGTGTCCGACGACCTGGTCGCCCAGGGGTTCTCACCGCCCCAGGACAACGCCTACGGCGACGACACCGTCTATCCGAACAAGGATCTGAACTGCGTCGGCCAGATCCGCTTCGGCGAGGCGGGCAAGGCCAGCGCCGCCGCCCTCTGGCTCGCCATCCCCTGCGCACAGCTCGTGATGGACGGCCGCTCCGGCACCGACGTCGACCTGGCGATCGGCCAGTACTTCACCGGCACCGAGCAGTCCGCCGACGCCCAGGCCGCGTTGGAGGCGCTGCGCTCGGCCGACCCGCGCAACCCCAAGACCGGCGTCGACCCGCAATTGATCAAGGCCGTCCACTCCGGGACCTGCTGACCGGCGCGCTCAGTCCGCCGACAGCGGCATCGGGTCGAGCGCGCCCGCCTCGTGCAGTAGTACCCGCAACGGCTCGGCCAGCCCGGGCGCCATCGCGAGGGTGACGTCGCCCGCATCGGAGCGGGACTCCGCGGGCGGGGTCAGGACCACGGCGCCCGCCTCGGCGGCGATCAACGCACCGGCCGCCCAATCCCACGGCGACAACCCGTGCTCGTAATGGGCGTCGACCGCGCCGTCGGCGACCAAACAAAGGTCCAGTGCCGCCGCACCGATCCGTCGGATGTCGCGAACCCGGGGCAGCAGACGGCTCAGCACAGCTGCCTGGTCCGCCCGACGCCGCGCCGAATAGGCGAAGCCGGTGGCCACGAGCGCCAATGCGGGATCGTGCGCCGCGCTCGCCGACATCGCCCGGGTGCCGTGCGCGTCGGTGCGATGGGCACCCCTGCCGAGCGCGGCGTGATAAGTCACCGCGCGCGCGACGTCGACGACGGCGCCGGCGATCGACCGTCCGTCGAGCTGCGCGGCCACCGACACCGCGTACGCCGGGATGCCGTAGAGGAAGTTCACGGTGCCGTCGATGGGATCCACGACCCACCGGATCCCGGTGGGCACCTCGCGATCCCCGCCGCCCTCCTCGCCGAGCACGGCGTCGCCAGGACGCAGGCGGGCCAGCTCGGCGCGGATCACGTCCTCGGACTCGGTGTCGGCGACGGTGACCGGGTCGGTGGGGTTCGACTTCGTGCGAACCGCGTCGTGCGGGTTTGGTCCGTCGGCGGTGTGCGGGCCGAAGAGCTCGGGCCGCCGGGCCCGGACGTGGGCGGCGGCGCGCTCGGCCACCGACACCGCGACCGACGCCAGTTCACCGGGCAGGTTCTCGGGTGGGGTCGTCACGCCCCCATTGTCCCCGATAGCCTTTGGCCATCGCCGCCCGACCGCGGACCCATCACCGAAAGAGGCCGACCGATGTCGCAAGCACCCGCCCCCCTCAGCCCGGAGCAGCGGCAGGCCGTGGACTCCGGCGACCCGCGCTTCGGCTTCGGCGTCGACGTGGGTGGCTCGGGGGTCAAGGGGGCGATCGTCGACCTGTCCACCGGCACGCTCGTCGGGGACCGACTCAAGATCAAGACGCCGCAGCCGTCGACGCCCACGGCCGTCGCCGAGACGGTGGGCGAGATCGTCGCCCACTTCGGGTGGACCGCGAAGATCGGCATCACCGTCCCGGCCGTGGTCGCCGGGGGCGTCGTGCGCACCGCGTCGAACATCGACGGGGGCTGGATCGGCACCGACCCCTACGAACTGTTCGGCGGGCAGGTCACCGCGACGGGGATGTCGGTGCTCAACGACGCCGATGCCGCCGGGCTCGCCGAGGCACGGTTCGGCCTCGAGGCCGACCAGCTCGACGGCGTCGTGATCCTCCTGACGCTCGGCACCGGGATCGGCTCGGCCATCCTGCTCGACGGCGGACACCTGCTGCCCAACACCGAACTCGGTCACCTGCAGGTGGGTGACTCGATCGCCGAGCACCAGGCCTCCGCACGCGCCAAGGAGGACCACGACTGGTCCTACGAGAAGTGGGCCGGCAAGTTGTCGCGGGTGCTCGCCGAGTACGAGAAGCTGTTCTCCCCGAGGCTCTTCGTCCTGGGCGGCGGGATCAGCCGGAAATCGGACAAGTGGCTGTCACTGCTGTCCGTCGACACGCCCGCGGTGCCCGCGACCCTCCGCAACACGGCGGGCATCGTCGGGGCCGCGATGGCCGCCGAAGCAGGCCTGCGCCCCTGAGGGAAACGCTCTGACCTGTCGGTTACCACTCAAACCTGAGTGTTTCGTTACAATGGAACGCGTGGCGACGGAGCGGATGGACTCCGACGCCGACCCAGACCCACTACGCGCGCCGTTTCCGCCCGCAGGCCGCTACTCCTCACAGCAGCAGCCCGGCACCGCGACGCGACCCCTGTGATTGTTGAAAGGTTGTCCGTGGCTGCCACCAAGACCTCCGCGCGCGAGTCCGAACCGGCGAAGAAGAGCACTGCCGGGAAGGCGGCGAGCACGGCCAAGAAGCTGACCGCCCGCGCCGCGGCCGCCGCCAAGAAGGCCGCCCCGCGCAAGGGCGAGGTCGACGCCGCCGAAGCCGCAGAGTCGACGACCGAGGCGGCGAAGACCGCTGCGAAGAAGGCGGCGCCGGCGAAGAAGGCCGCCGCCAAGAAGGCCGCACCCGCGAAGAAGACCGCCGCCAAGAAGGCCGCACCGGCCAAGAAGACCACGGCGAAGAAGGCGGCCGCCAAGGACGTCGCAAAGCCCGAGGACCCGCAGACGCCGGCCGAGGAGGCCGAGCTGGAGGGCGGTCCGGAGTCGATCGACGACCTGGAGGCCGGCGACGTCGACCTCAAGGACGTCGAGGCCGACATCGCCGACGCCGACGATGCGAAGTCGGGCGGCACGGCCGCGGACAAGCCCGACGAGAAGGACGCCAAGGAGTCCGGCGACTTCGTCTGGGACGAAGAGGAGTCCGAGGCACTGCGCCAGGCCCGCAAGGACGCCGAACTCACCGCGTCGGCGGACTCGGTGCGCGCCTACCTCAAGCAGATCGGCAAGGTCGCGCTGCTCAACGCCGAGGAGGAGGTCGCGCTCGCCAAGCGCATCGAGGCCGGCCTCTACGCCGCGGAGCTGCTGACGCGTCTGCAGGCCTCCGGCGAGAAGGTGCCGATGGCCCAGCGCCGCGCCCTGCGCGAGGTCGCCTATGACGGCACCCGCGCCAAGAACCACCTCCTCGAGGCCAACCTGCGCCTGGTCGTGTCGCTGGCCAAGCGCTACACCGGCCGCGGCATGGCGTTCCTGGACTTGATCCAGGAGGGCAACCTCGGTCTGATCCGTGCGGTGGAGAAGTTCGACTACACCAAGGGCTACAAGTTCTCGACCTACGCCACCTGGTGGATCCGCCAGGCCATCACCCGAGCGATGGCCGACCAGGCCCGAACGATCCGCATCCCGGTGCACATGGTCGAGGTCATCAACAAGCTCGGCCGCATCCAGCGCGAGCTCCTGCAGGATCTCGGTCGCGAGCCGACTCCGGAGGAGTTGGCCAAGGAGATGGACATCACGCCGGAGAAGGTTCTGGAGATCCAGCAGTACGCGCGCGAGCCGATCTCGCTGGACCAGACCATCGGCGACGAGGGCGACAGCCAGCTCGGCGACTTCATCGAGGACTCCGAGGCGATCGTCGCCGTCGACGCGGTGAGCTTCACGCTCCTGCAGGACCAGCTGCAATCGGTGCTCGAAACGCTGTCCGAGCGCGAGGCGGGCGTCGTCCGGTTGCGCTTCGGCCTGACCGACGGCCAACCGCGCACGCTCGACGAGATCGGACAGGTCTACGGGGTGACCCGCGAGCGCATCCGCCAGATCGAGTCGAAGACGATGAGCAAGCTGCGCCACCCGTCGCGGTCGCAGGTCCTGCGCGACTACCTCGACTAGGCACCCGTCGGATCCGTCACAGTGGGATCCGACACACCGGGGACCGGGAACAAACGGGATGCGCCAAACGTCTGACAGAGTGTGAGTAGGCGGAACTTCCTCGCCTACGCTCACGAGGGACGATTTGCTTGCCCGGGACGGAGGATCCATGACCACCACCGCTACGAGTGCCACCACCACCCTGACCGCCGCTGACCGCTGCGACCGCTGCAGCGCGGCCGCGAAGGTGATCGCCGTGCTCCCGTCCGGCAGCGAGCTGCTCTTCTGCAAGCACCACTTCGCCGAGCACGAGGCTGGCCTGGTCAAGAGCGGCGCGACCATCACCGAGCCGACCGCCGAGCTGGTCTGACCGATCCCCACAGACGCCGAAGGGCGCCGCGAGTCATCGACTCGCGGCGCCCTTCGCTTTGTCCGACCGACGCCTCAGCGCCACTCCCGCAGCGCCTTGATGCGCTCGGTGAGCTCCTCCGCCGTCGCCATCGCGGTCGGCGGTCCGCCGAGCCGCTCGCGCAGTTCGCGGTGCACGGCGCCGTGCGCCTTTCCGGTTCGGTGGTGGTGCAGTGCGACGAGGGAGTTCAGTTCCTTGCGCAGCGACGCCAGGTTGGCCGCGGCCGTAGGGGTGGCCGCCGCTCCCGCCCGCGGGTTGCCGCCGGCCGCGGCCCGCTTGGTCAACTGCTCTTCCTGGCGCCGGGACAACAGCTCGCGCACCTGCGCGGCGTCGAGCAGCCCGGGCAGGCCCAGGTAGTCCGACTCCTCGTCACTGCCGGCATAGGTGGCGGTGCCGAAGGACGAGCCGTCGAAGATCACCTGGTCGAGTTCGGCGTCGGCGTGCAGCGAGTGGAAGGCCGCCTCCTCCTCGCCGTCCTCGTCGACGGTGCGGTTCGCCTCGGCCAGGGCGGCGTCGTCGAAGCCGTCGGCGTCGCGGTGCGGCTTGCCCAGCACGTGGTCGCGCTCGGCCTCCAGTTGGCTGGCCAACTCCAGCAGAACCGGCACCGAGGGCAGGAAGACGCTGGCGGTCTCCCCCGGCCGTCGGGAGCGGACGAAGCGGCCGATGGCCTGGGCGAAGTACAGCGGGGTCGCCGCGCTGGTCGCATACACGCCCACCGACAGGCGCGGGACGTCGACGCCCTCGGACACCATGCGCACCGCGACCATCCACAGGTCGTCGGACTCGGCGAATCGGGCGATGCGGTCCGACGAACCGGGGTCGTCGGACAGGACGAGCGTGACCTTGCTGCCGGAGATCGCGGTGAGCAGCTCGGCGTAGTCGCGCGCCACACTCTGGTCGGTGGCGATGACCAGTCCACCGGCGTCGTGCACCCCGGAGGCGCGCAGCTCGATCAGTCGCTTGTGTGCGGCCCGGAGCACCGCGGTGATCCAGTCGCCGTGGGGGTCGAGCGCGGTCCGCCACGCACGGGCGGTCTGCTCGGCCGACAGCGGCTCGCCCAGGCGGGCCGTGTACTCCTCGCCCGCGCTGGTCCGCCAACTGGCCTGCCCGGAATACGCCAGGAACACGACCGGTCGCACGACGCCGTCGGTGAGCGCGTCGGCATAGCCGTACGTGTGGTCAGCCTTCGAGCGCGCCCCGCCGCCGGGTTCGGGTTCGTAAGTGACGAACGGGATCGGCGAGTCGTCGGAGCGAAACGGCGTACCGGTCAGCGCGAGTCGCCGTGTCGCGTCGTCGAAGGCCTCGCGGATGGCCTCGCCCCACGACTTGGCGTCCCCGGCGTGGTGCACCTCGTCGAGGATCACCAGCGTGCGGCGGTTCTCGGTGCGCACCCGGTGGCGGGACGGATGGGAGGCCACCTGTGCGTAGGTCACGACGACGCCGTCGTAGTCGGAGCTGGTGGCCCCGGTGGAGTTGGAGAAGTTCGAGTCGAGGGCGATGCCGACGCGTGCGGCCGCCTGCGCCCACTGGTGCTTGAGGTGCTCGGTCGGGGCGACGACGGTCACCGTCTCGACGGTCCGATCGGCGAGCAGCTCGGCGGCGATCCGCAGCCCGAAGGCCGTCTTGCCCGCCCCGGGGGTGGCGACGGCGAGGAAGTCACGAGGAGCCGTGGTCAGGTATTTCGTGAGCGCGCGGCGCTGCCACGCGCGCAGCGGCATGGCCGAGACAGCATCGGTGCTCACGCGCGAATACACTCCTCACCGGACAGCCGACACCCGGCCGGACAACCCGTCCGAGTCTACTAGCGGCACCGGTGTGCGGCGCGTTACCCACGCCACGGCACGACGATCGGGAAAGGTGGATGTCGCCATGACCGATAGCGCCACCCGACCCGACGCCGCTGCGCCGGCGCACGCCGACGACGCGGACACCGACGCCGACGAGCAGACCCGCGGCGGCCGTCTCCGGAAGCTGGGGACGATGGCCTGGCGGACGGCGGTGGGCGCCTGGGACGACGGCATCATCGGGTGGTCGGCACAAGCGGCCTTTTGGCAGGCACTGTCCTTCGCCCCGCTCCTGTTGGGACTGTTGGGCAGCATCGGCTACTTCCTCGGCTGGGTGAACCCCGACATCACCTCGATCATCCACGACCGGATCCTCGGACTGGCCGAGCGCACCTTCACCCCCGACGTCGTCAAGGACCTGATCCGGCCGACGCTGGACAGCATGCTGCGCCGCGGCCAGGCCGGCGTCCTGTCGGTGGCCTTTGTCATCTCGCTGTGGGCCGGCTCGTCGGCGATGTCCTGCTACGTCGACGCGATCATGACCGCCCACCACCAGAAGGGTGAGCGCAACCCCGTCTGGCAGCGCTTCTTCGCACTCTTCGTCTACATGGGATTCCTCGCGGCATCGGTGATCGCCCTGCCGCTCGTCGCCATCGGACCGAGCCTGCTGCGGCGCATGGTCCCGCCGTCGTGGAGCCCGGCGGTGACCAACGCGATCAACGTCGGCTACTTCCCCTTCGTCGCGCTCGTGCTGGTCCTGATGCTGACGACGCTGTACCACATCGCGCTGCGCCGCCCCCTGCAGTGGCACCGGCTGCTGCCCGGCGCCTTCCTGGCGGCCACCGTGTTCTGGATCGCGACCTTCGGGCTGCGGCTGTACCTCACGATGCTCACCCGCAGCGGGTACACCTACGGCGCGCTGGCGACACCGATCGCGTTCCTGTTGTTCGCCTTCTTCCTCGGATTCGCGATCGTGCTGGGCGCCGAGCTGAACGCCACCATCGAGACCCTGTGGCCGTCGTCGCTCTCCCGCACGGCGAAGATGCGGTCCTGGCTCGACGAACAGCGCGCCGACCTCGCCGAGGGGATCACCGACGGCATCAAGGCGCTGCCCGGCAAACTGGGCACCGGGCCGATCTCCCGCCGCGGTCGGGACTCCGGCGACGGCAAGCCGGGTTGATCAGTCGCCCTTCTTCATCTGGCTGTAGATCTTCTTGCACTTCTCGCACACCGGTGAGCCCGGCTTCGGGCTGGCCGTCACCGGGAACACCTCGCCGCACAGGGCGACGACGTGGGTCCCCATCACGGCGCTCTCGGCGATCTTGTCCTTCTTCACGTAGTGGAAGACCTTGGGGATGTCGGTGCCGTCTTCGGTCCGCTCGTCGACGTCGGGCCGCTCAATCGTCTCGGTAGCCATGTGGTCCATTGTGACCCCCGCGGCGGGCATCGCCAAGCGGTGGCCACCCGGGGGATGCGCCGAACCGCCGTGAGTGGGACAGTGGAGTCATGCGCGCACACTCCGCCGAGGAGGCCTTCCTCATCACCCGGGCCGAGAACAGCCCCGAGGAGCAGCACCGCGCGCGGGTCCGTCGTTATCTGGTCCTGATGGCGTTCCGCGTGCCCGCCCTGATCCTCGCGTGCATCGTCTACGGCGCGACGCACAACGGGCTCTTGGCCCTCGCCGTCGTGGCCCTGTCGATCCCGCTGCCCTGGGTGGCCGTCCTCGTCGCCAACGACCGTCCCGCGCGCAAACGCGGCGAGGTCGCCGAGTACCACTACGGCCGGCACGAAAACGACGCGCCGTCGATCAGCGCCCCGGCCACCGTCATCGACTCCGACGTCGCCGACCCGCGCGCGCTGCCGCGCGACTAGCCGAGTAGCGCACCACTCGTCCGGGTTCCAACCCTCAGGGACTTCTCAGGACATCGGGGGGCGGAGCGGGAACTATTCGGGGCGCCGACGGCGTTGAACCCGATGAACGCACTCGAACTCAGGAGGCCCCATGTCGACCAAGTCAGCTGTTCGCCCGGTTCCCACCGAGTCCGACCTTGACGCGCAATCGCCGTCGGCCGACCTGGTCCGCGTGTACCTGAACGGCATCGGTCGCACGGCCCTGCTCAACGCCGAGCAGGAGGTCGAGCTGGCCAAGCAGATCGAGGTCGGCCTCTACGCCAAGCACCTCCTGGAGACCCGCAAGCGCCTCAGCCCGGCCCGCAAGCGCGACCTGAACACGATCGTCCGCGAGGGCGAACAGGCCCGCGCCCACCTCCTGGAGGCCAACCTGCGCCTGGTCGTGTCGCTGGCCAAGCGCTACACCGGCCGCGGCATGCCGCTGCTCGACCTCATCCAGGAGGGCAACCTCGGCCTGATCCGCGCGATGGAGAAGTTCGACTACGCCAAGGGCTTCAAGTTCTCCACCTACGCCACCTGGTGGATCCGCCAGGCCATCACCCGCGGCATGGCCGACCAGAGCCGCACGATCCGCCTGCCCGTCCACCTCGTCGAGCAGGTCAACAAGCTCGCCCGCATCAAGCGCGAGCTGCACCAGCAGCTCGGACGCGAGGCGACCGACGACGAGCTGTCGGCCGAGTCGGGCATCCCCGCCGAGAAGATCGCCGATCTGCTCGACCACAGCCGCGACCCGGTGAGCCTCGACATGCCGGTCGGCTCCGACGAGGAGGCGCCGCTGGGCGACTTCATCGAGGACACCGAGGCCACCTCCGCCGAGAACGTCGTGATCGCCGGACTCCTGCACTCGGACATCCGCACCGTCCTGGCGACCCTCGACGAGCGCGAGCAGCAGGTGATCCGCCTGCGCTACGGCCTCGACGACGGTCAGCCGCGCACGCTGGACCAGATCGGCCGCACGTTCGGGTTGTCCCGCGAGCGGGTCCGCCAGATCGAGCGCGAGGTGATGGTGAAGCTGCGCGCCGGCGATCGCGCCGACCGCCTGCGCGCCTACGCCGGCTAATCCCCCAGTCGACGCGGTCCGGTGTCCATCCCCTTGGACACCGGGCCGATCGTTATCTGGGCGTTGAGGACCGAGGCGCGATCGGTGGACGCCAGGATCTGATCGCAGACGACCTCGCGCACCTCGGGGATGTCCTCCACCAGGAATGACACCCGCATCAACAGATCGGCGAGCGCGTCGGTGTCGACCGGTTCCTGGCCGTGGTAGCCGGTCAGCAGCGCCGCCGACCGCGGCGCGGCGACCAGCTCCCGCGCATCCAGGTCGCTCAGCGGCAGTGCGCGGTAGGCGGCATCCTCCAGCAGCTCGAACGTATGCCCGGCCATGCCGAAGGAGATGATCGCCCCGAAGCTCGGGTGGGTGAACGCGCGGATCATCGTCGCGACGCCCTTGGGCGCCATCCGCTGGACGTGCAGCACCGAGTCCCCGGTGAGCTCCGCCAGTTCGGCGAAGGCCGTGACCACCGCCGTGGCGTCCGGCAGGTCCAGCCGGGCTCCCTCCCGGTCGGGCCGGCCGCGCCAACGCGAAGAACTGGCCTTCACCGCGACCGGGAAGCCGAGTTCGCGGGCCGCCGAGGACGCCTCGTGGATGCTGTGTGCCTCGATGAACGGGACGACGTCGATCCCGTACCGGGCCAACAGACCGCCGGCGGCGGCCGCGTCCAGGACGACGACGTCGTCGTCGTGGTCGGCGAGCAGTTCGCGCACCAGGGTGCGCACGGCCTCCGGGTCGGTGCCCGCGGGGCGCGTCGTCGACGACTCGGGCCGTTGCCGCCACGCGTGGTACCGCCACGCGTGGGCCAGGGCCGTCGCCGCCCGTTCGGGACTGCGATAGCTGGGAATGGATCCGCGCGTCGGTGAGCCGTCCGGTCCGGCCACCGACAGGCCGGGCAGCACGCCCTCGTCGCCCAGGAAGGTCGAAACCACCGCCTTGTCGGTGCCCGCGGTCGCCGACAGCAACGCGGCGGCGTACTCCTCGGCCGCGACCGCGACGGGCGGCACGAACACCGCGATGATCGCGTCGCAATCCTCGCGGGCGGCCGCCGCCGCGACGGCGTCGCCGAACCCGGACGCCGGTGCCGCGGGTCCGACGTCGATGCTGTCCACCACGTCCAATCCCAGGCCCGCCCCGACGGTCGCCGCGAGCGCCCCCAACGCCGACGAGTTGCCGACGACCACGGTGCGCGGTCCGGCGGGCAGCGGCTGGTAGGCGAGCAGGGCGGCCGCGTCGAACAGCTCCGAGATCGTGTCGACCCGGATCACCCCGGCCTGTTCGAGGACCATCTGGGCGATCCGATCCTCATCGCCGCTCGCCGGGGTCTTCACCGCGACGATCGGCTTGGCCCGCGAGACGCGCCGTGCGATGCGGGAGAACTTGCGCGGGTTGCCGAAGCTCTCCAGATAGAGCAGCACGACCTCGGTCGCGTCGTCGGTGTCCCAGTATTGGAGGACGTCGTTGCCGGAGACGTCGGCCCGGTTGCCGGCCGAGACGAAGGTGGACAGGCCCAGCTGTCGACGCGCGGCGGTGTCCAGGATGGCGATTCCCAGGGTGCCGGACTGGCAGAAGAAGCCGACGCGGCCCGGCTCGGGGATCCGCGGTGCCAGCGTCGCGTTGAGTGAGACCGCCGGGTCGTTGTTGGCGACGCCGAGCGCGTTGGGCCCGACCAGGCGCATGCCGTGCTCGCGCACCGCCGCGACCAGGCGGCGCTGGCTCTCCTGACCGGCCGCGCCGGTCTCGGCGAACCCGGCCGACACCACGACGAGGGTCTTCACGCCCTTGGCCAGACAGTCGTCGAGGACCTCGTCGACGACCGCGGCGGGGACCGCGACGACGGCCAGGTCGACCGGGTCGGGGATGTCGCGGACCGTCGGGTACGCGCGGATGCCCAGCACCGACGGCGCTCCGGCGGCCTGTCCGCCCTCGGGCCGCTCGCCACCGGCGGCACCCGATCCGTTCACCGGGTACACCGGACCGGTGAAGCCGGCCGAGATGATGTTCTTGAGCAGGACGTTGCCGACCTTGCGGCGGTCCGACGAGGCGCCGATGACCGCCACCGACCGCGGGCGCAGCAGATTCGCGACGCTGCGCGCCTCCGAGGCGCGCTCGCGCGCGTTGCGCACCGACAGCAGCGCCTCGGTGGGGTCGATGAGAAACTCGACGTGCACGTTGGAACCGTCGAAGCTGCGGCTGAGCTGGTAGCCCGCATCCCGGAAGACGGTCACCATGTTGGTGTTCTCGGCGAGCACCTCGGCCTCGAACCGGGTGAAGCCGTTCTCGGCGGCCGCGCCCGCCAGGTGCTCGAGCAAGATCGGGCCGAGCCCGCGGCCCTGGTGCTCGTCGGACACGGTGAAGGCGACCTCGGCCGACTCCGGTCGGCCGGACGCCGCCAGGCCCTCGTAGACACCGATAGCGATGATCTTGCCGCCGAGCAGCGCGACGAGCGCGACTCGGTCCTGATAGTCGACGGTCGTCATCCGCGCGACTTCCCGCGGCGGCAGGGTCGGCGTCGGGCCGAAGTAGCGCATGTAGCGGGTGCGTTCGGACAGTTGTGAGTGGAACTCGACGACGTCGTCCGCGTCATCGGGGACGATCGGCCGCAGGTGGACGACACCGCCGTCGGAGGCGAGCACATCGGCGGCCCATTCCCGCGGGTACTCCCACCGGGCTCGCCCCTCCTGCCGACCAGTCTCCTCTCCGACTTCGTTCGGTTCAGTCACGCGGGTCCTCCGGGTCGAGTCCGTGGAGCGGGAACACGGCTTTGCGGGTGGCCAGGATCGTGCGGTCGGTCTGGCGGAACATCCGCTCGTCGACGCCCGCCGGCGGTTCGGCACCGGAATCGCCCTCCCACCGGACGTAGTCGACCGTGCCGCCGTCCCCCATCGTGGGCGCCGGCGCGGCTGCATAGGCCGGGTCGACGTCGGCCGATGCCGCCGTGGCCGCTGCCAGCCAGTCGTCGCCGATGGCGGTCGCCGGGTCCAGGTCCCGCCCCAGGGCGGCGGCGATCAGATGCGTCCAGATCCGCGGGACCACGTTGATCACGCCGTATCCGCCGCCGCCGACCGCCAGCCATCGACCGTCGGTGTGGCGGTCGGCCAGGTCGCGCATCGCCAGAATCGCCGCGCGCTGCCCCTCGACGGACAGCCCCAGGTCGGTCAGCGGGTCGGCGTCGTGGCTGTCGGCCCCGCATTGGCTGACGATGATCTGCGGCTTGAACTCGGCGATCAGCGACGGGACGACGGCGTGGAAGGCGCGCAGCCACATCGAATCGACGATCCCCGGCATCAGGGCGACGTTGGCCGCCGACCCGGGGGCACCCGCACCGCCGCTCTCGGTCGGCCAGCCGGTCCCCGGCCACAGGGTCGCCGGGTGCTGGTGCAGCGAGATGGTGAGGACGCGGGGATCGTCGGCGAAGGCACGCTCGACGCCGTCGCCGTGATGGGCGTCGACGTCGATGTACGCAATGCGGTCGAATCCGTGCTCGAGCAGCCAGTCGATGGCGATCGCACAGTCGTTGTAGACGCAGAAGCCGGCTGCCCGCGACGCCATGGCGTGGTGCATGCCGCCGCCAATGTTCACCGCCCGGCGCACGTGGCCGTCGGCGATGGCCTTGGCCGCGGCCACCGACCCGCCGACGAGCATGCGCGCCGCCTCGTGCATTCCGGGGAAGACCGGGTTGTCCATGTCGCCGAGGCCGTAGACCTGCTCGTACAGCGCGTGGTTGGGACTACCGCCCTCCGAGCCGACCTCGCGGACGGCGTCGATGTAGTGCTGGGTGTGCACGACGGTCAGCATTTGGTCGTCGATGTCGAGGGGTGGGACGGGGTCGATCCCGTCCAGCACCCCCAGCGACGAGGCCAGGCTCATCGTCAACGCGAGCCGCACCGGGTTCATCGGGTGTTCGCGCGCCCAGCGGTACGCCTCGAAGCCCTCGCTCCAGATCACCGCTCCCGTTGTCGTCTCCGGCACAGTCATCAGGCTAGCCCGTGCGCGTCACATGCCGGACGCGGTGTGGTTTCGGGGTAATGTTGGCCGGGACGAAAGGGCGCAGGGGAACCAAGTGAACGATCTTGTCGACACCACCGAGATGTATCTGCGCACGATCTATGACCTCGAGGAAGAGGGGATCGTGCCACTGCGGGCTCGTATCGCGGAGCGGTTGGAGCAGAGTGGCCCCACCGTTTCGCAGACCGTGGCGCGCATGGAACGCGACGGTCTCGTGCGGGTCGCCGGCGACCGGCACCTCGAGCTGACCGAGAAGGGCCGCGATCTCGCGGTCGCCGTCATGCGCAAACACCGGCTCGCCGAGCGACTGCTGGTCGATGTGATCGGCCTGCCCTGGGACGAGGTCCACGACGAGGCCTGCCGCTGGGAGCACGTGATGAGCGAGAACGTCGAGCGCCGTATCCTCGCGGTCCTCGACAATCCGACGACCTCGCCCTACGGCAACCCGATCCCCGGCCTGGACCTGCTCGGCGCCGATACCGCGCCGGTCGACGACCACGCGGTCCGGATGGCCGAGTTGACCGGTACCGAGCCGCAGGCGGTCGTCATCCGCCGGCTGTCCGAGCACGCCCAGTCCGACCAGGATCTGATCGTCACCCTGCGCGAGGTCGGCATCGTGCCGAATGCGCGCGTGACGGTGACCGGCAAGGACCGCGGGTTCGTCGTGACGACGCCCGGCCACGAGGGTCTGGAGCTGTCCGAGGAGATGGCCCACTCGATCTTCGTCGAGCGCGCCTGACCCCGTCGGACCTCGCTAGGCGGGTCGGCGCAGGGACGTCGGCGGCAGGATCACGCCCAGGCCCGCCGCGGCCGAGTAGGACTCGCCGAGGATCTCCCACATCAACGACGGGTGCACACCGTTGCACAGTGCCGTGTTGAGCAGCCGCGCCAGGTTCCACGTGTCGCAGGCCTCCAGCGCCACGTCGAGGGCCACGCCCGCATAGGCCCCCTCGCCGCCCAGGTAGTACAGGTGCGCGAGCATCGTGGCGGCGCTGGCCCGGGTCTGTCCGCTGGTCCGCCGCACCATCTCGGTCCACGCGGTCTCGGCCACGAAGCGGTGTTCGCCCGCGCCGAGCACCAGCAGTGCGTCGCGGACACCGAGGTTGACCAGCGCGCGGCTCAGCAGGTGCACGGTCGCGCAGGTCATCTCCGGGGGGCACGGCCCGGTGAGCAGTTTCAATGCCGCGCGCAGGAGCTTGGCGTCGGCGGCCGCCGTCGTCGTCGCCCGGATGCGGCGGGGCCTGCCCTCGCAGGCGAAGTCCGTGCAGTGGCCGGTCGGCGCCAGGGAGGCGAGCAACTCACTGCGGCTGGCCATCACGACGCGTCCGGTGCGCAAGGACCGTTCCAGGGCGATGGGTGACGAATGGGGGTCGGCGAGCAGACCGCACCCGAAGCCCGGGTCGTCCAGACCCACCATCTCGGGCACCTCCGGGTCGCTGTCTGCGGGTCCGGGGCCGGTCAACCGCCACCACGCCGTGTACCAGGGCTGTCCGGCGGCGAATCCCCCGACGACGAAGCCCGCCCGGACCCCGCCGGCCACTCCCGCGTCGACGAGCACGGCGTCGATGTCGCCGCACAGCTCGCGATAGCGCGTCGACGACAGCGCATACCGGTCGTCGACCACGGCCACAACGGTCGCCACCGCTCCCGCGCGGGCGCACACCTCCCCGATGTTCTCCATGGTGTACCTCATCTGCGGCGTCGGCCCGCCCTCGCCGTCCAACATCAGGTCGTGGCGGGCGGTCACAGCGATCGAGGCGTCGGCATCGAAGGCGAGGACCACCAGCGACCGCTCCGGCAGGAAGCCGAGCAATCCGGGGATCGAGGTCAGGAGCGTGGTGGTGTCCAGCGATACGGTCGGCAGGCTATTGGTCATGCAAAGTGAGACGCAGCCCGCGCCCGTTCGGTTCCCCCGACGTCGAAACCGGGTCAGCGCAGCCCGGCTGCCGCGGCCGCCTCGAACAGCGTGACCAGCGCCGGGTCCGGGCGGTCACCCGTCGGCGCGGGGCCGGTGATCCGCTCGGTCGCGTACACGCGGATGGTGCGGCGCTGGGCGATCAGGAGGACCGTGGTGACCGGGTCTCCGCCCGGGCTGGTCTCGGTGCGCGAATAGCCGAAGACATCGGCCCCCGCGACCGTCGGCACACCGTCGAGGGCGCGCTGGGCGACGGACACCTCGACCACCGAGCCGCGGCGGTACCGATCGCACCGGCGCACGGCGGCTGCGAGGTCGTCGACCGAGTCGCCGGTGCGGGTGATCACCGTCGTGTAGGCCGGCGGCGGGGTCGAGGCGCCGTTGTCCGCTCCGAATCCGCTCTGAACGACGGTCTGGCTCGGCACCGGCGAGATGGCTTGGGGCGCACAGTCTTCCGGGTCGATCCGCGCGCCGACGGGGTTGCCCGAGACGTCGCCCACGATGGCGGGCAGCTGCGCCGGCGGCACCCGCGTCACCTCGACGCCCGGGCCGACCGGAAAGGCTGCCGGATCGACGCTTCGGTGCACCAGCGACTCGGCCGGTTCACCGTCGACCGAGCAGGCGGTCGCCAGCACCCCCGTCGCCAGCACCGCGGCCGCGACGGCAGCAGACCGGCGACGCCGAGCAGTCACATTTGTCACACCAATCACATCGTTCACTGTGCCACCCGGTCGACGGGAATGCCAGCCCGAATTCCGGCGTTGTTATCCACAAGCATTCCGATGGCACGTCCCACCCCGTTTCTGGGACAATCGACTAACCCCTCGAGAAGGAGGAACGAATGGCCTTCGAGCCCGCCGAGAACGGCCAGCCCGAGAGCAGCTCGCTCTACGAGTTGGAGTTCCCCGCACCCCAGGTCTCCCGCAGCACCGGCGACGGACCGGTGTTGATCCACGCCCTCGACGGCTTCGCCGATGCGGGCAACGCCGTCGCGCTCGCCGCACGGCACCTGCGCGACAGCCTCGATTCGGAACTGGTCGCGACCTTCCACTCCGACGAACTCATCGACTACCGGTCGCGCCGTCCGGTGATGGACTTCTCCGGCCAGGCCTTCACCGGTATCGAGATGCCGACGCTCACCGTCCACGCCATCCGCGACAACGCCGGTGAGCCGTTCCTGCTGCTCTCCGGCTCCGAGCCGGACCTGCGCTGGGAGGGTTTCAGCGCCGCCGTGCGCGGCTTGTCCGACCGATTCGGCGTGAGCGACGTCGTCGGCCTCAACGCGATTCCGATGGCCGTCCCCCATACCCGGCCGTCGACCGTCACCGCCCACGGCAGCGACGTCGAATTCCTCGGCGACCTGCCGCGCTGGGGCTCACCGATGAAGCTGCCCGGCAGTGCGTCGATGATGCTCGAGTTGCGCCTCGGCGAGCACGGCTACCGGACGTCGGGCATCTCGGTGCACGTCCCGCACTACCTCGCCCAGTCGGCCTACCCGGCTGCGGCGGCCAAGCTGCTCACCAGCCTGGCCGGCCTCACCGGCCTCGACCTGCCGACCAAGGCGCTCGAGAGTGCCGCCGACACGTTGCGCACGCAGATCGACAAGGAGCTGGAGGGCAACAGCGAGGTCTCGTCGGTGGTCGCGGCGCTCGAGTCGCAGTACGACGCCTACACCGAGGCCGCCGACCAGCAGGCCTCCCTGCTGGCGGCCGACGAGCCGCTGCCGAGCGCCGATGAGCTCGGCGACGAGTTCCAGCGCTACCTCGCCGAGCAGGCCCGCGAGAACGGTCCCGCCGATCCCGATGCCGAGGCACCGGACGCCGACGGACCGGTGTGAGCGCACCACCGGGCGGCGAATCCAGCGACACGATCGGCACTGACCCCCTGCGGGTCAGTGCCGATCCGTCGTCGGGGTATGACGAATTCGAGGAATGGGCCCGCCGCGGCGGTCTCGAGCTGTACCCCCACCAGGCCGAGGCGCTGCTGGAGGCCGCCGCCGGCAGTCACGTGATCCTCGCGACCCCGACCGGGTCCGGCAAGTCGCTGGTGGCCACCGGCGCGATCGCCTTCGCCCGCGCCCGCGGCGAGCGCGCCTGCTACACCGCTCCCATCAAGGCGCTGGTCAGCGAAAAGTTCTTCGCCCTGTGCGAGGTCTTCGGCGCCGACGCGGTGGGACTGGCCACCGGCGATGCCACGGTGAACCCGGGCGCGCCGATCATCTGCGCCACCGCCGAGGTCGTCGCGAACATGGCGCTGCGGGACGGCCCGGACTCCGACATCGGGCTCCTGGTGGCCGACGAATTCCATTACTACGGCGACCCCGACCGCGGCTGGGCGTGGCAAGTGCCGCTCATCGAGCTCCCGCACACGCAGTTCCTGCTGATGTCGGCCACGCTCGGCGACGTCGACTTCTTCGTCGACGACCTGCGGACCCGCACCGGGCGCGACGTCGCCGCGGTCACCGACGCGGTCCGACCGGTGCCGCTGGAATTCGACTACACCCTCACGCCGGTGCACGAGACCATCGAGCAGCTGATCGAAACGGGCCGGGCACCGGTGTACATCGTGCACTTCACGCAGGCCGCCGCGGTCGAGCGCGCCCAGGCGCTGCTGAGCGCCAAGGTCGCCGACAAGGAGGCGAAGGACGCGATCGCCGCGGCCATCGGCGACTTCCGCTTCGGCACCGGCTTCGGCACCACCCTCTCGAAGCTGCTGCGCTCGGGCATCGGGGTGCACCACGCCGGGATGCTGCCCCGCTATCGCCGACTCGTCGAGCGCCTGGCCCAGCAGGGGCTGCTCCGCGTGGTCTCGGGCACCGACACCCTCGGCGTCGGCATCAACGTCCCGATCCGCACCGTGCTGTTCGCGTCGCTGAGCAAGTACGACGGCCGCCGGGTCCGTCGCTTGCGGGCGCGCGAGTTCCACCAGATCGCCGGGCGCGCCGGGCGGGCCGGCTTCGACACGGTCGGCTACGTGGTCGCCCAGGCCCCCGAGCACGACGTGGAGAACGCGCGCGCCGTCGCGAAGGCGGGCGATGATCCCAAGAAGCGGCGCAAGATCGTGCGCCGCCGCCCGCCCGAGGGTTTCGTCTCCTGGGGCGAGCAGACGTTCACCGCGCTGGCGCAAGCGCCGGACGAACCGCTGCGCTCACACTTCCGGATGACGACGGCGATGCTCATGGAGGTGCTGTCCCGGCCCGGCGACTGTTTCACCGCGCTGCGCCACCTGCTCGAGGACAACCACGAGCCGCGCCAGCGACAACTCGCGCACATCCGGCACACGATCGCCCTGTACCGCGACCTGTTGGACACCGGCATCGTCACGCGGTTGAACGCGCCCGCCGCCGATGGGAAGACCATTGCCCTCGCGGTCGACGTCCCGGAGAACTTCGCGCTCACCAACCCGCTGTCGGCGTACGCGCTGGCCGCGTTCGAGCTGCTCGACGATCAGTCCCCCGGATTCGCCCTCGACGTCGTCTCCCTCATCGAAGCCACCCTCGACGACCCCCGCCCGGTCCTGCAGGCCCAGCGCAAAGCGGCGCGCGACACCGCGATGGCCGAGTTCAAGGCCGCGGGACTGGAATACGAGGAACGGATGACGCGGCTCGAGGACGTCACCTGGCCGCAACCGCTGCGGGAGCTGATCGACGAGTCCTTCGCCGTCTACCGGCGCGGGCACCCGTGGGTGTCGTCGACGCCGCCGTCCCCGAAGTCGGTGCTGCGCGAGATGCTCGAGGCCGACATGACCTTCAACGAGCTGGTCTCGAAGTACGGCCTGGCCCGCAGCGAGGGCGTCGTCCTGCGCTACCTGTCGGATTGCTACCGCGCCCTGCGCAGCGGACTGCCGCAGACACTGCTGGACCGGACCGACCTCACCGCGATCACCGAACACCTGGGCGCGCTGATCCGCGCGACCGACTCCAGCCTCCTCGACGAGTGGTCGGAGATGGCCGGACTCGGCTGACCCGCGGGCCGGCCGGCGCTAGACGCAGCGGAAGTTGCGGGTGCTCCAGTACAGCGCGTTCGGCTGGTCCGGCTTCTTCATCGCGTACGCCTCGTCGCGGATGTAGTTCGGACCGGTGGCCGGGGCGGTCATCCCGCCCGCCGGGCGCACCAGCGTCAGCACGACGATGCAACCGGTGCCGCCGCGCTTGGGGTTGAAGGCCTTGGCCATCTCGGTGTTGTAGGCGGCCGGGTCCCAGAACGGGATCATGCCGGCGGTGCCGTCGTTGTGGAACTTGCGCGTCTGGGCACGGTTGAGCAGGAACCCCTGCCACCAGGCACCGGTGGTGCTGGTGCCCGAGATCATGTTCGGCGCGTACGTGGTGTAGCGCGGTGCCGCATCGGCGGCGCCCGATCCGACGACCAGCGTCGCCGTCGCGGCGGCCGCGGTCACGGTGGCCAGTGCTGCTTTACCCAGGTGGTGCATTGTCGTCCTCACAGTCGATCGTTCTCGAATGACTACTTTAGGCACCAACGACCCCAAACCCGACGTCGGCTCGCCGGACCCGGCGGAATACCTGCTCGACAACAGCCGTTGACCTGGGCATGAGCAACAACTGGGAATCTCCTGACAACTACGAGCCGAGCCCCTCCGGGTGGGTGCGCGAGCAGGTCGAGAAGTACGAGGGCTCCGGCGGCACCGACGGCACCACGCTGCTCGACACCGGCATGCCGGTGGTCGTGCTGACCATGCGGGGCGCCAAGAGCGGCAAAATCCGCAAGGTGCCGCTGATGCGCGTCGAGCACGACGGCGAGTACCTCGCGGTCGCCTCGAAGGGCGGTGCCCCCGACAATCCGCAGTGGTACCACAACATCGTCGCGGACCCACACCTGAGCCTGCGCGACGGGACCCGCGTCGGCGATTACGTCGCCAGCCGGGTCACCGATCCGCAGGAGCGCGCGCTGTGGTGGGAGCGGGCCGTGGCCGCGTACCCGCCCTACGCCGAGTACGCCGAGAAGACCGACCGCGTCATCCCGCTGTTCGTGCTCAAGCCGGTTCGCTGACCGGAGGCTCGATCGGTGTGATCCGACCGTCGGCCCCCGCGTCGGCGATCACCCCGGTCAGCAGTGCCGCGAAGCGCCGATAGGCCGCCATCCGCCCGGCCGACTCCCGGAAGACCAGACCGATCCGCCGCCCCGGTCGCGGGGCGGCGAACGTCGCCGTCGCCAACCGCCCGCCCGCGGTCTCCGCGTCGACGGCCGTCGCCGGGATCAGCGTGACGCCGAGCCCGCCTTCCACACACTGCACCGCCGTCGCGAGTGACGCGGCGCGGGTCTGGCCCAGGTCGGGCCGGAAGCCCGCCAGTTGGCAGACCTCCAGCGCCTGGTCGCGCAGACAGTGCCCCTCGTCGAGCAGCAGCAGCGGCAGGTCGGCCATGTCGGCGGGGTCCACCCGTTTACGACCGGCGAGTCGGTGGCCCGTGGGGAGCGCGAGTACGAAGTCCTCGTCGTACATCGGGATCTCGGCGATCCCGGCCGCGTCCACCGGCAGGGCCAGGACCGCGACGTCGAGCACCCCGTCGCGCAACTGGTCCAACAGCCGGGCGGTCTGGTCCTCGACGACCTGGAGGGTCAGCTCGGGCAGCCGCCCCGCGACGCCGGACAGGATCGCGGGCAGGACGTACGGCGCGACGGTCGGGATCAGGCCCAGCCGCAGGCCCCCCTTGAGGGGGTCCTCGGCACCGCGCGCGGCCAGCAACATCTCGTCGACGGCGCGGACCACGGCGACCGCCCTGGGTAGGAGCGCCTCGCCCTGAGAAGTCAAGAAGACACGCCGGGTGGTTCGTTCCACCAGGCGCATGCCCAACCCGGTCTCGAGCGCCGCGAGCGCCTGCGACAACGCCGGTTGACTGATCCCCAATTCCGTTGCGGCACTTCCGAAGTGGAGTTTTCTGGCCACCGCCACGAAGGCGCGCAGGCCGGCGACGGACGGCTGATAACTTTGATCGGTCATGGCTATCAATATAGTGCTAATCATCACGTAGACTTTTCGGGCCTTCCTGACCAGAATCGAAGACAGCAAGCCTGTAGTCCCACGATGAACAACATTCCAGGAGGAATCGAAGATGGCTCTCTTGACGATCGGCGACCAGTTCCCCGCTTACAACCTGACCGCCGTGATCGGCGGCGACCTGTCGAAGGTCGACGCCCAGCAGCCCGATGACTACTTCACCCAGGTCACCAGCGACGACCACGCCGGCAAGTGGCGCGTCGTCTTCTTCTGGCCGAAGGACTTCACCTTCGTCTGCCCGACCGAGATCGCCGCCTTCGGCAAGCTGAACGACGAGTTCGCCGACCGCGACACCCAGGTCCTGGGCGCCTCCACCGACAGCGAGTTCGTCCACTTCCAGTGGCGGGCCCAGCACGACGAGCTGAAGACCCTCCCCTTCCCGATGCTCTCGGACCTCAAGCGCGAACTGGTCGAGGCCACCGGCGTGCTGAACGCCGACGGTGTCGCCGACCGTGCGACCTTCATCGTCGATCCGAACAACGAGATCCAGTTCGTGTCTGTCACCGCCGGCTCGGTCGGCCGCAACGTCGACGAGGTCCTGCGCGTGCTGGACGCCCTCCAGTCCGACGAGCTGTGCGCCTGCAACTGGCGCAAGGGCGACCCGACCATCGCGGCCGGCGAGCTCATGAGCGCGAGCGTCTGACACCGATGAGCATCGACAACCTCAAGGAAGCACTGCCCGAGTACGCCAAGGACCTCAAGCTCAACCTGGGGACTCTGAGCCGCACGACCGAACTGTCCGAGCAGCAGCTGTGGGGCGCACTGCTGGCCAGCGCGGTCACCACCGGCAACGCGACCGTGATCGCCGAGATCAGCGCCGAGGCGGCCGACAACCTGTCGGCCGAGGCCTTCAACGCCGCCCTGGGCGCCGCGTCGATCATGGGCATGAACAACGTCGCCTACCGCGCCAAGAGCTTCCTCGGTGCGGAGTACGGCGAGGTGCGCATGGGCCTGCGGATGAACATCATCGGCAACCCCGGCGTCGAGAAGGTCGACTTCGAGCTCTGGAGCCTGGCCGTCTCGACCATCAACGGCTGCCATGACTGCACCGCGGCGCACGCCGACGTGGTGCGCAAGGCCGGTCTCACCAAGGAGCAGGTCTGGGAGGCCGTCAAGGTCGCCGCGACCGTCAACGGTGTCGCCGCCGCCCTCACCGCCAAGAGCGCACTGAGCTAGGCCGCACCGGAACCGACACTGCCCCGGTCCGCGCAACCCGCGGAGCCGGGGCAGCGTTGTCTCTGCGGTTTCAGAGCTGTTCGAGCGCCCCGCCGAAGCGCCGCGCCATGTCCTGCACCTGTTCGGTGGTCATGACGAAGGCGGGCGAGACCTGCAGTGCGCCCTGACCCGCGGCCCGGGTCACGACGCCGGCCTTGCGCAGCTCGGCCACCGCGGCCGGAGCCTTGGCCGGGTCCGCCAGCTGAACGGCGGTGACCGCGCCCAGGCCGGTGCGCACCTCGTCGACGGCGTCCAGCTCCACCAACGGCGAGAAGGCCGCCGCCAGATCGCCCTCGAGGCGCTTGGCCTCGGCCACGAGGTTCTCCCGCTCGAGGATGTCGAAGTTGGCCAGGGCCGCCGCCGCGGCACCCGCATGTCCGCCGTAGGTGTAGCCGTGGCGCCACCACACGCCGCCCGCGAAGAAGGGCTCGGCGATGTGCGGTGCGGCGATCATCGCCCCCATCGGCACATAGCCGCTGGTCAGACCCTTCGCCGAGGTGATCATGTCCGGTGCCAGGTCGAATCGCCCCGAGGCGAACCAGTCGCCGCCGATGCGGCCGTAGCCGGTGACGACCTCGTCGGCGACGAACAGCACGTCGTGGTCGCGGCAGATGTCGCGCACCTCGCGCAGGTAGCCGTCCGGCGGCAGGTACACGCCGCCGGCACCGATGATCGGCTCGGCGAAGAAGGCCGCGATGTTGTCGGCGCCGACCCGTTCGATCAGGCCGAGCAGGCTCTTCGCGTCGTCCCAGTCCACCGTCTCGGTGTCGGTCATGAACGCCTCGCCGTAGCCCTCGCGGTTCGGCGGGATACCGGCCAGCGACGTACCGGCCACGTGCATGCCGTGGTAGGCCTTGCTGCGTCCGACGACGATGCGCTTGGACGCGCGCCCCTGCTCCACCCAGTAGCGCCGCGCAAGCTTCACGGCCGTCTCGACCGCGTCGCTGCCGCCCGAGGTGAACATGACCTTCGACCCCGGCACCGGCGCCTTGGCCGCGAGGCGCTCGGCCAACTCGATGGTCGTGTCCGAGGCGAAGTCGCCGAAGTTCGAATAGTGCGCGATCGTCGACAACTGCTTGGCGACCGCGTCGGCGATCTCGGTCCGACCGTGGCCGACGTTGGTGAACCAGAGGCCGGCGGTCGCGTCCAGGTAGGTGTTGCCGTCCGCATCGTGGACCGTCACGCCCTCACCCTTGGTGATGACGAAGGGCCCCGAGGAGGTGACCGCGCCCATGTCGGCGAATCCGTGCCATAACGAGTAGCTCATGCCCTCCATCATGAAGGACGCTGATCGCGCCCCCGCAACCGGCCGCACGTAGGCTGGGAGAATCATGTCGCCGTCGCACCAGCGTCGATCCCGCCGCCGCGAACAGTCGCCGGAACCCTCCCCCGAGGTGATCGCCGCGCGGCGCGCCCGCGTCCCCACGATCACCTTCCCCGAGGACCTCCCGGTCAGCGCCCGGCGCGACGAGATCGCCGCCGCCCTCGCCGACCACCAGGTCGTCGTCGTCGCCGGCGAGACCGGATCGGGCAAGACCACCCAGCTGCCCAAGATCTGTCTCGCCGCCGGGCGTGGCGTGACCGGCACCATCGGCCACACCCAGCCGCGCCGCCTCGCCGCGACCTCGGTCGCCGAGCGGATCGCCGAGGAGACCGGCACCGAACTGGGTGACGCGGTCGGCTACTGCGTCCGCTTCTCCGACCGTGTCTCGGAGACCACGCTGGTCAAGGTGATGACCGACGGCATCCTGCTCCGCGAGATCGCCGGCGACCCGCTGCTGCGCCGCTACGACACCCTGATCATCGACGAGGCCCACGAGCGCAGCCTCAACATCGACTTCATCCTCGGCTACCTGGGGCGCCTGCTGCCCCGTCGGCCCGACCTCAAGGTCATCATCACCTCGGCCACCATCGAGCCCGAGCGCTTCGCCCGGCACTTCGCCACCGCCGACGACACCGTGCCGATCATCGAGGTCTCCGGCCGCACCTACCCGGTGGAGATCCGGTACCGACCGCCCGAGCAGGGGGTCGAGACGGCGGCCCAGATCGACGCCGCGGTCACCGAACTGTGGACCGGGGCCACCGGCGACGTCCTGGTCTTCCTGCCCACCGAGCGCGACATCCGCGACACCGCGAAGGCCCTGGCCCACCGGGCCTCGTCGGGCACCGAGATCGTCCCGCTGTACGCCCGCCTGTCGATCGCCGAGCAGCGCCGCGTCTTCACCCCCTCGAACGGGCGCCGCATCGTGTTGGCGACCAACGTCGCCGAGACGTCGCTGACCGTCCCCGGCATCCGCTATGTCGTCGACACGGGCACCGCGCGCATCTCGCGGTACTCGCCGCGCACCAAGGTCACCCGGCTGCCGATCGAACCGATCTCGCAGGCCAGCGCCCGCCAGCGCGCCGGCCGCTGCGGCCGCGTCGCCGCCGGTATCTGCATCCGGCTCTACGACGAGGACGACTTCGAGGCCCGCCCGCAGTACACCGATCCGGAGATCCTGCGCGCCAACCTGGCCGGGGTCATCCTCTCGATGGTGTCACTGCGGCTCGGCGACATCGCGGACTTCGGATTCGTCTCTCCCCCGTCGCCGCGCGCCATCGCCGACGGCGTGGCCGAACTCGGCGAGCTGGGCGCCATCACCGTCCGCCCGGACCGCCCGCCCAAGCTGACCGCCGTCGGCCGCGACCTGGCCCGACTGCCGATCGACCCGCGACCGGCCCGCATGCTGGTCGCCGCCCGCGACCTGGGTGTGGTCGCCGACGTGCTGGTGGTCGCCGCCGCGCTGTCGATCCCCGACGTGCGGTTGCGCCCGGCCGACAAGCGCGAGGCCGCCGACGAGATGCACCGCCGCTTCGACGCGCCGGGCTCGGACTTCCTGGCGCTGCTGAACCTGTGGGACCACCTGGAGGAGTCGCGCGCCGAGCTGTCGGGCAACCAGTTCCGCCGGCGCTGCGAGCGCGAATACCTCCACTGGACCCGCATCCGGGAGTGGCGCGACCTGCACCGTCAACTGCAGCGCACCGTCGCCGATCTGGGGTGGGCCACCAAGCGCAGCGGCGAGCGCGACCCGGATGCGGTCCACCAGGCGATCCTGGCCGGCCTGCTCTCGAACATCGCGGTCCGCAAGACCGATTCCAAGGAGTACCTGGGCGCACGGAACACGACGCTGATGATCTTCCCGTCGTCGTCGCTGGCACGAAAGCCTCCGTCGTTCCTCATGGCCGCCGAACTCATCGAGACCTCGCGAACCTATGCCAGCACGGTGGCGCGCATCGACCCGGCGTGGGCCGAGCGACTCGCCGGGGACCTGTGCAAACGCTCGTACAGCGAGCCGCACTGGTCGTCGAAGCGGGGTGCGACGATGGCCTACGAGCGCGTCACGCTGTTCGGGGTCACCCTGGTCGCGTCGCGACGAGTCACCTACACCGCCATCGATCCCCAGCTCTGTCGGGAGATGTTCCTGCGCCACGCCCTCGTCGACGGGGACTGGCACACCGAGCACGCCTTCTTCGCCCACAACCGGGCCCTGCTCGACGATGCCGTCGAGGTGGAGAACCGCGCCCGCCGCCGCGACCTGGTGATCAGTGCCGACCAGCTCTTCCAGTTCTACGACGCCCGCATCCCCGACACCGTCACCTCCGCGCGGCACTTCGATTCGTGGTGGAAGACCGCGTCGCGCCAGGACCCCGGTCTGCTGGACCTGAAGGCGCAAGACGTCGTCGCCGCGACCGACGTGTCCGACGCCGACTACCCGGGGACATGGGCACAGGGCGAGCTGCGCCTGTCGCTGCGCTACAAATTCGCCCCGGGCGACCCCGAGGACGGGGTGACCGTCGAGATCCCGCACCAGCTGCTGCCGCACGTGCGCGCGGCGGGCTTCGACTGGTCGGTGCCCGGCATGCGCGAAGACCTGGTGACGGCGCTGATCCGCACCCTGCCCAAACAGCTCCGCAAACTCGCCTCCCCGGCGCCACAGAGCGCCCAGGCGGCATTGGCCCGCCTCCGCCCGCGCAGCGAGCCGCTGGTCAGCGGCCTGGCGCGGGAACTCTCGACGATGACCGGTGCCACGATCACGCCGGCCGACTTCGACACCGCGCGCGTCGAGGACCACCTCAAGATGAACTTCGCCGTGGTCGACGACCGGGGCGAGACGGTCGCCGCCAGCCGCGTGCTCGCCGATCTTCAGCGCACCGGGCCGGCAGCGGCCGTCGCGACGGCCGCTGCGCCCGAACGCGTCCGGGCATCGACCTGGACCGCGGACACCTTCGGCGAGCTCGCGGATTCGGTGACCGCGCAGATCGCGGGGCAGCGGGTCACCCGCCACCCGGGCTTGGCGGTCGTCGACCGCGCCACCGTCGCCTCCGAGATGTTCGCGACCGCGGCGGCCCGCGACGCGGCGCTGCACCCGGCGGCCCTCGTCCTGCTCGACGCCGCGCTCCCCCCGTTGTCGCGCAAGATCACCACCGGGCTGTCGGCCGCCCAGAAGCTGGCGCTGAGCCAGTCCCCCTACCCGTCCCTCGACGCACTGTTGGCCGACTGCACGCGCTGCGCCATCCGCGAGGCCGTCGACGCATCGCAGTCCGCGGCACTGCGCTCACCGGCCGACTTCGCCGCACTGCGCGACCGCGTCGCACCGCGGGCGGCCGAGCGCGCCCCCGAGCACTTCTTCACCGTGCTCGACATCCTCGCGCGGCTCCCCGAACTGCACCGGGCGATCGACGCCCATGCCGGATCACTCGCCGCCGACGACGTCGCCGAACAGCTCGGACAGCTGGTCTTCGACGGTTTCGTCGGCACGACCGCCGCCGAGCACCTCGCCCAGATCCCGCGCTATCTCGACGGGGCGATCGCCCGCCTCGACGCACTGACCGGCAACCCGGGGCGCGACCGCGACGCGACGGCCACCGT
Source organism: Gordonia sp. (in: high G+C Gram-positive bacteria) (assembly GCF_047606305.1). GTDB lineage: Bacteria > Actinomycetota > Actinomycetes > Mycobacteriales > Mycobacteriaceae > Gordonia. The sequence goes on along the minus strand of NZ_JASGER010000016.1, from coordinate 998 downwards.
GGACCGGGTGCTCGAGCGGTGGAATCAGCGCGTGGAACAGCTACCCGAGCAGCGTCGCGAGGCGTTCAACGAGTTCGCGCACTGGATGGTCGAGGAGTTGCGCGTGGGACTGTTCGCCCAGCGGTTGCGCACCGCCTACCCGGTCTCGGAGAAACGCGTGCGCAAGGCCTTCGACGAATTCGGCTGAGGTCAGCGACGGTCGGCCTGCAGTTGGTCGATCTCGCGCTGGAAGTCGGCGAGGGAGTCGAACGAACGGTAGACCGACGCGAAGCGCAGATAGGCCACCTCGTCGAGGTCGCGCAGCGGGCCCAGGATCGCCAGTCCGACCTCGTTGCTGGGAATCTCCGCGGACCCGCTCGAGCGCACCGCGTCCTCGACCTGCTGCGCGAGTTGGGCGAGGGCGTCCTCGTCGACCTGGCGCCCCTGGCAGGCCCGCCGGACGCCCTGCATGACCTTCTCGCGACTGAACGGCTCGGTGACGCCGTTGCGCTTGACCACGGCTAGCACGGCGCTCTCCACCGTGGTGAAGCGTCGCCCGCACTCCGGGCACGATCGGCGGCGGCGGATGGCCTGGCCCTCGTCGGCGATGCGGGAGTCCACGACCTTGGTGTCCTCGTGCTTGCAGAAGGGGCAGTACATGCCCCCAACAATACCGACGGCTCGGTCACCGACGGCCGTCGCTCACTGGTAGACGGGAACGACGAGCGCCTGACCCGTCGAGACCTGCACCGACGTCATGCCGTTCAACGCGCGCAGCTGGTTGATCACCGCTTGGCGCGGGACCTCGGGCGCGACGCGGGCCGCCACTGCGTTCAGCGTCTCGCCGCCCCGGACGTGCACGACCGACGTGCTGACCGGCTCGGGGGCCGCGGCGGCGGCGAAGTTCCCGCCGACCACGGTGAAGAACCACACGAGGCCGGCCAGCGCCGCGCCGACGAGCACGGCGGCGACCGCACGGCGCCGCGCGTACACGCCATCGGCGCGGACGGGCGCCGGGT
>NZ_JASGER010000015.1:0-5426 GCF_047606305.1 Gordonia sp. (in: high G+C Gram-positive bacteria) | reverse complement strand
GCCGCGGTGCGCGGCCCGCGCGTCGACCGCCCGATCACGCCGCCCGGCGAGGCGCAGCCAGCCGACGAGCTGCCGCCGCCGGGGCCCGCCAACACCCAGATCGTCGCCGGCCCCTACGGCGGGGCGATGGCGGTCCTGGGCACCGGGGCGACGATCACCCGACCGTCCTTCGCCGCCAACAACGACGTGTGGGCGGTGGTCGACGGCAAGCCGACCCGGTGGGCCGGGGGCGAGAACCGGCCGGTCGTGGTGGGCACCGAGGCGTTGGAGGCGGTCGCCAAGGGATCCATCCAGGAATTGCAGGTCTCACCCGACGGGGTGCGAGTGGCCCTGATCGTGGCGGGCCAGGTGCTGTTCGCGGTGATCGAGACGGCCGACGACGGGCGGGTCGTGCTGGCCCACCCGCGGTTCGCCGCTTTCAACATCGGCAACCGGGCGGTCGCCCTCGACTGGGCGTCGCCGACGACGGTCGTCGTCGCGCGAGACGCCGCCGAGACACCGGTCACCCAGGTCCCGGTGTCGGGTCTGCCCGCGGCCGGGCAGGTCACCGGCAACCTGGCGCCGCCGGTGCGCGCCGTCGCGGCGAACCTGTCGGCCACCTACGTGGCGGATTCGCGCGGCGTGCTGAAACTGTCGAGCAGTGCCCGCGACCGCGGCCAGACCTGGGTGGACGTCCCGGCCGCCAAGGGGCCCGACATGATCCCGGTGATGCCCTGACGCGCTGACGGTCACCGCCGCTCAGTCGGCGGCGGCCAGGGCGACGGCGAGGTCGACGGGCACGCCGTGGTGGCGCAACACCCGCACGGATTCGGCGATCGTCGCGCCGGTGGTGACGACGTCGTCGACCAGCACCACCGCACACGATCGGTCCACCGGCGCGGAGGTGGTGCGCAACCGGACCGCACCGCGCAGGTTCGCGCTGCGCTCGCCGGCCGACAGCCCGGCCGAATCACGCACCAGGGCCCGGGTGCGAAGGAGTGGGGCCACGTGCGCGCCCCCGCCGATTCCGACGGCCGCTGCCCGGCAGTACGCCTCGACCGGATCACCGCCGCGCCGTCGTGCGGCGAGCGCCCGGGTAGGTGCGGGGACCAGGACCAGGCGCCGGGCGTCGGGCAGCTCGCCCCACCGGTCCAGGATGCTCAGACACCGCACCAGCGCACCGCCCAGCGGGGCGACCAGGTCGCGCCGGTGCCGCTCTTTGACCCCGACGATCGCGCTGCGCATCGGGTCGCGATAGGCGCCGATCGTCCACACCGGGACGCCGACGCGCACCCGCGGTCGCACGAGCCGGGGCGCGTCGTCGAGCCGGCGCGCGCAGCCCGCGCACCACGAGACCCCCGGCCTCCCGCAGCCGCCGCAGACCAGCGGCACGACGAGGTCGAGCAGCGCCGCGAGCAACGACCCGGGCGCGAATCGGTCTCCTGATTCCCCCAATGCGACTACCCCCGACCCCATCGCACCACGCCCGACCCCGCCGTGGCGGCAAAACCTGGCAGGGTGGTGCAACTGCGACTACGGTCGGACTCACCATGCCCCGCCAGTAGGAGGAGTCTGTATGAGCGTCATCCACCGCAAGGGCCATCGCGAGTCGAAGGTCAACCGTTCGCGAGGGGCGGAGCAGTATGACGCCGAGGCGGCCTTCACGCGGCCGCGGGGAACGGTGGTCTCCGCGACGCCGGCGGAGCCGGAGGCGACCGTCACCTTCTCCGGGCGCAACGTCGAGATCCCCGAGCACTACCGCGTCTACGTACAGGACAAGTTGGCCAAGCTCGAGCGCCTGGCCCCCGGGGTGCAGCGTTTCGACGTGCAGCTCTACCACGAGCGCAACCGTCGGCAGGCCAAGGCGTGCCAGCAGGTCGAGCTCACTGCCATCGGCAAGGGCCCGGTGGTGCGCGCGCAGGCCGGTGGCGAGAACTTCTACGCCGCCCTGGAGCTGGCCCTGGACCGCCTGGACTCGCGCCTGCGCCGCGCGAAGACGCGTCGGGAGATCCACTACGGGTTGCGCACCCCGACCTCCTTGGCCGAGGCGACCGCAACCGGCGCCGGCGACCTCGCGGGCAGCGCGGCTGACTCGGTGGCCGCCGCCGAGCGCGATCAGGCCAAGTACGAGGTCGACGACCACGAGCCCGGCCAGATCGTCCGCGTCAAGGAGCACCCGGCCGTGCCGATGACCGTCGACGACGCCCTGTACGAGATGGAACTGGTCGGCCACGACTTCTTCCTGTTTCACGACAAGGAATCCGATCAGCCGTCGGTGGTCTACCGCCGCCACGCGTTCGACTACGGCGTCATCCGGCTGACCTGATCGCCGGCCGGCGCCGCGCCGGAGGACGCGCTGCGGCACGTCGACCGCGTGTTCCGTACCATGTCAGAGGGCCCGCGCTGCGGCCCCCGCCCCGGGGGACCAGAGCGGTCATGACATTTCACGGGTTAAACACAAGGGATTGCCAGTGCTGAACAAGCTGCTCCGCGTCGGTGAAGGCCGGATGGTCAAGCGCCTCGACGTGATCGCCGGTCACGTGGAAGCGCTCGAAGACGAAACCGCCGCGCTCTCCGACGACGAATTGCGGGCGAAGACCGCGGAGTTCAAGGAGCGCATCGCCGACGGCGAGACCCTCGACGAACTGCTGCCCGAGGCGTTCGCCGTGGCCCGTGAGGCGGCCTGGCGCGTGCTGGACCAGAAGCACTTCCACGTCCAGATCATGGGTGGTGCCGCACTGCACTTCGGCAACATCGCCGAGATGAAGACCGGTGAGGGCAAGACCCTGACCTGTGTGTTGCCGGCCTACCTGAACGCGTTGGACGGCAAGGGCGTCCACGTCGTCACCGTCAACGACTACCTCGCCAAGCGCGACGCGGAGTGGATGGGCCGCGTGCACCGCTTCCTCGGCCTGGAGGTCGACGTGATCCTGTCGGCGATGTCGCCGGAGGCCCGCAAGCGCGCCTACGACGCCGACATCACCTACGGCACGAACAATGAGTTCGGCTTCGACTACCTGCGCGACAACATGGCGCACTCGCTCGACCAGCAGGTGCAGCGCGGCCACGCCTTCGCGATCGTCGACGAGGTCGACTCGATCCTCATCGACGAGGCCCGCACGCCGCTGATCATCTCGGGCCCGGCCGATTCGTCGAGCAAGTGGTACGTCGAGTTCGCCCGCCTGGCGCCGCTCATGAAGAAGGACGTCCACTACGAGGTCGACATCAAGAAGAAGACCGTCGGCGTGCACGAGGCGGGCGTCGCCTTCGTCGAGGACCAGCTCGGCATCGACAACCTCTACGACCCCGCCAACTCCCAGCTCGTCGGCTACTTGAACAACTCGATCAAGGTCAAGGAGCTCTTCCACCGCGACAAGGACTACATCGTCCGCAACGGCGAGGTCGTCATCGTCGACGAGTTCACCGGCCGCGTGCTCGACGGCCGTCGCTTCAACGAGGGCCTGCACCAGGCCATCGAGGCGAAGGAAGGGGTGGAGATCCAGGCGGAGAACCAGACCCTGGCCACGATCACCCTGCAGAACTACTTCCGCATGTACGACAAGCTGGCGGGCATGACCGGTACGGCCGAGACCGAGGCCGCCGAGTTCGACCAGATCTACAAGCTGGGCGTGCTGCCGATCCCGACGAACAAGCCGATGGTCCGCCAGGACAAGACCGACTTGATCTACAAGACCGAGGAGGCGAAGTTCGACGCCGTCGTCGACGACATCGCCGAGCGGCACGAGAAGGGCCAGCCGGTCCTGATCGGCACGACCAGCGTCGAGCGGTCGGAGTACCTGTCGCGCCAGCTGCAGCGCCGCGGCATCCCGCACAACGTGTTGAACGCGAAGTTCCACGAGCAGGAGGCCCAGATCATCGCCGAGGCGGGCCGCGTCGGCGCCGTCACCGTGGCGACGAACATGGCCGGCCGCGGTACCGACGTCGTGCTCGGCGGCAACGCCGACATCATCGCCGACTCGCGCCTGCGCAAGGCCGGGCTGGACCCGGTGCACACGCCCGAGCAGTACGAGGCGGCCTGGGACGAGGCGATCACGATCGCCCGGCAGAACGCCGAGGCGGAGGCCGAAGAGGTGCGTGAGGCCGGTGGTCTCTACGTGCTGGGCACCGAGCGGCACGAGTCGCGCCGCATCGACAACCAGCTGCGCGGCCGTTCCGGCCGTCAGGGCGACCCGGGCGAGTCCCGCTTCTACCTGTCGCTGGGCGACGAGCTCATGCGCCGCTTCAACGGTGCCGCGCTCGAGACCATCATGAACCGCGTCAACCTGCCCGACGACGTGCCGATCGAGGCGAAGATGGTCACCAAGGCCATCCGCTCGGCGCAGACCCAGGTCGAGCAGCAGAACTTCGAGGTCCGCAAGAACGTCCTCAAGTACGACGAGGTGATGAACGAGCAGCGCAAGGTCATCTATCACGACCGCAACACCATCCTCGCCGGCGAGGACCACAGCGGTGAGATCCAGGGCTTCATCGACGACGTCGTCGGCGCCTACGTCGACGGGGCGACCGCCGAGGGCTACGCCGAGGATTGGGACATCGACAAACTGTGGGACGCGCTCCGGGCGCTGTACCCGATCGACCTGTCGCCCAAGCAGGTCATGGGCGAGAACGAGTTCGGCGAGCGCGACGACATCGCGCCCGAGGAGCTGCGCGAGGTCCTGATCACCGATGCGCACAAGGCCTACGCCAAGCGCGAGGACGAGATCGACGCCATCGCCGGCGAGGGTGCGATGCGCCAGCTCGAGCGCAGCATCCTGCTGTCGGTCATCGACAACAAGTGGCGCGACCACCTCTACGAGATGGACTACCTGCGCGAGGGCATCTACCTGCGCTCGATGGCGCAGGCCGACCCCGTGGTCGAGTACCAGCGCGAGGGCTTCGACATGTTCCACGGCATGCTCGAGGGCATCAAGGAGGAGACCCTCGGGTTCCTGTTCAACGCCCAGGTCGAGACCGAGCCGATGCCCACCCCCGGCCCGGCGCTGCCGACCGGCCCCGTCGCCGACTCGGCCGACCAGTCGAAGGTTCCCGCCGCGCTGCGCGCCCGCGGGGTGCCCGCCGAGCCCGCCGAGGTTCCCATGACCTACACCGGTCCCGACGAGAGCGGTGACGCCGAGGTCTTCGACGAGGAGCCGGCCGACGTCACCGACGAGCCGATGAAGCCGAACCGGCGCGCCAAGCGCAAGCCGGCGGCCAAGCGCAGCGGCGGAAAGCGTCGTCGCTGACGATTGCCCTCGGGTGACTTTCGGTTCGGAGGGAACCGTTCGGCCCTGCGCTGCGTCCCATGTATATGGACACCCAGCAGGTCGTCGTTCGCCCCGCTCCACGGTTCGAGCACCCGGGGAGGTGGGCGCAGCCGTGCGACTGTTCCGGTGAGGCGCGTGCGGTGCCCGCGTTGCGGCCGGCGCCGGAGCGCGCGCGGCCGCCGG
>NZ_JASGER010000014.1:0-67322 GCF_047606305.1 Gordonia sp. (in: high G+C Gram-positive bacteria) | reverse complement strand
CGCGCTGCTGGCCCATCGCGGCACGACTGCCAAGCGCGCCGCCCCCAGCCACCGGTCGCGGCGCACCCCGCGGCTGCGCGGCGCACGGTTGTCAGGCGCTTACCTGGCCGGATCGTCGACGCCGATCGCGGCACCGACGGTGCCGGCGGTGCTGGGCGGACGGTGGTTCTTGCTGGAGCGCCCCGACGCCGAGCCGACGGCGGCGACCTCGGCGATGTGTGAGGTCGTGCTCGAGCGGTACGGGGTGGTCACCAAGGGCGCGGTCCACACCGAGGGCGTCCCGGGCGGCTTCTCCCGCGTCTACCGGGCCCTCACCGTTTTCGAGGACAGCGGGAAGGTGCGCCGCGGGTACTACGTCGACGGCCTCGGCGGTGCGCAATTCGCGGTGCCGACGACCGTGGACGCCCTGCGCGACCACACCACGATCCCCCGCGAGCGGGCCGGGCGCGCCGTCGTGCTGGCCGCCACCGACCCGGCGAATCCGTACGGGGCCGCTCTCGAGTGGCCCGACACGGCCGGCGGCCACCGCCCGGGCCGCAAGGCCGGCGCACTGGTCGTCCTCGTCGACGGCGCCCTCGCCTGCTTCGTCGAGCGCGGTGGGAAGACGGTTCTCACCTTCCCCACCGCCGACCGGTCGCCCCTCGACGCGGCCGCCTCCGCGCTCGTCGACCTGGTGCGCGCCGGTCGCGTCGAGCGCCTCGCCATCGACACCGTCGACGGCGAGCCGGTCCTGTCCACCGACTTCGGCAGAACCCTGGTCGAGGCCGGCTTCACCACCACCCCCCGCGGCATCCGGCTGCGGTACGGGACTCATGCCTGACAGAGTGCTCTAACCCAACAGCTGCTCGATTCGCGCGACGCAGAAGCCCACGATGTCGACATCGGGGCCGAGGTTGAGATGGGTCGCCATCCTGATCAACGGGACTGCCAACAAGACTGCGGCGAGGACCTCGTTGTACATCAGATTCTCGACCCGCCAACCGGTCTGCACCTCGTAGTGGGCAATCGTCTCTTCCCGCGACGGTGTGCCGGGAAGCACGGGGTGCCCCTCGAACTCGCTGCACGCCCAGTCCAGGAAGAGCATCCACGCCAGATCCGCCTCGTGATCACCCAGGTAAGCGATCTCCCAATCGAGAACCCCTCGTACGGTGCGCTCCGGCGAATAGAGGATGTTCGACATGCGCGCATCGCCCCAGACCAACGTCGTGTGCTCGGGCTCGTAGGAGTTGTCGCGCAGCCAGGCAATCGCCCTGTCGAAGGCCGGGGCCGGTGATGGCGAGGCCCAATGCACGGCAGCGTCCAGGTAGTTCACAACCTGCTCCAGCGCCCCAGTTCCGAACTTGGGCATGGCGAGAAATCCCAACCCGGCGCTCGGCACGTCCACCTGATGGACGGCCGCGATCGTGTCCACGCAGGCAAACCACATCTGCCGTCGACCGGCTTCGTCGGCGTCAAAATAGGTTCCCGCGGTGTGGTACGACGGGAAGTCACTGGGCGCGACACCACCGGTGATCTGGTCCATCACCAGATACGGAGACCCCAGTGGATTCTCGTCCCCGGGGTCGATCCATCGCACTGACGGCACTGCCAGGTCTGTAGCGGCACGCAGTCGGTCCATGACCAAGTACTGGCGTCGCAGGTCGTAGTCGGGGAACAGCGACACCTCGGGTGGCCGGCGAAAGACGAGCGGGACCGGTGTTCCCTCTGAGTCCTCGGCCGTGAACAAGTAGGTCTCCGTTGCGAACCCGCGCTCGGTGCGCGCCAGGTTCGTCGCAGGTCCGAAACCCTTGGCTTCGAGGATCGGCGTCAGAGCAGAGCCCAATCTTTCGGAAGGGACGCGTTGCACCACGCCGGTCACCACCCCGTGTACCCGTACCGCGGGTACGCGCCCATGAAGACCATCTCGACCAGGCCGTGCCCGGTCTTGTCTCCCATGCGCACCTCACACAGGGTTTCGGACAGCATGCTCACCTGTCCCAGCACCGTGGGATCGGTCAGGTCGGCACTGAAGGAGTCGATGAATGCCGGGCCTCTCCACATACCCGAGGCGTATCCGTTGAACTCGTCGTAGCCCGCCAAACCAGGCCAGAAGTCGCAGAGCGGGGTGACCTCGATTGAATCGACCGCCCGATCCGCTCTATGCACGGTGAAGGTGCTGCCGGCATCGATCACTCGTCGACCTTCTCGGAACTTCAGGTCATGCTCGACGTCGATGATCGGGAGGGACTCCTTGCCGGATGCGAGGGGGTGGAGAACCTCCCCCTCGAACTGCCAGCGTTCGCCCGTACTCGTCTCACGCTGCGCAAAGTGCACGAGCTCGTCCTCGAACTCGAAGATGCCCATGTAGTACAAGACGCCGTCGGGCACCTCCGAGGGCTGCCGGTGATCTCCCTCGGACAGGCTCCCACCGCCACCGCCGTGTCGAACGCCCCAGGAATGGTCACGCCCGAACCACCACTTGTCGGGATCGATGTCGATTCGCTCCCCGTCGAGTTCGATCCACCCGGTCAGCCGACCATTTTGATAGAACCGACGCGCATCCTCTCGGACCCGCCCTCGGGACCGGTGAAACGCCGGGGCCTGCTCATACGCGGGAAAGGTGCCCGTCAGTTCCAAGTGCAGGCTGATGCCGTGATCGTTGGGTGCCACCACCGACCTGACTCCATGCAGCGGGTCGGTGACCTCATAGGTGTACGGCCCGACGGTCCAGGACGACAGTGCTCCCTCCGTCGCATCGATTTCGGTCGACATCCGCACCACCCGAGCCTCCCGACCGTGACGGGTCACCATCGCGTAGGCGTCCATGACATTGCGGTTCGGGTAGCGGGCCATCCCGGTCATGATGCTGATGTCCCCGGTCCGGTCGAAGCCGTACATGACGATCCGCTCGGTCCACCGCAGATCACTCTGGCTGACGTGGTCGAATGTGGTCGGCAACTGATGACACAACAGTTCGTCTTGGGGGGTGAGCATGGCTTGTCCTCTCATCTGGGTGCGCTCCAGCCAGAGTATTACGTATCATGTCACTACGTAATGAAATGGCGATTTTCCTCGTCGGCGGTCCGGTACGCTCGGCAACCGTGAGCGAACGCACCGAGGTATCGACGACGGCCGGCCGGCCGCGCAATCCCGGGCTCGATGCGTCAATCCTGACCGCGACGCGCACGTTGCTCGCCGAGGTCGGTTACGCGAAGACGACTATCAGTGCCATCTCACGCGCATCTGGAGTCGCGACACCCGCGATCTATCGACGCTGGTCCTCGAAGGAGGCGATTGTCGAAGAGGCCGTCTTCGGCGTCGAGGGGGCCACGCCTCCGAGTGGCACCGGCGACTTGCGCGCAGACCTGCTCGCCTGGACGCACTGGTTTCTCGGTCAAATCGCCGAGCCGGCCGTCCGATCCGCGGTTCCCGGCCTTCTGGCGTCTTACCAGAACACTGCAGGCGCGTATGAGAAGTTGGTCGCGCGGTCCGACCACCCGATACGTCACGCCCTCATCGAGGTGATCGCCGATCAGTTTCCCGCCGCACCCGGCAAAGCCGCCAAGGTGGGCGACGAGGTATTCGATCTGCTCGTTGCGTCAACCGTGGTGCGCGGACTCACCCGCGGCGAGGCCGGCGCCGGACCCTTCTGTGATCAGCTGGCCGAGACCCTCGCTCTCATCGTCGAATCCCGCCTCAGCTGATCCAGTGCATGCATAGTTCATGCTAGCCTCATGATATGAGCAACTTGCAGGTTCGCAACCTCCCGGATGACCTCCATACCCGGCTGAGTGAGCGTGCCCGCAGACTGGACATCTCCATGTCCGAGTACGTCACACGCGTCTTGCGTGCCGACCTGGATCGCCCATTGTTCGAGGACTGGGCAACCGCCGCGCGACGAGCGGGCACCGCACGCCCGATTGACACACTCGCGGCGATCGACGCGGCGCGCGACGAGTACGACACGCGGCCGCCCGCACCATGAGGTGTGTCGTCGATGCGAGCGCCTTCGTCGACGCTATCTTGCCCACACCACGACAATCGGCCGTCCTCAGCGCAATGTCCGACGCCGAAATGTGGGCGCCGGCCATCTTCGACGTGGAGGTTGCCTCGGCGTTGTGGCGTCTGGTTCGCACCGGCCAGATCAGCGATGGCGAGGCCGACTATGGACTCCACCTGCTCCGCACCGCCACCATCCGACGCGTCGACCATCCGACGCTCATCGAAGAGGCATGGCGGCTCCGCACGTCGGTCCGGATTTCCGATGCGTTCTACGTCGCGACGGCCCAACTTCTCGAGGCAGCGCTGATGACCTCCGACGCCAAACTGTCGCGGGCGCCGGAACTCGGCGTGACGGTTGTGTTGATCCAATGACGTGCCCCGATGCCTGAGGGCGACACCCTCTTCGCGCTCGCCGCCCGGCTGCGCCCGGTGCTCGCGGGGCAGGTGCTGACGAAGACGGACTTCCGCGTGCCACGACTGGCGACCGTCGACCTGAGCGGTTGGCGGGTCGACGAGGTCCGGTCGATCGGCAAACACCTGGTCATGGACCTGTCCGACGGAGAGCGGCGGTGCGCCATCCGCTCACACCTGGGCATGGACGGATCGTGCCGGGTGTTCCGGCTCGGGCAGCGGTGGACCAAACCCGGCCACACCGCCCGCGTCGTCCTGCACGTCGACGGCGCGCAAGCCGTCGGATTCCTCCTGCGCGAGCTGCACGTCGACACCGATCCCGACGCGGCATTGGCACACCTCGGCCCCGATCTGCTCGGGCCGTCGTGGGACGCCGATGCCGCGCTGGCGAACATCGCGGCCGCCGACCCCGCTCGGACGGTGTCCGACGTGCTCCTCGACCAGCGGATCATGGCCGGCGTCGGCAACGTCTACCGCAACGAGATCTGTTTCCTCCTGGGCGTCCACCCGTCGACACCGGTGGTCGACGTCGACGCGCCAGAGGCGGTCGGGGCGGCGCGGACGCTGCTCTGGCAAAACCGCCTGCGGCCGACCCGCAACACCACCGGGCTGCCGGGCCGGGCGACCCACTGGGTGTACGGGCGCGAGAAGAGGCCCTGCCGTCGGTGCGGCACGCCGATCAGGCGCGTGGACGGTCGCGACCGCGACCGCGTGACCTACTTCTGTCCCACCTGCCAGCCGGCTACTGGTTCCCGTAACGGTCCGGCTCCGGACCGAAGGTGAACCGCCGGGCGGAGATGTCGTCGACGGTGATCTCGACGTAGTCGTACTTGAGCGTCGGCACCCAGCTGCGCAGCGGCAACTTGTCGGCCTCTTCGATGTCGTGGGTGGTGACCAGGATCTTCGCGTGCCCCTTGGCGATCACGCTCCACCCGCCATCGTCGTCGGTCTGATCGGCCTCGAAGGCGAGGCGGTTGTTCACCGCGATCTCGGACAGCTTGGCGCCGGCGGCGGTGCGGAAGTAGATCTTGCCGTCGGCGACGTGGAAGTTGATGGGGAAGATCTCGGGCTGGTCGCCGACGCTTGTCGCAATGCGACCCAGCGAGCGCGTGCCGAGCAGGCTCCAGGCCTCATCCTCGGAGAGGGTTTGAACTGCGCTTCCGTCAACCATGGTGACCTCCGGGAATCCGCTGGGGTCCCTCCGAGGTTACCGAAGCGATGGGTGTCACGCCGGTCGACGACCAGGGCCTTTGGGCCCGATCACCACGCCCTATTCGGGCACCGGGACCGGCTCGAGGATGTCCTTGCGCGACTCGGGTGCCGCGATCCGCAGCGCGTCCGCCGAGGCGTCGTCGGGCTGTTGCTGCGAGGCGATCTCCGCCTCGACGCGCGCCACATAGTTCGCCACCTCGAAGGCCGTCGTCTTCTTCGACCAGCCGAGGATCGGCGCAACCAGGTCGGCGACCTCCTTGGCACAGTCCACCCCGCGGTGCGAGTACTCGATGGAGATGCGCGTGCGTCGGGCGAGCAGGTCCTCCAGGTGCAGTGCGGCCTCGTTGCGCACGGCGTAGACGATCTCCACCCGCAGGTACTGCGGGGCCGCTTCGAGCGGGTCGAGCAACGACGGATCGTCCTCGGCGTAGCGCAGCACATCGTCGATCAGCGAGCCGTACCGGTTGAGCAGGCGCCGCACACGGTACGGGTGCAGGCCGTAGCGCTGACCGAGGCCCTCGCACTGGTTGATCAGCGCGAAGTACCCGTCGGCGCCGAGCAGCGGCACCCGCTCGGTGATGGAGGGCGCGACCCGCGTGGGGATGAAGTCGTTGCAGGCGTCGACGGCGTCGGCACCCATCACGCGGTAGGTCGTGTACTTGCCACCGGCAATGGAGACGAGGCCGGGCGCGACGGTGGCAACGGCGTGCTCGCGGGACAGACTCGACGTCTCATCGTCCTCGCCGGCCAGGAGCGGCCGCAGGCCGGCGTAGACGCCCTCGATGTCGTCGTGCGTCAACGGGGAGACCAGCACCTCGTTGACCCGGTCGAGGATGTAGTCGATGTCCTTGCGGGTCGCCGCCGGATGCGCCAGGTCGAGGTTCCAGTCGGTGTCGGTGGTGCCGATGATCCAGTGCGTCTCCCACGGGATGACGAACAGCACCGAGTTGACCGTGCGCAGGATGATGGCGGTCTCGCTGACGATGCGGTCCCGCGGCACCACGATGTGCACGCCCTTGGAGGCGCGGACCTTGAAATGGCCGCGCTCCTTGGACAGTGCCTGCACCTCGTCGGTCCACACGCCAGCCGCATTGATGACGCAGTGGGCGCGGACCTCGGTGGTCTCGCCGGTGTCCGAGTCGCGCACGCGCACACCCATGACCCGATCGGCCTCGCGCAGGAAGTCGACGACCTGGGTCGAGGTGCGGATGACGGCGCCGTACTGGGCGGCGGTCCGCGCGACGGTCAGGCTGTGCCGGGCGTCGTCGACGACCGTGTCGTAGTAGCGGATCCCGCCCACGAGGGAGGACCGCTTGAGGGCCGGTGCCGCGCGCAACGCGCCCGACCGGGTGACGTGGCGCTGGCCGGGCACCGACTTGGCGCCGCCCATCTGGTCGTAGAGGAAGAGCCCGGCCGCGACGTACGGCCGCTCCCACACGTGCTTGGTGAGCGGGTAGAGGAAGGGCAGCGGCTTGACCAGATGCGGGGCGAGCAGTCGCAGCGACAGCTCGCGCTCGCGCAGCGCCTCGCGCACCAGGCCGAACTCCAGCTGCTCGAGGTACCGCAGGCCGCCGTGGAACATCTTCGACGACCGGCTCGAGGTTCCCGACGCGATGTCGCGCGCCTCGACCAGCGCCACACGCAGCCCGCGCGTCGCGGCGTCGAGCGCCGATCCGACCCCGACGACACCACCGCCGACGACGACGATGTCGAACTGCTCCGAGCCCAATCGCTCCCACGCGGTCTTGTGGTACTCCGGACTCAGATCTGCGGGCCGGTCGCCTGCGGGCTCGGTATTCACAGTTGCCGAGCCTACCGCGTGCAAAGATGGCTGGCGTGGCGAGAAGCAGCGGATATGTCCTGTCCATCGACCAGGGAACTACCTCGTCTCGGGCCATCCTCTTCGACCATCGCGGTCGCCCGGTCGGCTCCGAGCAGGTCGAGCACGAACAGATCTTCCCGCGGCCCGGTTGGGTCGAGCACGACGCCAGCGAAATCTGGCGCAACGTCCGGCGCGTGGCCGCCGCGGCGATGGCGTCGGCGGAGATCAAGCCGAGCGAGGTGATGGCCTGCGGCATCACCAATCAGCGCGAGACGACCGTCGTGTGGGACCGGAAGACCGGCGCGCCGGTCCACCACGCGATCGTCTGGCAGGACACCCGCACGGCGGCCCTGTGCGAGCGCCTCGGCGGCGAGGCCGGACCCGACCGCTACCGCGAGCGGACCGGCCTGCCCCTGTCCACCTACTTCGCCGGACCCAAGCTGGTGTGGCTGCTGGAGAACGTCGACGGTCTGCGCGAGCGCGCCGAGGCCGGCGAGCTGTGCTTCGGCACCATCGACTCGTGGCTGGCGTGGAACATGACCGGTGGCGCCAAGGGCGGGCTGCACATCACCGACGTCACCAACGCGTCGCGCACCATGCTCATGGACCTGCGCACCCTGCAGTGGGACGAGGAGATCTGCGCCGACTTCGGCATTCCGATGTCGATGCTCCCGGAGATCCGCAGCAGCTCCGAGGTGTACGGCACGCTGACCGCCCCCGGCTCACCCGAAGGGGTGCCGCTGGCCGGCATCCTCGGCGACCAGCAGGCCGCGACCTTCGGGCAGGCCTGCCTGGCGCCGGGTCAGGCGAAGAACACCTACGGCACCGGCAACTTCCTGCTCCTCAACACCGGGACCGAACCGGTCTTCTCCGAGCACGGCCTGCTCACAACCGTCTGTTACCAGATCGGCGGTGCACCGGCCTGCTACGCACTGGAGGGGTCGATCGCGGTCACCGGTTCCCTCATCCAGTGGCTGCGAGACAATCTCCGGCTGATCCGCTCGGCCGACGAGAGTGAGAAGATCGCCAAGACCGTCGACGACAACGGCGGGGCCTACATCGTGCCCGCGTTCTCCGGCCTGTTCGCCCCACGCTGGCGACCCGACGCCCGCGGCGTGATCGTCGGCCTTACCCGGTTCATCAACCGCGGCCACCTCGTCCGTGCCGCGCTGGAGGCCAGCGCCTATCAAACCCGCGAGGTCATCGAGGCCATGACCGCCGACTCCGGGGTCACCCTGACCGCGCTGAAGGTCGACGGTGGGATGGTCGTGAACGATCTGCTGATGCAATTCCAGGCCGACATCCTCGGCGTGCCGGTGATCCGGCCGGTCGTCAGCGAGACCACGGCCCTCGGCGCGGCCTATGCCGCCGGACTCGCCGTCGGGTACTGGGCCAGCGCCGACGACATCCACCGCAATTGGGCGCAGGACAAGGAGTGGACCCCGCAGATGGGCGACGAAGAGCGCACACGGCTCTACGCCGAGTGGAATCGGGCCGTCGAGCACAGCCTCGACCTGGCCTGAGCGCTACTGCTTCGCCGCCCCTTCCGGGGTCTGCTCCTGCGGCGGCGGCTCCGGTTCGCCGAGGACCGCCGGACCGACGAGCGGCAACTCGCCGACGACCTCCTCGGCGTTCTCCCGAACGCGCAGGTAATTGGCGGCGCGTCGGTCCTCGTCGTCATCGGAGCGTCCCGAGCGGGGCACCAGGGGCATGCCGCCGGCCCGCATCCCCGAGCCGGGAGTCGAGCGCATCGGGGTCCCCGCTCCGACCGGGCCGGCGGTCGTGGTCGCCGATAGCCGGGGCGCGGCCAAGGCACCGGTCGGTCCGACGCCGAGTCGCGGCACGGCGCCGCCGAGCCTTCCCGTGGGCAGACCGCCGATCCCGCCCGTCGGGCGAGCGCCGGCAGCCGGAAGGTTCGGCAGGGGCACCACCGGCGACGGCGACCGGGGGCCCGGCGGTGGACCGGAGGGACCACCGGGCCCGCCGTTCTGCTTGGCCGCGTTGTCGGTCGACGGTGTTGTCGCCGGATGTGGCGTCGACGCCGGAGTGGTGGAGGCGGGGTTCTGCGCAGCGACAGTCTCAGAGCGCGCGGCGGCCGTCGGTGTGGTCGTGCCCGGGGTGCCGCTCAGCAGAGTGCTGCTGGACGGGGTGTCGGACAGCGGCGCACGAGGAGAGTCCGGTGCCGAGGCACCCGGCGGCGAGGCACCTCCCCCGCCGCCGAAGGAGACGAAGTCCCGACTGTCGGGGACGACGGTGTTTCCGGCGGCGAGCATCGGGTCGCTGTAGGCCGTGTCCATCGCCGACGCGACCGCCGCGCGGATCTCGTCGGCCGCACCCGCGGAATCGGCGCTCGCGGACGACTTGGCGATCGCCTGCGCGGCGGCGCGGATCGACGGCCCCTTCGCCTTCGTCGCGGCCAGAGTGCTCGCGACGTTCTGCAGGCTCGATCGAGCGGAGTCGGCTGCGATCGCGGAGTCGATCACCGCATCGGCCAGCGCAGACGCCGAAGCCTCCCCCTTCGACGCCGCGTCCCCCTTCAGCGTGCCGGCCGTCTCGGCGAACACCGACCTGACCTTGTCGGCGGCGGCGACGGCCCGCAGGATCGCCGCCTTCAGCGCGGCCACGTCCGCTGCGGCCTGCTCGGCCCCCATCGTGTCGACCATGTCCGCGATCGCCGCGACCTCGAGCGCCGACCACGGCGTGCGTCCTCCGGGAGCCATAGTCCTTAGACGCACGCCGAGACCTGACGGTTCCCGGCCTATTGCTTGTTCCCGCGGATTTCTCGATTGATGGAACCGTTCGGCCCTCGGCTGCGTCCAAGTATGGAGAGGATGTTCTCCAACGGCGCTTCGTCGCGCCAGAAGCGAGGTACCGGTGAGCCCACCCTGCACAACCGTCCGCTGCGAGAAAGACGCCTGGGCTCAGCGCGCCAAGGTTGCCACCTGGGCGGCTGGGGAGCTAGACGCGTGCGGTGAGATCGCAGGACGAATCTTGGCCAACAACTACATGGGTAACGGCTGCGCCGAAGCTCCGCCGTTGTACTCAGAGCTCGTCAATGCAATTTCCAATCACTGGCAACCAGCCCTTGCCTCGCACGCATCCGGGCTTGCGTCGCTCGCTACTGCATGTCACAACGGTGGCCACACACTAGTAGGTCAAGACCAGGCAGGAGCCCAGACATTTGGAAAATAGAGCAGCCACTGGAGTTGCCTTCGCCGTCGCCGTCACAGTTCTCCTCGCTCCGGGCTGCAGTAGACAGAACGCCACCGATCCAGCTCACAACGCCCCGGAATCGCTTGCTCACAGACTCAACCCAGCGAACGACGGGACCACGTATGAACCATGTGACGGCCCGACTCGTGAGTCTCTAACGGCGCTAGGGTGGTCACCAGATTCTCGGCATGACGCAGCGGTCGTCGACAACCAGACAGCACGCGGATGCGCTTGGAATGACTCGCATCTGGGTTCAGTTTGGGGCATCTCTCAAACGGTCGGAAACAGCCCGAGCCTCTCTGCATACAAGCAGATGAACAGCGCATTTCAATGGCAACAGGACCAGGTTCTAGGCGATCGGCCGGTCGGGGTTCACCTAATAGGGCGATCGACGTGCGCAACCCGCGTCCAGAGTCAGCGCGCAGGTGTGAGCACCGTCGCTAGCTACAACCGGGTGCCCGCCCCACCCACCTCCGAGATCTGTGCTCGGGCAATCGCTTTCACCAAGGCGACCATCGACCGCATGCCCGAGTAGCGACCAACCTTGACATACAACCGTTTGGTTGTATGTTTGAAGCGTGACCACCACAGCGGAACGCCTGGACCTGTCGGACGACGAGGTCGACGCACTCTTCCACGCACTCGCCGATCGGACCCGTCGCGACATCCTGCGACGAGCCCTGGCCGGCGAGCACTCGGTGAGTGCCCTCGCAGCGCAGTACGACATGAGCTTCGCGGCCGTGCAGAAGCACGTCGCGGTCCTCGAGAAGGCGGGACTGGTCACCAAGCGGCGCAACGGTCGAGAAGCCCTCGCGTCGGGAGAAGTCACCGCGGTCCGCTCGGTCAGCGCCCTGTTGGCCGAGCTGGAACAGATTTGGCGGGGACGCGTCGCGCGCATCGACGCCCTCCTCGCCGCCGACAACAACACCGATCAGCAGGAGTGAGACCATGCCCGTCATCGACGTGACCCCCGACCCCGAGAACTGCACCCTCACCATGACGGCCCGCTTCGACGCGCCCGTCGAACGCGTCTGGCAGATCTACGCCGACCCGCGTCAGCTCGAGCAGGTGTGGGGCCCGCCCACCTACCCCGCGACCTTCGTCCGCCATGAACTGCGGCCCGGCGGCATGATGCACTACTTCATGACCAGCCCGGAGGGCGACAAGTTCCCCGGCTTCTGGGAGATCACCGCCGTCGACGAGAAGACGTCCTTCGACTTCGACGACGGCTTCGCCCTCGACGCCGACGACTTCACGCCGAACCTCGACCTGCCGGTCTCCAAGAACGTCTACCGGTTCACCGCCGACGGCGACGGCACCCGCGCGGAGTACCGCAGCGTCTACGCCACCGCCGGCGACCTGCAGAAGGTGCTCGAGATGGGCATGGTCGAAGGGGCGACCGGCGCGATCAACCAGATCGACGAGCTGCTCAAGAACGACTGATCCCTGCGGTAGCGTTCGCCGTGTGAAGCATCTTGTGTTGACCGTCATCGGCGACGACCGTCCCGGCCTCGTCTCGACCCTGGCCGACGTCGTCGCCGCCCACGGCGGGAACTGGGAGCGCAGTCAGCTCGCCCGACTCGAGGGCAAGTTCGCCGGCATCGTCGCCGTCGGCGTTCCCGACGACCAGTCCGACGACCTGCTCGCCGCCGCCCGCTCCCTCGACGACCTCGAGGTGTCGGTCCACTCGGCCGGCGCCTCGTCCGGCGACGAGACGGCCACACACCTGACCATCGGAGTGCTGGGCAACGACCGTCCGGGCATCGTCCGCGAACTGTCGACCGTGCTCGGTTCGCACGGCTTGAACATCGAGAGCATCACCACCGACACCCGCGAGGCGCCGATGGCCGGCGGCATGCTCTTCGAGGCGAACTTCGACGTCACGGTCCCATCGGGCACCGACCTCGTCGCGGTGCGCGGCGAGCTCGAACGACTGGCCGCCGAACTCCTCGTCGACGTGGGTATCGACGAGACGGCCTGATCAGTCCAGATCGTCGTGGCGGACCAGTTGGCGGGCCGCCTCGGTGATCGATCCGGACAGCGACGGGTAGACCGACAGGGTCTGCGCCAGGTCCCCGACCGTCAGCTTGTTCTGCACCGCGATGGCGATCGGCAGGATCAGCTCCGAGGCGTTCGGTGCGACGACCACGCCGCCGATGACCACGCCGGTCGCCGGGCGGCAGAAGATCTTCACAAAGCCCCGGCGCAGTCCGCTCATCTTGGCGCGCGCGTTGGTGGCCAACGGCAGCATCACGCTGCGCGCGGGGTATTCACCCGAATCGATCGCCTGCTGCGAGACGCCGACGGTCGCGATCTCCGGTCGGGTGAAGATAGCCGACGCGACGGTCTTCAGTTTCAGCGGGGCGACGCCTTCACCGAGCGCGTGGTACATCGCGATACGACCCTGCATGGCGGCCACCGAGGCCAGGGGGAACAGGCCGGTGCAGTCGCCCGCGGCGTAAATGCCGGCGATCGAGGTCCGCGAGACGCGGTCGACCTCGATGTAGCCGCCCTTGTCGGTCTTGATGCCGACCTTCTCCAGTCCGCACTTGGACGTGTTGGGGATCGAGCCGACGGTCATCAGCACGTGGGACCCGGTCACCGTCTGACCGTCGGCGAGGGTCACGGTCACCGAATCCCCGTCACGGGTCGCCTTGTCGGCGCGGGCGTTCTTGACCAGCTTGACGCCGCGCTCGGCCAGCGCGTCCTCGAGGACCAGCGCCGCGTCCTCGTCCTGTCCGGGCAGCACCCGGTCGCGGCTGGACACCAGCGTCACCTTCACGCCCAGCTCCGTGTAGGCGTGCACGAACTCGGCGCCGGTGACGCCCGAACCGACCACGACCAGGTGCGTCGGCAGCTCCTCCAGGTCGTACAGCTGGCGCCAGGTGAGGATCCGCTCGCCGTCGGGCTGGGCGTCGGGCAGGATCCTCGGGCGCGCGCCGGTGGCGATCAGGACCACGTCGGCCTCGAGGAGTTCCTCACTGCCGTCGCTCCCCTTGGCCATCACCTGGTGCGTCGCGCTGCCGGGCACCGGGTCAGCCAGCTCGCCCACGCCGTGGATCAGCCGGACGCCCTCGCTGAGCAGACGCGCCTTGATGTCGGCGGACTGGGCGAAGGCGAGCTCCTTCACACGCTTGTGGATCTCGGGCAAGCTGACCACCGCGTCGTCGAAGTGGATGTCGATGCCCAGGTCACCCGCGCGGCGCGCATCGGTGCGGACGCCGGTCGACGCGATGAACGTCTTCGACGGCACGCAGTCGTACAGCACGCACGCACCGCCCACGCCGTCCGCGTCGACGATGGTCGTCTCGGATCCGTAGGCAGCGGCGGCCAGCGCCGCCTCGTAGCCCGCGGGCCCGCCGCCGATGATCACGATCCTGGTCACTACGACTCCTGACTGCCCGGGGTGGCTGATTGCCCGACGCGTTGAACGATCCCCATTCTGTCCCAGTCCGCCGCACTTCGCGACGCATCGCCACACCGGGGTCGCATGCCCTGCCGCGATTCCCCGGCCCCGGCGCTAGGCTTGACTCGCCCGTCGCCGAACAACCGTTGCCGATCAGCCCCGAGGAGACGCCCGTGGCGCTGTACGCCGCATACGGATCGAATATGGATCCCGAGCAGATGGCGATGCGCGCACCCCACTCCCCGATGTCGGCCACCGGATGGCTCGTCGGCTGGCGACTCACCTTCGCCGGCGAGGACATCGGCTGGGAAGGGTCGCTGGCCACCGTCGTCGAGGACCGCGACAACCCCGACGCCCGCGTGTTCGTCGTCCTCTACGACGTGCCCGACGAGGACGTGCAGAACCTCGACCGCTGGGAGGGTTCCGAGCTCGGGGTGCACCGCAAACTGCGGGCGCGCATCGAGACGACCAGCGGATCCGCGCTCGCCTGGCTCTACGTCGTCGACGCCTTCGAGGGCGGCCTGCCGTCCGCGCGCTACCTCGGCGTCATGTCCGACGCCGCCGAGAAGGCCGGCGCACCTTCCGACTACGTACAGGCACTGCGCCTGCACGAGTCCCGCAACGTCGGACCCGGACCCGGCGGGGACACCGAGCTCTAAGCAGCGGTCACAGGAGCGACGGCGGGGTCTTGCGGTTCAGCGTCTCCAGCAGCGGCTGGCGCAACCCCTTCTTGATGGTCGCGAGGTTGGCTCCGGCGGTGGCGGACCGCGCAGCCGCGATCTCCCGGGCGCGCTCGACGAGCGATTCGACCGCCACACCCTCGTCGGCGATGCCCGCGGCGACGGCGCGATCGGCGCCGTAGCGCTGCGAGGTCAACATCGCCTCGGTGGCGGTGGCGTCGCTGAGCCGGGTGCGCAGCAGCGCGGCCATCCCCGACGTGAACGGCATGTTCAGCGCCGCCTCCGGCAGCGACCAGTACCCGCGCTCGGTGCGCATGAGGCGGTAGTCGGCGCACAGCGCGAGCATCGCGCCGGCACCGAAAGCGTGCCCGTTGACCGCGGCGACGGTCGCAACCGGCAGCGTGAGCACCTTCGCGTAGATCTCGTGGACCGAATCCAGATAGGCCGGCAGCTTGTCGCCGTTGGCGAAGACGTAGTCGGTGTCCAGGCCGTTGGTGAAGAACTTGCCGGTGGCCGTGATGACCAAGCCCTTCTTCGCCGACGCGCCGGCCTCGGCGACCTGGTCGAGCGCCGCGTTCACCTCGTCCATCCAGGTCAGAGCGAACCGGTTCTCCGGATTCGCCTCATCGAGCTCGACGCCCTCGGTGCCCAGGTAGAGCTCGTACACATCGTCAGATTCGCGCAAATACGGCATGGCACGGACTCTACAACCCGCGCAGTCCCGCATGGTTTCGGCAATGCCACATCGATCGACGCCGAATTGCCGAAACAGTGCTGGATTACGGTGTAGCCATGGCCGACGACCCCGCCCCCGACGCCGCAGCCGCCGACTTCATCGCCGCGCAGACCGGTGTGCCGCGCCACGACGTCGCGGTCGTGCTGGGCTCCGGCTGGTCGGAGGCGATGACGGCCTTCGGCACCCCCGTCGCCACCCTCACGACCTCCGACGTCCCCGGTTTCGCCCAGCCGAGCGCGGCCGGGCACGCCGGCACGATCACCTCGGCGCGCGTCGGCGAGCAGCGCGTCCTGATCCTCGCCGGGCGCACGCACGCCTATGAGGGGCACCCTCTGGAGCAGGTCGTCCACCCGGTGCGCACCGCCGCGTCGGCCGGCTGCACACGGATCATCCTCACCAACGCCGCGGGCGGGGTGAACCGCGACTACCGCGTCGGCCAACCCGTCCTGATCTGCGACCAGCTCAACCTCACCGGACGCTCGCCGCTGGTCGGCGCGCACTTCGTCGACATGGTCGACGCCTACTCCCCCGCCCTGCGCGCGGCCGCCCAGGAGGTCCACGCCGGTCTCGGTCGCGGACCACTCGCCGAGGGTGTCTACGCCGGGCTGCCCGGCCCCCAGTACGAGACGCCCGCGGAGATCCGCATGCTGGCGACCCTCGGCGCCGACCTCGTCGGGATGTCGACGGTCCACGAGACGATCGCCGCCCGCGCCGCCGGCCTCGACGTCCTCGGCCTCTCACTGGTCACCAACCTCGCCGCCGGCATCACCGGACAGCCGTTGAGCCACGCGGAGGTCCTCGAGTCCGGCCGCGACGCCGCCGCGATGATCGGCACGCTGCTCGCGGGGATCGTCGGAAAACTCGATGCCGGCTGAGCTGCGCTTCGGCACCGCCGGGTTGCGCGGCCCGGTCCGCGACGGACCGGGCGGCATGAACGTCGAGCTCGTCTCCCGTGCGACGTGGGCCGTCGCGCAGTGGCTGTCCGGACGGGGCCTGACCGGCGCACCGGTCGCCGTCGGGTGCGACGCCCGCCACGGCTCGGCGGAGTTCTTCACGACGACGACCGAGATGCTCGCGGCGGCGGGGTTCGACGTCATCGCGCTGCCCGGCACCTCTCCGACCCCGCTGGTCGCGTTTGCGTGCCGCGACCTCGACGCCGCCGCAGCCGTCCAGATCACCGCCTCGCACAACCCCGCCGGCGACAACGGCTACAAGCTGTATGCGGGAACGGGCTCCGACGTTCCCGGCGCTCAGATCGTGAGCCCCGTCGACGAGGAGATCGAGGCACTGATGGCGCGCGCGCCGTCAACGATCCCCCGCTCACCCGTCCAACCCGACGACCGTGCGCACACCTGCCGCGACCGCTATCTGGCGCGCCTGTCGGCGCGATTCCCCCGGTGCACCTACCCACTGCGCATCGCGCTCACCCCGATGCACGGCGTCGGCGGGCCGCTCGCGCTCGACGCGCTGGCCTGCGCCGGGTTCGACGACGTGCACGTCGTCGACGCCCAGTTCGCGCCGGACCCGGACTTCCCCACCGTCGCCTTCCCCAACCCCGAGGAGCCCGGCGCCACCGACCTGCTGGTGCGACTGGCCGCCGACGTCGACGCCGATGTGGCGATCGCCCTCGATCCCGACGCGGACCGCTGCGCCGTGGCCGTCCCCGCCGACGGCGGGTGGCGCCGCCTGACCGGCGACGAGGTCGGCGCGGTGCTCTGCCAGGCGTTGGCGGCACCGGGATCGGTCGTCGCCAGCAGCATCGTGTCGGGCACCCTCGCGGCCGACGTCGCCGAGGCCGCCGGCGCCCGCTCGGTGCGTACGCTGACCGGGTTCAAATGGTTGGCGCGCGCCGGTGAACCCCTGGTCTATGCGTACGAGGAGGCGATCGGGCACTGCGTCGACCCCGATGCGGTCCGCGACAAGGACGGGATCAGCGCCGCGGTCTTGGTCGCCCGCGTCGTCGCCGAGCTGCGGCGCGGCGGCTCGTCGATCGGGGCACTGCTCGACGGGCTCGCCGTCCGCCACGGCCTGCACGTCACCGTCGGCACGTCGACGCGTCTGCCCGACCCCGACGAGGCGGCCGCGTTGATGAAGCGGCTGCGCTCGACACCGCGTCGAACCCTGGCGGGGTTGGACTGCACGATGAGTGACTTCGCCGCGCGCACGGACGGGCTGCGCACCGATGCCGTCGAGTTCACCGGCGCACGCGGCGGTGAGCGGATCCGGGCGATCGTCCGACCGTCGGGCACCGAGCCCAAGGTGAAGGCCTACGTCGAGGTGGTCACATCCGTCGGCTCGGCGTCGGAGGCGGCACAACGTCGTGCGACGACGCTCGAGCGCGCACAGCACGCCGCCGACGACCTGCTCACCTAGACTCGGCGCATGACGTCGCAATACCCGTCGGGCTGGGACAACAACGGCTCGCAGTTCCCGAGCCCACCCGGACCGGAGTACCCGAATCAGCCGTACCCGCAGCCGGGCTATGCGCCGGCCCAGCGTTCCAACGCGCTGCCGATGGTCCTCATCGGCCTCGTCGTCGGGGCCCTGCTCGTCCTCGGTGCGGCGCTCGGCGCGGTCCTGTGGGGGAAGTCGAAGTCCAAGAACGCAGCGCCCGCGCCGACGGTCATCACCTCCGTGGTCCCGAATCCCGAGTCCGGCGGCACCACCACGGTCACCGAGACCGTGACGCCGAGCGCGCCCGCCGATCAGCAGGACTCCGACACGGTCGCGGGTACCGATTCGCAGGGCTTCACCGGCAACCCGGCGCGCTGCAACGTCGACGACCCGGCTGTGTTCATCGGGCGGACGGAACGGTCGTCGGTGGTCATCTGCCGCGCCGGCGCCACCGGCGGCCTGTACTACATCGGATACGCCGGCGGACACCGCTCGCCGGACGTCAGTTGGCCCGAGCAAAACGGCTCTACCTACGTGTTTCGCAGTGGCGGGACCTCGTATGTCGTGAGCCCGTCGTCGCTGACGATCCAGACTCCGAGCGAGTCCGTGGTCGAGCCGTGGCTGCAGAAGTGGGGCGGCTGAGGGAACCGATCGGGCCCGCGGTGCGTCCAATGCGACATGACCGTCACACTGCACGCACCCACCGCTGACCGCTTCGCGGCCGACCATCTCGCCACCGCTCACGAGGTCGTCGGCATCGCCCTGTCGCTGCGCGGCGACCTCGCCCGGTTGCTGCCCACGTTCGGGCTGATCGGCACCGAGTTCCTCGCGGTGCTGGCGCGCGTGCTCGACGAGGCCGGCCGCCACCTCGACGGACTGGCCACGCACCACGGTGGGATCGCCGACGCGACGCGCAGTGGCGTCGACGACTACTCCGCGACCGACGAGTCGGCGGCCCGGCGCACGCGAGGGGTGCTGTTGTGACCGGGGCCGAGGCGCTGGTCGCCCCGCTGCGCGCGCTCCTGACGACGCTGGGCACCGGGGTCCTGCCGCCAGGCGGACCGGTCGCGAACCTGGACCGTGCGGCGACGGTCTCGACGAGGGCCGGCGCCGACTCGGTGCGCAGTGCGGGCTCGCTGGCCGGGGCGTGGAGCGGTCGCGGTGGGAGCGCCGCGGCGACGGCGGCGCAATCGGCCGCCCGCGATCACCGACGGTCGGCGGCGGCCAACACGAACTCCGCAACGGTCGTGACGACGGCCAGCGCGCGCGTCGGGCGAGCCGCCGCCGATCTGCAGCGGCTCCTCGACTCCTTCGCCCGCGCCGCGAATGCGCTGGGCCCGGCGCTGTACAGCGTCGAGGGCCTGATGGCGTTGCTGCCGGTCGCACTCGATCACGTCTCCCGCGGCATCGCGGTGGTGACCAAGACGCAGGACGAACTGCGCTCGGATGCGGCGAACCTGCTCGCCCAGTCCAAGCACCACGCACCGAAGACCGTTCCGGCGCCGGGCAAGCGCGGAACCGCCGCCGACCCGCGCGACGCGTCCCTGGCGATCAAACTGCCGAGCGGGAAGGTCGTGCACGCACCCAACGTCCGCGCGGCACGGGCCGTCCGCGCGGCACTGAGCCAGCGGGGCGTCCCCTATGTCTGGGGCGGCACGACGCCCAAGGGCTTCGACTGCAGCGGCCTGACGCAGTGGGCCTATCGCCGGGCTGGCCTGGAGCTGCCCCGGCTGGCGCAGAACCAGGACGACGCCGGATTCCGGGTCAGCCGCGCCCAGGTCCAGCCCGGCGATCTCGCCGTGTGGGACGGCCACGTGGCGATGATCGTCGGCGACGGCCAGATGGTCGAAGCCGGGGACCCCGTCCAGGTGAACCCGATCCGCACGACCAACCTCGGCCAGGGATTCCAGGGGTTCTACCGACCCCGCTGAACTATCGGGTCAGTGCACCCAGGTCGAGACGCCGCCGTGCTCCGAGCAGGTGCCCGAGTGGTGCTGGCTGGTCGACCAGGTGCCGTCCTTGCACTGCGCGGTCGCGCCGTTGGGACGGGTCTTGCTGTTCTGGTTGTTCTGCGGCTTCGCGGGCGTGCTCGGCTTCGCGGGCGTGCTCGGCTTGGCAGGGGTGCTCGGCTTGGCAGGGGTGCTCGGCTTCGCGGGCGTGCTCGGCTTGGTGCTGCTCTGCGGCTTCTTGTCGCCCTGCTTCTTGGCGTCCGGCGACTTCTTCTTGGTCTCCGGCTTCGCGTCCTTCTTCTTGTCCTGCTTCTTCGGAGCGGTCTTGTGCTGCTGCGAGTGCGGGGCAGTCGGCTTCTGCGAGGGGGCGGTGGACGGGGCGGCTTGCGCGGCTCCGGCACCCAGGAGGAGGCCGCCGGCGATGACGGCGCCCACGGCGGCGGTGGTCAAATCAGTGATCTTCATAGCGCCGAGGTTAGGCGCGCCGACCCACACTGACCAGGCCCGTTCGTCCGATTCCACCGGTTTGACCGCGAAGTCCGACCGTAGGGTTTCCTGTCTAGCCGGACGCGGAGGCCTTCTCGGCGGAGCCCGAGTCCCCCGTCGAGTCACCCGCCTTCGACCGCAACCGAGCGGCGAGGCGTCGCCAGAGGTTGGGCGGCGGCGCATCGTCGACGTCGGCGGACTCGAAGTCGTCGACCCAGGCCGCCCCCTTGTAGACCGAGCGGTACATGTTGATGGTCGTCACGATGACGATCATCAACACCGGCCCGAAGACGATCCCGGCGAAGCCGAACATCTGCATGCCCGCGAACACCGACAGCAGCA
Organism: Gordonia sp. (in: high G+C Gram-positive bacteria); assembly: GCF_047606305.1. Taxonomy (GTDB): domain Bacteria; phylum Actinomycetota; class Actinomycetes; order Mycobacteriales; family Mycobacteriaceae; genus Gordonia. The sequence goes on along the minus strand of NZ_JASGER010000014.1, from coordinate 46,690 downwards.
TCAGCGCCGGATGCAGGTGCGCGTTGCGGGGCACCAGGACCGGTCGCAGGAAGTTGTCGATGTTGGTCGTGACGATGAGGTGGAAGAAGAACACGAACAGACCGCCCACGACGTTGCCGGTCAACGCCATGCCGATGCCCAGCGGCATGGTGACGATGCCGCTGCCCAGCGGGATGACCGACAGGACCGTCAGGAAGATGACGAACATCGCGAAGCCCTGGTGGATGCCGCCCAGGTAGATCGAGATCGCGCCGGCCAGGCCCTGGGCGAAGGCGATGACGAACTGCCCGCGCACCGTCGCGGTGACCATCGAGCCGATCTTGTCCAGGTAGATGTCGGAAACCTCGGGCCCGAGCGGATTCAGATCCTTGAACAGGTTCACGACCTTCGAGGCGTTGGTGAGCAGCGCGAGGAACACGTACAGGAAGATGATCACCATCGTCACCGTCGTGGCGATGCCGCCGGCCGAATCACGTGCGAAGCCCAGCGCGAAGCGCCCGGCGCCCTCGGCGAAGTTGGACACCGCGTCGCGCACCTTGTCCATCGTCAGCGGCTCGACGTGGACGATCGGCACCTTCTCCAGGAAGTGGTTCGCCGACTTCAGCAACCGCTGGCCGACCTCGTTCAGATCAGTCTTCCCCAGCCAGTCGCGGATGCTCGTCACCATCTGGGCGATCTGCACGCCGGCCATGGTGATGATCCCGCTCAACGGGATGCCGACGATCGCGATGGCGCTCAGCAGGGTGAGGAATGCCGCCAGGCCCGAGTTCATCCGCGCGGCGAGCCGCCGGTAGATCGGCTGGAACAGGTAGGCGAGGATCGCCGCGGCGCCCATCAGCACCAGATAGTGGCGCAGGAAATAGGCCGCGACGGCCAGCGCGATCACCGTCATGATCCCGAGCGCCCTGCGCTCGTTCGGCGTGAACTCGGCCAGCATCACCCCATCCTAAGAGGCAAAGCCCGCCCAGGTTCCGTATAGGCGGGCCCCCTTCGTTAGGCTTTCCCCATGGCCGGAGACATCGTCCCCATTGAGCTGGGTCTCACCGACGGAAACGCCTACACCCTTTGGGCCCCGCGCTGGCGCGAGGACGACGAGGAGTGGGAGGCGTTCCTCGGGCTCGGCGAGAACCTGTACGGCTTCGACGACGTCGCCCACCTCGTCGGCTACATCCGCAGCACCGACGAGGAGCACGACCTCGTCGACCATCCTGCGTGGCCGACGGTCGTCGAGCTCCAGGGTGATGAGCTGGTGCCCGACAAGCGGCACACCTACGACCTGGTCGGCGTGCCCGAGCTCGCCGCCGAGGACCCCACCCCGGAGAACATCGCCGACCTCGAGGACTCGCTGGAGATCGTCCGCATCCTCGGTGAGGTCTGCGAGCTGAACACCATCACCAAGTTCTTCAACGGCAACCCCATCCTGGGCGCCGTCACCGCCGGTACCCGCAACTTCGTCGGTCGCGACGGCCAGGACCTGTGGGTCCGCATCGGTCGCCTGATCGCCAAGAACTGGGACGACGTCATCGACGCGCTCGACGACCTCGTCACCACCCCTGACGTCGACGAAGCCGCCGTGGCGGCCGCCGAGGCCGAACTGGCCGCCGCCGCGTCGGCCGAGGACTCCGGCGAGCCGGACGAGGACGACCTGGACCTGGTCGGCGACGACGAGGACGACGCCACGGGCTCGGCAAAGGGCCTGGTCGGCTCCGACGAGGAGACCGAGGCCGGCGAGCTGCTCGACGGCGACATCGACGAAGAGGACTTCTGGGTGGGCGTCGGCATCGACCCGATCCAGATCACGACCTCCGACGGCGAATACCTGTCGCTGCGCTGCTACCTCGACGACGAGCCAGTCTTCCTGGGCCGGAACGGGACGATCTACGTCTTCCTGTCGGTACGCGCGATCACCCGCTACCTCGCCGAGGACGACGACCACGACCTGGCGAAGGTCTCCACCTTCGACGACGTCCGCGCCGCCGCGACCGACGGTTCGCTGGAGTTCGAGGTGTACGAGGACAACGTCTACGTGCTCCCGGGTCTGGCCGAGGACATCGCCGACGGCCCGCGCCGCATCGACGGGGAGCAGCTGGACCTGGCCGTCGAGCTGCTGCTGGACGCCGGCGAGTACGCCGGTGAGGACTCGGTCGGCGAGGCCCTGTCGTCGACGACCCCGCTGGGCTGGTTCGTCGACTACGCGACGAACCCCGATCCCAAGCGCCTGGCGCCGAGCCCGCCGTTCGACAACGAGTCCGAGGCGTTCCGCGCCCTGGTCCACGACTTCGAAGACCGGATCGAGCGCAAGAACTAGGCGCCCGTCAACCCCGCGTAGCCGGGTTTGATCACCCCGTCGATCAACGTCATGCGCTGGTCGAACGGGATGAAGGCCGACTTCATCGCGTTGACGGTGAAGCGCTCGAAGTCCGCCCACCCGTAGCCGAACCGATCGGCCAGCAGTCCGCACTCGCGGCTCATCGTCGTATCGCCCATCAGCCGGTTGTCGGTGTTGACCGTGACCCGGAACCGCAGGCGCGCCAGGATGTTGAACGGGTGCGATGCCAGATCGGCCACGGCGCCGGTCTGCACGTTCGACGACGGGCAGAGTTCGAGTGGGATGCGCTTGTCGCGCACGTAGTTCGCGATGTCCCCCAGTTTCGCCCCGACGAAGGACTCGTCGGACGGATCGGCGCCCGGCGGCAACACCACGTCGTCGATGACGCGCACGCCGTGGCCGAGCCGGTCGGCGCCGCAGTAGCCGATGGCCTCCTTGATCGACGGCAGGCCGAAGGCCTCGCCGGCGTGGATCGTGTAGCGCATGCACTGTGCGCGCAGGTAGTCGAAGGCGTCCAGGTGTCGCGTCGGCGGGTTCCCGGCCTCGGCGCCGGCGATGTCGAAGCCGACCACCCCCGAGCGGCGGTGCCGCACGGCCAGCTCCGCAATCTCGGTCGACCGCGCGGCGTGCCGCATCGCGGTCACCAGACACCCGACGACGATCGGCCGCCCCGCCGCGGCGGCGGCCCGCTGCCCGTCGGCGAATCCGTCGAGCACCGCGGCCACGACCTCGTCGAGGGTGAGTCCCTGCTCGAGGTGCAACTCGGGGGCGAACCGCACCTCGGCGTACACGACGCCGTCGGCGGCCAGGTCCTCGACGCACTCGAGGGCGACGCGGCGCAGCGCGGCCGCCGTCTGCATGACCGCGACGGTGTGGCCGAAGGTTCGCAGATACCGGACCAGCGACCCCGCGTTGGCGTTGTCGACGAACCACCGGCCCAGCTGCTCGGGGTCCTGGGTGGGCAGCTCGTCGTAGCCGGACTCGCGGGCCAGGTCGACGATCGTCGCCGGGCGCAGTCCCCCGTCGAGATGGTCGTGCAGCAGGACCTTCGGCGCGCGTCGCAACGCGCCGGGCGAAACCGGCGGCGCGGGGGTGACCGAGGCGGATTCGGCGCTCATGTGTAAAGCGTGACACAGATTCGGGGTGAGACATTCTGCACACTTGGTTTCGCGTCGAAACACCCGGCTAACAGTCGGGGATGCCCTGTGACCGCGCTATTTCCCGCCCATTACCAGAATCCATATTGGTAAGGCAAACCTTAGTTCCGATCGGTTGGATCGGAATTCGCCTCGGGTCGTTTTTACCGGCCCATGACCAGGGTTTAGAGTCAGTTCTTATTGGGTCCCATGAAAACCACGTTCGGAGGCCGAATTACGCCATGAGCACCCCAACGACGGCGCCCGCTCCGGTGCGCAAGCGATCGATTTATCGAGGCGATCCGGGCATGTGGGCATGGGTCCTGCACCGCATCACCGGTGTCACCATCTTCTTCTTCCTCTTCGTGCACGTGCTCGACACCGCGGTCATGCGGATCAGCACCGAGGAGTACGACGCGGTGATCAACACCTACAAGACCCCGATCATCGGCCTCATGGAGATCGCCCTCGTCTTCTGCGTGCTCTTCCACGCGTTCAACGGCGTCCGGGTCATCCTGATCGACTTCTGGTCGAAGGGTCCGCGCTACCAGCGTCAGATGCTGTGGGGCGTGCTGGGCCTGTTCGCGCTCGTGTTCGGCGCCGCGGCGATCCGCTGCCTCCAGCTCATCTTCACCTACGCGTTCCACTAAGGAGTAGCCACCATGACCACCGCCGCTCCGCAGCCCGCGAAGACCCTCCTCACCTCCCACGACCGTCCGCCGTCACTGGACAACCCGCGTTCGCCGCGCAAGCCCCGCGGCGGCAACTTCGAGAAGTACGCATGGCTGTTCATGCGCTTCTCCGGCATCCTGCTGGTCTTCCTGGTCATCGGCCACATGGCGATCATGCTGACCTGGGACCAGGGCGTGCACCGCATCAACTCCGACTTCGTGCGCGAGCGCTGGTCGAGCCCGTTCTGGCAGATCTGGGACCTGACGATGCTCTGGCTCGCCCAGCTGCACGGCGGCAACGGTGTGCGCACCGTGATCGCCGACTACGCGCGCAAGGACTCGACCCGCTTCTGGCTGAACCTGCTGCTGGGCGTGTCGATGGCCCTCGTCCTGATCCTCGGCACCTACGCGCTGCTCACCTTCAACACCAGCAGCTAGTCCACGGCCCCGTCACAAGGAGACGCACCACCCATGCAGGAACACCGTTACGACGTGGTCATCGTCGGCGCCGGCGGCGCCGGGATGCGGGCCGCCATCGAGGCGGCGCCGCGCGCCCGCACCGCGGTCCTCACCAAGCTCTACCCCACCCGCAGCCACACCGGCGCGGCCCAGGGCGGCATGTGCGCCGCGCTGGCCAACGTCGAAGAGGACAACTGGGAGTGGCACACCTTCGACACCGTCAAGGGCGGTGACTACCTGGCTGACCAGGACGCCGTCGAGATCATGGCCAAGGAGGCCATCGACGCGGTGATCGACCTGGAGAAGATGGGTCTGCCCTTCAACCGCACCCCCGAGGGCAAGATCGACCAGCGCCGTTTCGGCGGGCACACCCGCGACCACGGCAAGAGCCCGGTCCGCCGCGCGTGTTACGCCGCCGACCGCACCGGTCACATGATCCTGCAGACCCTGTACCAGAACTGCGTCAAGCACGACGTCGAGTTCTACAACGAGTACTACGCCCTCGACCTGGCGCTCACCGAGAACGAGGACGGCGAGAAGGTCGCCACCGGCGTCGTCGCCTACGAACTGGCCACCGGCGAGATCCACGTCTTCCACGCCAAGTCGATCGTCTTCGCGACCGGCGGCTCCGGTCGCATGTACAAGACGACGTCGAACGCGCACACCCTGACCGGCGACGGCATGGGCATCATCTTCCGCAAGGGCCTGCCCCTGGAGGACATGGAGTTCCACCAGTTCCACCCGACCGGCCTGGCCGGCCTGGGCATCCTCATCTCCGAGGCGGTCCGCGGTGAGGGCGGCATCCTGCGCAACGTCGACGGCGAGCGCTTCATGGAGCGCTACGCCCCGACGATCAAGGACCTCGCGCCCCGCGACATCGTCGCCCGTTCGATGGTCCTCGAGGTGCTCGAGGGTCGCGGCGCGGGGCCGAACAAGGACTACGTCTACATCGACGTGACCCACCTCGGCGAGGACGTCCTCAACGAGAAGCTCCCCGACATCACCGAGTTCGCGCGCACCTACCTCGGCGTCGACCCGGTCACCGAGTACGTGCCGGTGTACCCGACCTGTCACTACGTGATGGGCGGCATCCCGACCAACGTCGAGGGCCAGGTCCTGGCGAACAACGAAGAGGTCGTCCACGGCCTCTACGCCGCCGGCGAGTGCGCCTGCGTGTCGGTGCACGGCGCCAACCGCCTGGGCACCAACTCGCTGCTGGACATCAACGTGTTCGGCCGTCGCGCCGGCATCGCCGCCGCCGACTACGCCAACAGCCACGAGTTCACCGACATGCCGGAGAACCCGACCGAGATGGTCGACGAGTGGCTGGCCGGCGTGCTGTCCGAGCACGGCAACGAGCGGGTGGCCGACATCCGCACCGAGCTGCAGCAGACGATGGACAACAACGCGTCGGTGTTCCGCACCGAGGAGACGCTCACCCAGGCGCTCGAGGACGTCCGCGCCCTCAAGGAGCGGTACAACCACATCCGCGTCCACGACAAGGGCAAGCGCTTCAACAGCGACCTGCTCGAGGCCGTCGAGCTGGGCTTCCTGCTGGAGATGGCCGAGGTCACCGTCGTCGGTGCGCTCAACCGCAAGGAGTCGCGCGGCGGTCACGCCCGCGAGGACTTCCCCAACCGCGACGACGCGAACTTCATGAAGCACACGATGGCGTACAAGAAGGGCGATGGCCTGCTGTCCGACATCGAACTGGACTACAAGCCCGTGGTCCAGACCCGCTACGAGCCGATGGAGCGCAAGTACTGATGACCGCAACCGTCGAAGAACCCACCACCGCAGGCGATCCGCCGCTGCCCCCGGTCCCGCCCGAGGCGCGGATGGTGAACCTGAAGATCTATCGGTTCAACCCCGAGGACCCCGACGCCGCCGGCTTCGAGACGTTCCGCGTCCCGGCGCTGCCGACCGACCGCCTGCTCAACCTGCTGCTGTACGTGAAGGGCTACCTCGACGGCACCCTGACCTTCCGCCGCAGCTGCGCGCACGGCGTGTGCGGCTCGGACGCGATGCGCATCAACGGCGTGAACCGGCTGGCCTGCAAGCTCCTGATGAAGGACCTGCTGCCCAAGGACGCGTCCAAGGAGCTGACCATCACCGTCGAGCCGATCAAGGGCCTGCCGGTGGAGAAGGACCTCGTCGTCGACATGGAGCCCTTCTTCGACGCCTACCGCGCCGTGAAGCCGTTCCTGATCACCAGCGGCAACGAGCCCACCAAGGAGCGCATCCAGTCGGTCACCGACCGGGCGCGTTTCGACGACACCACCAAGTGCATCCTGTGTGCGTGCTGCACCACGAGTTGCCCGGTGTTCTGGAACGAGGGCTCCTACTACGGCCCGGCCGCGATCGTGAACGCGCACCGCTTCATCTTCGACAGCCGCGACGAGGGCGCCGTCGAGCGCCTGGACATCCTCAACGACGTCGACGGTGTCTGGCGCTGCCGCACCACGTTCAACTGCACCGATGCCTGCCCGCGCGGCATCCAGGTCACCCAGGCCATCCAGGAGGTCAAGCGCGCGCTGATGTTCTCGCGCTGACCCCCGGCACCAGCCCGTTCCGCGAACCCCGTCGATTCTCCTTCTCGACGGGGTTCGTGCATTGTCGTCTCCGCTCACCCGAGGGATCCGTCCCGACGCCCGGTGCGTCTAAGGGACATGACACATCTGATCCGCATCCTGTTCCTGCTGTCCCTCTTCACCGGCGGCGCGCCCGCCGTCGCGGCACCGGCTCCCCCGGCCTCCGCTCCCCCGGCGCCCGTGCACCAGGGCGATCGCATCGCCATCACCTTCGTCTCCGACGTCCGCGACAACGGGCCGACCTCCTGGTTCGACTCCCTCGACCGTCCGCGCACGCAGGATCGGACCGTGCTCGTCCAACCGGTCACCGGCGCGGGATTGTGGACCTCGACGCTGGTCTACACGTCCCGGGCGCCCCGCCAGCGCCTCACCGCCACCCTCGTGAGCAGAGGCGGATTCGCGCGGTGCGTCGTGACCGTCAACGACGCGGTGCGCGACGTTCGGACCGTCGTCCGACGGGGTGCGCGGGTCACATGCGCCCCCTGACCACGAGGCCCCGACGGCACCAGCGACTTGCCAGGTTGGCTTGCTAGGGTGAGCCCGTGATTCTCAAGGGGGGCACGGCTGCCGGCCGGCCGATCGGACTTGCCCGCACCTCCGTCTTGCTGGCGACCGGGGCTCTGGTCTCGGGGAGCATGCTGCTCGGCGCCGGGGGCGCCGCCGGTGAACCGTCCTCGGGCCGCCCGTCGGCAGGCCCGTCGAGCGGCTCGTCATCGACCCCCGCCAGCCCGACCTCGAGCTCGTCCTACGGCGACTCCGCGGAATACGGCTCCTCGTCGGCCGTCCCGGCACCGGGCGCGATCGACCCGCTCACGGCACCGACCAACGGCCCGGCCCCGGTGACGACGCCGGCCACCGACGACTGTCCGTTCAAGTCGTCGACGCCGCCCGCGATCGACACCTCCGAGGTCCCCAAGCCGGGCGAAACGGCACCCAAGCCGCTGCCGGTGCAGGTGCCGCCGGTCGGTGGACCGCGTCTGGGCACGTGCGGCACCGTCGTCGCCGACGGCATGGGGCCGATCCCGTCGAAGCTGACCTCGGCGGCCTGGCTGGTGGCCGACCTCAACTCCGGCGAGGTCCTGGCCGCCAAGGATCCGCACGGCCGTTATCGACCGGCGTCGACGATCAAGGTGCTCCTGGCACTGGTCGGGCTCGACGAGCTCAAGCTCGACACCCCGGTCACCGTCGAGAAGTCCGAGTACGAGCAGGAGGGCGACTCCTGCGGCACCGGTCCGCGCGGCAAGTACACGAACCGGGACATGTTCACCGGGTTGATCCTCTCCTCGGGCAACGACTGCGCCATGGTCATCGCCCGACAGCTGGGCGGCGTCGACGAGACGCTGAAGAAGATGAACGACAAGGCCAAGAAGCTCGGCGCCCTCGACACCCGCGCCGCGTCGCCGTCGGGCCTGGACGCACCGGGCATGTCGACCTCGCCGTACGACCTGGCGGTCATCTTCCGCGCGGCGATGAAGAACGACACGTTCCGCGAGCTGATCGGCACGCGGCAGTACCACTTCCCCGGCTACCCGCCGCGCCCGGAGATCCCCGACGACCCGGACCATCCCGCCTACGACATGTTCACGTCGAACCCGCTTCTGCTGGAACGCTTCCCCGGAACCATCGGCGGCAAGACCGGCTACACCGACGACGCGCTCAAGACCTACGTGGGCGCCGCGAAGTCCGGTGACCGCGACGTGCTGGTCGTGCAGATGTACGGGCTCTCCTACCTGGATTCGCCGTACTCCACCCAGACCGTCAACCTGGTCAAGTGGGGCGGCGCCGCTCCGGCGGGCGCCTCCGTCGGCACGCTGAACGCCACCGACGGCGAGAAGACGACGACCCCGTCACCGACGACCGATCCGAGTCCGGTGGCCGGTCCCGCGCAGAACTCGTCAGACTCGTCGGGCCTGTTCGGAAACGGCCTCGTCATCGGCCTGATCGCGGCGGTCCTCGTCGGCGCCGCCGGCTTCTTCGGCTGGCGCGTCCTCAAGCGCTGACCGCTCCTCGTCGAGGAGATACCCGGCGTTGACCGGGTCGGTGGCGCACCACGCCGTCGTGTAGAAGATGATGCGCGCGACGACGTTGATGAACATCATCACGGTGATGATCGAACCGAAGGCGGCTCCTGCCGGACCGCGACTGGTCGCCGCGATGATCATGCCCGCCACGGACTTGAGGACCTCCATCGCGATCGCCGCGATCAGCCCGGCCTTCCACGCGTTGCGCAGCGGGATGTTCACCAGCGGCACCTTGGCCAGCACGACCGTCAGCAGGGGCCAGGTGATGAGGATCGACACGAGTGGCGCGGTCCACTGCACGAGCGTCAACACCCACGGGAACCAGTCCAGGTTGAGCCACACGAGCACGCGGTCGGCGAGCGTCTTGGACCCCGCCGCGCTGAACACCAGCGTGACGACGAACCACAGCCCCAGCAGCGTCACCTGCCCGAGGTCGTAGAGCTTGGACAGGAACGGGTTGCGGTCCACCCGGCCGCCCCAGATCGCGGTCATCGCCTCCCGTGCGCCCGACATCCAGTTGATGCCGGTCCATGCGGCGATCACCAGACCGACCGAGCCGACCGTCGAGCGGGACCGGATGGCCGAATCCATGGCATCGGACAGTGTTTCGCCCAGCCCGCCGGGCATAGCGTCGGCGATCGACTGGCGGAAGTCGGCGAGCATCTCGGGCTGGCGGCTCAACACGAAACCGGCGATCGCGAACGCGACCATCAGCACGGGGACAAGTGCCATCACCGTGCGGAAGCTCATGGCCGCGGCGAAGGCGCCGCCGTAGTGCTGGTCGTGGCGCTTCATCGTCGCCACGACGCGGTCGAGCAGGCCGAAGCGCTCCAGCAGCGCCGACCAGGTCCCGGTGATCCAGTCGATCACCGCACCGACGGTGGCGGTGACGGCACTCCAGGCCGAGGCCAGCGGCGGCGGCAGGGACGGCATGGCGCGGTCCGACTAGCCCGACACCGGCGCGAGGAAGCCGACCTTGTCGTACACGTCGGTCAGCGTCGGCGCGGCCACGGCGCGGGCCTTGGCGGCACCGGCGGCGAGGATCGAGTCGAGATGCGCGGGATCGTCGAGCAGCTCCTCGACCTTCCCGCGCAGCGGCGTGACGAAGTCGGTGAGGACCTCGGCGGTGTCGACCTTGAGGTGCCCGTACTGCTTGCCCTCGTAGGAGGCGACGAGGTCGTCGATCGAGCGCCCGGTGAGCGCCGCCTGGATGGTGAGCAGGTTGGAGACGCCCGGCTTGTTCTCGCGGTCGAAGGCCACGACGGAGTCGCTGTCGGTGACCGCCGAGCGAATCTTCTTCGCCGACTTCTTCGGCTCGTCGAGCAGGTTGATCAGACCGGAGTCCGACTCGGCCGACTTGCTCATCTTCGCCGTGGGGTTCTGCAGGTCGTAGATCTTGGCGAACTCTTTGACGATGTACGGGTCGGGGACGGTGAACGTCTCACCGAAGCGCGAGTTGAACCGGTTCGCCAGGTCGCGGGTCAGCTCCAGGTGCTGGCGCTGGTCCTCCCCGACCGGCACGGCGTCGACCTGAAAGGCCAGGATGTCGGCGGCCATGAGGATCGGGTAGGTGAACAGGCCGACGCCGGCTGCCTCGGTGCCCTGCCGCGCCGACTTGTCCTTGAACTGCGTCATCCGGCTGGCCTCGCCGAAGCCGGTGAGGCACGAGAGCACCCACGTCAGCTGCGCGACCTCGGGGATGTGCGACTGCACGTAAATCGTCGACTTGGCCGGGTCGACGCCCAGCGCGAGGAGCTGGGCGACGCCGCGGCGCGTCCGCTCGCGCAGCTTCTCCGGGTCGTGCGGCACGGTGATCGCGTGCATGTCCGGGATGAAGTAGAAGGCCTCGTCGAATTCGTCCTGCAACGCGACCCACTGCCGGACCGCACCGAGGTAGTTGCCGAGGTGGAAGGAGTCGCTGGTGGGCTGGATGCCCGACAGCACCCGCGCGCGGCGGGCGGGCTGGTTGTTGCTCATATCCCCAGTCTCTCAGACGTAAGCTGTCGCCATGGTCGCGGGAGAGGTCAGTGCGCAGTCGTGGCGCGAGGACGGCGGACGGTCCCTTCTGCGCTCGCTGCCGGTCCTGCGCGGCACGCCTCCCGGCTTCGACCCCGACCGCGCGCCCGGCGATCCGGTCGACCTGTTCGCCGAGTGGTTGTCCGCCGCGGTGGCCGCGGGGGTGCCCGAACCCCACGCCATGACACTGTCGACGATCGGCCCGGACGGTGGGCCGAGCTCCCGCATGTTGATCGTGAAAGCCGTCGACGCGGCGGGCTGGCATTTCGCCGTCAACGCCCGCAGCCCGAAGGGCGGTGACCTGGCCGCCGATCCCCGCGCCGCGCTGACCTTCTACTGGCCCGCCCTCGTGCGCCAGATCCGGGTCGTCGGAACAGCCGTCGACGAGGGTGCCGCCGCCGGCGCGGCGGACTTCCTCGCGCGGCCGACCGGCTCGCGCGAGATGGCGCTCACCCTCCGCCAGAGTGAGCCGCTGGTGGACCCGACCGAGATCGACACGGCCCTCGCCGAGAGCCGGCGCCGCATGGCGGCCGACGACGAGCTGGTCCCGGTCGAGTGGGTCTCCTATGCCCTGGCGCCCGACAGCGTCGAATTCTGGGAGGGCGACCCGCAGCGGCGGCACACCCGCCTGCGCTACCGCCGCGGCGACGACGGCTGGACCCGCGAACGCCTGTGGCCCTGAGATGATCAGAGGTCGAAGACGGTGGTGACCGCGCTGTGGTCGGACCAGCGCAGGTTGTAGGCCTCGGGTCGGTGGACGTACGACTTGCTCGCACGACCGGCGAGGTCGGGCGTCACCAGGTGGTAGTCGATACGCCAGCCGGCGTCGTTGTCGAAGGACTTCCCGCGCCACGACCACCACGTGTACGGACCCGGCACGTCGCCGGTCAGTCGGCGCATGACGTCGACCCACCCGGCGGCGAACAGGTCGGCGACCCACTCCCGCTCGTGCGGCAGGAAGCCGGGGCTACGACGATTGGTCTTGAAGGCCTTCAGATCGTTCTCGGCGGGCGCGATGTTCCAGTCGCCGCCGACGATGGTGTGCCGGCCCTCGGCGATCCTCGTGCCGAGGTGATCGCCGAACTCGGCCAGGAAGCGCTTCTTCTCGGCGAACTTGCGTTCGTCGGTCTCGGTGGCGGTCGACGTGTGCGCCGGGTCGACGGCCCCCTTGGGCAGGTAGAGGCTGGCGACGGTGATCTCGCCGAGGGCCGACGGCAGGTCGACCTCCAGGTAGCGGCCGAGGGTGTCGAACTCGTCGCTGCCGATGCCGACGCGCACCGTCGTGGGCGCGGTGCGGCTCAGGACGCCGACGCCGGCGTGGCCCTTGACCGTCGACTCGCTCATGCTCAGGTGCCAGCCGTCGTCCAGAGCGGGCGCCAGTGCCTCTTCGGCTTGTTCGCGGGTGGCCCGGATCTCTTGCAGCGCAACGGCTTCCGAGTCCAGCGAGGACAGCCACGGGAGCAGTCCGAGGTTCTCGGGGGACCGCTCCTTGACCGCCGCGCGGATGCCGTTGACGTTGACGGTCGTCACCGAGAAAGAGCTCACGACAGTCACGCTATCGTCGGCGCGATCAGCGGATGAAATCAGGTCGAATCGAGCTGAGGACGTCGACGACGGCGGCGTTGGGCTGGCGCAGGCACATGATGTCGACGAGCGTCGAGATCAGGATGTAGTTCTTCTTGTCCGGACCGAGGATCGCGTGCACGACCGACTGCTGCACGGGATCGGGCTGGGCCCGGTAGGTCGTGCACGTCATCGTCTTGTAGTCCGCGGGCGGCGGGGGCAGTGCCTCCGACGATCCGCCCGAGTAGCCACTCGCATCGTCGACCACGGTCGCCCTCGGGTCGGCGTGCGGCGTGCCCTGCACGCTGCAGCCGGCGACGGCGACCGTGGCGGTCGCCGCGACGAGGAGGCCGACGATCCGGCGCATCAGGCCTTCCGAGCCTTCTGCAGGTTCTCGTCGAGGGTGGCCAGGAACTCTTCGGTCGTCTGATACGGCTGGTCGCCGCCGACGAGCAGGGCGAGGTCCTTGGTCATCTTCCCCGACTCGACGGTCTTGATGACGACGTCCTCGAGGGTCTCGGCGAACTCGCGCACCTCGGGGGTGTTGTCGAGCTTGCCGCGGTGGTCGAGGCCGCGGGTCCACGCGAAGATCGACGCGATCGGGTTCGTGGAGGTCGGCTTGCCCTGCTGGTGCTGGCGGTAGTGACGGGTCACGGTGCCGTGTGCGGCCTCGGCCTCACAGGTCTTGCCGTCCGGGGTGAGCAGCACCGAGGTCATCAGACCCAGCGAGCCGTAACCCTGCGCGACGGTGTCGGACTGGACGTCGCCGTCGTAGTTCTTACAGGCCCAGACGTAGCCGCCCTCCCACTTGAGGCAGGAGGCCACCATGTCGTCGATGAGGCGGTGCTCGTAGTGCAGGCCCGCCGCGTCGAACTGGCTCTTGAACTCCTTGTCGAAGATGTCCTGGAAGATGTCCTTGAAGGCACCGTCGTAGGCCTTGAGGATGGTGTTCTTCGTCGACAGGTAGACCGGGTAGTTGCGCTGCAGGCCGTAGTTGAAGGAGGCGCGCGCGAAGTCCTCGATGGACTTGTTGAAGTTGTACATGCCCATCACGACGCCGCCCTCTTCGGGGATCTTGACGATCTCGTGCTCGATGGGCTCGGAGCCGTCGTCGGGCGTGTAGGTGATGGTCACCGTGCCGGCGCCGGGGACCTTGAAGTCCGTGGCGCGGTACTGGTCGCCGAAGGCGTGGCGGCCGATGACGACCGGCTTGGTCCAACCGGGGACCAGGCGCGGGACGTTGGAGATGATGATCGGCGAGCGGAAGATCGTGCCGCCGAGGATGTTGCGGATGGTGCCGTTGGGCGAGCGCCACATCTTCTTGAGGCCGAACTCCTCGACGCGGGCCTCATCGGGGGTGATGGTCGCGCACTTCACGCCGACGCCGTGCTTCTGGATGGCGTGGGCCGCATCGATGGTGACCTGGTCGTCGGTCTCGTCGCGGTACTCGATGCCGAGGTCGTAGTAGTCGAGGTTGACGTCGAGGTACGGGTGGATCAGCTTCTCTTTGATGAACTGCCAGATGATTCGAGTCATCTCGTCGCCGTCGAGCTCTACGACGGTGCCTTCGACCTTGATCTTGCCCATATGGCTGGTGCCCTCCTCGGCATCGGATGCGCAGGTTGTGTCTGCGACTGCGTCTGGCGGCAGGCCGGCCCGTGGGTTGCACGACGGCGGCCTGCGTTAGGTAAAAACCTAGTAGGTCAAACCTAGTACGCGCGTGTGCCGTGCCGCGCGCTGGCGAAACATAACGCGCGTACTGTTTGAGAGTCTACCCGGGCGGTTTGTTGCCTGAGTCACTGCCCGGCGCCGGCGGTTCCGGGGGTCGCGCCGACGGTCGGCTGGTTGCCGCCCGACGGCTGTCCCGACCGCCACGACGGGCGGTCGCCACCCTGCTCGCCATCCCGGTGCCACGGAAGGGTTCCGCCGCGCCAGCTGGGCGTTTGCCCCTGCGTCGACGGCGGCTGCTGGTCGGCCGGCGGCGTCTGCGTGGGCACGGCCGGAGCGGTGTGGGTCGGCGACGGCGGCGTGAACGTGCGGGTCGGCGGGGTGAACCTCGGTCCGGAGTCGCGCTTCGGGAACCACTGGTCGCGCTGCGGCGCACTCGGTGCGTCGGGGAGATTCGGCGTCGCCTTCTGCTGCGCGGTCACCGGGCCGGTGGGCGATGGCGAGGTCGCCTTCTGCGCCGCCCGGTAGACCCCTGAGGTCTGCGCCTTGCTCAGGACGGTCGTGAAGTCGACCGTGGCGGGCGCGCTGACCGACGCCGCTGTGCGATTGCCGCTGCCGGTCGCCGGGGGCCACGGCGTCGGCCAGATGGTCGCGGGGACACCGGAGGTTTCCGCGGGGATCCGACCCAGCTTCCACACGGTCTGGGTGAAGTCGTTCTGCGGGAAGACATCTGCTCCGGCGACGAGCTGGCTGAGCTTGTTGCCCCAGAAGATCGTGCCGTTCACGGGGATCAGCAGCATGCTCGCCGCGCTGAGGCCGATGGCCTTCGCCGCGTCGACGACGGGCCCGGTGTCGCCGCCGAGGGCCGAGCCGATGCCGGTCACCAACTGGAGAGCGGTCAGCGCGTCGGGCAGGTAGCCGCCGGCGTTGTAGGTGACGTACGGCAGCTGCGGCAGCGCACTGAACGCCAGGTTGACCACCGGCTGCAGGCTCGCGATACTCACATTCGGGAGCACGTTGTTGAGATTGAGGACCTCGTGCACCTTGCCGTACACGTCGGGGATCTTCGCCGCGTCCGCGTCGGACATCCCGAGGATCGCCACCGCGTTCGCCCGGACGAGTCGGGTGATCGACGACGGCTGCTCGACGACACACACGGTTCCGCCGTTGCCGGATGCCTCGCTGCACGTGGTCTTGCCGTCGTTGATCGCCGACCACCCGGATTCACTCCGGTCCAGCTTCATCCAGCCCTCGCTCACGTAGTCGGAGTGCTTGACGAAGTAGCCGAGCAGCGCGTCGACCGCACCCAGGGGGTCCTTCACCGGGTCGGTCATCGAGCAGATCGGGTCGCCCTGGCTGCACAGCGACGTCACGTTGCCGCTGAGATCGCCGAAGCCGTTCTCACGCGGACCCGTCACCGTTCCGCCGGGGATGACTCCGAGGAACGCCTGCTCAAAGCCGCGACCCGCGTAGTCGACGACGCGGTTCTGGCGCGAATCGGCGTACAGGGTGCCTTTGATGTCGCTTTCCTTGGTCTCTTCCAACCGGTCGATCTGCTCGTCCGTGAGGTCGTAACCCTCGTAGCGGCCGTTGCCGATATCGGACAACACGTCGCCCGCCACGCGCGCCCCCTGCGAGTACCCGGCGATCTCGATCGGCTTGCCGCCGCACTTGTCCTGGTATTCGGTGACCGCCTGCATGGTCGCATTGCGCCCCATGTCGACGTTCTTGTTGTGGCCGACGGCACCGGCGGGCCAGATCGTCGTCGGATATCCGACGACGATGACGTCCTTGTCCCCGGCGTTGTCGATGACGTCGCGCATCAAACCGCCGCCGGTGGCGTAGTCGACGTCGTTGTTGCCCGGCACGACGATGAGGGCTCCACTGTCGGAGCAGGCGTGCGCGCCCGTCGGCGGGCTGAGGAACGCCGCCACGAGGGCGACCGAACCGGCGATCGCGCTGAGCGCGGTTGCACGCTTCACCGTCGACCACGTGGTGGTCGGCACCGGCTGATCAATCGTCTGCGCCATGTGAGCGCCCTCCCGCGGTCCGGCAGACCCGTTCGGGCGAGCTGCACTCTGCATAGAACGAGCACAGCTTAACCGACCGATATGACCGGTCTCACATCGACGGGACCGGCGCTACCCGGCTGCGCCACCGCCGGCGGTTCCACCGCCGGTGGCCGCTCCCCCGACACTCGGGGTGAACCCACCACTCGGAGCCATCGGCGCCACCTTCGGCACCGCCGGAGCCGGTGCAGCGGGAGCCGCCGGCACGGCCGGCTGGACCTGCTGGGTCACCGGCGGTTGAACCTGCTGAGTCACCGGCGGTTGAACCTGCTGAGTCACCGGCGGTTGGACCGGCTGGGTCACCTGAGGCTCCGGCGACGGCGCCTCGACCACCGGCGGTGCGACGGGCGCGGTCGGTTGCGGGGCCGGCTCGGGAGCCGTCGGTGCCGGGGTGATCGGCTGCGTCGGAACAGGCGCGACCGTCGTCGGCTTCACCGGCTCCACGGTCGGCTGCGACGGAGCGGTGCGGAGCTGCGCTCCCGTGTCGGCGGGCTGGGGCTGCACGGTGGGCACAGACGGCTTCGCATCGACCGGGGTCGTCGCCGACGGCGACCTCTCGATCGGCGTCTGGGCCGCAGGCGCATCCGCATCGATCTTGGCGGTACGCGCGTTCAGCTGGACCGGAGTCACCGACTCATCACCGGATTCGACCGCAGCCACCTGCTCCTGGTTCACGGCCGCGAACTGATAGGCAGGCTTCGCCTGCACCTCCTCCACAGCCGCCGCAAGCTGGGCCGTGGTGGGCAGGGACGCGGCCGCCTGCGTTTGAGCGGCCGCTTGCTTCGCGGAGAGACCCAGACTGTTGGTCAGACCGCCCAGCGGATCACCGATGTACTTGTTGAACCACCGATCAAGCCCCGGCAGGATCGGCCCGAACGGAACCGTGCCCGGATAGGCGACTCGGTCACCGGGGATCACGCTCAAGTCCCAGACGGCCTTGCCGAATGGCACACCGAACGCATACTCCGGAATGAGCGTGGGCACGCCAACCAGCGAACCGACTCGGTTGGCCCAGTAGATTGCCCCATTCACCGGCGTGAGCGCCATCGACGCGAAGGCGAGACCGAATCGCGCCCATGCATCAGCGGCGTTCGGTCCGGACATCTCGCCGATCAGCATGGCATCGGGAAGGAAGCCGCCCGCGTGCTGCGTGATATACGGCAACGGAGGCAAGAAGCTGTAGACCAGATCAAGGACCGGCTGCAGCGAGTTGATCCCAACCCCGGGTGCCAACCAGTTCAGGTTCACCACCGAGGCGATCATCCCGTAGACATCAGGCGCCCCCGGAATGGCATTGCTGATCAACCGGCCGATCGACGACTGCCCGCGCACCATGCAGACCTGGCCACCGGCATTGGCCGCCTGCTTGCAGTCGAGGCCGTTGATCCCGCCCCACTTACTTGGAGCTTCCAGCCAGCCGTTGATCGGGTAGTCACCGTGCTTGACGAAGTAACCCACCAACGAATCAATGGCACCCAACGGGTCCTTCAAGGGATCGGCGAGGTAGCAAATACCGTCGCCCTGGCTGCACATCGTCTGAACCTTGTTGTCCAGCGTGCCGAAGCCGCCCTTGCGTGAACCGTTCATCGTCAGGCCGGGAATGACCCCTAGGAAGCTGAGCTCAATGCCTCGTCCCGCGTAGCCCGCGATACCTTCCTGGCGGGGGTCCGAGAACAGCACGCCGCTCACACCCTTGTCAGTGACGCCGTCGACCCTTCCGTTGCCGATGTCCGAGAGGACGTCGCCGGCGACTCGCGCACCCTGGCTGTAGCCGACGATCCTGATGTCACGATTGCCCTTCTGGCACTCTGACTGCGCCTGCTTGACCTTTGCCACGGTTGCGTCGTAGCCGAGCTGGGCGTCGCGGTCGTAGCCGATGTTTCCAGCGGGCCAGAGGGTCGTCGGGTAGTGCACGGTCCGCTGCTCTCGACCGGTGTCGTCCTTGTAGAAGTGAATAATGTTCCCTTGCGGGTCATTCGTACCCGGCACGAGGATCGTCACCGGACTACAGTCCGCCCACGCACCCGTCGGTGGACTCAAGAACGAGGCAATGAGCGCCAAGGCACCGGCTATCGCACCGAGGGCCGTGACACGTTTCACCGCGGTCCACGTGGGTGCGGTTGATTGGTCTTGCTGGTCGTCGTCGATGGTTTGGGCTGCCATGCCAACGCCTCCTGAAATGGTGGGTCTCCCTGAAGACATGCACCTCGTCGCAGAAGTCGTGCGCTGTGGAATCTGATCACGCACGGTGCTGCAACTCGGCTTTGCCAGTGTAAAACACTGTGACATGGATAACACGTAAATCTTACTGGCGGGTCAGTTCACAAAATCTCTGTGAACTTCCTGTTTCGGCCCACCCTGATTCCAGACCCGTCGAGAGCACTTCGCGCGGTGTTATATCCTTGTGGCAGGTTCAGAGCGTCAGCGCCAAGCCCCGGCTTGCTGACCGGCAACCCTCCAACCGCGGTGGGGTGCTCCGGGTGATGACCTGGTCGTGCGGATGACCCGCACGACAAGCGCGGGTCCGACGGTCGGACCCTGGGACGGGCAACCCCCGCACCGACCGAAAGGTGAATCAGAACCATGTCGCAAACCCCCGACGACCCCACTGCCGCCTGGAGCTTCGAGACGAAGCAGGTCCACGCTGGTCAGGGCGTCGACACCGCCACGAACGCACGGGCGCTGCCGATCTACCAGACCACGTCGTACGTCTTCAACGACACGACGCACGCGGCCAACCTCTTCGGGCTCGCCGAGCCGGGCAACATCTACACCCGGATCATGAACCCGACGCAGGACGTCGTCGAGCAGCGGCTGGCCGCGCTCGAGGGCGGCGTCGCCGCTCTGCTGCTGGCCTCGGGCCAGGCCGCGGAGACCTACGCGATCCAGAACATCGTCGAGGCCGGCGGCCACGTCGTCGCCAGCCCGCGCCTGTACGGCGGCACCTACAACCTGCTGCACTACACGCTCCCCAAGTTCGGCATCGAGACGACCTTCGTCGAGAACCCGGACGACCCGGAGTCGTGGCAGGCCGCCGTGAAGCCCAACACCAAGGCCTTCTTCGGTGAGACGATCTCCAACCCGAAGATCGAGATCCTCGACATTCCGGCCGTCTCCGAGGTGGCCCACCGCAACGGTGTGCCGCTGATCGTCGACAACACCGTCGCGACGCCGTACCTGCTCAACCCGCTCAAGCACGGCGCCGACATCGTCGTGCACTCCACCACCAAGTGGATCGGCGGCCACGGCACCACCATCGGCGGCGTGATCATCGACGGTGGCACCTTCGACTGGTCGTCGCAGCGCGACGGCAAGGACCTGTTCCCCGGCTTCACCGAGCCGGACCCGAGCTACGGCGGGGTCAAGTTCATCGACCTCGGTGCCCCGGCCTACGCGCTCAAGGCGCGCGTGCAGCTGCTGCGCGACACCGGCGCAGCCATCTCGCCGTTCAACGCCTTCCTCACCGCCCAGGGCATCGAGACCCTGAGCCTGCGGGTCGAGCGCCACGTCGAGAACGCCAAGAAGGTCGCGGCCTTCCTCGAGAAGCACCCGCAGGTCGAGAAGGTCTACTACGCCGACCTGGACTCGTCGCCGTACAAGGCGCTGGCCACCAAGCTGCTGCCCAAGGGCACCGGCTCGGTCCTGAGCTTCGAGCTCGCCGGCGGCGTCGAGGCGGGCAAGAAGTTCGTCGACGCGCTGACCCTGCACAGCCATGTGGCCAACATCGGCGACGTCCGCTCGCTGGTCATCCACCCGGCATCGACCACGCACAGCCAGCTCAACGGCGAGGAGCAGCTCTCGGCCGGCGTCACGCCGGGCCTGGTCCGCCTCTCGGTGGGCATCGAGGGCATCGACGACATCCTCGCCGACCTCGAGCAGGGCTTCGCCGCCGCCAAGGGATAAGGCACCAGCGATCAGCGAGGCCGAAGTGACCATCCTGCACAGCCGTCGACACGGCGTGGACCCGGCGTCCACGCCGTCGTCGACGGCTGAGCCGGTGTGGGCGCAGACGCCCGACGGATCGCTGCACCAGATCCAGGTCGGCGACATCGCGCTCGACGGCGGGGCGACCATCCCCGACGTCACCATGGCGTTTTCGCGGTGGGGCAAGCCCAACGCCGCGCGCGACAACGTCGTACTCGTCCTGCATGCACTGACCGCCGACACCTACATCACCGGGCCGGGCACCCCCGACCACCCGGCCCCCGGCTGGTGGGACGGCCTGATCGGCCCCGGCGCCGCCCTCGACACCGACGAATGGTGTGTCATCGCGGCCAATGTGCTCGGCGGCTGCAACGGGTCCACCGGACCGTCGTCGACCTCCCCCGACGGCAAGCCGTGGGGTTCGCGCTTCCCGCAGTTGACCGTCCTGGACCAGGTGCGCGCCGAAGCGGCCCTCCTCGACGAGCTGGGCGTCACGTCGCTCGCGGCAGCCGTCGGCGGATCGATGGGCGGGGCCCGCGCGCTCGAGTGGGCGATCACCTACCCCGACCGCACGCGGGCCGCACTGGTGCTCGCCGTCGGCGCCCGCGCCACCGCCGACCAGATCGGCACGCAGACCACCCAGATCGCCGCCATCAAGGCCGATCCGGCCTGGCAGGGCGGCGACTACCACGGCACCGGCGTGTCCCCGACCGTCGGCATGGGCGTGGCCCGGCGCATCGCGCACCTGACCTATCGCAACGAGCTCGAGCTCGACAACCGCTTCGCGAATTCCGCCCAGGGACAAGAGGATCCGCTGCACGGCGGTCGCTACGCGGTGCAGAGCTACCTCGACCACCAGGCCGACAAGATCATCGCCCGGTTCGACCCGGCGTCCTACGTCGCACTCACCGAGGTGCTCAACAACCACGACGTCGGCCGCGATCGCGGCGGGGTCGCCGCCGCGCTGGCCGCCTGTACGACGCCGGTCATCGTCGGCGGCATCGACTCGGACCGCCTGTACCCGCTGCGGCTACAGGAAGAGCTCGCGGCCGGACTCGGCAATTGCGTGGGCGGCCTGCGCGTCGTCGAATCCGTCTACGGGCACGACGCCTTCCTCATCGAGTTCGACGCCATGGCCGAGCTGTTGCGCCAGACCGTCGAGCTCGCGCGCCGCTGACCGAATCGCCGGTGTTCGCGGCTGTGCCCAGCACCTCGCGCAGACGGTCGGACACCGCGACGAGCGCTGCCGCCTCGTTGCCTCCCTCGACCGTGACGACCACCGGTGCACCACTGGCCGACCGCAGCCGATCCCACGCGTACGGAAGCACCGGGGCATGGATGCGGACTCCGCGGCAGACGATGTGGACCTGGGACTGCGGGTGATTCGACGCGCTGAACGCGACCTCGGATGCCGCGTCGGCGGTCCACCGGCCGGTCACCGCCACCTCTTCCAGGTACATGTCTGGAGTGTAGGACCGTCGTAGCGCTACCGGGTCCCCAGCGGGTCGATCGTGATCGCCATCCACAGCACGACCGCCGCCAGCGTCGCCATCGCCGCCACGTCGAACGGGCGGCTGCGCACCTGAAGCAGCCCCGCCCGGCGCGCCGGCAGGAAGGCCCGCAGCGCTGCACCCAGGGCGAGCGCGCCACTGAAGACGAAGGCGCCGCGGCGCCACCGGTCGACGAGTACCAAGATCCCCGCCACCAGCACGATGGCCAGCACGATGAAGTACGGGATCTGCATCATGTACCAGCGGCGAACCCGCGCGCGGCGCAGGTTCCGCGCGCGCTCGACGTTGGACGGAGCGACCATCAGGCTCCCTGTGCCGCCAACTGCGCCTCGGCGCGCTCGACGATGTTGACCAGCAGGAACGCGCGGGTCAACGGTCCGACGCCACCGGGGTTCGGCGACACCGCGCCGGCGACCTCCCACACGTCGGGGTGGACGTCGCCGACGAGCTTGCCGTCCGCGTCGCGGCTGACGCCCACGTCGACGACCGCGGCGCCCGGCGCGACCATGTCGGGGGTGATGAGGTGTCCGACGCCGGCGGCCGCGACGATGACGTCGGCTCGCTTGGTCTCGGCGGCGAGGTCCTTGGTGCCGGTGTGGCACAGGGTGACCGTGGCGTTCTCGCTGCGACGGGTCAGCAGGAGGCCGATCGGGCGGCCGATCGTGACGCCGCGGCCGATGACGGTGACCCGCGCGCCGTCGAGCGGGATGTCGTAGCGGCGCAGCAGGTGGATCACGCCGCGCGGCGTGCACGGCAGTGTCGACTCCTTGCCGAGTACCAGTCGCCCGAGGTTGATCGGGTGCAGACCGTCGGCGTCCTTGTCCGGGTCGACGCGCTCGAGGGCGGCGTTCTCGTCGAGGTGCTTGGGCAACGGCAGCTGCACGATGTAGCCGGTGCAGGCGGGGTCGGCGTTCAACTCGTCGATCGCCGCGTTGAGCTGTTCGGTCGTGGCGTCGGCGGGCAGGTCGCGCCGGATCGAGTTGACCCCGATCTTCGCGCAGTCGTTGTGCTTGCCCTTGACGTAGGAGTGCGATCCGGGGTCGTCGCCGACGAGGATCGTGCCCAAGCCGGGCTCGATGCCGGAGGCCTTGAGCTTGTCGACCCGTGCGGCCAGGTCGGTGAAGATCTCGTCGCGGGTGGCGATGCCATCGAGTCGTGTCGCTGTCACGGCTCTCATTCTTCCATGCCGCATTTTCGGCACTCCGGTTCGATACAGTGATCGCGACCTTGACCCCGTGACCCCGGAGAGGGCCGCAATGCCGCAACAACTTCCCCAGATCCGTCCGCTGCCCGGTGAGACCGTCTACTACGGCGCCGAATTCCACCCGAACCTGATCCTGCGCTACCTCTCCGAGGGCGTGCTGATCACCGATCGGCGGGTGGTTGTGCGACGGACGTCGACGATCTTCGGGCTCATCCCGCGCGGCTACGTCGAGGAGAGCATGCCAGTCGACCACATCTCGGACATGACCCTCGGCCGACGCACGACGACGTGGAAGATCATCGCCGGCTCGGTGGCCCTGGTGGCCGCGCTGTGGCTGCTGCTGTCGGCGGGCCTGGTGTACGGCGGCGGCTACTACGGCGGCGGCGAATCGGCCCTCGTCGCGCTCGCGATCATCGTGCTCCTCGTCTACGCGGTCTACCAGTTCCTCACCGCCAAGGCCGACGGCTTCGTGCTGCGCGGCACCGGCGCCGGAACCGTGGCCGCGACCGGCGGTTGGGGCGAGGACGAGATCGTCGGGAAGGCGAAGGACCTGTTGGTCATGCTCGTCTACGGCGCCAGCCGGATCCCCGACGCCGTGCGCGACCAGTTCGCCCCGCCCCCGCCGCCGGGTGACACCGGTCCGCGCGTCCAGGCTCGCCACGCCGCCGATCCCGGGGCTCGCTGACCGGCGTGTTCCGCATCCTGTTCGTCGAGCCGTGCATCCCGCCCAACACCGGTAACGCCATCCGGCTGGCCGCGAACACCGGCAGCGAACTGCACCTCGTCGAACCGCTGGGCTTCGAGATGAGCGATGCGCAGGTCAAGCGCGCCGGTCTGGACTACCACGAGATGGCGCACGTGACGGTGCACGCCGATCTCGACGCCGCCTGGCGGGCCCTGGCACCCGAGCGGGTCTTCGCGTTCACCGCCCACGCGTCGCGGTTCTACACCGATGTCGCCTACCAGCCGGGCGACGTGCTGATGTTCGGCCCCGAGCCGACGGGCCTGTCCGAGGAGATGCTCGCCGACCCGCACATCACCGACAAGCTGCGGATCCCGATGCTGCCCGACCGCCGCTCGCACAACCTCGCCAACTCGGCGACCCTGGCCGTCTACGAGGCGTGGCGCCAGCAGGGGTTCGACGGGGCGGTCTAGCACCAGTCGCGCGAGCGCGTGCCGATCCGCAGGTCGAGCCGCTGTAGCCGATCGGCGACGACGGTGACCGCGCCTTCGGCGTTCTGCACCTTGCCGCGGACCACCAGGGCCGACGCGGTGTGCGCCAACTCGCGGTACTTGCGCCACAACCCCACCGAGCAGACGACGTTGACCATGCCCGTCTCGTCCTCGAGGTTGATGAACGTGACCCCCGACGCCGTCGCGGGGCGCTGCCGGTGGGTCACCGCCCCGGCGACCAGCACGCGGGCCCCGTCGGCGACGCCCAGCAGCTGGTCGGCGGGCACCACCCCGAGTGCCTGCAGCCGGGGGCGCAGATACTGCGTCGGATAGCTCGTCGGGGTGATGCCGGTGGCCCACGCGTCCGACGCCGCCAATTCCACCCCGGACAGGCCGGGCAGTGTCGGCGGCGACGACCCCGAGGCCAGGGGCAGCTGGTCGCGGCGCCGGCGGGCCGCCTCCCCCGCCGCCCACAGCGCTTGCCGACGGCTCAGGCCGAAGGAGTCGAGCGCACCGGCACTGGCCAGTGCCTCCCACTGCGCCTGGGTGAGTTCGACACGGGTGGCCGCGTCGTCGAGGTCGGTGAACCGTCCGCCGTCGGCGCGCTCGTCGACGATCCGCTGCGCCACGTCGTCGCCGATGTTCCGCACCCCCGAAAGGCCAAGGCGCACGTGGGTTCCCGCCTCCTCCAACGTCGCATGCGGCAGTGAGGCGTTGAGGTCGGGGTGATGGACCGTCACACCGTGGCGTCGGGCGTCGGCGACCAGCGACTGCGGCGAGTAGAAGCCCATCGGCTGCGCCCGCAGCAGGGCGGCGCAGAAGGCGGCCGGGTGGTGCAGCTTGAACCACGCCGAATAGAACACCAGCGACGCGAAGCTCTGCGAATGACTCTCCGGGAAGCCGAAGTTGGCGAAGGCGGCCATCTTCTCGTAGACGCGCTGCGCGGTGTCCCCGGTGATGCCGTGCAGCTGTTCCATCCCGTCGAAGAAGCGCTGCCGCAGCGCGGCCATCTTCTCCGGCGAGCGCTTGGAGCCCATCGCCCGGCGCAGCTGGTCGGCCTCGGCGGCGCTGAACCCGGCGACGTCGACGGCCATCTGCATGAGCTGCTCCTGGAAGAGCGGGATGCCCAGGGTCCGCTCGAGGGACGGTTTGAGCGCGGGATGGTCGTACTGGACGTCTTCGAGCTCGTTGCGCCGACGGATGTAGGGGTGCACCGATCCACCCTGGATCGGGCCGGGGCGGATCAGCGCCACTTCGACGACCAGGTCGTAGAAGTCGCGGGGTTTGAGCCGCGGCAGCGTCGCCATCTGGGCGCGCGACTCGACCTGGAAGACCCCGATCGAATCGGCGCGGCACAGCATGTCGTAGACGGCGGTCTCGGTCATGTCGATCTGCGCCAGGTCGACGTGGATGCCCTTGTGCTCGCCGACCAGGTCGATCGCGTAGTGCAGCGCCGAGAGCATCCCCAGCCCGAGCAGGTCGAACTTCACCAGACCGATGGCCGCACAATCGTCCTTGTCCCACTGCAGCACGCTGCGGTTCTCCATCCGCGCCCACTCGGTGGGACAGACGTCGGCGATCGGCCGGTCGCAGATCACCATGCCGCCGGAGTGGATGCCCAGGTGCCGGGGCAGCCCCTTGATCTGGGCGGCCATCTCGGTGACGTCGTCGGGCGCCTCGTCGGGCATCCGACTCCACGCATCCTGCTGTCCGGTGGCGTAGCCGAGCGCCCGGGCGGTGTCGCGCACCGCCGAACGTCGACGGTAGGTGATGACGTTGGCGACCTGCGCGCTGTAGTCGCGGCCGTACTTGCCGTAGACGTACTGGATCGCCTCCTCACGACGGTCCGACTCGATGTCGACGTCGATGTCCGGTGGACCGTCGCGCTCGGGTGAGAGGAAGCGCTCGAAGAGCAGGTGGTTGGCGACCGGGTCGACCGAGGTGACGCCCAGCGCGAAGCAGACCGCCGAGTTGGCCGCGCTGCCGCGCCCCTGGCACAGGATGTCGTGGGTGCGGCAGAAGTGGACGATGTCGTGCACGACGAGGAAGTAGCCGGGGAACTCCAGCTCCTCGATGATCGCCAACTCGTGTTCGATCTGCCGGTACGCCGTCGGATGCTCGTCGGGCGGGCCGTAGCGGCGGCGTGCGCCGAGGTGGGTCAGCTCGCGCAGCCAGGTGGTCTCGGTGTGGCCGTCGGGAACGTCGAACGGCGGGAGCTGCGGGGCGATCAGCCCGAGCTCGAAGGCGCAGTCGGCGGCCAGGTCGACCGCGTTGGCCAGTGCATCGGGGTGCGCCGACACCAGCCGTGCCATCTCGTCGCCGCTGCGCAGGTGCGCTCCCCCGACGCCGGGCATCCACCCGTCGATGGTCTCGACGTCGGTGCGCGCCCGGATGGCGGCCATGGCGATCGCGAGCCGTCGACGATCCGGACCGGCGACGTGCGCACCGGTCGTCGCGACGATGGGCAGCCCCACTTCCGCGGCCAGGGCGGCCAGGGTCGCGTTGCGCTCATCGTCGTCGGGTTGCCCGGTGGAGGTGAGCTCGACGGCGACGTTGTCGTGCCCGAAGCGCTCGACCATCTCGGCCAGTGCCCGTCGGGCGGCGGCCGGACCACCACGGTCCAGTGCCCGACGCACGGCCCCTTTGCGGCACCCGGTGAGGATCAGCCACTGTCGGGCCGCGTCCGACAGTTCGCCGAGGTCGTAGCGCAGCAGCCCCTTCTCCCCGCCGCGCATGTGGGCCGCCGCCATCGCCCGGGACAGGCGGCGGTAGCCCTCCGGCCCGCGGGCGAGGACCAACAGGTGCTCGCCGGGAGGGTCGGGCACTCCGGTGCGCACCGCGTCGGGCGTGAGCGAGAGCTCGGCGCCGAACACCGTGGGGAGACCGAACTCGCGCGCCGCCTCGGCGAAGCGGACGACGCCGTAGAAGCCGTTGTGATCGGTGAGCGCGAGGGCCTTGAGGTCCAGGCGAACGGCTTCCTCGACCATCTGTTCCGGGGTCGACGCACCGTCGAGGAAGCTGAATGCGCTGTGCGCGTGCAGCTCGGCGAACGGGGTGGCCGAGCGGATAGATCGGACCGTCTCGTCGGCGAGATAGGCCTCCCGCTTGCGGGACCAGGCCGGGCCGTCGCCGCCGTCGGGAACGCCCTCGTCGTCGATGTGCTGGTCGTAGGGCGGGGCGAAGGCCTCACCCGGGCGCGGGCGCCCGGAGAGCACCCGTTCCATCTCCGCCCAGCTCGGCGGGCCGTTGTGCCACCCCATCGACCCAGTTTATCGAACATGTGTTCGCCTGGTGTGTCGACGGGGAAAGGACGCTACAGCTCGTTCGCCAGGTCCGAGCTGCCGACGTCGCGCAGCCACCTCTGCAACGGCGTCTGCGGTCGCACCGGGCCCGGATGGAAGGGCTGGATGCGTCGACGGACGGCCGGCCCCGGGGTGCTCCGATGGGATCGCCGTCTACTCACGCCTCCAGCGTAGACCCGCTATCGGCGATAGTTCCGGGGCAAACGGCGGCCACCGCCGGGCGGGAGCGGCTGCGGGTTGATGCGGCCCAGGCCACCGGGCGGGAGCGGTTGCGGGTTGATGCGCGCCCAGTCGCGGCGCGGGGGCCGCAGTCGCTTGTTCGCCATGATCGTTCTCCTTCGTCGGGATTGCCTTGCCCCTCCAGGGTCGACCCGGGATGCGCACCGGTCACGAGTAGCGCGCTACTCGACTTTGCCGATCGTCGCGACTAAACCCGACAGTTCGGGACATACCCGACACCGATTGGCTGTCGGGTATGTCCCGAAGTGTGGGGTTTGCGGGGTTTGCGGATCATCCGTGAGCACTCACTCGTAGACCCCCTCGACCCGCCACTTGCCGTCGGGGCCGAAGCGCAGCAGCAGTGCGCGCTCGTCGTCGAGGAGGACCTGGGCGCGCGCCACCATGTCGTCGCCGGAGAGCCCACACGGCCACGGGCCGGCCCACCAGCGCACCGACCAGCGGTGCCGTCCGCTGGCCACCACCACCGGATCGCCGCTGAACGCCCCGCGCGCGGTCACCTCCACCGGACTCCCCTCGTCGTCGCACACCGAGACCGGGGCGTCGACGAGGATCGCCGGCGTCGGCTCGGGCAGCCGTGAGGGCCACGGCGCGCTCACCGGTCGAGCCGGCACCGCCGATTCACCGGCGGGGACCAGGGTGATCTGCTCGACCGGTCCACGACCACCACTGCGGACCGGGACCATCACCGCATCGGCCCCCAACAGCCCCTGCACCCGCACCAGCGCCCGGCGAACACGGTCGGCGCGCGGGCCGTCCGTCGCCGACGCCCCCGACTCGGACAGCTCGTACTGCAGCCCCTCCCCGGCGGACACCTCGACCGGCTCGAGGGTCAGCTCCACGACCGGCGAGTCCGGCCCCGCCCCCGCGCCGGTGGCCCCTTCGGTCAGCCAGCCCTCGAGCTGCCAGCGCACCCGGTCGGCGGTCGTCTCCGGGGTCAGCGGCAGCGCACAGCACCAGATGCGCGAATTCTCCTGTCCCCGCTCCGTCCGCGCATGCACCGCCAGCCGCGTGCACGACACCGTGGCCGCGGTGAGCTTCTCGTGCAGCTCGACGGACAGGCGACGCGCCAGGAAGGCGGCGGCGTCGATGCGCGTCACCGGCGGGTCGCAGGAGTGCACGACGGTCAGCTCCGGTCGCGACACGGCGGCCGACGGGGTGCGGCCGGGACGGCCCGAGGCCTGTCGGTGCGCGACGACCGCCTCGGCGTCGAACCTGCTGCCCACATCGGCCGCGGGCAGTGCGGCGAAAGCCCCCAGCGTGCGCAACCCCAGCCGCCACAGCAGGTCGGCCAACTCGGTGCGGTCCCCGCCCAGTGCGGGTTCGACGGCCAGCTCCCGGATCGGCAGCGGACTCAGGAACTCCGCATCGCCGCCCGGCGGGACGAACAGTTCGCGGCGGGCCGCCAGCACCGCGGTGAACATCTGGTCGGCGACCCCGACCTGCACCTCGGCACCGACGTCGGCCACGGACTCGACCACCGCCGCGGCCAGGTTCTCCTCGGAGCCGAAATAGCGCAGCCCCGATGCCGGCGCCGCCACCAGGCCGGGCCGCAGCACCTCCGTCCACGGCAGCACCTCGGTCACCGCCGTGACGACGGGGGCGAACAGCCGGCCGTCGCGGTCGGGGTCGTCGGCGACGACGACCAACTCGGGGCAGTTCGACTGCGCCTGCCGTTTGCGCATACCGCGCCGGATACCCATCCGCCGTGCCGGCGCCGAACAGGCGATCACCCGGTTGGCCTGCAGCACCGCGATCGGCACGTCGGGCGGCAGGTCCCGTTCGGCGGCGGCCGCGACGGCCGGCCAGTCCGGTGCCCACAGGGCCAGGATCCGGCGGCCCATCAGCCGACCCGCCCCACCCGGGCGGCCCCCGTGACGAGTCGGGCGCTGCGCGGTGGGCGGCTGCGCGACCGCAACGACACCGCCAGGTCCCACCCGTTGATCCGGCCATAGCCGCACCGGGCCTCGACCGCGCCGGGGACACCGCGGCGGTAACCGCTCACCCGGGCCGACAGATGCGCGGCGGCACCCGGCCACCGCCCGTCGACGACCAGCAGCACCGACGAGTTGCGGCGCGCCCGGGCGGCGAGCACCTTGGCCCGCGACGGCGGCACCGACGCCCCGCGCAGGTTCACCACCACCAGGTCCATCCCGTCGAGCAGGATCGTCGCGATCTGCAGCGGATCGGCCCCCGGGTCGGCGACCAGTGCCACCCGCGACAGGTCCGCCCCCATCTCCGCAGCGGCGAGCATGCTCAACCGCCCCAGTCCGACGACGGCGACCTGGGCGCCCTCGGCGCTGCTCGCCGCGATCATCGCCAACAGCAGCGACCCGGCCCCCGACGCCGACACCACGCTCCCGCGGGCCAATCCGCCGTGCGGAAACAGTTCGGCGAGGGTGGCGGGCACTGCCAGGACGTCCGGGACCAGACCGTCTTCCCCCGGTCCGGTGCCCGAATCCACCCGCTGCGCCGCAGTGCCCGCACTCGCCCCAACCCTGGCCATCGCCTGGCGCAGTTGCGCGACCGTGGGGCCGACCTCCGCCGTTGCCGCCGCCTCGCCCATCGCTCTCCCCGACCGTGAATCACCCGCGCCACAGCGCGCGTTTCCGCTTGCGAAGCCGGTCGGGAAGAGTGCCGGGCTTCATCGAACATTTATTCGATAGGAAAGACTGTAGACCGCCGCCCCGACAAAGCGCAAGAGTTGCTGTCTGTGCAGGTCAGAGCGCTAGAAGAGCGTGGGTTCGACCATCGTCGCAGGTCGCGGCGCCGGCGACGGCACGACGCCCTGTTCGACCGGCCGCACCGGCCCGGACTGCCCCACCAGACCGTGGCGCGCGACCAGCGGCCGCAGGCGCTGCGCGAGCCGTGCGGAGTACTCGTTCGACACGTACGCACCCCGTCCGTACAGCGCCCGATAGCGCCTGAGCAGCGCCGGATGTTCGTCGGCCAGCCACTGCAGGAACCACCCCCGCGTCGAGCCGCGCAGGTGCATCGGGATCGCCGAGACACTCACCGCCCCGGCTGCGGCGACCTCGGCGAGGAGCACATCGAGCTGCGCCGTCGAATCCGTCAGATACGGCACGACCGGAGCCACCATCACATGCGGGGCGAACCCCGCCTCGGCCAGGGCGCGGATCACGTCGAGCCGGGCCCGCGGTGACGGCGCGCCGGGGTCGAGCTGCGCCGCCAACTCCGCGTCGACCATGGCCAGCGACACCGACAGGGAAACGTCGACGACGTCGGCGGCCTGCCGCAGCAGCGGGACGTCGCGCTGGAGCAACGTGCCCTTGGTCAGGATCGAGAACGGGGTGCCCGAGGAGGCCAGCGCGGCAATGATCGGCGGCATCAACCGGTAGCGACCCTCGGCCCGCTGATACGGGTCGGTGTTGGTGCCCAGTCCCACCACCTCGCGGGACCACGATCGTCGCCGCAACTCTTTGCGCAGCACTGCCGCGGCGTTGAGCTTCACGACGATCTGACGGTTGAAGTCGTCCCCCGCGTCGAAGTCGAGGTACTCGTGCGTCGGCCGCGCGAAACAGTACCGGCAGGCATGGGTGCAACCGCGAAACGTGTTGACGCTGAACCGGAACGGCATGCCCGACGACACCGGCACCGGGTTGAGCAGCGATCGGCACAGGACCTCGTGGAAGGTGATGCCGGCGAACTCCGGCGTGGTCACCGACCGCACCAGATCCGCCCGCCCCAGTCCGGGCAGCCCGCCGTCGTCGACCTCGATCGCCTGTTCCGCCCACCGCATGTCGGTATACGAACATATGTTCTATTCGGAGTCAAGGAAGCGCACCCGTCGGAGACCGCATTCGAATCACCCCGAATACAAGGTCGACCCCTGGCGACATCGTCGGATTGTATGGGCGACGCACCCCACCGACCCCGCACGAAGGACCTCCCATGACCACGCGCCAGCTCCACCTCGGCGGCTTCCTCATCGCCTCCCCCGTCACGCATTCGCACGCCGCATGGCGGCACCCCGGATCGGAGACCGACTACTTCGGCCCCGATCACTACCACCGCGTCGCCCGCATCCTGGAACGCGGCACGTTCGACTTTGCCTTCTTCGCCGACCTGCTCGCCGCCCCCGTCCGCTTCGGCGGGGACCAGTCCGAGCCCTTCCGGCGCGGCACCCAGGCCGCCGCCACGATCGACCCGAGTCTGGTCGCGGCGAGCATCGGTGCGGTCACCTCGAAGCTCGGGATCGCGGTCACCAAGTCGACGACGTACTTCCACCCGTACGAGGTCGCGCGCGTCTTCGGCTCCCTCGACCACCTCACCCGCGGCCGGATCGCCTGGAACATCGTCACCTCGCTCTCGCAGGCCGAGGCGCAGAACTTCGGCTTCGACGAGCACGTCGAGCACGACCGCCGCTATGAGTTGGCCGAGGAGTTCGTGAGCACCGCGGTCAAGCTGTGGTCGAGCTGGGACGTCGACGCGGTCACCGCCGACAAGGAGTCCGGCGTGTGGGCCGACCCGTCGAAGATCCACACCATCGACCACGACGGCACCCACTACCGCTCGCGCGGCCCGCTCAACCAGCCGCGGTCGCCGCAGCACCGACCGGTCCTGATCCAGGCCGGCTCGTCGGACACCGGCAAGAACTTCGCCGCGCGCTGGGCCGAGGCGATCTTCGAGATCGATCCGACGCCCGAGGGGCGCCGCGCCTACTACGACGACGTCAAGTCGCGGGCGTCGAATTTCGGCCGCAACCCCGACCACGTGAAGATCTTTCCGTCGTTCATCCCGTTCATCGGCGAGACCGAGTCGATCGCGCGGGAGAAGCAGGCCTTCCACAACGAGTTGGCCGACCCGATCTCCGGACTCATCACCCTGTCGGTGCACACCGACCACGACTTCTCGCAGTACGACCTGGACGCGCCGGTCGGAGACATCACCGTGAGCGGCACGCAGGGCCTGTTCGACGTCGCCCGGCGGCTGTCGCAGCGCGACGAGCTCACCCTGCGCGACATCGGCAAGCTGTATGCGCAGGGCGTACTGCTGCCGCAGTTCGTCGGCACCGCCGCCGACGTCGCCGACCAGATCGAGGAGTCCTTCCGCGGCGGGGAGGCCGACGGGTTCATCGTGTCCAGCGCCCAGTCGCCCGGCACCTTCAACGACTTCGTCGACTACGTCGTGCCCGAGCTGCGCCGACGAGGCCTCTTCCGTACCGAATACCGGGGCTCGACCCTGCGCGAGCACCTCGGGCTGGGCGATCCGGGCGAGGACCTGCCCGCCGATATCCGCGGCGAGGCGCAGCGGCTGAGCGCCTGACGGCCTACCGTCGGGGGTATGACCAAGCACATCCTCGTCATCAACCCGAACACCAACACCGGCACGACCGACACCATGACCGCGTTGGCCAATCAACAGCTGACGGGATCGGACCTGACGGCGGTCGGCGCGACCGCAGCCGAAGGACCGAGCGTGATCGTCGATCCGACCGCGCTGGCGGCCAGCGTGCCGCAGGTCGTCGACGCCGCCAAGAAGGCGGTGAACGACCAGACGGCCGGCATCATGGTGGCCGCGATCGGTGATCCGGGGGTGGACGAGCTGCGCAAGGTCTACGACTTCCCGATCATCGGGATCGGCGGTGCCGCGGTGCTGGCGGCCGGCGCGAGCGGCCAGCCGTTCGGCATGGTGACCACCACCAAGGAGCTGGGTCCGTCGCTGGAGGCCCTGGTGAAGGCCAACCAGACGGCGCCGTTCACCGGGCTCCGGTTCACCGACGCGACCGCCGAGGAGGTCGCCGCCGACCCGAAGCTGGCGATCACCACGCTGTCCGCGGCGATCGACGAGTGCGTGAAGGACGGGGCGGCGTCGGTGATCATCGGCGGTGGCCCGCTCAGCGCTGCCGCCGACGAGATCGCGAAGACGTCCACCGTGGGCATCGTCCAGCCCGTGCCCAGCGCCGCCGCCTACCTGGTGAAGGCCATCGGATAACCCCTCCGGGCCAGATTGTGCTTTATATACAGTAGACTGGCGCGATGCAGCGCGGCGGCCCGACACCCTGGTTCGCCATCGCCGCGCTCTGCAACGCGGGTGTCGTCGTCGCCCTCATGCAGACGATCATCATCCCGCTCATCCCGGGGCTGCCGGGTCGCCTGGACGCCGATCCCGCCGACACCGCATGGGCCCTGACCATCACCCTGCTGGTCGGCGCCGTCGTCACCCCGATCTCCGGCCGCCTCGGCGACATGTACGGCAAGCGCCGCATCCTGCTGCTCAGCCTGCTGTTCGTCGCCATCGGCTCGGGGATCTGCGCGCTCTCCCCGACCCTCCTGCCGTTCCTCGTCGGCCGCGGGTTGCAGGGCCTGGGGTTGGGCACGATCCCCTTGGGCATCAGCATCATGCGCGACATCGTCCCGTCCGCGCGCCTGTCGTCGGCCATCGGCGCGATGAGCGGGTCGTTGGGCGTCGGCAGTGCACTCGGGCTGCCGTTCGCCGCGTCCATCGCCCAGCTGCTCGACTGGCACATGCTGTTCGCCGTCTCGGCGGCCGTGGCACTGCTCGCGATGGTCGGTGTGGCCGCCACGGTCGGCGAACCGACGCCCCCGCCCGGCGGCCGCTTCGACTTCCCCGGTGCCCTCGGACTGCTGATCTTGCTCACGTGTCTGCTGCTGCCGCTGTCGCGCATCGGCACCTGGGGTCCGACCGGCCCGGCGACCATCGGCCTGCTCGCGCTCGCGATCGTGAGCGCTGCGATCTGGGCCCGGTTCGAGCTCCGCCTCGACGCACCCCTGATCGACCTGCGCGTCCTCGCCCGACGCCCGGTGATCCTGACCAACTTCGCGTCGGTCGCCATCGGGTTCGGCTTCTACACGATGCAGATGATCCCGATCCAGCTGCTCATGACTCCGACGCGGCTGCGCGCCGGGATGGGTTTCGACATGCTCGTCGCGAGCCTCATCCTCACCCCCGCCGGGCTGCTGATGTTCCTCAGCTCCCCGGTGTGCTCGCGCCTGTGCCGCCTCTACGGACCGCGCGTCGCGCTCGCGATCGGCGCCGCGACCCTCGGTGTGTCCTTCGTCGTGCTGCTCGCGTCGGTGGGCGGTGCGCTGCCGCTGAACTGGGTCACCATCGCGGTCGCCGGAGCCTTTTCCGGCGCAGGCCTCGGCATCGCGTATGCCGCCATGCCCGCGCAGATCATGCGGGCGGTCGACGTCGAGCAAACCGCCGAGGCGAACGGGGTGAACACCCTCGCCCGCGCGATCGGCACGTCGCTCTCGACCGCCGTGGTCGGGATGATCCTTACCTCCTCGATCCACCCCGTCGCCGACGTGCCGGCGAGTGCGACCATCCCCACCACACCGGGCTACGTCGCGTCCATGCTGATCTCGCTCGCCGTGTGCGGATCGGCCGTGGTGATGGCCCTTGCGATTCCACGTCTGACCAGCGCGGCTTCGTAAATTCGGCTAACCGAAGTTATTCTGTTGCCATGTCGAAACCAGTGGCGTGGGGTGCTGCGCTCGTCGCAGCGGCGATCCTGCTCGCCGCGTGCGCCGCACCGACCCGCCCGACTGGCAAACCCATCGTCGTCGCCACCTTCACCGTGATCGCCGACATCGCGGCCAACGTCGCCGGCGACCGGCTGCACGTCGAGTCGATCACCAAGGCGGGCGCCGAGATCCACGGCTACGAGCCCACCCCCGGCGACATCCGACGCGCGGCCGGTGCCGCGCTGGTCGTCAACAACGGTCTCGGGGTGGACGCGTGGTTCGACCGGTTCACCGCCGATCTGCACGCCCCGCGCGTCACCCTGTCCGACGGGGTGGCGCCGGTCCCCATCTCGTCGGGCGCCTACGCGGGCAAACCGAACCCGCACGCGTGGATGAGCCCGCGCGCCGCCGAGGTCTACGTCGACAACCTCCGACGCGCGTACACCGCGATCGATCCCGCCGGCGCCGACCAGTACCGCGCGAATGCGGACTCCTACAAGGCCCGGTTGCGCGCCGTCCGCGACGAGCTGGCCGCCGACCTGCGCACCGTCCCCGCCGACAAGCGCGCGCTCGTGACGTGCGAGGGGGCGTTCTCCTACCTGACCCGCGACACCGGTCTCGGCGAGAAGTACATCTGGCCGGTCAACGCCGAACAGCAGGCGACACCCCGGCAGATGGCCTCGGCCATCGACTTCGTGCGCGACCGCGCGATCCCCGCGGTGTTCTGCGAGTCGACCGTCTCGAACAAGCCCATGCGGCAGATCGCCAAGGCGTCGGGCGCCCGCCTCGCGGGCACCCTCTACGTCGACTCCCTGTCCACGGCCGATGGTCCGGTACCGACCTACCTCGACCTGATCCGCCACGACGCCCGCACGATCGCCGCGGGCCTGACCGGGAGCGCGGCCCGATGACCCCGATGGACGACCGCCAAGCCCTCGACGTGCGCTCGGCGACCGTGCGCTACGGCGAGGTCCTGGCCCTCGACGACGTCAGCCTCGAGGTCCCCCGGGCCACCGTGTGCGCCCTCATCGGAGTCAACGGCTCGGGCAAGTCGACGCTGTTCAAGACGATCATGGGGATGGTGACCCCCGACGCGGGCCGCGTGGCGATCGACGGCATGCCGCCGACGGCCGCCCGCCGTGCCGGGATCGTCAGCTATGTCCCGCAGTCCGAGGACATCGACTGGACCTTCCCACTGTCGGTGCGCGAGGTCGTGATGACGGGTCGTTACGGCGGGATGGGGTTCATGCGGCGCGCCAAGCGGGCCGACCGCGACGCCGTCGACGAGGCACTGGCACGGGTGCAACTCGACGACCTGCAGGACCGGCAGATCGGCAACCTGTCCGGCGGCCAGCGCAAGCGCGCCTTCGTCGCCCGCGCCATCGCCCAGAACGCGTCGGTGATGCTCCTGGACGAGCCGTTCGCCGGCGTCGACCAGCGGTCGGAGGCGGCGATCACCGCGCTGCTGCGCGAGGAGGCGCAGCGCGGCGCCACGATCCTCATCTCCACCCACGACCTGCAGTCGGTTCCACAACTCGCCGACCAGGCGGTGCTGCTCCAGCGCCGCGTCCTCGCGCAGGGCACACCCGCCGAGGTCGTGACGCCGGAGAACCTCGCGCGGGCGTTCGGCCTCGACCCGGGCGAGCAGGAGGCCTCGTGATCGACTTCCTCGTCGAACCGTTCCGCTTCGGGTTCATGACCAACGCGATGGCCGCGACGCTGATCGCATCGGTCGTGTGTGCGCTGCTGTCGTGCTGGCTGGTGCTCACCGGATGGTCGCTGATGGGCGACGCGGTGTCGCACGCCGTGCTGCCCGGCGTCGTGCTGGCCTACATCGTCGGCGCCCCGTTCGCACTGGGCGCGGTGGTGTTCGGCCTGCTGGCGGTCGCACTGATCGGCGCGGTCCGCGATCGCAGCCGCGTCAAGGAGGACGCCGCGATCGGCATCGTGTTCACGACGTTGTTCGCGCTGGGCCTGGTACTCGTGTCGATCACCCCGAGTCAGGTCGATTTGAACCACATCGTCTTCGGCAACCTGCTCGGCGTCTCCGCCGCGGACCTGATCCAGATCGCCGTGCTCGGTGCGATCGTCGCCACCGTGCTCATCGTCAAGCGACGCGACTTCACGCTGTTCGCCTTCGACCCGTCGCACGCGTTCGCGATCGGCCTGAGCCCGCGCCTGATCGGCGCGACGATGCTCGGCCTGCTCGCCCTGACCGCGGTCACCGCCCTGCAAGTCGTCGGCGTCGTGCTGGTCGTGGCGATGCTCATCATCCCGGGGGCGACGGCCTACCTGCTCACCGACCGATTCCGCCTCATGTTGGTCATCGCACCGGCCGCCGCGGCCGCCTGCGGGATCATCGGGCTGTACATCTCCTTCTACGCCAACACCTCCCTCGGCGGCATGGTCGTGCTCACCCAGGGCGTGTTCTTCTTCGCCGTCTACCTCTTCGCGCCCACGCGCGGGGTCATCACCGGACGGCTGCGATCACGGGCCTGACCAGGCGCCCTATACTCACCGCGTGACGTCTCCGCTATCGACTCCGGGCCCGGATTACCTTGTGGCGGGCCGGTATCGGTTGCACTCGCGGATCAGCGACGGCGGCATGAGTTCGGTCTGGCTCGGCAAGGATCAGCTCCTGGGCCGCGACGTGGCGGTCAAGCAGGTCATCTCCCTCGAAGGCATGCCCGAGGCCGACGCCGAGGCGGTCCGCGGCAAGGCCCTGCACGAGGGGCGCGTCGCCTCCAAGCTGGCCCACCGGCACGCGATCGCCGTCTACGACGTGATCCTCGACCGCGGCACCCCGTGGCTGGTGATGGAGTACATGCCGTCGCGCAACGTCGCGCAGATCCTGCACGTCACCGAGCACCTGGACCCGATCGACGCCGCACAGATCGGCGCGCAGGTCGCCTCCGCGGCGGCCGACGCGCACGAGGCCGGAGTCATCCACCGCGACATCAAGCCCGGCAACATCCTCATCGCCAACACCGGGCGCGACGCCGGGCTGGTCAAGCTCACCGACTTCGGCATCGCCCAGTTCAAGGACGAGGACGACGACGGCGATCTGATCTCCGGCACGCCCGCCTACTTCGCGCCCGAGGTCGCGCGCGGCGCGGCGCCGAGCGAGGCGTCGGACGTCTACAGCCTGGGGTCGACGATCTACACGATGGTCGAAGGGGTGCCGCCGTTCGGCATGAGCGAGGACGTGGGCGCCCTGCTCGACAGCGTGGCCCGCGCGCGGATCCGCCCGCCCGAGCAGGCCGGCCCGCTGCACGACGTGCTGCTCTCGATGCTCACCCCGAGCCCGGCCAAGCGCCCGACGATGGCGCAGGTCCGCGACGAGCTCGCCGTGATCGCGGCACGGGCCACGCGCTCGACCCCCGAGCACGTCTTGACCGGCCGGATCAGCCGCCCCGACGGCGCGCCGCCGGTCTGGGCTCTGGCCACTCCGACCGCCCCGCGCATGCGCACCGGCGCGTTCCCGCGGTCGTACGTACCCGCACCGGCTCCGTCGGCCGTCGCGCCCGCGACCGCACCGCGCCGCGCACCCGCACCCGCACCCGCCACAACGGGCGTGGCCGCGTCGACGTCGAACGAGCGCCGGTGGCTGATCATCGCCGGCGTGGTGGCGCTGATCGCCGTGCTGGTGATCGTGCTCGCCGTGGCTCTCTAGCCGATATTCGACTCAGCGCAGCGGGCGCAGTGCCTGGTCCAGGGCCAGCATCTCGTCGAACTGGGCCTGCAGCACCGCGGCCTGCTGCTCATTCGGCACGAAACGACCCTCGTCGTCGACCTGCTTCTGCGGGAAGTTGATCTCGACGTTCCCCTTGGTCATCACCATGCCGAGCCCGGTGACGACGGGACGCAGCGCGACCTGGGCGCGCGTGCCGGCGGAGTTGCCGCCCCAGTTCACGAATCCGACCGGCTTGCGGTTCCACTCGGCGCTGAGATAGTCCAGCGCGTTCTTGATGGCCGGCGCGTAGCTGTAGTTGTACTCGGGGAAGACGAACAGGAAGGCGTCGGCCGCCTCGGCCCGCTTGCTCCACTCCACGGTGTGCGCCTTGGTGTACTGGTGCAGTCGCGGGTGGTTCGGCTCGTCCATGAAGGGCAGGTCGATCTCGGCGAGGTCGGCGAAGTCGACGTCGAAGCGGCCGTCCTCATCGGCGGCCCGGCGGGCCCATTCGGCGATGGGCAGGCCGATCCGGCCTTCCCGGACGCTGCCGACGACGATCATGAGTGTGGGCATGGGTGTTCCCTCGTTCGGTGTGGTTTCGGTGGGGTCGGGTGGGGACTTACTCCCACTCGATGGTCCCCGGCGGCTTGCTGGTGACGTCCAGCACGACGCGGTTGACGTCCTCGACCTCGTTGGTGATGCGGGTGGAGATGGTCTCGAGCACCTCGTAGGGCACGCGTGTCCAGTCTGCGGTCATGGCGTCCTCGCTCGACACCGGGCGCAGCACGATCGGGTGGCCGTAGGTGCGGCCGTCGCCCTGGACGCCCACCGAACGGACGTCGGCGAGCAGCACCACCGGGCACTGCCAGATCTGGCCGTCGAGTCCGGCCGCGGACAGTTCCTCGCGGGCGATCAGGTCGGCCTTGCGCAGCAGGTCGAGGCGTTCCTTGGTGACCTCGCCGACGATGCGGATGGCCAGTCCCGGACCGGGGAACGGCTGTCGGCCGACGATCTCCTCGGGCAGACCCAGCTCACGACCGACCGCACGGACCTCGTCCTTGAACAGCAGGCGCAGCGGCTCGACGAGCGTGAACTCGAGGTCCTCGGGGAGCCCGCCGACGTTGTGGTGGCTCTTGATGTTGGCGGTGCCGCTACCGCCGCCGGATTCGACGACGTCCGGGTACAGGGTCCCCTGGACCAGGAAGTCGACCTTCTTGCCCGCCGCGGCCTGATCGCCCAAGACCTCGCTCACCGCTCCCTCGAAGGAGCGGATGAACTCACGGCCGATGATCTTGCGCTTGGCCTCCGGGTCGGAGACACCGGCCAGGTCGGCGAGGAACTTCTCCTCCGCGTCGACGGTCACCAGCCGCGCACCGGTCGCCGCGACGAAATCGGTCTGCACCTGCTCGCGCTCCCCGGCCCGCAGGAGCCCATGATCGACGAAGACACAGGTCAACCGGTCGCCGATGGCGCGCTGCACCAGTGCCGCGGCAACCGCGGAGTCGACGCCGCCGGACAGGGCGCAGATGGCCAGCCCGTCATCGCCGACCTGCGCGCGGACGTCGTTGATCAGCGACTCGGCGATGTTGGCCGCGGTCCACGTCGGCTCCAGGCCGGCGATCTCGTACAGGAAGCGGGTCAGGATCTCCTGGCCGTGCGGGGTGTGCAGCACCTCGGGGTGGTACTGGACGCCGGCCATCTTGCGCTCGACGCACTCGAAGGCGGCCACCGGTGCGCCGGGCGTCGACGCGGTGACGGTGAAGCCGGCGGGAGGCTGCTGCACGGCGTCATTGTGGCTCATCCACACCGGTTGGCTCTCGCTCAGCCCGTGGTGCAGGACACCGCCGCCGTCGGCGATCTCCATCATCGTGCGGCCGAACTCGCGCCCGCCGGTGTTGGCGACGGTGCCGCCGAGCAGATCGGTCATCTTCTGGAAGCCGTAGCAGATGCCGAAGACCGGGATGTCGAGCTCGAGGAGCTGCGGGTCGATCGTCGGGGCACCGTCGGCGTAGACCGAGGCCGGGCCGCCCGAGAGCACCAGCGCCGCCGGGTTCTTCGCCCGGAACTCCTCGATCGGGGCGTCGTGTGCGATCACCTCGGAGTAGATGCGCGCCTCACGCACGCGCCGCGCGATCAGCTGCGCGTACTGGGCGCCGAAGTCGACGACAAGGACGGGGCGGGGGTTGCCGTTGGAAGTCTGGGGCACGACGTCGAGTCTAGTGGTCGCCCTCAGGCACCGTTGACCGCCACCATCCTCGCCAACCGCTGGGAACGGGTCGATTCTGAGCCTCGGGCGTGATTGTCACATCGCCCGGTCGGCATCGTGCAGATCTCAGCAGGAATCCACCGCGGCGCGCACCAACGCCACGAAGGCGTCTTCGTCCAGGACGTCGCCCTCGTGGATGTCGATGGCGCGGCGGGTGCCGGCGGTGAGGCTCGCGTTGAAGACGTGGGCCGGGTCCGGCAACGACGCCCCCTTGGCGAAGGTGAGCTTGACCTTGTCCTTATAGGTCTCCATCGTGCAGACCAGGCCCGAGGCGCTGAAGGTGGGTACGCCGTCGGGGTTGGACGGCTTGCGCCATTTCACCTCTTCGACGATTTCCGGCGACGCACCCAGGATGAGACCGCGAATCCGGTCGGCGAGCTCGGCGCGCCAATCGGCGCTCATCCGGCGGCCTTCTGCGGCCTCTTGGCGGTGGCCCGCTTCGGGGTGATCGGCAGCCGCAGGGCACCGGGCGCATCGGCGGGCACGACCGGCGACACCGGCGCGATCGGGTCGATGCGGCGGTACGGCTTCCCCTGCTCGGGACGCTGGTCCTTCTCCCCCTTGTTCGGCCACAGGGCGGCGGCGCGCTCGGCCTGTGCACTGATCGACAGCGACGGGTTCACACCGAGGTTCGCGGTGATCGAGGCGCCGTCGACCACGTAGAGCGACGGGTAGTTCCACACCCGGTGGTACGGATCGATGACACCGCTCGTCGGATCGTCGGAGATGACGCAGCCGCCCAGGTAATGCGCGGTCAGCGGGATGTTGAAGATGTCGCCCCAGGTGCCGCCCGCCAGGCCGCCGGGCAGGTGGGCGGCCATCCGCCGGGTGGCCTCGTTGCCCGCCGGGATCCACGTCGGATTCGGCTCGCCGTGCCCCTGTCGGCTGGTCACGTACTTGAGCGGGCCGCGCTTGCGGACGAAGGTGGTCAGCGAGTTGTCCGAGGACTGCATGACCAGGGCGATCACCGTCTTCTGGCTCCACTGGCGCGGGACCAGCAGGC
Source organism: Gordonia sp. (in: high G+C Gram-positive bacteria) (assembly GCF_047606305.1). GTDB lineage: Bacteria > Actinomycetota > Actinomycetes > Mycobacteriales > Mycobacteriaceae > Gordonia. The sequence goes on along the minus strand of NZ_JASGER010000014.1, from coordinate 4,423 downwards.
GCAGCAGGTACCACGGGTGGGTCAGCAGCACGCGCAGCATCTGGCCGAAGCGGTACCGCCGCGTTCCACCGTCGGTGAGGATCGTCTGCAGGTAGGCCATCGCGTTGGAGCCCTTGCCGTAGCGGACCGGCTCGATGTGGGTGGACTCGTCGGGGTGGAAGGACGAGGTGATCGCGACGCCCTCGGAGAAGTCGCTGTCGGGATCGACCTTCTTGCCCATCGCCCCGAGGATCGACTCGGAGTTGGTGCGGGTGAGCACGCCCATCGCGTCGGAGATCTCCGGCAGGGTCGACCCCTTGGCCGCGTGCATCAGCTTCTGCGTGTTGAACGTGCCGGCGGCCATGATGACGTTGTCGGCGGTGAAGGTGCGGCGCCGTGCACCCAACGGCCCCCACGACGACGAACCGTGCGTCGACACCTCCCACGTGCCGTCGGGCCGCTGCACGAGACCGTCGACGGTGGTCCGCTCGATGACCTGGGCACCGGCCGATTCGGCCAAGCCCAGGTAGTTCTTCACCAGGGTGTTCTTGGCGCCGACGCGGCAGCCGGTCATGCACGAGCCACACTCGGTGCAGGCGGTGCGCGTCGGTCCGGCGCCGCCGAAGTACGGGTCGGGAACGGTTTCGCCCGGGGTCCCCCGCCCACCGGTCTTCTCCCCGAAGAAGACGCCGACGGGGGTGCTGACGAAGGTGTCGCCCACGCCCATCTCCTCGGCGACCTCCTTCATCACCCGGTCGGAGTTGGTGAAGGTGGGGTTGGTGACGACGCCGAGCATGCGACTGGCCTGGTCGTAGAACGGGCTGAGCTCGGACTCCCAGTCGGTGATGTGCGCCCACTGACGGTCGTTGAAGAACGGCGACGGCGGCTTGTAGAGCGTGTTCGCGTAGTTGAGCGATCCGCCGCCCACCCCGGCGCCGGCCAGGATCATCACGTCCTTGAGCAGGTGGATGCGCTGCACGCCGAGCAGACCGAGCTTGGGCGCCCAGACGAACTTGCGCAGCCGCCAACTGGTCTTGGCGTGTTGTTCGTCGGTGAAGCGGCGACCGGCCTCGATCACCCCGACGCGGTACCCCTTCTCGGTCAGGCGCAGCGCACTGACGCTGCCGCCGAAGCCGGAACCGATGATGAGCACGTCAAAGTGGCTGTCTTGTGGGCTGCGAGACATAGGCCGATCATAGACCCGACGTGACATTGGTCGTTGTCATACCCGCGAGCCCGATCGAACGGCTATGCGCGCAGCGACAACCCGACCTTCTGGAACTCCTTGAGGTCGCTATAGCCGGCCTTGGCCATCGACCGTCGCAGCGCGCCGACGAGGTTGAGCTCGCCGAACGGGTCGTCGGACGGCCCGTTGAGGATCTGCTCCATGGTCGGCCGGTCCTCGGGTGTCGAGATCTGCAGCATCGCCCCGCGCGGGGTGTCCGGGTGTGCCGCCGGCGGCGTCCAGTACCACCCGCCGCCGGGCGCGCTGGCCGCCGAGGCGAGCGGGGTGCCCAGCACGGCCGCGTCGGCCCCGCAGGCGATCGCCTTGGCCAGGTCGCCGGAGGTGTTGATGTCACCGTCGGCGAGGACGTGGACGTAGCGCCCGCCGGTCTCGTCGAGGTAGTCCCGGCGCGCCGCGGCGGCGTCGGCGATGGCGGTGGCCATGGGCACCCCGATGCCGAGCACGTCGTTGGTCGTGGTCGACCCCTCGGTGGCGCCGTAACCGACGATCACGCCGGCGGCCCCGGTGCGCATCAGGTGCAGCGCGGTGCGGTGGTCGTGCACGCCACCGGCGATGACCGGGATGTCCAGGTCGGCGATGAAGGTCTTGAGGTTGAGCGGGTCGCCCCCGCCCTCGGCGACGTGCTCGGCCGAGATGATCGTGCCGTGCACGACGAGCAGCTCGACACCGGCCTTGATGAGACTCGGCGTGAGCTCGGCGGCGTGCTGCGGGCTCACCCGGACCGCGGTGGTCACCCCCGCGTCGCGGATGCGCGAGACGGCCTCGGCGAGCAGACCGGTGTCGATCTTCGCGGCGTGCAGCTGCTGCAGGTACCGCACCGCCGCACGCGGCTCGGGGTCGTTCTCGGCGACATCGCGCAAAGCGGCGATCTTGGCGTCGGCGTCGCGGTGGCGCGCCCACAAGCCCTCACCGTTGAGGACGCCCAGGCCGCCGAGGCGCCCCAGCTCGATGACGGTGTCCGGCGACATGAGCGCATCGGTCGGGTGCGAGAGGATCGGTGCGCCGAAGCGGTAGGCGTCGATCTGCCACTCGGTCGACACGTCCTTGGACGAGCGGGTCCGTCGCGACGGCACGATGCTGATGTCTTCCAGCTCGTACGTCCGACGGGCGGTCCTGCCCATCCCGAATTCCACGAGGTCACGCACGACGATTGAACCTTCCGGTCAGCGGGAGTAGTAGTTGGGGGCCTCGGCCGTGAGCGTCACGTCGTGCGGGTGGGACTCCTTGAGCCCGGCCGCGGTGATCTGCACGAACTGTGCGTGCTGCAGGTCGGCGATCGACGCCGCCCCGGTGTAGCCCATGGCCGCGCGCAGGCCGCCGACCAGCTGGTGGATGACCTCGCCGAGCGGGCCGCGGAACGGCACGCGACCCTCGATGCCCTCGGGGACCAGCTTCTCCTCGGACAGCACGTCGTCCTGGAAGTAGCGGTCCTTGGAGTAGGACTTGCCCTGCCCACGACCCTGCATCGCACCGAGCGACCCCATGCCGCGGTAGCTCTTGAACTGCTTGCCGTTGACCAGGATCAGCTCGCCGGGCGACTCGGCGGTGCCGGCGAGCAGCGAGCCGAGCATCGCGGTCGACGCACCGGCGGCCAACGCCTTGGCGATGTCGCCGGAGTACTGCAGGCCGCCGTCGGCGACGACGGGGATGCCCGAGGCGCGGCAGGCGGCGACGGCCTCCATGATCGCGGTGATCTGCGGGGCGCCCACACCGGCGACGACGCGGGTCGTGCAGATCGAGCCCGGGCCGACGCCGACCTTGACCGCGTCGACCCCGGCCTCGACGAGGGCGAGCGCACCCGTGCGGGTGGCGACGTTGCCGCCGATGAGCTGCACGCGGTCGCCGACCTCGGCCTTGAGCTTGCCGATCATGTCGAGCACGCCGCGCGAGTGTCCGTGGGCGCTGTCGACGACCATGACGTCCACACCCGCGTCGGCGAGTGCCATCGCGCGCTCCCACGCCTCGTCGCCGGCGCCGACGGCGGCACCGACCAGCAGGCGACCGTCGGCGTCCTTGGTGGCCAGCGGATGCTGCTCGGTCTTGACGAAGTCCTTGACGGTGATGAGTCCGGTGAGCTTGCCGGCACCGTCGACGATCGGCAGCTTCTCGATCTTGTGGCGGCGCAGCAGGTTGAGCGCGGCGTCAGCGGAGACGCCCTCCTGCGCGGTGATCAGCGGCGCGGGGGTCATCACGTCGGCGACCGGTCGCTTCTGGTCGACCTCGAAGCGCATGTCGCGGTTGGTGATGATGCCGACGAGCTCGCCCTTCTCGTCGACGACGGGCAGGCCGGAGATCCGGTAGCGCGCACACATCGCGTCGACCTCGGCGAGCGTGTGCGCCGGGCTGCAGGTGACCGGATCGGTGACCATGCCGGCCTCCGAGCGCTTCACGGTCTCGACCTGGGAGGCCTGCGCCTCGATCGACAGGTTCCGGTGCAACACGCCCATGCCGCCGGCGCGGGCCATCGCGATCGCCATCCGCGCCTCGGTCACGGTGTCCATCGCCGACGACACGAGCGGCACGCGCAGCGAGATGCTCTTGGTCAGTCGGGAGGAGGTGTCCACCTCGGAGGGGATGACGTCGGACGCGGCCGGCAAGAGCAGCACGTCGTCGAAGGTCAACCCGAGCATCGCCACCTTGTCAGGATCGTCGCCACCGGTCCGCACATTCGCCATTGCCCCATCCTAGCCGCGCCGCTGATCGGCTACGGTGGGGGCGTGGCCAACCACTACCCTCCCGGCCTGCCGCCGGACCCGTTCGCGGATGACCCCACCGACCCCGCCGGCGTACTCGACGCCGAGGAGCCGGGGATCCCGCTGGACGTCGCGGAGCGACTGGCCGTCGAAGAGGACCTGGCCGACCTGGCCGTCTACGAATCGCTGTTGTCGCCCGAGGGTGTGCGCGGCCTCGTCGTGCTGTGCGACGACTGCAACGAAGACCACTACCACGACTGGGACATGCTGCGCGCGAACCTGCAGCAGCTGCTGGCCGACGGCACCGTCCGCCCGCACGAGCCCGCCGTGGACCCCCGCCCCGAGGACTACGTCACCTGGGACTACTGCCGCGGCTACGCCGACGGGCAGGCGCGGCACGGCCGCCGTCGCTGACGGACGGCCGCCACCGGCTGCGGGTCAGTTCGGCAGGACCGAGATCGGCGGCCGCGGCCGCGGACGCACGGCCGGCGGAACCGGCTGCGGT
>NZ_JASGER010000013.1:0-10168 GCF_047606305.1 Gordonia sp. (in: high G+C Gram-positive bacteria) | reverse complement strand
CTCGAAGTGCTCGGCCGCCGCGGCGGCGGTCACCGCGTCGACGAGGGAGCGCAGCGCCTCGTCGGAGGTGCCGGCGATCGTCGCCAGGGCGGCGCGGACGCGCGGGAGGTAGTCGACCACCGATTCGGGGCGGTCGGTCGCCGCCGCACAGTCGCCCACGCCGTCGCTCGGGTCGCACCAGTGGAAATCGACGCGCGCCCCCAGGCGGGTCGTGCAGGAGCGCAGCCCGACCGCCCGGGTCAGCGCCTCGGCGACCGCCTGCGCGTCGGCGCGGCGGGGCACCGGCCCGATCGCCGTCGCGAAACCACCGGACGGCTCGATTGGTGGTGTCCGGCGCACGATCAACCGGGGAAAGCGCTCCTCGGTCACACAGACCCACCAGCCGCGGCGCGGTTGGGTGGAGCGCCGGTTGTAGGCCGGGTTGTGGGCGGCCAGGAGGCGCAGTTCCCGCACTCCGGCCTCCAGGTCGTGTGCGCACACGACGTGGTCGACGCGGTGGGCGAGGGCGACCATCTCGGCGATCCGCGGGCGCGAATCGCCGGAGAAGTAGGACTGGACGCGGCGACGCAGGTCGACGGCGGTGCCGACGTACAGCACCTCGTCGGAGGGGCCGCGGAACAGGTAGACCCCCGGTGCGCGCGGCACGCCGTCGGCCAGGCGGCGCTTGGCGCGTTGGGCGGGGGTGGCGCGGGGCAGGAACTCGAGGAGCTCGGCGAAGGTGCCGACGCCACGGTTCCCGATCCGCCCCAGCAGCCCGTGCAGGACGTCAACGGTGGCCCGCGCGTCGTCGAGGGCGCGGTGGGTCGGGGTGGTCGACGCGGCGAAGATCCGCGCCAATTCGGACAACCGCACCGACGGCGCCTCGTCCCGGGGCAGCACGCGGCGGGCCAGGGCGACCGTGCACAGAGTCGCGGGGAAGTGCCAGTCGACGCCCAGGCGCGCCGCCGAGGCGGCCAGGAAGCCGAGGTCGAACCGGGAGTTGTGCGCGACGAGCACGCTGCCACGGGCGAACTCGATGAAGGAGAGGAGGACCTCGTCGATCCGCGGGGCCGCCGACACCATGGCGTCGGTGATGCCGGTGAGGGTGACGATCTCCGGTGGGATGCCCCGCCCTGGGTCGACGAGGGTGGCGAACTCGCCGATCACCTCGCCGCCGCGGACCTTCACCGCACCGATCTCGGTGATCGCATCCCGGTCGGCGCTGCCGCCGGTGGTCTCGAGGTCGAGCACGACGAACGGCGTGGTCGCGAGGGACTGCTCGATACCGCCGCGCACGCAGGAGGCCATCTCGGCCGCCTCGGCGCGGGACGGCGGGCGTCGGTGCGATCCGGCGCCCCGAGGTCGCGGCGCGACATCGGGGAGCCCGACATCGGGGAGTCCGGAGTCGGTGAGCGAGAGTTGCCCGGCGGGGTCCGTCACGGCCATGAGGCGAACATTAGTTCGACCCCCCGACATCGCTTCGTGACCTTTCGGCGCGCCGCGACGATGTCAGGGGTCGCCGTTAGCGTCGTCGCTGATCGGGTTGGTCGAACCCGGTGTGAACGCACCGGAAACCGCCCGAAACGTCGAGATGAGATGGAGATCACATGAGGATTGACTGCGAGACGTGCCCCGGGCGGCCGTTGGCGTGCGACGGCTGCATGATGAATCTGTTGGTGCATGAGGGTTCAAGCTCATACGCAGGAGAAACGCAGGAAACCCCCAGCATCGGGGAGCAACGCGCCGACCTGCTGGTGGCGATTGCCAATCTGCGCGAGGGGATGCTCGTCACCCCGGCCGAGGCGCGGGCCGCCGCCGGGCGCATCGGCCCACGTCAGGGGGGATTCGGTCGTCAGCTTTTGACCATCGTGCGAGCAGGGTAGGCTGTGACGCTGGCTCTCCGACTCGACGAGTTTTGCGGGAACGTTGGACATTCGGCCCACGTTTTCGTAACCTTTTCGAGACATTTGCGGAACGTCACGCTTCAACAGAAGTGATCCGCGAGAGTCAATCGCTGAGTCGCCCCGCGAGGGGCGAGCCGGGGACCCACCTGGGGCCGCAAGGTCCCGCCGGGGTGAATCGCCGCGTCTGATACAGCCGTCAGGCAACGCGTAGGGCATCTTCCAGCCCGAACCCGACAGCTAACCCGGTAAGCGCAGGGAGACGAAGGAGAACTTTCTCGTGGCCAAACATCGTTTGGATCAGCCCAGCCGCGGCACCAAGGCGGCGAAGGGTGCGGTTATCACCGGCGCCATCGCCATGGGTTCCATTGCCGCCGGCCAGGCAGCTGCAGCGCCCGTCGCTGTTCCGCATGTCGGCAACATCGAGCTCGGCGCCCTCGGCGACCAGCTCACCCAGCACAAGCACGATGCCAAGAAGAAGGGCACCAAGGGCAAGGTCCTGAAGGTCCGGAACGCCAAGAAGGGCAAGGCCGCAGCCAAGAAGGCAGCGCCGCAGGCCCAGGTCAAGGTTCCCGGCGCCGGCACCTTCGCCATCCCCGGCATCAACCAGAACCAGATTCCCAAGGAATTCCAGCCCGGCGCCAAGGGCGGTATCGCCCCGCAGGTGCGCCAGACCGTGGCCGACAAGGCCGTGATGAACGCCAAGAGCAAGATCGGCTCGCCGTACTCCTACGGTTCGGCCGGCCCCAACGCGTTCGACTGCTCGGGCCTGGTCTACTGGTCCTACAAGAACGCCGGCAAGACCATCCCGCGTGACAGCTACGGCCAGCTCCACGGTGGCAAGGCGGTCGCGTACAAGGATGCCAAGCCCGGCGACGTCCTGATCTTCAACGGTGGCAGCCACGCCGGCATCTACGTCGGCCACGGCCGGTTCATCCACTCGCAGACCTACGGCGTCCCCGTCCACGAGGACAGCGTCAAGACGTGGGCCCTGACCGGCGTCCGCCGCTACTGAGGCTCGAACAGCTTGTGAGGTGGGCGGACGTCCCGGGGTTCACCCCGGGGTGTCCGCCCATACTCGTCTCTTGGGAGTCGTAGAAGTATGAGAATCGTGAACCCCGTGAATTCGGGCAAGCACCGCGGCGCAGCAGCCGCCGCGGTCACCGCTGCCCTCGTGTCCTCGGTCGCCCTGTCGACGGTCCCGTCGGCGCAGGCCGTTCCGGCCCGCAACGCCGGCCAGCTGGTCGCCGATTACAAGAAGCTCAACGTCGAGGCCGAGCGCTCCGCCGAGGCGATGAACAGCGCCACGATGGAGTACAACACCCAGAAGGGCATCGTCGAGAAGGCTCGCCGCGCCGCCGCCGCGGCCCAGAAGAAGCTGGACTCGACCAACGCCGAGCAGGAGCGCCTGCAGGGCCGCGTCGACGGTGTGCTGCGTGCCAGCTACCGCGGTGCCCGCGTCAACCGGCTGTACTCGCTGCTGGTCAGCGACTCACCGCAGCAGATGCTCGACCAGATGTCGGCGCTCGACATCATCTCGCACGACGCAACGCGCAACCTCAAGGACCTGACCCGCGTGCGTGCCGCCGCGGTGCAGACCAAGCAGGATTCGGCCAAGGCCACCGCCGACGCGAACGCCGCGATCGCCAAGGTCGAGAAGACCCGCGCCGACCTGCAGGCCAAGCGCGCCAATCTGGCACTCCAGGCGGTCCAGATCCGCGCCGTCTACCAGTCGATGACCGGTCAGCAGCTCGCCGAGCTGCGCGGCCCCAAGTTCGACTTCAACCCGAACCTCGTCCCGAAGGGCACGTCACCGGCGCTGGTGGCCGTGCAGGCCGCGCTGTCGCGGATCGGCGATCCCTACGTGTGGGGCGCGACCGGCCCGAACCAGTTCGACTGCTCGGGGCTCATGGTGTGGTCGTACCGCCAGGCGGGCAAGGCGCTGCCGCGCTCGAGCCAGGCCCAGATGGGCGCCGGCGTGCCGGTCAGCCGCAACGACCTCAAGCCCGGCGACCTGATCCTCTACTACTCGGATGCGCACCACGTCGGCATGTACGTCGGTGACGGCTACGTCATCCACGCGTCGACCTTCGGCGTGCCCGTCAAGGTCGTCCCCGTCGACGGCGCCGGCCCCTACCTGGCCGCTCGGCGAGTCTAAGCCCGGCTGTGGGGGCGCGCGGGCGGTGCGCCGTTGCGGTGCTGCTCAGCGCCGCCGTGCTCGCCGGCTGCGGTGACCCGTCGACCGGCGAGGACCCCTCCTCGTCGGCCACGACGACCACCGACGTCTTCCAACAGCAGCGCACCGACGGCGTCAACGCGCTGTTGGGCAAGCTCGACAAGGCACTGCTTCGCGGCGGACCGACTGACCTGGCACCGCTTCTGGACGCCTCCGCGTCGCCGGAATTCCGGCGACGCCTGCAGGTGATGCAGGCCAATCTCAGTTCTGCGGCGCCGGCGCGCCCCGGCAACGGGCCGACGAGGGTGCGGTATCGGACCTTCGAGCACTACCTGGGTGCCGCGGACGCCGAGGAACTCGTCCCCGACTCGGTGGCGGCACGATTGTCCGCGCAGGGCAGCAGTGACAACTGGGTCACTCCGGTGCGGTTGAGGTTCGCCCTCGGCGGCACGGGGGTCCCCGGACTCGACGAGCCCGACGTCGAGGTGGACAGCCCGCTCGTCGTCGCCCGCTACGACGACGACTGGAAGCTGGTCGGCGACATGACGGTCCTGCGGCGCCCGGCCGGCGGGGTCGGGCTGTGGAGCTTTCCCGGTGTCCGGGCCGCGGCGGCCGCCACCGCGGGCGGACAATCGGTGATCGCGTCCTATCCGGGAGCGGAGGAATCGGCGGCGAGGGTCGCGGCCCTGCTGCCGGGCGCCGTGCGCGCCGTCAGTGACTTCTGGGGTTCGACGTGGCCGCGTCGGGCCCTGGTCGTGGCGACCGCGACGCCCGAGCAGTTCACCGCCCTGGCGGCCAGCGGTGGCGCCGATGTCTCGGCCGCCGCTGCGGCGACGGTCTACACCACCCTCGACGTGCCCAACCACACGGTCACCGGCCAGCGGATCGTGCTCACACCCGCCGCGCGCGACCTGTCGCCGGCCCTGCTGGACGTCGTCTTGCGCCACGAACTCAGCCACGTGGCGGTTCGCCTGGCCACCCGCGTCGACACCCCGCAGTGGCTCGCCGAGGGCGTCCCGGAGTATGTCGGGCGCAAAGGCACCTACACGCAGTTCGCCGACGCGGCCCCCGACCTCGCCGCGGCGACCCGGACGGGGACCCCGCCCGCGTGGCCGTCCGACGAGGACTTCACGGTGGACTCGGCCCGAGCCGCCCTGGCCTACCAAAGTGCCTGGTCGATTGCCGCATTCGTGGCGCAGCGGTACTCCGAGGACGTGCTGCGCAAGCTCTACCTGGGCGTTGCCGGCGCCGTTGACGACAACGCGGTGACCGCCGCGTTCGGCGACTCGGTGGGCATCGGCCGGGCCGAACTCGAGCGCCAGTGGCAGGCGTGGGTGCGGAAGCAGTCCGGCGGATGACGCGCCCGGAGACGGCGCCGATCGGGCGCACGTTGCTGATCACCAACGACTACCCGCCGCGGCCCGGCGGGATCCAGTCCTACCTCCAGAACCTGGTCGACCTGCTGCCGCCCGACCAGGTCGTCGTGTACGCGCCGCGGTGGCGGGGCCGGTCGCACGTGGAGTTCGACGAGGCGGCGCCGTACACCGTCGTGCGGCATCGGACGACCCTGATGCTCCCGACGCCGCTCGTCGCGCGGCGGGCGGCGCGACTGGTGCGCGAGTACGACATCGAGAACGTCTGGTTCGGCGCGGCGGCGCCGCTGGCGCTCATGGCGCCGGTGGTGCGGCGCGCGGGGGCCCGGCGCATCCTCGCCTCGACCCACGGACACGAGGTCGGCTGGTCGATGCTGCCCGTCGCCCGCCAGGTCCTGCGCGCCATCGGGGACAACACCGACACGGTGACCTTCGTCAGCAAGTACACCCGCGGCCGGTTCGCCGCCGCCTTCGGCCCCGACGCCGCGTTGGAGTACCTGCCGCCCGGCGTCGACGTGCGGCGCTTCGCCCCCGATCCGTCAGCCCGACAGCGCATCCGGGAGCGCCACGGGCTGGGGGAGCGGCCGGTCATCGTCTGCCTGTCGCGGTTGGTGCCGCGCAAGGGACAGGACATGCTCATCCGCGCGCTGCCCGAGATCCGCGAGCAGATCCCCGACGCGGCGCTGCTGATCGTCGGCGGCGGACCGTACGCCCAGACCCTGCACGACCTCGCCGCGGCGAGCGGGGTCGACGAGCACGTGGTCTTCACCGGGTCGGTGCCCGGCGCGGAGCTGCCGGACTATCACAACGCCGCCGACGTCTTCGCGATGCCGTCGCGCACGCGCGGTGGCGGCCTGGACGTCGAAGGACTCGGCATCGTCTACCTGGAGGCGTCGGCCTGCGGCATCCCGGTCATCGCGGGCGACTCGGGCGGCGCGCCGGAGACGGTGATCGCGGGGCGCACCGGCCTCGTCGTCGACGGTCGATCCGTGTCCCAGATCGTCGAGGCCGTCGTGGCGGTGCTATCCGATCGGCAGCGCGCCCGCCGGATGGGTGCGGCGGGCCGCGAGTTCGTCGAGGGCCAGTGGCAGTGGCCGCAGATCGCGGCCCGGCTCGTCCGCCTGCTCACCGACTGAGCGACGTCAGCGGGTGTAGATGTCGGCGATGTCGGCGGCGAACTTCTCGGCCACGACGTTGCGCTTGACCTTGAGGGTCGGCGTCATCTCGCCGCTCTCCTCGGTGAAGTCGACCGGCAGGATGCGGAACTCCTTGATGGCCTCGGCGTGCGACACCGTCTTGTTGGCGTCGTCGATGGCGGTCTGCACCTCGGCGCGCAGCGCCGGGTTGTCGACGAGCGCGGGGATCGGCGTGTCCGCGGGGATCGAGTTGCGCGCCTTCCACGCCGCCACGGCCTCGGGGTCGAGCGTCACCAGTGCCGCGATGAACGGCTGCTTGTCGCCCACGACCAGCGCCTGGGAGACGAGCGGGTGCGCCCGGATCACATCCTCCAGCGGGGCCGGCGAGACGTTCTTGCCGCCGGCGGTCACGAGGATCTCTTTCTTGCGGCCGGTGATCGACAGGAAGCCGTCGCGGTCGACCTTGCCCAGGTCGCCGGTGTGGAACCAGCCGTCGGTGATCGCCTCGTCGGTCGCCTCCCGGTTCTTCCAGTAACCGGTGAACACGACTCCGCCGGAGAGCAGGATCTCCCCGTCCTCGGCGATGCGCACCGCGTTGCCGGCCACCGGTCGGCCCACCGTGCCGACCTTGACCGCGCCGGGGGTGTTCACCGAGAACGCCGCGGAGGTCTCGGTCAGGCCGTAGCCCTCGTACACCGGGATCCCGACGCCGGAGAAGAAGTGGCCCAGCCGCGACCCGAGGGGGGCGCCGCCGGAGATGGCGAGGTCGCACTGCCCGCCGAGGGCGGTGCGCAGCTTGGAGTAGACCAGCCGGTCGAACAGGGCGTGCCGGGCCCGCAGGCCCAAGGGCACCTTGCCCTGCTCCTTGGCGGCGTTGTAGGCGATCGCCGTCGCTGCGGCCGCGTCGAAGATCTTCCCCTTGCCGTCGTCGTGGGCGTTCTGCTGTGCGGTGTTGAACACCTTCTCGAAGACGCGCGGGACGGACAGGATCAGCGACGGGTGGAACCGCCCGAATTCGGGGACGAGGTTCGGGATGTCGTTGAAGAAGCCGACCGAGACGCCCGCCCGCAGCGCGATCAAGGTGATCGCGTGGGCCAGGACGTGCGCCATCGGCAGGAACATCAGCAGGCGCCGGCCGGGCACGAGGTGGGTCCGCAGGCCCCCGGCGAGCACGCCGTCGACCTCGCTGAGCAGGTTCGAGTGTGTGAGCATGACGCCCTTGGGGCGACCGGTCGTGCCCGAGGTGTAGATGAGGATCGCCGGGTCGTCCGAGTGCAGCGCCGATCGGCGGGCCGCGACGTCGTCGTCGGACACATTCTGACCCGCGGCGATGAGCTCCTCGATGGCACCGGGGGCACCGTCGAGCGAATCGATCGACCAGTGGTGGGCCAGTTTCTTGGCGGTCGTGGTGCCGTTGATGATGGCGCGATGCGCGGCGGACTCGGCCACGATGCCCACCGCCTCGGAGTCACTGCAGATCCAATCGATCTGCGTGCCCGACGAGGTCTCGTAAATCGGCACGGTGACTGCGCCGGCCGTCCAGATGGCGAAGTCCAGGATCGGCCACTCGGTGCGCGTCGCGCTGAGCAGGCCGACGCGGTCGCCGGGCTTGATGCCCTGGGCGATGAAACCCTTCGCGATCGCCGTCACGCGCTCGACGATCTGCCCGGCGGTGATCGGTTCCCAAGCGTCGCCGACCTTGTCCAGCACCATCGGGTGGCCGGGTGCGGTGGCGGCCCGGTCGAAGATGATGTCGGTGCAGTTGGCTGCGGCACCGATGGTGAACGAGGCGGGGACGGAGTACTCGGAGGGCAAGGGAGGCCTTTCGCGCGGAGACTGGGCGGCGTTGATCATGGTATCCGCGTCGGCCGGGGTGGGATCGGGTGGGCGCCGCGGCTCCGTGGGTGCGCGGGAGTGCCTCGCCGCGGTATGTGAAGCTAGAGGGCGTGAGCAGTATTCAGGTGGCCGACCAAACCTTCGTCGCCGCGGCGCCGGAGACGGTCGCGGCGGTGATCGGCGACCGGTCCGCCTGGACGCGGTGGTGGCCCGACCTGCGGTTGACCGTGGTCGAGGACCGCGGCCCGGCCGGGATCCGGTGGACCGTCGCCGGACCGGTCGACGGGACCATGGAGATCTGGTGCGAGCCGGTGATGGACGGCTTCGTGCTGCACTACTTCCTGCACGGCGAGCCCACCGGACGGCTGCCGCGCCGGCCGCGCAGACTCTACGATGAGTTGGCCGAGATGAATCGGGCCCGCCGGGTGGCGGGCAAGGAGATGGCCTTCGAGGTCAAGCGGCGACTCGAGCAGCACCGGGCCGCCGGTGACCCCGCCGTCACCGCCGAGCCGGGAACAGGAGGGGTGCGTGGCTGACCACACTGCGCAGTCCATCGTCATCAACGCCGAGCCCGAGGCGATCATGGCGGTGATCGCCGACTTCGACAACTACCCGCAGTGGGTGTCGGCGGCGCGCGAGGTGACCGTCGTCGAATCGGGTTCCGACGGGAAGGCGCGACGGGTCCGCTTCGACCTGGACGCCGGCGTGCTCAAGGACGTCTACGTACTCGAATACGACTGGGCCGGCGACGGCTTGGCCGTCAGTTGGGAACTGGTCAGCAGCAACCTGCAGCGCGCGCAGCGCGGTCGCTACAGCCTGGTCGAGCAGGCCGTCGGCTCCACCAAGGTGTCCTACGAGCTCATGGTGGACCTGCAGGTGCCCATCATCGGTCAACTCAAGCGCCGTGCCGAGAAGGCGATCATCTCGTCGGCCCTGGACGAACTCAAGAAGCGGGTCGAAGGCTGATCGATCTCACGCCCATTCAGCTCGTCCTCGGTCCGGGCGGGGCCGGGGTCTCCCTCGTCGCCGCCGCAGGGGCGGTGGCGAAGCGGCGCAGCGCGACGTCGTCGACCGGCCTCCTCGAGGCCGCGCCGCGCGGGACGCTGTTGGTGACCCTCGACCGCGACACCCCGGTGCCCGGCCTGGTGGGGGTCTATCCGTCCCGCGGTCGGGTGGTGCCCATCAGCGCCGACGCCAGCCTGCTCGCCCTGGACCCGCTCGGTGTGCTGGAACCGGCCTGGTCCCGGTTCACCGAGGCCCTCGGCGGACTTTCCGGCGGACCCGCGCTGCCGGCGGTGTCGGTGCTCGCCTCGATCGCGCCCGGCGAGTTGACCTCGCTCCCCGGCTTCGAGGAGCTGTTGCTGTGGCGGCGGATCCGCGACGAGGCCACCAGCGGGCGGTGGAAATCGGTCGTGGTGGACTGCTCCGGCCTGGGGGACCCGTTCGCCCTGCTGCGCGCCCCCGCCGCCCTGAGTCAGACCCTCAACCGGCTGTGGCCCCGCCACCGGCGGCTCGCGGCGGCCGCCGAGCGGCCACTGCTGGCCCGCGCCAGCGCGGCCGTCGACGAGCTGGACCGCGACTGCCGCGACGTCGTCGACCTGCTCAGCGACCCTCACACCACGGCGGCCCACATCGTCGTCGACTCCGGCGAACGGGGTCGGCGCCTGCTGCCCCGGATGGCGGCGCTCGCCGCGCTCACGGCGCTGCCGGTCCGCGCCGTGTGCGGCAACGACGGCACCGCCCCCGCGCCCCTCGACGGATTCGACG
>NZ_JASGER010000012.1:0-21117 GCF_047606305.1 Gordonia sp. (in: high G+C Gram-positive bacteria) | reverse complement strand
CGCATCGGCGTCGGCCACGACCGGCTCATCGGCCTTTTCGCCGGCCTCCTCGCCCGCGCCGATGCGCACGACGACGACGGTGATGTTGTCGTGGCCACCGAGGGCCAGCGCCCCCTCGACGAGCTCGTCGACGGCGTCCTGGGCGGTCTCGCTCCGCGCGAGCACCTCGGCGATCTCCTCATCCGGCAGCTCGCCGGTCAGGCCGTCCGAGCAGAGCAGCAGCTGGTCCCCGGGCTCGGTCTCGAAGACGAAGTAGTCCGCGCGCGGGGGCTCCATCCCGCCGCCGAGCGCGCGCGTGATCACGTTGCGCCGCGGGTCGACCCGAGCCTGCTCGGCCGTCATCATCCCGGCGTCCACGAACTCCTGGACCTGCGAATGGTCGACCGTGACCTGCTCGAGCACACCCTCGCGCACACAGTAGGTCCGCGAATCACCGATGTTGAACACCAGCCAGTGCGGTGCATCGTCGCGGGTGATGAGCACCGCCCCGGTGGCCGTCGTACCGGCCCGGCGCTCGCTCGAGGTGTCCACCTCGCCGATCCGGTCCTGAGCCCGCACGAGCAAGTCGTCGACGGCCTCGCGCGTCGCGTCCTGCTCCTGACCCACCGCGACCGTCGACAACACCTCGAGGGCGATCTCACTGGCGACTTCGCCGGCCTCGTGCCCGCCCATGCCGTCGGCCAGGAGGATCAGGCCGGGTTGCACCACGGCCGCATCCTCGTTGGCCTCGCGCACGCTGCCGACATTGCACGCCACGGCCCACTCCAGCCGGAGTCCGGCGATATCGTGGTGGCCGGCGGCGACATCGTCGCGGACGAACCCCGGCACGCTCACGCGCTGATTCACCAACCCCGCTCGGCGAGCCGGTGCGGGACCGGGATGTCGTCGACGTTGATGCCGACCATCGCCTCGCCGAGTCCGCGCGACACCTTGGCGAGCATGCCCGGGTCGTCGTGGAAGGTGGTCGCCTTGACGATCGCCGCGGCGCGCTGCTCCGGATTGCCCGACTTGAAGATGCCCGAGCCCACGAAGACGCCCTCGGCGCCGAGTTGCATCATCATCGCGGCGTCGGCCGGCGTGGCGATGCCCCCGGCGGTGAAGAGCGTGACCGGGAGCTTGCCCGCCTTGGCGACCTCGGCGACCAACTCGTAGGGCGCCTGCAGTTCCTTGGCCGCGACGTAGAGCTCGTCCTCGGGCAGCGAGGTCAGCCGGCGGATCTCGTCGCGGATCTTGCGCATGTGCGTCGTCGCGTTGGACACGTCCCCGGTGCCCGCCTCGCCCTTCGAGCGGATCATCGCGGCACCCTCGGTGATGCGGCGCAGCGCTTCGCCGAGATTCGTCGCGCCGCAGACGAACGGCACGGTGAACGCCCACTTGTCGATGTGGTTGCTGTAGTCCGCGGGGGTCAGCACCTCGGACTCGTCGATGTAGTCGACACCCAGGCTCTCCAGGATCTGCGCTTCGACGAAGTGGCCGATGCGGGCCTTGGCCATCACCGGGATGGTCACGGCCGCCTTGATGCCCTCGATCATGTCGGGATCACTCATCCGCGACACGCCGCCCTGCGCGCGGATGTCCGCGGGGACGCGCTCGAGGGCCATCACGGCCACCGCTCCGGCGTCCTCGGCGATCTTCGCCTGTTCCGGCGTGACGACATCCATGATGACGCCGCCCTTGAGCATTTCGGCCATGCCCCGCTTCACCCGCGAGGTGCCGACGTTCTCACTCACCTGACCCACTCCTGAAATTCAACCCGCCAATACCCGACCAGTCTAGGCCAGCCGCAGGTCACCGAACGTCCCAGGGCCGCCGGGCTAGGCGCTGACCCGCTCGGTGATCTCGAAGTAGGCCGGGAGCGGCGCGCGCCCGCCGAGCCGCAACCAGCGCACCGGACGTCGCTGGGCCAGGGCAAGGGTGTCGCGGACCGCGTCGTTGTAGAAGCGGCGCGCCAGGATCACCCGCGTCTGCGCGTCGGAGATCTCGGCGATCAGCTCGGTCGGGTGGGGTGTGATCCCCTTGGTGGCCACGGCCACCTTGCCGAGCAGGACCGACAGCTCGTTCTCGACATTCTCCCGATCGTCGATGCCGGTCGCCTCCGCCTCGTCGGCCAACCGGGCCAGCCCGGTGCCCAACTGCTGCAGACCGTCGTCGTCGCGCTCGCGCAGGGCCGCGGCGATCGCCCGCGCCACGACGGCGCGCCGGTCGAGTGCGGCCACCAGCGACTGCCGGGCGAGGTCGGTGCGCACGTGCAGCCGGTCGAGTCGGTTCGCGACCCGGTAGGCCCACAGCAGCACCGCCACGACCACGACCGCGGCCACCACGATCAGGCCGATTCCAATTCCGTCCACACCGATCCCCCGGGTTCAGTCCGCGATCACGACGGGGCCCGCGCCCACCGTCACCGTCTCGTAGACGCGCATGATCTGATCGGCCACGCGCGACCAGTCGTAGCGCCAGGCCTGTTCCGAACCGATGCGGACCTGCTCGGCCCGGCCCTCGTCGTCGGTCAGCAGGTCGATCACGCCGGCGGCCAGCTCGGACGCCGATCCGGTTTCGACCAGGCGACCCGCGCGCCCGTTGTCCAACACCCGTCGGAAGGCGTTGAGGTCGCTGGCGATGACCGCGGCGCCCGCGGCCATCGCCTCCACCAGGACGATGCCGAAACTCTCGCCGCCCAGGTTCGGCGCACAGTAGACGTCGGCCGACCGCAGCGCGCGCGCCTTCGTGGCGTCGTCGACCAGCCCCAGGAAGACCAGGTGCCCGGAGAGCTCACCGGCCCGTCGGCGCAGCGCCTCCTCGTTGCCGCCGCCGACCACCAGGACGGTGATGTCGGGGAAGGCCGCGACGATTTCCGGCAGGGCCCGCATCAGGATGTCGATGCCCTTGCGCGGCTCCCCGTAGCGGCCGAGGAACAGGATGGTGCGCCCGGCCCTCGGGTATCCGTCGAGCGGCTCGGCGTCGGCGAAGAAGGGAACGTTGATGCCGTTGGGGATCTCCACGGCGTCCGACCCGAGTGCCTCCATCTGCCATCGCCGCGCGAGTTCGGACACGGCGATCTTGCCCTTGATCCGCTCGTGGTAGGGCCGCAGCACGCCCTGGAAGACGCTCAGCACCAGCGACCTGGTCGTCGAGGTGTGGAAGGTGGTGACGATCGGCCCGTCGGCGACCATCAGCGACAGCATGGAGATGGACGGCGCGTTGGGTTCGTGCACGTGCAGCACGTCGAAGTCGCCCTCGGCGATCCAGCGCCGCAGCTCCCGATAGGCGCGCGGGGAGAAGGTCACGCGCGAGACCGAGCCGTTGTACGGGATCGCCAGCGCCGGACCGGCCGACACGACGTAATCGGGCAGCGCGACGTCGGCGCCCGCCGGGGCGAGCACGCTGACCTCGTGTCCGCGCTCGATGAAGACCTGGGCCAGTTCGACCACGTGCGCCTGGACCCCGCCGGGGATGTCGAAGGAGTACGGGCACACCATGCCGATCCTCATGGCGCTTCCTCGAGCCGTCGACGGCGGTCCGCGCTCCAATCGGCCTGCCACAGCGGCTGCAGCATGTGCCAATCCGCGGGGTGTGCGGCGATGTTGCGCTCGAATGCGGCGGCCAGTCCCTGGGTTGCCGCCTCGATTCCCCCGCTGACGTCGATGCGCTCGCCGATCGAGCAGTGCGAGTCCGGCTCCTCGTCGAACCAGTGGTGCGCCGGGAGCAGCGCGGCGCCCGTCTCGATCGCCAGCTTCGCCGGCCCCGCCGGCATGCGGGTCTGCTCGCCGAAGAAGGTGACCGGGATCCCGTGGCGGGCCAGGTCGCGATCGGCGAGTAGGCAGACGATGCCACCGTCGCGCAGCCGGGCGGCCAGCTCGACGAAGGGCGGCTGCTCTCCGCCGGAGAGCGGGAAGATCTCGAAGCCGAGGGATTCGCGGTAGTCGACGAAGCGTTGGAACAGCGATTCGGGCTTGAGCCGCTCGGCGACGGTCGAGAAGGTGCCGAAGTTCTGCACCAGCCAGACCCCGGCCATGTCCCAGTTGCCACTGTGCGGCAGGGCGCAGATGACACCCTTGCCCTGATCGTGCGCCTCGCGCAGCCGGCCCTGGTCGGGTGCGGCCATGTGCATCGTCGCGGCCGCCTGCGCGGGATCCATCGACGGCAGCCGGAACGACTCGCACCAGTACCGCATGTAGGAGGTCATGGCGTCGACGAGGAGCTGATCGGGCACGTCCTCCGGTCGCGCTCCGATCACCCGGGCCAGGTTGCGGCGCAGCTGCTCCGGTCCGCCGCCGCGTCGACCGAGTACCGAGCCGACGCGGTCGAACAGGCCGCGCGCCACGCCGTCGGGGGCGTACCGCAGCGCCGCCCACCCGGCGGCATAGCCCGCATCGGTGAGGCGCTCGGCGATACCGGCCCGCAGGTCCGCCACGTCGCTCAGTCCTCCCGCTCCGCGTCGGCATCGGACTGCGCATCGGCGACCAGGGGCTCCCGCGCACCGGGGGACGTGTAGATCGACCACATCCGCTGCCCGACGGTGATGATGCTCAACACCGCCAGCGACCACATGGCGATGTGGATGGCCCAGGTCCAGTGCAGGCCGGGGAAGTCGGTCAGGCCGGCGCCGGTCAGGCCGATGATCAGCCGTTCCGGCCGTTCGATCAGGCCTCCGTCGCCGTTGAGCCCGGCGGCCTCGGCCCGCGACTTCGCATAGGAGATGACCTGGGAGGTCACCAGGACGATCAGCGTCGCCACCAACAGCAACCGGTGTTGCTGGTCGACCGCCGCCCACCAGGCGAGGGCGCCGAAGATGGCACCGTCGGCGATCCGGTCACAGGTGGAGTCGAGCACCGCGCCGAACCGCGTGCCCCAGCCGCGGGCGCGGGCCATCGCACCGTCGACCATGTCGAGCATCACGAAGGCCCAGCACACCAGTGCGCCGGCGAACAGGTAGCCGTTGCCGAACAGCACGATCGCCGACGCCACGGTGATGACCGTGCCGATGACGGTCATGGCATCGGGCGTCAGACCGATGCGCAGCAGCGCACGGCCGATCGGATCGGTGACGGTGGAGACCGCCTGGCGGCCGCCGCGGAAGCTGATCACGCATCCTCCTCGAGGTTGCGCCACGCCTCGGCGAGCAGGGCGCGGGTGTCGTGCAGCAGCTGCGGGAGCACCTTGGTGTCGCCGACGACGGTGATGAAATTCGCGTCGCCGGTCCAGCGCGGCACGATGTGCTGGTGGATGTGCTCGGACAGCGAGCCACCGGCGGCCGAGCCGAGGTTCAGGCCCACGTTGAACGCATCCGGCGACGAGACCGCCTTGATCGCGCGGATCGTCTTCTGCGTGAACGCCATGAGTTCGGCCGACTCGGCGGCGGTCAGCGCCTCCAGTTCGGCGACCTGGCGATACGGCACGATCATCGTGTGGCCGGGGTTGTACGGGTACAGGTTCAGCACCGCGTACACCGTTTCGCCGCGCGCGACGACCAACCCGTCCTCGTCGGACATGCGCGGGATGTCCAGGAACGGGTGTCCGGTCAGCTCCCCGCCGTCGCTGGCGACGCGCGGCTGCTCGGCGGTGATGTAACTCATCCGGTACGGCGTCCACAGCCGCTGCAACCCGTCCTGCTCCATCATCGTCGCTCCTGGCTCATCGGCGCTTCCGGGCCGCCTCGATGAACTCCGCCATCGTATCGGCGGTCGGCGAGTCGTTGCGCCTCGATTCCTCCCACTCGTCGATCGCCGTGATGGCGTCGTCGACTGGCACCCCGTTGAGCTGGGTGCCGTCGCGGAAGCGGAAGCTGACGGCGTTCGCCTCCACGTCGCGCTCCCCGGCCAGGAGCATGAACGGGACCTTGGCGGTCGTGTGGTTGCGGATCTTCTTCTGCATGCGGTCGTCGGACAGGTCCACCTCGGCGCGCACGCGACGGCTCTTGAGCCGGCCGATCACCCCGTTCAGATGCGGCGCGAAGGCCTCGGCGACCGGGATCCCGACCACCTGGACCGGCGCCAACCAGACCGGGAACGCACCGGCGTAGTGCTCGGTGAGCACGCCGAAGAACCGCTCGATGGAACCGAACAGCGCGCGGTGGATCATGACCGGGCGCTTCTTGGTGCCGTCCGAGGCGGTGTATTCGAGCTCGAAGAGCTCCGGTTCGAAGAAGTCGAGTTGCAGGGTCGACATCTGCCAGGTCCGGCCGAGCGCATCCTTGGCCTGGACCGAGATCTTCGGGCCGTAGAACGCCGCGCCGCCCGGGTCGGGCACGAGGTCGAGCCCGGTCGACTCGCCGACCTTGCGGAGGGTCTCGGTGGCCTCTTCCCAGACCTCGTCGGTGCCCACGTACTTCTCCGGGTCCTTGGTGGACAGCTCCAGGTAGAAGTCGTCCAGGCCGTAGTCCTTGAGCAGCTGCAAGACGAATTCGAGGGTGCCGGTCAGCTCCTCGACGATCTGCTCCTGGGTGCAGTAGATGTGCGCGTCGTCCTGCGTGAAGCCGCGGGCACGCGTGAGTCCGTGCACGACGCCGGACTTCTCGTAGCGGTACACCGAACCGAATTCGAAGAGGCGCAGCGGCAGCTCGCGGTAGGAGCGCCCGCGGGAGCGGTAGATGAGGTTGTGCATCGGGCAGTTCATCGGCTTGACGTAGTAGTCCTGGCCGGGTTTGCGAACGGTGCCGTCCTCGTTGTACTCCGCATCGAGGTGCATCGGCGGGAACATGCCGTCGGCGTACCACTCGAGGTGCTTGGACACCTCGAACAGATGCCCCTTCGTCACGTGCGGGGTGTTGACGAACTCGTAGCCGGCCGCGGCGTGCTGCTCGCGCGAGTAGTCCTCCATCTCGCGGCGGATGACGCCGCCCTTCGGGTGGAAGACCGGCAGGCCCGAGCCGAGTTCGTCGGGGAAGCTGAACAGGTCGAGTTCGGCGCCGAGTCGCCGGTGGTCGCGCTTCTCTGCCTCGGCGAGACGGTCGAGGTGGGCGTCCAGCGCCTCCGTCGACTCCCAGGCCGTGCCGTAGACGCGCTGCAGATCGGCCAGGCTCTGGTCGCCGCGCCAGTAGGCGGCCGAGCTGCGGGTGAGCTTGAACGCCGGGATGTACTTGGTGGTGGGGACGTGCGGACCGCGGCACAGATCGCCCCAAATCCGTTCTCCCGTGCGGGGATTCAGATTGTCGTAGGCGGTGAGCTCTCCCCCACCGACCTCCATGACCTCCGGGTCGTCGCCGGCACCCTTGTCGTCGACGAGCTCGAGCTTGTACGGCTCGTCGGCGAGCTCGGCCTTGGCCTCCTCGGGGGAGCCGTACACCCGCCGGGAGAACCGCTGACCCGACTTGATGATCTTGCGCATGGACTTCTCGAGCTCGGCCAGATCCTCCGGCGTGAACGGCTCGGCGACGTCGAAGTCGTAGTAGAAGCCGTCGGTGATCGGCGGTCCGATGCCGAGCTTCGCCTCCGGGAACCGGTCCTGGACCGCCTGCGCCAGGACGTGCGCGGCCGAGTGTCGGATGACGCTGCGGCCGTCCTCGCTGTCGGCGGTCACCGGCTCGACGTCGGTGTCCGACTCCGGCGCCCAGGACAGGTCGCGCAGGTGGCCCTGCGGGTCGCGCACGACGACGATCGCCTGCGGGCCCTTGTTGGGTGCGTCGTGCTCGCGCAGCGCGGCCCCGGCGGTCGTCCCGGCGGGCACCCGGATGACGGGGGGCACGGCGGCTGGGGATGGCGACGACACGGACGGACTCCTCGGGCGTTGACGGTGGCCGCGCGAAGGGGATCGGCGGCGTCGGACGGGGTTCGCCCTAGATCGTATCCGTGGTGTCCGGCGCAAAGGTGTGGTGGTCCCAGCTGGGTTCGAACCAGCGACCTCTCGCGTGTGAGGCGAGCGCTCTTCCGCTGAGCTATGGGACCGCGGGTCGCCGGTGCCGGGAGCCCGCGGGCGGACCCATCGTCACTGTGGACCGTGGTGCGCGATACAGGGATTGAACCTGTGACCTCTTCCGTGTCAGGGAAGCGCTCTCCCGCTGAGCTAATCGCGCGGGTTTCAAGTCGGTGGACCCCACTTGAGTGGAGGTGGCGACGGGAATCGAACCCGTGTACACGGCTTTGCAGGCCGTTGCCTCACCACTCGGCCACACCACCATGCGAGGAACTCGCCTCGAGCGGATGACGGGATTCGAACCCGCGACCCTCACCTTGGCAAGGTGATGCGCTACCAGCTGCGCCACATCCGCATTCCGTCCGCTCCCACCCCGGTTACCCGGTGTGCTTGCGGTGCGAGTGGAAACACTAGCCGACCCGTGAACGCATTGCCAAATCTCCAGGTCGACGGCGTGCCGCTCGATTTTCGACCGGCCCGCCGCGACGCCCTCAGACGGCGTTGGCCTCGGCGAAGCGCGACAGCGCCAGCAGGCGCGACGTGGCGCGCAGGTACTTCTTGCGGTAGCCGCCGGCGAGCATCTCCTCGGTGAAGATCTCGTCGAGTTTGCAACCCGACGTGGTCAGCGGGATGCCGGCGTCGTAGAGGCGGTCGGCCAGGACGACCAGCCGCAGGGCGACGGACTGGTCGGTGGCCGGCGAGACGTCGGACACGCAGACCAGGGACACCCCGTCCACGAGCGCCTTGTACTTGGAGGGGTGCAGCGCGGCGAGGTGGTCGCAGAGGGCACCGAAGTCGTCGAGGCTCGCCCCGGGCGTCGACTCGGCCAATTCGACCAATGCGGCGTCGGTGCGCGGCTCGGGCGCCGGCGGCAGGTCGCGGTGTCGGTAGTCGGGCCCGTCGACGCGGACCGATTCGAAGATCGCCGAGAGTTTGCGGATCTCGCGCAGGAAGTCCTGTGCCGCGAACCGCCCCTCGCCCAGCTGGCCGGGCAACGTGTTGGAGGTGGTCGCGATCGACACGCCCTTCTCGCTGAGCTCGGTCAGCAGGCGGGACACCAGCATCGTGTCACCCGGGTCGTCGAGCTCGAACTCGTCGATGCAGATGACCGTGTGGTCGGCCAGCCGCTCCACGGTGTTGATGAAGCCCAGTGCGCCGACCAGCTGGGTCAGCTCGACGAAGGTCGCGAAGGCCTTCGGACCGGGCATCGCGTGATAGATCGACGCCAGCAGGTGGGTCTTGCCCACACCGAAACCACCGTCGAGGTACAGACCGATGCCGTGCGCCGTTCCGCCCTTGCGGAACAGGCCCCGCTTGCCCCCGCCGCGGACCTTCTTGGCCCGCTCGACGAAGTCGCGCGCGGCGGCCAGCGCGGCGGCCTGGCTCGGCTCGTCGGGGCTCGGGATGTAGGTGTCGAAGCTGACGTCGTCGAAGGTGGAGGGTGGGACCATCTCGGCGATGAGGGTCTCCGGGGCGACAACCGGGTTTCGATCACACAAATGCAGCGTCATGACCCTCGCAGCCTATCGGTCCCCGCCACAATGGTGTAGTGCAGATTCTTCGCAAAGCGAGCGACGTCACACCCGACGACCTGGCGGGCCTCTACGCCTATCCCGACGGCCCCGACCCGTGGGTCCGGGCCAACATGATCGCGAGCGTCGACGGCGCCGCTGGCCTGGAGGGCCGCAGCGGTGACCTGGCCCGCGACGGGGACAAGCAGATCTTCGACACCCTGCGCTCGTTGGCCGACGTCGTCGTGGTCGGGACCCACACGGCCCTCACCGAGGGCTACGGCCAACCGGACGGCCCGGCTCTGGCACTGGTCTCCCGCTCGTTGGCCATCCCCGCCGACTACCGGCCGCTGGGCGATGCGCACACGCTCGTCCTGACCTGCTCGACCGCTCCCACCCCGGCACGCCGGTCGCTGGCCGATGCCGGTGCGACGCTGGTCGACTGCGGGACCGACACCGTCGACCCGACCGCGATCGTCGCCGAGTGCGCACGCCGGGGATGGCGCCGGATCCTGCTGGAGGGCGGGCCCCGCCTATTGGGTTCCTTCGTCGCGGCCGATGCCCTCGACGAGCTGTGCCTCACGACCAGTCCGCTCCTCCTCGGCGGGACCGCGGCGCGGCCTGTCCACCTCGACGTCGAGGCGCCGCGGCCGATGCGGTGCACCCAGGTGCTGACCGATGACGACGGCTACCTCTATGCGCGGTGGGTCCGACCCGCGCGAACGGGCGACGGGGATCAGACCGCGGGCCCATCCTCCCGCTAGTCTCGGTGGCATGCAGTCCAACGGTGCGCGCACGGGGGCCATCGCCCGAATCCTGCTGCTCCCCCTGGCGGCGACTCTGGCGGCCGGTTGCGCCGTCGGGCCCGACGCGGGACCCGCGGTCGTCCACGACGGCGGCTCCAAGGGCGTGCGGACCAAGGAATCCACCAAGCCGGCCATCCCGGCACTGGCCGGCGTCAAGACCGACCTGGATTGGCGCGAGTGCCCGTCGTCCATGGCCGCCCGCTACGGGGCCTCCCCGGCCAAGGGCGTGACCGTTCGCTGCGCGACCATGCGCAATCCGGCCGACCCGAACACGGCCGGCGGTCAGTCGGTCACCGTGCCGCTGGTCAAGGTCTCGCTCCCGGCTACCCCGAGGACCGCCGCTCCGGTGGTCATGGTCACCGGTACGGACCTGCCCGCCGCGCAACTCGCACTGACCCTGGCGGGCGGTCCCGCCGGCACGGCGCTGCTGACCAAGCACCCGGTCGTCGCCGTCGAGCAGCGCGGCCTGGCCGATATCGACTGCATGACCCGCGCCGACCGCGCGGTCATCGCCGACGACGGTCTCGCCGCCTCCGACAACGACCCCAAGGCCCGCGTCAACCGTCTCGCCAAGGCCGCGCGCAGCGCCGCCGACTCGTGCACCGACACGCTCGACGACAATTCGCTGGCCTTCACCTACGCGCTGTCGGCCACCGACCTCGAGGCATTGCGCCTCAAGTGGGGCGTCGACCGGCTGGCCGTCCTCGGCGTCGGCACCGGCTCGGAGGTCGCGCTCGCCTATGCCGGGCAGTACGGCGACCGCGTCGGTCGGGTCGTGCTGGACTCCCCGACCCCCTACGGCGGGCCGGCCAAGTCGCGGGCCGCGACACGGGTGCGCGGCGTCGAGCAGGCGCTGGACACCTTCACCCGCCGCTGTACGACCGACACGGCCTGCCGCGGCAAGGAGGCCGACCCGGGCGCGCTGCTCAAGTCGGTCCTGGACAAGGCGCGCACCGGGGACCTCAAGGATCTCGGGGATGCCCAGGTCGCCCAGGCCGTGATGATCCAGGTCGGTCTGGCCACCGGCGACGACGCTCTGCGCGACCTGGTGGCGGCCCTCGGTGCGGCAAACGGCGGCAACACCGCCCCGCTTGCGACCATGGTCCGTCGCACGACGGCCCTGCAGTCCTCGGACGGCATGCTGGTGAGCCGCTGCAACAACGTCACCGGGACCGTCGGGCTCAACGAGATCGAAGGGCTGCTCGGCGACTGGGGCAAGCAATACCCGTTGCTGGGCACCACCGCGGCGATCGACCTGGCCCGCTGCACGGGCTGGGGAACGACGACCCCGCCGGCGGCCCCGACCTCCTTCCCCGTCGCTCCCCTGGTGTTCGCCCCCGGGGCCGATCCGGTGAACGGCAGCGACGCCGGCGCCCTGAACAAAGTGTTCGCCGACGCCGGAGTCGCCCCCACGACCGTCAGCTGGGACGGCGTCGGATACTCGGTGCTCGCCCACAGCGACTGTGCGGCCGCGATGGTCGTGGACTATCTGGACGCCGACGCACTGGGCGGCGACCGCACCCGGGCGTGCCCCGCCGGTTGACGACGGTCGGCGGGTGGCGGGCCCGCTTGTAGTACGGTTCGCTCGTGACGATTGCAGACCGTTACCTGTTCCCCCCGGTGCCGACCGAGCGCATCATCAAGGCGATCCTGTGGCCGATCAGCATCATGATGATCTTCCACAAGACCGTCGTGCTGGCGATCAACGGCGACCGCACCGACGACTTCAAGCCCGTGTACGAGGCCGCCCTGCGGTTCCTCAACGGGGGCACGGTCTACGGCGAGAGTTACACGACCGTCGAGCCGCACTACCTCTACCCCCCGTCGGGCACGCTGCTGATGGCGCCGATCGCCTACCTCGACCCGGAGCGGTCGCGGTGGGTGTTCCTGGCACTGTCGGTCGTCGCACTGTTGATCTCGGCGTACGTGTTGACCAGGCTTTTCGGCTATAAGGCCACCTCGTGGGTGCTGCCCGCGGTCATCTTCTTCTTCTTCCTCAGCGAGTCGGTGACCGCCACGCTGGTGTACACGAACTTCAACTCCTTCGTGCTGCTGAGCCTCGTGCTGTTCCTGTGGTGGCTCAAGGCCGGCC
The DNA here is from genome assembly GCF_047606305.1 of Gordonia sp. (in: high G+C Gram-positive bacteria). Classification (GTDB taxonomy): domain Bacteria; phylum Actinomycetota; class Actinomycetes; order Mycobacteriales; family Mycobacteriaceae; genus Gordonia. The sequence goes on along the minus strand of NZ_JASGER010000012.1, from coordinate 8,860 downwards.
GACCGTGGCTCGCGGGAATCGCCGTCGGGCTGACGATCGCGGTGAAGCCCGTGCTCCTGCCGGTGTTGCTGCTGCCGTTGCTCAAGAAGGGCATGTGGCGCGCACTCATCCCGGCGCTGGGCATCCCGGTGTTGCTGAACGTCATCGCGTGGCCGCTGGTCCCGGACACCGACAACTTCATGGACAAGACGTTCCCGTATCTGCGGGAGACGCGCGATTACTACAACAACTCGGTCGGCGGTCTGGGCACCTTCTACGGCCTGCAGCCGTGGCTCATCCTGCTGTTGCGCGTGATGTTCGTGGTGATGGCCGCGTTCTGCGTCTGGTTCCTGTGGCGCTACTACCGCGACAAGGACGAGGTGCTGTGGCTGACGGCCTCCTCGGGCGTCCTGCTGACCGCGTCGTTCCTGGTGGGCCCGCTCGGCCAGGGCTACTACTCGATGCTCCTGTTCCCGCTGGTGATGACCGTGATTCGGCCCGGGTCGCCGATGCGCAACTGGCCGGCGTGGCTGGGCGTCTACGGCTGTATGACCGTCGACATCTATTACACGATCCGCAACCCGCGATCGGAGCACCTCCCGACCAACTGGGAGGCCTTCGGCACCAACATGGACATGTTGACCGTCACGTGGGGCTGGTCGCTGTTGCTGATCGCGGTGTTCTTCTCGCTGCTCTGGCGCTATCTGGACCTGCGCGCCGGCGACCGCGAGCCGGCCGCGCTTACAGTGGAAGCGTGAGCGAGGAAACCACCGACTTCTCCGCGCTGTCCGACGAGGAATGGGCGCGGCGGCTGACGCCGACCGAATTCCGGGTGCTGCGCCGGGCGGGCACCGAACCGCCCTTCACCGGCGAGTACACCGACGTCACGACCACCGGCGTGTACCGGTGTCGCGCGTGCAACGCCGAACTGTTCCGCAGCGACGCCAAATTCGAGTCACACTGCGGCTGGCCGTCGTTCTTCACGCCGCTGGCCGGCGACACGGTCATCGAGCGGCGGGACGCCTCCCTGGGGACGGTGCGCACCGAGGTCCTGTGCGCGAACTGCCACAGTCACCTGGGCCACGTCTTCGCCGGCGAGGGCTATGACACCCCGACCGATCAGCGCTACTGCATCAACTCGGTCTGCCTGACGCTCGAGCCGGACGACCGCAACCCCTAGGGGAGCTTTGCGACGAGCGCGGCCGGATCGACCCGCGGTCCGGTGAAGAACGGGATCTCGACGCGCACGTGGCGGCGCGCCTCGGTGGCCCGCAGGTCGCGCATGAGGTCGACGATCCGGTGCAGTTCGGGCGCCTCGAAGGCCAACAGCCACTCGTAGTCGCCCAGTGCGAAGGCGGGCACCGTGTTGGCCCGCACATCCTTGTAACCGCGGGCCTCCTTGCCGTGATCGGCGAGCATGGTGCGACGCTCCTCGTCGGGCAGCAGGTACCAGTCGTACGAGCGCACGAACGGGTACACGCAGACGTAGTTGCCCGGGTCCTCCCCCGCCAGGAAGGCCGGGATGTGGCTCTTGTTGAACTCGGCCGGCCGGTGCAACGCCGAGGCGCTCCAGAAGGCGTCGCTCGCGCGGCCGACGGCGGTGTCGCGCCGCAGGCGCTGGTAGGCGTCCTGCAGCTCCTCGATGGTCTCGGCGTGCCACCAGATCATGTAGTCGGAGTCGCCACGCATCCCGGCCACGTCGTACACCCCGCGCACGACGAGGCCGTCGCGCTGGATCTCCTCGAGGAAGGCGGCGAATTCGGCGCCGGCGGCATCCCTATCGGTGAGCTCGCCGGGGCGCACGGTGAACACCGAGAACATCAGGTAGCGGATGGTGTTGTTGAGTTCGTCGTAGTTCAAACGGGCCATGATCCCAAGCTACCCCCGGGCCAGATGCGCCCGAACGGCGGCAGCCGCCCCACGGGCCTGCGCGATGCAGGCCGGCACCCCGACGCCCCGGTAGGCGGCGCCGGCCACCGCGACCCCGGCGGGCAGGCCGGCCAGGATCGCGGCCACGCGTTCGGTGTGCCCGGGCGCGTAACACGGCAATCCGCCGGGCCACCGTTGGACGGCGGCGTCGACGACTCCCGGCACCTCGTCGCACACCTGCGCAAGCGCGGCGGCCGCCGTCCGCACGAGGTCGGCATCGGTGCCGGTCACCGGCTCGCCCAGCCGCCCGAAGGACGCTCGCAGCCGTACCCGGCCGTCCGGGCCGGCGTAGTGGTCCCATTTGCGCGAACTGATGGTGATCGCCTTGACCGCGTTCGCGGACTCGCCGCGGGCGAGTTCCTCGCCGGTCGCCGCCAAGATGCCGGAATGGTCGGGCACACGCGCGGCGGGGGCGAGGGCGAGGGCGACCACCGCGGACGGTGCGGTGGCGATGTCGGCGAGCACCCCGGCACTGTCGGCCGCGACGTCGGCCAATTGTCCGGCCGCGACGGGCGCGGGCGTCGCGACGATCACCGCGTCATGGCGCTGCCCGTCCACCGACCATCCCGCGCCCTCGCCGCGGATCGCGGCGACCGGGGTGCGCAAGTGCAGAACCGGTGCGGATGACTCGACCAGGGCGTCCACCAACACCCGATAGCCGCCGCGCAGCGCACCGAAGACCGGTGAGCTGGGCGCCTCCGGCGACGGCAGGAGCGCGGCGACGGCTGCCGTCAGACTCGGCGCCCCCTCGTCGAGGCGGGCCGCCAGCGCCGGCATTGCGGCGCGCACACCGATGTCGCGGGACAGGCAGGAGTACACACCGCCGATCATCGGGTCCACGCTGCGCGCCACCACGGACGGACCGAAGCGGTCGGCCACCAGGTCTCCGATCGAGGCGTCGGCACCGGGCGTCCAGGCCAACGGCCGTCGCGGCTCGGCCGTCATGCGCTCGAGGTCCTCGTCGTCGGCGACCGTCCGCACGGCATCGGGCGAGGCCGGAATGCCCATCCACGCCGGCGTCGGCAACGGATTCAGCCGACCGCGCGCCCAGACCGCCGGGCGGGCCCCGGTCGGTACGACGATCTGATCGGCCAGCCCCAGCTCGACGACCAGGTCGCGCGCCTCGGGACGTCGCAGCACGAAGGCCTCGGCCCCGACGTCGGTGTACCGGCCGGCCACGTCGGCGCCGTGCAGCAGCCCGCCGACCCGATCGGAGGCCTCATAGAGGACGATCGTCACGTCCGGTCCGAGTGAGCGCCGCAGCTCGTGGGCGGCGACCAGCCCCGAGAGCCCGGCGCCGATGATCGCGATTCGGCTCACGCCGAGTGCACCAGCTCTACGGCCCGCGTGATCGCCTCGGGGTCGGTGTCGGGAAGCACGCCGTGGCCGAGGTTGAAGATATGGCCCCGCGCGCCGGACGCGAGCGCGCGATCCGCGTCGGCAATCACCCGCGACACGTGTTCGGCGAGCACGCGCTCACCGGCGAACAGGACAGCGGGGTCGAGGTTGCCCTGCAGGGCCTTGCCCGGCCCGATGCGCGCGGCCGCCTCGTCCAGCGGCACCCGCCAGTCGACGCCCATGACGTCGGCCCCCGTCTGGGCCATCGGGGCGAGCAGTTCGCCGGTGCCGACGCCGAAGTGGATGCGCGGCACGTCGTAGTCGGCGATCTCGGCGAAGACGCGGGTGCTGTGCGGGGCCACGAATGTCTCGTAGTCGCGCCGCGACAGCATGCCCGCCCAGGAGTCGAACAGCTGAACGGCTTCGACACCGGCGTCGAGCTGGACGCGCAGGAAGGCGACCGTGATGTCGGCCAGGCGGCCCATGAGCGCGTGCCAGCGGTCTGGCTGGCCGTACATCATCGCCTTGGTGTGCGTGTAGTTCCGGCTCGGCCCGCCCTCGATCAGGTACGAAGCGAGCGTGAACGGAGCTCCCGCGAATCCGATGAGGGCGGTCGGCGTCGACGCCAGCTCTGCACGCAGCAACTGCACGGCCTTCGCCACGGCCCCGACCGCGTCGGGCTCGAGTCGGGCGATCGACTCCACATCCGCCGCCGTGCGCACCGGTTCGGCGATGACCGGCCCGGTCCCGGCGACGATGTCCAGGTCGATGCCGGCCGCTTTGAGGGGCACCACGATGTCGGAGAACAGGATCGCGCCGTCGGTGTCGTGTCGGCGGACCGGCTGCAGGGTGATCTCGCAGACCATCTCCGGGTCGAAGCAGGCTTCGAGCATGCCGCGGTTGGCGCGCAGGGCCCGGTACTCGGGCAACGACCGCCCGGCCTGGCGCATGAACCACACCGGTCGCCGGGATGGCTGGCGCCCGGCTGCGGCGTCGAGCAGCGGTTTGTCGGTCACGGCGACCACTGTAGCGGCAGCGGCCCGGGGCCCGGCCCGGCGCGCCTCCCACCGACGCGGGGGCGCCCGTCCTAGGTTGGACCGGTGATCGGATCAGGTACCCCGGAGAGCGGTACCACGGCGAGTCGGGCGGGCGATCCCGCCGATTTCACCGCCGCCGTGGCGTCCCTGCAGGCCGCCGCCGTGCGGCCGGACATCGACGTCAGCCCCATCCGCCCACCGCAACGACTCGCGCCGTACAGCTACGCCGTCGGCGCCGAGGTGCGCACCGAGGATTCCGAGGACGTCCCCACCGACTCCTCCGGGTCGGCTTTCGGGCGCCTCATCGTCCTATACGACCCGGACGGCAACGACGCGTGGAGCGGCACCATCCGCCTCGTGGCCTACATCCAGGTCGACGTCGAGGCCGACTTGGCGACCGACCCGATGCTGCCGGAGGTCGCCTGGAGCTGGCTCACCGACGCCCTGGGCGTCGCGGAGGGCGAGGATTCGACGCCGACCGGAACCGGTCCCTCCGCCCCGGCCCTCACCGCGCTCGGCGGCACCGTGACCTCGACCAGCTCGGTGCGCTACGGCGACATCGCGGGCCCGCCGCGCGCCCATCAGCTCGAGCTGCGCGCCTCATGGACCGCTCTCGACCCCACCCTCGCGCCCCACCTCGAGGCGTTCTGCGAGGTGCTCGCCACCGCCGCGGGCCTCCCGCCCACCGGCGTGACCGCCCTCAAGTCCACCGACTGAGGTCCCGATGACCGAAACCGACACCCCCGACGAGGCGCCGGCCACCACGCCGTTGCTCGCACCGGCCGACGGCGTGCCCGATGTGCTCGTCGAACCGGCCGAGTTCGCCGACGCGGCCGGGCGCCTGGCGGCCGGTTCGGGACCCATCGCGCTGGACACCGAGCGGGCCTCCGGATTCCGCTATTCCCAGCGCGCCTACCTCGTGCAGATCCGGCGCAACGGGTCGGGCACCTTCCTGATCGACCCGATCAGTCATCCCGACGCCCTCACGTCGGTCATCGACGCGCTCGACGGACCGCAGTGGGTGCTGCACGCCGCCGACCAGGACCTGCCCTGCCTGCGCGAGTTGGGGATGCGCTGCCAGGACCTCTACGACACCGAGCTGGCCGGTCGGCTCCTCGGTCTGAACCGGGTCAACCTGGCCGCGATGACCGCCCACTTCCTGGGCTACGAACTCCGCAAGGGCCACGGCGCCGCCGACTGGTCCAAGCGGCCGCTACCCGACGACTGGCTCAACTATGCGGCGCTGGACGTCGAGATGCTGGTCGAACTGCGCGACGCGATGGACGCCCGCCTGCGCGCGGAGGGCAAGGACGGTTGGGCCGCGCAGGAGTTCGCGTACATCCTGCAGCGCCCGCCCAATCCTCCACGGGTGGACCGGTGGCGCCGCACCTCCAACATTCACAGCCTCAAGTCGCCGCGGCAGCTCGCCGCGGTGCGCGAGTTGTGGGAGTCGCGCGAGGAGTTGGCCCGTCAGCGCGACGTGGCCCCGGGTCGGGTGTTGCCGGACTCGGCGATCATCGATGCGGCCGCCACCGACCCCACCACCATCGACGAACTCACCGCGCTCAAAGTCTTCGGCGGTCCGCGCCAGCGCCGACACGCCAAGCGTTGGCTGGCCGCGCTGCACCGCGCCCGCGAGCTCCCCGACTCCGACCTGCCGCGACGCTCGGCACCGACGATCGGGCTGCCCCCGGTCAACCGGTGGGACCAGCGCAACCCCGAGGCCGCAGCACGCGCGGCGGCGGTCCGCCCGGCCGTCGCCGAGGTCGCCGAGTCGGTGTCGGTGCCCGCGGAGAACCTGCTGGCCCCGGAACTGGTCCGCCAGCTGTGCTGGAACGGTGTGGCCGCCGACCCTGACGCCGTCGATGAAGCCCTCGCCGCCGGACACGCGCGCCCGTGGCAGCGGGAATTGACCCGCGAGGCCATCGCGGTGGCGCTGGGGCAGGTGGAGGGCTAGCCGGCGTCGCCGGCGATGGGCGCGTCCTCGCCGGCCGGGTCCATGCGGCGGGAGACCGTCGCGGTGATCGTGCGGGACAGTTCCCTCGCGGTCAGGCCGAGGTCGCCGAGGATCTCGCCCCTCGACGCCGCGGCCACGAACTCCTTCGGGATGCCGCGCTGCATGACCGGCACGGTCAGCCCCGCGGCGGCCATCGCGTCGATGATCGCCGAGCCGACACCACCGTCGACCAGCCCGTCCTCCAGTGTCACCACGAGTCGGTGGTCGCCGGCCATGTCGACGATCGAGCCCGGTACGGGGAGAACCCATCGCGGATCGACGACGGTGGTCTCTATCCCCTGCTTGTCCAGCAGGTCGGCGGTGTCACACGCCATCGCCGCAAAGGCGCCCACACCGACGATGAGCACATCCCCCGCCGGGCGCGCCGATCCGAGGTTGCCGCGTCGCAGCACGTCCACCCCGTCGGCGGTCCGCTCGACAGCGCGGATGTCCTCGGGCACGGCGCCCTTGGCGAAGCGGAGGGCCGTCGGCCCGTCGTCGGTGCCCAGCGCCTCGTCGAGTTCCTCGCGGAGCCGGACCGCGTCGCGCGGGGCGGCCACCCGCAAACCGGGCACCATCGCCATCAGCGAGAGGTCCCACATGCCGTGGTGGCTGGGCCCGTCCGGGCCGGTGATACCGGACCGGTCGAGCACCAGGGTGACCGGCTGGTCCAGCAGGGCCACGTCCATCAGCAACTGGTCGAAAGCGCGGTTCAGGAAGGTCGAGTAGATCGCGACGACCGGGTGCATGCCGCCCAATGCCAGACCCGCCGCCGAGGTCAGGGCGTGCTGTTCGGCGATGCCGACGTCGTACAACCGGCCTGGAAAGCGCTCCCCGAAGGCGGCCAGGCCGGTGGGCGCCGCCATCGCCGCGGTGATCGCGACGACGTCACCCCGGCGCGACCCCGCCTCGACCAGGGCGGTGGAGAACACCGACGTCCAGTCCTGCGCGGTCACCGATGCGGGCCGCCCGGTGACCGGGTCGATCACGCCGATGCCGTGCATCTGGTCCTCTTCGTGGTCCTCGGCCGGGCCGTAGCCGTTGCCCTTGCGGGTGACCGCGTGCACGATGACCGGTCCGCCGAACGACTTGGCCTGGCGCAGGGCGCTCTCGAGCGCACCGATGTCGTGGCCGTCGACCGGCCCCACGTACTTCAGGCCGAGGTCGGAGAAGAGTGCCTGCGGGGCGAGGAGGTCCTTGATGCCGGTCTTCATCCCGTGCACCACCGCATAGGCGGGGTCGCCGACGACCGGCACCTGCTTGAGGAGCTTGCGCCCCTCGTCGAGGAAACGCTCGTAGCCGGGCTGCAGGCGCAGGCCGGAGAGGTGCTGCGCAAGGCCGCCGATGGTCGGGGCGTAGGAGCGGCCGTTGTCGTTGATCACGATCACCACCGGGCGGTTCGCCGCGGCGATGTTGTTCAGCGCCTCCCAACACATGCCGCCGGTGAGCGCCCCGTCACCGACGACGGCCACGACGGTGCGCTTCTCGTCACGCAACTCGAAGGCCTTGGACAGCCCGTCCGCGTAGGACAGCGCCGCCGACGCGTGGGAGGACTCCACCCAGTCGTGCGAGCTCTCCGCGCGATCCTGGTAGCCGGTCAACCCGTCGCGCTGGCGCAGGCTGTCGAACTCGTCGGCGCGCCCGGTCAGGATCTTGTGGACGTAGCACTGATGACCAGTGTCGAAGATCACCGGATCGCGGGGGGAGTCGAAGACCCGGTGGATGGCCATCGTCAACTCGACGACACCGAGGTTGGGGCCGAGGTGCCCACCGGTCGCCGACACCTTCGCGACCAGGAACCGCCGGATCTCCTCGGCGAGTCGATCCATTTCCTCGCTGGTCAGGCCGGACAGGTCGGCCGGCGAGTGGATCGACTCCAACAGACTCATCGTCGAGTCCTCCTGTCGGTTGGGCGGGCTGGGTGCGCGGGCCGGCGCACGGTGGTTTCAGTCTACGGACGTTTCGGCGCGCACCAGTAGCGCCATCGCCTCGACGTGATGGGTCAGCGGGAAGGCGTCGAATCCGCGCACCGCCGTCAACCGGTATCCGGCGGCACTGACTCGGCCGATGTCGCGGGCGAAGGCGGCGGGGTCACAGCCGACGTGCACGATCGCGGTCGGCCCGGCGGCGACGACGGCGTCGACCACGGCGGCGCCGGCTCCCTGACGCGGCGGATCGAGGATGACCGCGCCGGGGGCCGGCAGGTCGGCCAGGCTCGACGGAGACACGGGGGCGCGCACGGTTCGGACGGGCTCGCCGGCGAAGACCACGGCGGCGGCCGCCAGCGCGGCGGCATCGGTGTCGACGACGTGGACCTCGGCGGCACCGAGGTCGAGTGCGGCAGCGGCGAACACCCCGGCCCCGCCGTAGAGGTCCCAGACCACGGCTGCGCTCGCCCACGGCGCCAACCACTCGCCCACTTGGCGCGCATACGCCGCCGGAGCGCCGCGGTGGGCCTGCCAGAATCCTCGGGCGGGCAGCTCCCAGCGGCGGCCGCCGACGCGATAACCGGCGGTGCCGGTGCCGGTCAGCGTGCGAACGGTCGTCGGACGCGCGCCACGGGCCCGACGCCGCTGGGCGG
>NZ_JASGER010000011.1:0-92554 GCF_047606305.1 Gordonia sp. (in: high G+C Gram-positive bacteria) | reverse complement strand
TCGTCATCGACGAGGAGACCGCCCCCGGCGTAGACGCCGTGGAAGCCCTGCTGTCGCAGGTCGCCGCGGCGGTCCGGCCCGCGGCGGCCGCCGAGGAGGAGGCCCTGCGCGCGCTCGCCGGCGGACCGGTCGCCCCCTCCGACTACACGTACTGGCTGGCCCGCCACCAGCGGTCGCAGGCGGCCGCCGACATCGAGGGCTACGCGCAGTACTGCGAGCTGGACCGCGTCCTGCGCGACGGGGTCTTCCACGCCGCCGGGGCGTTGTACGGGCTCGATTTCGTCGAGCGCGACGACCTGCGCGGCTATCACCCGGACGTGCGGGTGTTCGAGGTCTTCGACGAGGCCGGCGAGGGCGTCGGGCTGTACCTGGGGGACTACTACGCCCGTCCGACCAAGCGCGGCGGCGCCTGGATGACCTCCTTCGTCGACCAGTCCCGCGAGCAGGGGACCAAGCCGGTGGTCGTCAACGTCCTGAACATCCCCAAGCCGGCCGACGGGCAGCCGACGCTGCTGAGCGTCGATCAGCTCACCACGCTGTTCCACGAGTTCGGTCACGCGCTGCACGGCCTGCTGTCCGACGTCCGCTTCGTCTCCCAGTCGGGGACGTCGGTGCCGCGCGACTTCGTCGAATTCCCCTCCCAGGTCAACGAGCACTGGGCCCTGCACCCCGACGTCGTCGCCAACTACGCGCGCCACGTCGAAACCGGGGAGCCGGCACCGGTTGAGCTGATCGACCAGGTGCGCGCCACCTCGGGGACGGAGCCGGCACACGCCACCGTCGAGTATCTGGGCGCTGCGGTCGTCGACCTCGGCTGGCATCGGATGACCGCGCAGCAGCTCGCCGACCTCGACCTGGCGAACACACCGGGCATCTGGCCCGCGGTCGAGGCCGAGTCACTCGCGCGTGCCGGGGCGGACAATGCGAGCATCCCGCCGCGGTACCGGAGCCCGTACTTCAACCACGTCTTCGCCGGCGGCTACTCGTCGGCCTATTACGCCTACATCTGGTCCGAGGTGCTCGACGCGGCGACGCGCGAGTGGTTCGACGCCAACGGTGGGCTGAGTCGGGACCTGGGCCGGCGGTTCGCCGACACCATCTTGTCCAAGGGGGACAGCGTCGACCCGCTCGCCGCCCACCGCGCCCTGATCGGCGGCGATGCGGACGTCGCGCCTCTGCTGCGCCGCCGCGGACTGGCCTGACCCGAAAACCCTTTGTCACGCCGGCGAGTGCTGTGCGAGGCTGGGCCGCTGCTCGAATCCGGGCACACCCGACACACGACAAAGGAAGCGGAGGACGCCATGGGCGCCCCGACACTTGACGAGATCACCGCCGGCGAGAGCCAGGCGGTGCGACGCACCATCGAAGTGCTCGCCGCCGTTCTCGGCGGCACCGTCGGCGACCCCAAGATGACGCTCGACCGCTTCCTCGACGAACACGTCGGCACCCCGGGCCACACGCACGGGCGTCGTGGCTTGGCGTCGCACTACCTGCGCCTGGGCCCGTCGATGATCGTCGCCGCCGGCCTGGTCGTCGCCGACCTGGCGGCCGAATATGACGCGGTCATCGGCCCCGACGAGGACGACGATCCGCCGCAGTGGGTACAGCACACGATCGGTGACGACGAGTACTCGATCCCGAGCGACGCGACCTTCGCCTTCGGCCCGGACAACCCGTTCGGCGACGGCCCGTTGGCCGTTTCGATCACCGCGCACCCCGGCTACCACCGCAACCGCGTGCGCGTGTTCGCGCCCGCCGGGCGCGACGAGTCGGCGCGCAACGCGGTGAGTCGGTTGTCCCGTGCCATCGCCGAGCGCAGCCCGTTCCGCGGCCGCGTGGTCCGCGCCTCCTACGGCGACGGCCTGTCGTTCACGGTGCTCGACGACATCACCGCCCCGCGCGACCGCGTTCAGGTGCCCGGCGCCGTGTGGCGCGAGGTGGACCTGGCGATCGCCGCGGTGACGTCGCGCTACGAGGCCCTGCGCACCGCCGGGTTGTCGACCAGCCGCGGGCTCATGCTGGCCGGGCCGCCCGGCGTCGGCAAGACCGCCGTGGCGCGTGCGGTCATGGGTGAGCTGGCCGGTGAGTTCACCGTCGTGGTGGCGGATCCGTCGACGATGGCCCACGGCATCGCCGAGCTCTACCAGGTGGCCGACGAACTCGGTCCGATGGTCGTCCTGCTCGACGACGTCGACCTGCACATCCGTCGTCGCGGTGATGGCAACGACGGGGCGCTGGGCGCACTGCTGGCGGCCCTGGACGGGGCCGACAAATTGGACCGCGTCCTGACGATCGCGACCACGAACGACCCGAAGGCGATCGATCACGCCGCCACCCGTGCGGCGCGCTTCGACTCCATCGTGGAGATCGAGCCGCCGACCGATGCGGCGGTCGCCGCGATCCTGGCCGAGAGGCTCGCCGCACTGCCGGCGGCCGTCGTCGACGTGGCACGGGTCGCGGCGGCCTTCCCGGCCGGGCGCAGCGGCGCCGACGTCGTCGAGGCCGTCCGCCGTGCCGTGCTCACCGGCGGCGAGGCACTCACGACGTCGACGATGCTCGAGGTGATCGGCGCCCGCGACTACGTGGCCGCGGTGCCGATCGGCACCTACCTCTGAGCCGCTCGAGACCGGTGGGCCACCGGCGGCGACTATGCTCGCTGGTGGCCCCGCCGGTCGCGGGGCGTTTAATTCAGGGTGATCGTAAGAAGGTGAGTCGGTGTCCGGGTTCTTGTCCTGGTGGGACGGCGTCGAGGCCTGGCTCATCCGGCTCCCGTTCGTGCCGCAGCTGGTCGTCGTCCTGATCGTCGTCGTGCCGCTGGCCGTCGTCGCCGCGATGATCCTGTCCGTGGTCATCGAGTTCGTCACCGGCCTCGCCGCAAAGGTCGGCGACGCGCTGTCCTCGTGGGGAAAAGCCCAGTTCAACGGCCATCGCCCCGCGGTGGCCGATCGAGATCCCGCGACGTCCGAACCCGTCGTCGCACCGGACGATGAGAAAGCGGAGTCCCCGTCATGAAGCGATCGCCCGTCACCTGGGCCCTGCTGGGCCTGCTGGTCCTGGTCATCGTGGCCTGGGTGGTGCTGAACTAGCACGGCGCGCCGTCGCCCGCAGCACCGCTGGAAGCCGGCACGTCCGGGTGTCCGCGCCTTGCTACGTTGAGCCGGTGAGGACGAATCTTCGACGCCGCGCGGCGCTCGCACTGGTGACCGCCGCCGCTGTCGTGTTGGGAGCCACCGCGTGCGGCGGGGGATCGACCGACGAGCCCGGCGGCGCGGACATCTCCTCGGGCAGCCGTCATCTGAAGCTGGTCGCGTATGCGGTTCCCAAGCCGGGCTTCGACAAGGTGATCCCCGCCTTCCGCGCCACCGACGCCGGTCGCGGGGTCGGCTTCTCCCAGAGCTACGGGGCCTCGGGCGACCAGTCGCGCAAGGTCGCCCGCCGGGTGCCCGCCGACGTCGTCAACTTCTCCGTCGAACCCGATGTCACGCGTCTGGTCAAGGAGGGCGTCGTCGACGAGGACTGGAAGAGTCGCGCGCCGAACAACAGCACGCCGTTCGGGTCGGTCGTCGCGCTGGTCGTCCGCAAGGGAAACCCGAAGAACATCCACGACTGGGACGACCTGCTCAAGCCGGGCGTGCAAGTGATCACCCCCAACCCGGGCAGTTCCGGGTCGGCCAAGTGGAACCTGCTGGCGCCGTTCGCCGCCAAGAGCGACGGCGGTCGCGACGCGCAGGCCGGCCTGGACTACATCGGCCGCCTCGTCCGCAACCACATCACCGTGCAGCCCAAATCCGGGCGCGAGGCCACCACCGCCTTCGAGCAGGGGCAGGGAGACGTGCTGATCAGCTACGAGAACGAGGCGATCATGCTCGACCGCGCGAATGCGACGGCCAAGCCGGCGCAGCAGGTCGACTACGTCCTGCCGCCGCAGACCTTCAAGATCGAGAACCCGGTCGCGGTGACCACGACGAGCGACGACCCGACGGCGGCCCGCGCCTTCGTCGACTTCCTGTTCACCGCGCCGGCGCAGCGACTCTGGGCGCAGGCGGGCTTCCGCCCCGTCGACGACGCGGTCATCGCCGAGACCGCCGGTCAATTTCCCGGTCACATCGAACGACTGTGGACCATCGCCGAACTCGGCAAGGTGCTGGGTCGGGGGACGGCGGCCGAGAACGACGGCAAGGACCTGACCGGGTGGAAGGCCGTCGACGGTGCGCTCTTCGGCGCCAAGGGTGCGATCACCGAGATCTACGGCAACGGAGGCGGCAAATGACCGCCGGCACCGCCCACGACGCCGAGGCGCCGCGCGGCTTCCTCGGCCGGGCCCAGACCTTCCGGGGCGTGTCGCCGCTGGGCGTCGGTGTCGCGTGGTTGTGGCTGAGCATCATCGTGCTGCTGCCGTTGGCGGCCATCGCCGTGCAGTCCTTCGGCGGCGGCTGGAGCGGCTTCTGGAGTGCGGTCACCGAGCGGAACGCGATCGACGCTCTCGCCATCACCGTCGGGGTCTCGGTGGTCGTCGCGCTGCTCAACGTCGTCTTCGGCACGCTGATCGCGTGGGTCCTGGTGCGGGACGAGTTTCCCGGCAAGGGGTTCGTCAACGCCATCATCGACCTTCCGTTCGCGCTCCCGACCATCGTCGCCAGCCTGGTGTTGCTGTCGCTGTACGGGCCGAACTCGCCGGTGGACATCCACCTCAACGCGACGCGCCCGGCGCTGGTGATCGCGCTGACCTTCGTCACGCTGCCGTTCGTCGTGCGCCAGGTGCAGCCGGTGCTGCTCGAGCTCGACACCGACGTCGAGGAGGCCGCGGCCGTGCTCGGCGCGAGCAACCGGGTGACGTTCACCAAGGTCGTGCTCCCGGCGCTGCTGCCGGCCATCCTGACCGGCGCCGGCCTGGCGTTCACCCGTGCGATCGGCGAATTCGGGTCGGTCGTGCTCATCGGCGGCAACATCCCCGGCCAGACGCAGGTGGCCTCCCAGTACATCCAGCAGCAGATCGAGATCGACGAGCCGGTCAACGCGGCGGCGATCTCGGTGGTGCTGCTGCTCATCGCGTTCCTGGTCCTGCTGGTGCTGCGGGTCGTCGGGCGGCGCCAATCGGTACGGGAGGACGACGACCGATGAAGGTTTCCCCGCTCACCCGCCACGCCTTGCGGACGGTCGCACTGCTCTATCTGTTCGTGCTGCTCGTCGTGCCCGTCGCGTTGATCTTCTACCGCTCCTTCCAACACGGTCTCGGACAGTTCTGGGAGTGGATCACCACGCCCGCGGCCATCTCCGCGCTGCAGCTGAGCCTGCTGATCGTGGTGATCGTCGTGCCCCTCAACGTGGTCTTCGGCGTCGCGACCGCGCTGGCCCTCACCCGTGGGAACTTCCCGGGGAAGGGGCTGTTGCAGTCGGTCGTGGACCTTCCGTTCGCGGTGTCCCCGGTGGTCGCCGGTGTCGCCCTGATCCTGCTGTGGGGACACGGCGGCTGGTTCGGCGGAATCGAGGGCCTGGGGTTCAAGGTGATCTTCGGGTTCCCCGGCTTGGTCCTCGCGACGCTGTTCGTGACGCTGCCGTTCGTCGTGCGCGAGGTCGAGCCGGTGCTGCGCGAGATCGGCACCGAGCAGGAGCAGGCCGCCGCGACACTCGGCGCCAACGGGTGGCAGACCTTCAGCCGGATCACGCTGCCCGCGATCCGATGGGGCCTGACCTACGGCGTCGTGCTCACCATCGCCCGCGCGCTCGGCGAATACGGCGCCGTCACAATGGTGTCGTCGAACTACCCGGGCATCTCGCAGACGCTGACGCTGCTGGTCCACTCCCGCTACACCGACGACTACAACGAGTTCGGCGCCTATGCGGCGGCCACCCTGCTGATGCTGGTGGCGATCCTCGTCCTGGTCGCGATGACGCTCATCGAACGGCGCGTGCGCAATCGCCACGCCGACGCGAGCGGCTCGGTCGAGACGCTCGACGTGCCCGACGGCCCGGCATCGGCCGACCCCCAGCTCGCGCACCACAAGGAAGGCGTGTGACATGTCCATCTCGGTAATCGGGGCCAACAAGAGGTACGGCGATTTCGCGGCCCTCGACAACGTGTCGATCGACATCCCGGAGGGATCGCTGACGTCGCTGCTCGGCCCGTCGGGCTCGGGCAAGTCGACGTTGCTGCGCGCCATCGCGGGCCTGGACTCGCTCGACTCGGGGACGGTGCTCATCAACGGCTCCGACGTCACCGAGCAGTCGCCCCAGAAGCGCGACATCGGCTTCGTGTTCCAGCACTATGCCGCGTTCAAGCACCTCAACGTGCGCGACAACATCGCGTTCGGCCTCAAGATCCGCAAGCGCCCGAAGGCGGAGATCGACAAGAAGGTCGACGAGCTGCTGGAGATCGTCGGCCTCGAGTTCGTGCAGAAGCGCTTCCCGTCGCAGCTGTCCGGCGGCCAGCGCCAGCGCATGGCCCTGGCCCGGTCGTTGGCGGTGGACCCCAAGGTCCTACTGCTCGACGAGCCGTTCGGCGCCCTCGACGCGAAGGTCCGCGAGGACCTGCGCAAATGGTTGCGCCGGCTGCACGACGAGGTCCACGTGACCACCGTGCTGGTGACCCACGACCAGTCCGAGGCTCTCGACGTCTCCGACCGCATCGCCGTGCTCAACGCCGGGCGGATCGAGCAGGTCGGCTCGCCCGACGACCTCTACGACCGCCCGGCGAACCCGTTCGTCGCGTCCTTCCTCGGCTCGACGGTGCGGGTCAACGGCGAGCTGGTCCGACCGCACGACATCCGCATCGGCCGCAACCCGGAGATCGCGCTGCCCGGCGGCGACGCCGACCTGGACACCGGCGTCGTGAAGGCGACCGTGCGACGCGTGGTCAACCTGGGTTTCGAGACCCGCGTGGAGCTGGTGTCGGCCGCCAACGGCGAGGAGTTCGCCGCGCAGATCACCCGCGGCGACCAGAACGCCCTGCACCTGCAGCCGGGCGAGACGGTATACGCCCGCGCGACCAAGGTCGCCGGCTTCGAGGTGTAGTCAGCGGCGGACCAGCGCCTCGCCGACTCGGGCGACGGCGGTCTCGCAGATCGCCTCGACGACCGCTGGGTGATCACCCAGCGGTGCGGCGATCGCGCACCCGGGGGCGAGTACGTGCAGTAGTCGCTCGACGCGCTCGGTGAGCAGCCCGGGAGACAGGAAGTAGGGGAGACCGACGATGCGGTCGGCGCCGGTCGCGCGCAGCCGGGCCAGCGCGCACCGCAGCTCACGGGCCTGCGGGCCCAGCTTGGTCGCGAACACGACCTCCACCGGAAGCCCCGTCGCGCGGGCCAGCTCGGTGCCGCGACGTCGGGCGGCGTCGTCGGAGTGCTCATCGGACGACCCGACCGCGTACATCACGATCCCGTCGCCCGATCCGGCCTCGCGCAGTCGGTCGTCCAACGCGTCGACAAGGCTGACCGAGCCCAGCACCGGCGTCTGCTCGACGGTCAGAGCGGGCCATCGGCTTCGCGCGGCCTCGAGCAGGACCGGCAGGTCGAAGCGCGAGTGGTAGCCGTCGCCGAGTAGCAGTGGCACGACCGTCACGTGGTCGCCGTCGGCGGCGATCGCGTCGAGAGCGGTGCCGACGAGCGGCTCGGTCAGGTCGAGGTAGCCCAGCCCGACGTGCCGATCCGGCAGCGCGGTCCCCACCGCGTCGCGGATCTGCGACAGTGTCGCGGCGAACCGGGGATCCCGGCTGCCGTGCGCGACGAGCAGGATGCTCACGCCGGCGTCGGTTCCAGGTGCAGCTGCTCGAGGGCATCGCCGACGAGGCCGGCGGCCAGCGTGTTGCCGCCCGCCGGATCGATCAGCAGGAAGCTGCCCGACTCACGGCTGTGGCTGTAGTCGTCGGCGATGATCGGCTCGGCGGTCTGCACCGCGATCCGCCCGATCTGGTTGAGCTCCAACGACTCCGGCGACTCGACCAGCGCGAGTTCCTGTTCGTCGAAGAGGACGTCCAGGGAACCGACGATCGCCTGCGTGGTGCGGGTGCCGTGCTTGAGCAGCAGCCGCGCCCCCGGGCGCAGCGGCTTGTCGCCCAGCCAGCACACCGTGGCGGTGAACTGCTGCACCGGCTCCGGCGCATCGGTGGCCGCGGCGATGACGTCACCCCTCGAGACGTCGACGTCGTCGGCCAGAAGCAGCGTGACGCTGTGCCCGGCGTTGGCGGTCGGCAGTTGGCCGTCGGCGGTGTCGATGGCCTCGACCGTCGTACGGGTGCCCGACGGCAGGATGACGACCTCGTCGCCCGCCGACACCGAACCGGCGGCGATCTGCCCCGCGTAGCCCCGGTAGTCGGGGAACTCGGCGGTGCGCGGACGGATCACGTACTGCACCGGGAAGCGCAGGCCGACCGGGTCGCCGGTCCGCTCGTGGATGTTCGGCACGGTCTCCAGGTGCTCGATCAGCGTGGGGCCGTCGTAGTAGGGCGTCCGCTCCGAGCGCGAGGCGATGTTGTCGCCGTGCAGCGCCGACACCGGGATCGCCAGGACCTGCTCGTCGGTCCAGCCGAGCGAGCGGGTCAGCTCGGCGAAGTCGGCGGTGATCTGAGCGAAAGCCTCGGCCGGTTCGTCGACCAGGTCGATCTTGTTGACCGCCAACACGAGCTGCGGCACGCCCAGCAGCGCCATGACGGCGGCGTGGCGGCGGGTCTGCGCGACGACGCCGTTGCGGGCGTCGACCAGCAGGATCACCAGCTGGGCCGTCGACGCACCGGACACCGTGTTGCGGGTGTACTGCACGTGGCCGGGGGTGTCGGCGAGCACGAAGGAGCGCTCACCGGTCGCGAAGTAGCGGTAGGCGACGTCGATGGTGATGCCCTGCTCGCGCTCGGCGCGCAGTCCGTCGACGAGCAGCGACAGGTCGGGGCCCTCCAGGCCGCGTGCCTCCGACGCCCGGTTGACCGCCTCGATCTGGTCGGCCAGCACCGATTTCGTGTCATAGAGCAGGCGGCCGACGAGGGTGGACTTGCCGTCGTCGACGCTGCCCGCGGTCGCGATGCGCAGCAGGTCGGGAGAATGCTTCATCAGAAATATCCCTCTCGCTTGCGGTCTTCCATGGCCGCCTCGGAGACGCGGTCGTCGCCGCGGGTGGCGCCGCGCTCGGTCAGCCGCGACGTGGCGACCTCGGCCAGCACGGCCTCGTTGTCGGCGGCGTCGGAGAGCACCGCGCCGGTGGTCGAGCCGTCGCCGACGGTGCGGTAGCGGACCGACTTGGTCTCGACCGTCTCGCCGTCGCGCGGGCCTCCCCACGGACCCGAGGTCATCCACATGCCGTCGCGCTGGAACACCTCGCGCTGGTGCGCGTAGTACAGCGGCGCGAGCAGCACCTGTTCGCGGGCGATGTAGCGCCACACGTCCAACTCGGTCCAGTTGCTCAGCGGGAAGACGCGGACGTGCTCGCCGGGGGCGTGGCGGCCGTTGTAGAGGTTCCACAGCTCGGGGCGCTGGCGCTTCGGATCCCACTGGCCGAAGGCGTTGCGCAGCGAGAAGACCCGTTCCTTGGCGCGGGCGCGCTCCTCGTCGCGACGGGCACCGCCGAAGACCGCGTCGAAGCGGTTCTCGGTGATGGCGTCGAGCAGGGGGATCGTCTGCAGCGGGTTGCGGATGCCGTCCGGGCGCTCGGTGAGGCGGCCGTCGGCCAGGTACTCCTCGACGCTGGCGACGTGTAGCCGCAGGTTGTGCCGCTCGACGATCTCGTCGCGGAACCTGATGATCTCCGGCAGGTTGTGGCCGGTGTCGACGTGCAGCAGCGCGAACGGCAGCGGCGCCGGCCAGAAGGCCTTGAGCGCCAGGTGCAGCAGCAGTGTGGAGTCCTTGCCGCCGGAGAACAGGATCACCGGGCGCTCGAACTCGCCGGCGACCTCACGGAAGATGTGGATCGACTCGGACTCGAGCGCGTCGAGGGTGTCGAACTCCCGGTCGTCGCGCAGGAGGGGCGTGCTCTGGGTATCGATGCTCATGAGACGTGCAACCCGCATTCTGTCTTGGCGCGCCCGGCCCAACGGCCGCTGCGCGGATCGGCTCCGACTGCTGGCTTGGCGGTGCAGGGTGCGCACCCGATCGAGGGGTAGCCCTCGTCGACCAGCGGATTCACCAGGACCCCGTGGGTCTCGATGTAGTTCTGGAATTCCTCGTCCGACCACGCGGCGAGCGGATTGATCTTCACCAGCCCGAAGCCCTCGTCGAAGGAGATGAGCGGCGCGTTGGCGCGGGTCGGCGCCTCGACGCGGCGGATGCCCGTCACCCAGGCCGAATACCCCTGCAGCGACGCCTTCAGCGGCACGACCTTGCGCAGCCGGCAGCACTCGCCGGGGTCGCGCGCGAACAGGTCCTTGCCCAGCAGTTCGTCCTGCTCGGCGACCGTCTGCTCGGGCGTCACGTTCACCAGGTCCAGGTCGTAGACCTGCGTGACGGCGTCGCGCGTGCCAATCGTCTCGGCGAAGTGGTAGCCGGTGTCCAGGAACAGGACCTTCAACTTGTGGCCGGCCCGCAGGTCGGCGTCGATGGCCTTGTCGGCGACGTCGATCAGCACCGCGTCCTGCATGTTCGCGGCGATGATGAAGTCGTCGCCGAAGGTCTGGGCGGTCCAGCGCAGCAGGTCCTCGGCGGTGGCGTCGGGACCGAGGTCGGCCGCGCCGCGCTCGGCGACGGTCCGCAACCGGTCGGTGTCCAGCGTCGTAGTCATCGGTCCCTCCCTACTGCAGCTCGGCGTCGTCGGCGCGGGCCGCCCACTCGGCGAAACGCTCGCCCTCGTGGCGCCCGGCGATGAAGTTGCGGACCACCCGCTCGATGTAGGTGGTCGCCTCGTCGGCGTAGATTTTGTGCTGGCGCAGCTTGCGGCCGAACCCGCTGTCGAAGCCGAGGGCGCCGCCGAGGTGGACCTGGAAGCCCTCCACCGGGGTGCCGTTGCCGTCGTCGATCAGCTGCCCCTTGAGGCCGATGTCGGCGACCTGCACGCGTGCGCAGGAGTTCGGGCAACCGTTGAAGTTGATGGTGATCGGCACGTCGAGCTGCTCGTTCAGCTCGGCCAGCCGCGTCTCCATCTCCGGCACCAGCGCCTGGCTGCGGCTGCGGGTCTCGGTGAACGAGAGCTTGCAGTACTCCAGGCCGGTGCAGGCGATCAGGTTGCGGCGCCAGCGCGACGGCCGCGAGGTGAGTCCGACCGCCTCCAGCGCCTCGTCGAGCCCGGCGACCTTGTCGTCGGGGACGTTGACGACGACCAGCTTCTGGTACGGCGTGAAGCGGACGCTGTCGGCGCCGGCGGCCTCTGCGGCATCGGCGACGGCGTCGAGGATGTCGGCGGAGAGCCGCCCGGACACCGCGGAGAAGCCGACGGCGTTGAGGCCGTTCTTCAAACGGGTTACACCGACGTGGTCGATCGGGTGCTTGGGTGGAATCGGCGCGGGACCGTCGACGAGCTTGCGCTTCAGGTACTCGTCCTCGAGGACCTGGCGGAACTTCTCCACGCCCCAGTCCTTGAGCAGGAACTTCAGCCGCGCCTTGGAGCGCAAGCGGCGGTAGCCGTAGTCGCGGAAGACGGCGACGACGGCCTCCCACACGTCGGGAACCTCGTCGAGCGGCACCCACACGCCCAGGCGCTGGGCGAGCATCGGGTTGGTCGAGAGGCCGCCGCCGACCCAGAGGTCGAAGCCGGGGCCGTGCTCGGGGTGCTCGACGCCCACGAAGGAGACGTCGTTGATCTCGTGCACGACGTCCTGCAGGCCCGAAATCGCGGTCTTGAACTTGCGCGGCAGGTTCGAGTATTCGGGGTTGCCGATGTAGCGCTTCTTGATCTCGGCGAGGGCCGGAGAAGCATCGACCACCTCGTCCACCGACAGGCCGGCGAGGGGGGAGCCGAGCATGCCGCGCGGGCAGTCGCCACAGGCCTCGATGGTCTCCAGGCCGACCTCTTCGAGGCGGCGCCAGATCTCCGGGACGTTCTCGATCTCGATCCAATGGTATTGGAGGTTCTCCCGATCAGTGATGTCGGCGGTGCCGCGCGCGAAGTCGCGCGAGATGCCGGCGAGGGTGCGGACCTGGGCGAGATTGAGCTTCCCACCGTCGGTGCGCACCCGCATCATGAAGTACGGGGCCTCGAGATAGTCGATGTTGTCGTCGTGGGTGTGCGTGCCGTCGTAGCCCTCGGCGCGCTGGGTGTAGAGGCCCATCCACCGGAAGCGGCCGCGCAGGTCGGCCTTGTCGATGCCGTCGAAGCCGACCTTCGAGTAGATGTTCTCGATGCGCGCCCGCACGTTGAGCGGGTTGTCGTCCTTCTTGGACTGCTCGTTGGGGTTGAGCGGCTCGCGGTAGCCCAGGGCCCACTGGCCCTCGGCGCGCGTCTTCTTCGGCCGCGGCCGACGGGCCGGGACATCCCCGCCGGCGGGCCGAGCCGGCCGTTCGCGGCGGGCGGGAGTCTTGCCGACGTCGTCGCCGACGGACTCGGGGGTGGTGAGCGTCATGGATTCTCCTCGCGCGGGCATCGCTGCGCGCAGCGTTCATGGGGCTGGCATGAATGGTGAACTCGGATTCGGCATCCGGGATTCGGTGCGCTGCGCCGCGCGACCGAGAAGGGGACTACTCGCTGGCCGAAACCGGCTAGCGCATACAGGATGCGCTGTCGCAGCGCATGAGGTCGATATGGCGCCGCTGGATCAGGCGCAGTCCTCGTGTAGTCACGAGACCCATAGTGCCATGCTGGACCGCACCGCGTCTACTTGGGAAGACTTTTAATCACGGTGAGAGAAAGCACATTCTCGCGAGTGCGGGATGATGGAGTGATGACCAGCCCGGCAGCCCTGACGTGGCGCACCCTGCCCGACGCCGTCGCCGGTCGACTCGCGGGCGCCTCGCACGACGACGGTCTCGGGCTGTACCTGCACGTGCCGTTCTGCGCGACCCGCTGCGGCTACTGCGACTTCAACACCTACACCGCGGGGGAGCTCGGCTCGTCGTCCTCGCCGCAGTCCTGGCTCGCGGCGGTGCGCCGCGAACTCGCCGGCGCTGCCCGGTTGCTGGGCCCGCGCCCGGTGACGACGGTCTTCGTCGGCGGGGGCACGCCGTCGTTGCTCGGCGGCAACGGGTTGGCGGATCTGCTCGACGCGGTGCGCACCGAGTTCGATCTCGTGCCGGGCGCCGAGGTCACCACCGAGTCCAATCCCGAGTCCACGTCGCCGGAGTTCTTCGAGGCGATCCGCGCCGCCGGATACACCCGCGTGTCGCTGGGCATGCAGTCGGCGGCGGCACACGTGCTGGCCGTGCTCGAGCGCACGCACACGCCCGGTCGGGCGGTGGCGGCGGCGCGCGAGGCGGCATCCGCCGGCTTCGAGCACGTGAACCTCGACGTCATCTACGGCACGCCGGGGGAGACCGACGCCGACCTCGACGCGACACTCGACGCGGTGTTGAGCGCCCCGGTCGACCACGTCTCGGCGTATGCGCTGATCGTCGAGGACGGCACGGCCTTCGCACGCAAGGTTCGACGGGGAGAGCTGGCCGCGCCCGACGACGACGTGCTGGCCTCCCGGTACGAGCGCATCGACGCGCGACTGTCCGACGCCGGCTTCGACTGGTACGAGGTGTCCAACTGGGCGCGCGGGGACGACGGGGCCTGCCGGCACAACGAGGCGTATTGGCGCAGCGACGATTGGTGGGGCGTCGGCCCCGGCGCCCACTCGCACGTCAACGGCGCGCGGTGGTGGAACCGCAAGCACCCGTCGACCTACGCCTCCGCCTTGGCCGACGGGTGCTGGCCGGGCGACGGATTCGAAGTCGTCGACGCCGACGACGCCCACACCGAGGCCGTCATGCTGCGCTTGCGGATGCGCTCGGGGCTGCCGGTGTCCGAACTCGACGACGGTGAGCGGGCGCGGGCCGACACCGCCGTTGCCGACCGGCTGCTGCAGGTCGTCGGCGACGCGTATGTGCTGACCGATGCGGGGCGCCTGCTGGCCGACGGGGTGATCCGTCAGATCCTCGTCGACTGACGTCCCGCGAGCGGAATGTCGTCGCGCGGGCGCAATCGTCAACGCGCGAGGACGATCGCCACGCGGCGGCCGGCTACTGTGCGCGGTGGCGCGCGACGGAAGGTCGGACGGCCTGGTGCTCGGAGGGATGGTCGACGGCGTCCAGGTCGAGGAGGCGGGCGTGGATGATCGGCCGATTCCGCAGGGCGCTGCGCACCGCGCGGTGCAGTCCGTCTTCCAGGTAGACCTCGCCGCGCCACTTCACGACGTGCGAGAACAGGTCGCCGTAGAAGGTCGAGTCCTCGGACAGGAGCTTGTCGAGGGCCAGCACGCTGGTGACCGTCGTCAGCTGGTCGAGGCGGAACTGTCGCGGCGGAATCTTCGCCCAATCGCGGGGGGCGAGGTTGTGCTCGGGATAGGGCTTCCCGTCCAGCACCGCCTTGAAGATCATTGCCCCGCCGTTCGCGCCTAATATGGTTGTCAACCACCATATTGCACGCTCGATTGCGGGGAGGAGACTTACCGATGACGTCCACCGACGACCGCCGCTTCGAGGTCCTGCGCGCCATCGTCACCGACTACGTCTCGTCCCAGGAGCCGATCGGGTCGAAGGCACTGGTCGAGAAGCACAAGCTGGGCGTCTCCAGCGCGACGGTCCGCAACGACATGGCGGTGCTCGAGGCCGAGGGATACATCGCCCAGCCGCACACCAGCTCCGGGCGAGTCCCCACCGACAAGGGGTACCGCCTCTTCGTCGACCGGATCAGCGAGATCAAGCCGCTCTCGTCGGCCGAGCGCCGGGCGATCATGTCGGTCCTGGACTCCAGCGTCGACCTCGACGACGTCCTGCGCCGTTCGGTCAAACTCCTCGCCGAGCTGACCCGGCAGGTCGCGGTGATCCAGTACCCGGTGCTGTCGTCGGCGACGGTGCGCCACCTGGAGATCGTGGCGTTGACCCCGTCGCGCCTGCTGCTGGTGGTGATCACCGACAGCGGCCGCGTCGAGCAGCGGATGGTCGCGCTCAGCCGCGACATCTCCGACGACGAGGTCGCCGGCCTGCGGGACGCGTTCTCCGGGGCGCTGCACGGCAAGCGACTGGCAGAGGCGTCGGCGGCCGTCGCCGAGGTCGCGAACACCGCACCGCCGGCGATGTCGGACCTGGTGATCGCCGTGGCGGCGGTGCTCGTGGAGACCCTGGTCGAGCGGGACGAGGACAAGCTGGTGCTCGGCGGGACGTCGAACCTCGCGCGCGCCGCCTCGGACTTCTCTGCCGACCTGGGCGGCATGGACTCGGTCCTGGAAGCCCTCGAGGAGCAGGTCGTCGTGCTCAAACTGCTGGCGAACACCCAGAAGACCGATCAGGTGACGGTGCAGATCGGTCGTGAGACCCGCAGCGACAGTCTGCGCGGCGCCTCGGTGGTGTCCACCGCGTATGGCGCGAGCGGCACGGTGTTCGGCAGCCTCGGCGTCCTGGGGCCCACCCGGATGGACTACCCCAGCACCATTGCATCGGTGGCCGCGGTCGCCAAGTACGTTGGAGAGGTGCTGGCCGAGCGCTGAGCCCGACCGGGTTCGCGACGCCGAGCGCCACAAATCGATCGAGGATAGAAGCAACAAAGTGGCACGTGACTACTACGGAACACTGGGCGTCTCGCCGGGGGCGAGCGACCAGGAGATCAAGCGCGCCTACCGCCGGCTCGCGCGTGAACTGCACCCGGACCTGAATCCGGACGAAGAGGACCGCTTCAAGGAGGTCACGACCGCCTACGAGGTGCTCAGCGACCCGGAGAAGCGACGCATCGTCGACGCCGGTGGCGATCCGCTCGGCGGCCCCGGTGGCGGCGGCTTCGCCGGCGGCGGACTGGGCGACATCTTCGAGCAGTTCTTCGGCGGCGGGAGCTTCGGCGGCACCGGCTTCGGCAGCGGTCGTGGTCCGCGCAGCCGCGTCCAGCCGGGCGAGCCGGCGTTGGTGCACACGACCCTCGACCTGGCCGAGTGCGCATCCGGGGTCAACAAGGAGATCACCGTCGACACGGCGATCCTGTGCGACTCGTGCTCCGGCTCGGGGACCAACGGCGATTCGAAGCCCGTCGCCTGCGAGACCTGTCACGGAGCCGGTGAGATCCAGGCCGTCCAGCGCTCCTTCCTCGGCCAGGTGATGACCGTGCGCCAGTGCCCGACGTGCGGCGGCACCGGCGAGGTCATCCCCGATCCGTGCCACAAGTGCGGCGGCGACGGCCGCGTCCGGACGCGCCGCACGGTGACCGTCAAGATCCCGGCCGGCGTCGAGGCGGGGATGCGGGTGCGGCTGTCCGGCCAGGGCGAGGTGGGTCCCGGCGGCGGTGCTGCCGGCGACCTCTACGTCGAGATCAAGGAGAAGCGCCACGAGGTCTTCGTGCGCGACAAGGAGGACCTGCACGTCACGGTCAACGTCCCCTTCGCCGACGCCGCGCTCGGCGGCGAGCTGACGATCGACGGGATCCTCGACGGCGAGAAGATCGACATCACGATCCCCGCGGGCACCCAGCCGGGGCAGATCGTGACCATCCGCGGACACGGCATGCCGCACGTCAACAACGGTGTGCGCGGCAATCTCCATGCACACCTGGAGGTCAGCGTCCCCACCCGGCTCGACGCCCGCACCACCGAACTCCTCAAGGAGTACCGCGAGCATTCCGGCGAGACCATCGAGCTGGCGTCGGCCAACTCGACGGGCACCAGCAGCGGACTGTTCTCGCGGCTGCGCAACGCGTTCGCCGGGCGCTGACGCAT
The DNA here is from genome assembly GCF_047606305.1 of Gordonia sp. (in: high G+C Gram-positive bacteria). GTDB lineage: Bacteria > Actinomycetota > Actinomycetes > Mycobacteriales > Mycobacteriaceae > Gordonia. The sequence goes on along the minus strand of NZ_JASGER010000011.1, from coordinate 75,807 downwards.
GAGCCCGCCGCTGTTCTGGGTCGACGAGGTGCCGGCCGCGGGGACCGAGGCGGAGCTGTCCGGCCCGGAGGGGCGCCACGCGGTGACGGTCACGCGCATCGGAGCGGGGGAGACGATCCTGCTCGGCGACGGTCGCGGCGCGTCGGCGACCTGTGAGGTCGTCGGCACCCGGGGCAAAGACGCGTTGCGCGCGCGGGCACTGGAGTACCGCTTCGTCGACCGGCCCAAGCCGCAGGTCACGCTGGTCCAGGCCCTGCCGAAGTCGGAGCGCTCGGAGCTGGTCGTCGAGCTGGCGACCGAGGCGGGCGTCGACGTCATCGTGCCGTGGCAGTCCTCGCGCAGCGTCGCCCGCTGGGTCGGGTCGAAGGCGGACAAGGGCGTCGCCAAGTGGCGGGCCACCGCGGCGGCCGCGGCCAAGCAGAGTCGGCGGGCGTGGATCCCCGAGGTCACCGACCTGGCGTCGATGACCGATGTGCGCGCCCGCTGTGCCGACGTCCTCGACGGCGGTGGACGGGTGGTCGCGCTGCACGAGAGCGGTCGGGATGCCTTCGGGGGGATTGACTTCCGGTCGGCGCCGGGCGTCGTGCTCGTCGTCGGCCCCGAGGGAGGGCTGTCGGACGAGGAGCTGGCCGATCTCGCGGCGCTGGGTGCACAGGTGTGTGTGCTCGGTCCCCAGGTGTTGCGGACCTCGACCGCCGGGGCGGTCGCACTCGGTGCCCTCGGTGTGTTGACCGACCGCTGGGATCTCCCCGGGGGCCGGTCCTGAAACGCCACAAGATCGCCTACGGCGCTCACGAATCACAGTTCGGCCACCTGTATGAACCGATGTCGGCGGGTGAACGCGTACCGCTGGTCGTGCTCATCCACGGAGGGTTCTTCTCCACGCGGTTCGCGCTCACCATTGAAACGGCCGTTGCCCGCCTGCTCGCCGATCGGGGCGCCGCGGTGTGGAACGTCGAATACCGGCGCGTCGAGGAGGACGGCGGCGGATGGCCCGGGACGGGCGCCGACGCGGTGGCCGCGCTGAGGGCGCTCGACGACCTCGTGCCCGCGGCCTTGCCGGCGGACCTCGTCGCACGGATCGGTTTCGACGACACGGCTGTCGTCGGCCACTCCGCCGGGGGCCTGCTCGCGGTCTGGGCGGCCGCCAAACTCGGTGCGCGCACCGAGCGCACCCGTCTCACCCGCGTCGTCCCGCAGTCGGCCGTCCTGGACCTCACCCACCCGCAGGCGCGGCACCGGCCCACGCCGCGCAACCTGATGGGCGCGCCCTACGACGAGATCCCCGACCTCTACGCGCAGGCTTCGCCGATCGAGGCACCGGTGTTCGACGCGCACGTCATCGCCATCCACGCCGGGGACGACGCCGCCGTCCCCGTCGAGTCCAGCCATCGCTACGTCGAGGCGGTCACCGCGCGAGGACAATCGGCCGAATTGGTGGTCGTGCCCGGTGAGGGCCACGACGCCTTCGTCGACCCGCGCAGCGCCTGCACCCGCCAGACCCTGCGCATGCTGGGCATTTGACGATTCGGCCCGCTCGCTCGCGCTCCCGGCGCCGGTGGCTGCCGCGCGCGGATACACTGGTCTGAACACGCACTGAAGGAGTGATGTCGCACGTGACGCAAGCCGATCAACCGCACGCCGAAACGGTGGTGGAGGTCGCACCTGAGCGGATCATCGGTTTGCTCGGCACCGGCGATGTGAACCTGCGGGTCCTCGAGGAGCTGCTCGACGCCGACATCCATGCGCGCGGCAACCGCATCACCCTGTCCGGCACCCCCGCCGACGTCGCGACCGCCGACCGGGTCGTCGCCGAACTGCTCGACGTCGTCGGCAAGGGCGCGCCGCTGACCCCCGACGCGGTGCGCCGCTCGGTGGCGATGCTCGCCGACCCGACCGCCGAGTCGCCCGCGCAGGTGCTGAGCCTGGACATCATCTCCCGGCGCGGCAAGACCATCCGGCCCAAGACGCTCAACCAGAAGCGCTACGTCGACGCGATCGACGAGAACACCATCGTCTTCGGGCTCGGCCCGGCCGGCACCGGCAAGACCTATCTGGCGATGGCCAAGGCGGTCGCCGCGCTGCAGGCCAAGGAGGTCACCCGCATCATCTTGACGCGACCGGCCGTCGAGGCGGGGGAGCGCCTCGGATTCCTGCCGGGCACGCTGAGCGAGAAGATCGACCCGTACCTGCGACCGCTCTACGACGCGCTGCACGACATGATGGATCCCGAGGCGATCCCCAAGCTCATGGCCGCCGGAGTCATCGAGGTGGCGCCGCTGGCGTATATGCGGGGAAGAACCCTGAATGATTCGTTCATCATCCTCGACGAGGCGCAGAACACCACCGGTGAGCAGATGAAGATGTTCCTCACCCGGCTGGGCTTCGGCTCGAAGGTCGTGGTGACCGGCGATGTCACCCAGGTCGACCTGCCCGGCGGTGCCGAGAGCGGCCTGAACGCGGCCACCCGCATCCTCGAGGGCATCGACGACATCCACTTCGCGCGGCTCACCAGCGCCGACGTGGTGCGCCACCGCCTGGTCGCGAACATCGTCGACGCCTACGACCGCGACGAGAACGGCGGCGGCAACCGGGCCGAGCGGCGCGCCGGACGGGAGCGCCGCCGGTGAGCATCGAGCTGGCCAACGAGTCCGGCGTCGACGTCCCCACCGACCTCGTGCTCGACGCCGCGAAGTTCGCGATCGCCCGGATGGACGTGCACCCCGGTGCCGAACTGTCGGTGATCTTCGTCGACCTCGACACGATGGCCGACCTGCACATGAAGTGGATGGACCTGCCCGGCCCCACCGACGTGATGAGCTTCCCGATGGACGAGCTCACCCCCGGCGCCGGTCGGCCCGACGCCGCCGAGCCCGGCCCGGCCACGCTCGGCGACATCGTGTTGTGCCCCGAGTTCGCCGCCGCACAGGCCAAGGAGGCCCACCACTCCTTCGAGCATGAGATGGCCGTCCTCACGGTGCACGGCGTGCTGCACCTGCTCGGCTATGACCACGCCGAGCCGGAGGAGGAGCGCGAAATGTTCGGCCTGCAGGCCGCCATCCTCGGCGAGTGGTACGACGACCGCCGGCTCCGCGACCACTCCGCACGACAGGCGCAGCGCGACGACGATCTCCTCCGCAAGATCGGATTCGCCGAGGACGAGAGCTAGCCGATGTCCTCCGAAGCGGTCTTCCTGATCGTGGCGGCCGCACTCACGCCGGTTGGCGGACTGTTCGCCGCCCTCGACGCCGCGCTCACGACCGCCTCGCCCGCCCGCGTCGCCGACCTGGTCAGCCAGGGTCGGCCCGGTGCGCGCCGCCTGCAAGCGGTGCTGGAGCAGCGGTCGACCTATGTCGCCCTCGTCGTCTTCCTGCGCGTCATCTGCGAGACCGCGGCGACGGCCTTCGCCGCGGTTGCGCTGGTGCGGATGTGGGGCACGGCGTGGGGCCTGGTCGTGGCGGTCGCCGTCATGGCGGTCGTCTCCTTCGTGGCCGTCGGCGTCGGGCCGCGCACCCTCGGTCGCCAGCACGCCTACACGCTGGGCATCATCAGCGCCCCGGTGCTGCGGGCGGTCGGCATCCTGCTGACCCCGCTCACCCGTCTGCTCATCCTCATCGGTAACGCGGTCACGCCGGGCAAGGGATTCCGCAACGGTCCGTTCGCCACCGAGATCGAGCTGCGCGAGGTCGTCGACCTGGCCACCGAGCGCGGCGTGGTGGAGGACGACGAGCGGCGGATGATCCAGTCGGTGATCGACCTCGCCGACACCCACGTGCGCGAAATCATGGTGCCGCGGCCGGAGATGGTGTGGATCGAACAGGACAAGAGTGCCGCGCAGGCCGCCAGCCTCGCGATCCGCTCGGGTCACTCGCGGCTGCCGGTGATCGGGGAGAACCCCGACGACATCCGCGGCATCGTCTACCTCAAGGACGTGACGAGCCGCGCGATTGCCGGCCTGGCCGCGTCGGTCCAGGTCGCCGACGTCATGCGGCCGGCCCAGTTCATCCCGGACTCCAAGACGCTCGACCGCGTGCTCGCCGACATGCAGAGGACCCGCAACCACATGGCGATGCTCGTCGACGAATACGGCGGCATCGCCGGGTTGGTGACGATCGAGGACGTGCTCGAGGAGATCGTCGGCGAGATCGCCGACGAGTACGACCGCGGCGAGGTCGCGCCGGTGACCGAGTTGGCCGACGGCGACTACCGCGTGTCCTCCCGACTGCCCGTGGAGGACCTCGGCGAGTTGTTCGGCCTCGACATCGACGAGGACGACGTCGAGACGGTCGGCGGCCTGGTCGCCCTCGTGCTGGGCCGTGTGCCGCTGCCGGGGGCCGAGGTCGTCTACCGCGGGTTGCGCCTGGTCGCCGAGGGCGGCCCGAACCGTCAGGGGCGCCAGCGGATAACCTCCGTCCTGGTCAGCAAGGTGGAGCCGGAGGTCGGCGACGAGCCGGCCGATGAGCAGCCCGCGATGAAGGGGGTCGACGATGGCGCCGCTTGACGCCGAAGACGCAAAGCTGGTCACGCTCGCACGCGGGGCGATGGGGCGCGCCCAGGCCCCGTCGGGCGCCGCCGTGCGCGACCTGGACGGACGCACCTACGCCGGGGCCGCCGTCGGGTTGTCGTCGCTGACGCTGACCGCGCTGCAGGTCGCCGTCGCCACCGCGATCGCCAGCGGGGCGAGCGGTTTCGAGGCCGCGGTGCTCGTCGGTGGCGCCGACGACGATCTCGGGTTGGCGGCGCTGGCCGAGGTGAGTGACTCGGCGGCGGTCATCCGCACCGACCTGCACGGGGAGCCGATCGATGGCTGAGGAATTCCGCTCCGGGTTCGTGTGCTTCGTCGGCCGCCCGAACACCGGCAAGTCGACGCTCACCAACGCACTGGTCGGCGAAAAGATCGCGATCACCTCCAACCGGCCGCAGACGACCCGGCACACGATCCGCGGCATCGTCAACCGGCCCGACGCGCAGCTCATCCTCGTCGACACCCCCGGCCTCCACCGGCCCCGGACGCTGTTGGGGCAGCGGCTCAACGACCTGGTGCGCGACACCTACTCCGAGGTCGACGTGGTGTGCATCTGCATTCCCGCCGACGAGGCGATCGGCCCGGGTGATCGCTGGATCATCGACCAGGTGCGCACCATGGCCCCGTCGACGACGGTCCTCGGCATCGTGACCAAGATCGACCGGGTCACCCCGGACAAGGTCGCCGAGCAGTTGCTCGCGCTCTCCAGGTTGCTCGGGGACAGGAGCGAGGTCATCCCCGTGTCGGCGAAGTCCGGACAGCAGCTCGACGTCCTCGTCGACCTGCTGGTGTCGCTGATGGAGCCGGGGCCGGCGTTCTACCCCGACGGCGAGCTCACCGACGAGCCCGAGCAGGTGCTCATGGCCGAGTTCATCCGCGAGGCGGCACTCGAGGGCGTGCGCGACGAGCTCCCGCACTCGTTGGCCGTGGTGATCGACGAGGTCATCCCGCGCGAGGACTCCGAGCCGCCGATCGTCGACGTGCACGCGATCCTCTACGTCGAGCGCGACAGCCAGAAGGGCATCATCATCGGCCACCGCGGGTCGCGACTCAAAGCGGTCGGCACGCAGGCGCGCGAGCAGATCGAGCGCCTGCTGGGCTGTCGCGTCTTCCTCGACCTGCGCGTCAAAGTCGCCAAGGACTGGCAGCGCGATCCCAAGCAGCTGCGCCGGATGGGGTTCTAGCGTCCACCGGCGGTCAACGCGACACCGGTCACGGATCACCGCGCCGATGCTCCGGGGTCGCGCCCACGGTGCAAGAATGACCGGATGAGCAGCGGCAGGGGACCGGTGGCGGCGATCGAATCCGATGCGCAGAACGACGAGCAGGCGCGCGCGGCGATCGGTGACGTGCTCGGGCATCCGAGATTCTGGATCGCCCCGGTCGCGGTGGTCATCGCGCTGATGAGCCTCATGGCGGCCGTCTACATGGGGGCGGTCGTCAACACGCGGGAGAACCTGCACGACTTCCACGTCGCGCTCGTCAACGAGGACCACGGCGGTCGAGTGGCGCCCGGCGAGCCGGAGATGAACATCGGCAAGCAGATCGCCGACCAGCTCGTCCCGACGACCGCCAAACAGGGCATCGTCCTGCAGCCGATGAGCCGCGCCGACGCGATGGACAAGCTGTACACCGGCAAGGTCTACGGCGTCATCGCCATCGATGCCAACTTCACCAACCTCATGCTCGGCCTCGCGCGCTCGGCGGTGCTGCAGAACCAGCCGGTGCAGCCACGGATCGACGTGTTCATCCACCGCGGATCGGGCACCTTCGCCTCGTCGGTCACGACGATCATGGCCGACGAGATGAGCGAGCAGGTCAACAAGCAGGCCGGCGAGCAGCTGCTGGACAATGTCCGCTCGCAGGTCGGACGCAGTTTCACCATCGCCGGTGCCTCCCAGCTCGCGCTGTCGCACCCGGTCAACATCGTCGTGTCCGAGCCGCACCCGCTCCCGGACGGCGCCGCCAACGGGCTCAGCGCGTTCTACTTCACGCTGCTGCTGGTCCTCGCCGGATTCACCGGGGCGATGATGGTGCAGATCCTCGTCGACGCCCAGCTGGGGCAGATGCCGATCGAATTCGGGCCGCTGTTCCTGCTGCGGCGCCGACTCGCGGTCTCGCGCTGGGGAACGCTCGCGTCCAAGTGGACGATCATGCTGATCATCGCCGTCGTGCAGTCGGGCCTGTTCCTGCTCGTCTGTTCGTTGGTGGGCACCGAGTTGCCCAACGCCTTCATCCTGTGGGCGTATTCGGTCTTGGTGATCTTCGCCGTCGGCGTCACCGCGAGTTCGATGATGGCCGCCTTCGGCAACCCAGGGCTGCTGATGAACCTCATCTTCTTCGTCATCCTCGGCCTGCCGTCGTCGGGCGGCACGGTACCGCTGGAGGCGAGCCCGAGGCTGTTCTCGTGGATCGCGGCGGTCGAGCCGATGCACCTGGTCTACTACGGCGTGCGCTCGATCCTCTACTTCGACGCCGACCCCGCCTCCGGCCTCACCCGTTCGGTGATCATGACGGTGATCGGGCTCGTCTTCGGCCTGGTGTTGGGCATCGTGAGCACCAAGTACTACGACGGCAAGGGCTGGTTCCGCCGCCCCAACACGGTGTCGGTCCCGCCGCGGCTGGCCAAGCTCGTCGACGCCGACACGGCCGCGTCGGTGACCCTGATCGAGGTGCCCGCCGGATCGTCGGTGCACGGTCGACACGAGGCCGCCGACGACGACCCCGAACCGCCCGTGTCACAACCCAACGTGACCCCGCATCGGTGACAGAATGACGCGGTGAGGTTCTACCGCGACGAGGCCGTCGTCTTGCGCCAGCACAAGCTGGGCGAGGCCGACCGCATCATCACCCTGCTGACGAGTCAGCACGGGTTGGTGCGCGCGGTGGCCAAAGGGGTGCGACGGACCCGCTCGAAGTTCGGCGCCCGCCTCGAACCGTTCGCCCACGTCGACATCTGCCTCTACCCGGGCCGGAACCTGGACACGATCACCCAGGTGCAGAGCATCGACGCGCTCGCCGACGCCATCGTCGCCGACTATGCGCGGTACACCACGGCTTGCGCGGTCCTCGAAACCGCCGAGCGCCTCGCCGGCGAAGAGCGCGCTCCCGCCCCGGACCTGCACCGGCTGACCGTCGGGGCGTTGCGGGCCCTGGCCTCGCAGACCCGCGACAACCAGCTGATCCTCGACGCCTTCCTGCTGCGCGCGATGCACTGCGCGGGCTGGATGCCGGCGCTGGACGTGTGCGCCCGCTGTGCCACCCCCGGTCCGCACCGCGCCTTCCACGTCGCCGCCGGGGGCGCGGTCTGCGTCCACTGCCGACCCGCCGGTGCCGCACTGCCGTCGCCGGGCGTGCTCGACCTCATGGAGGCCATGTTCCGCGGCCAGTGGAATGTCACCGACGACGCGCCGGACTCGATGCTGCGCCAGGCGAGCGGCCTGATCGCCGCCCACCTGCAGTGGCACCTGGAACGGCAGCTGCGCACCCTTCCGCTCATCGAGCGCGGCGATCCCCATAGGGTTGCGATGTGAGTACCGTCCGACCGCCCGACCCGCACCCCTCCGGCGCGCGGCCGCCGGCGATTCCCGCCGAGTTCGTGCCGAACCACGTCGCACTGGTGATGGACGGCAACGGCCGCTGGGCCACCGACCGCGGCCTCCCGCGCACCGAGGGGCACAAGCGCGGCGAGGCCGTCCTCATGGACACGGTCTGCGGGTGCATCGAGATCGGCGTGAAGTGGCTGTCGGCGTACGCGTTCTCAACCGAGAACTGGGCGCGCAGCCCCGAAGAGGTCAAGTTCCTGATGGGCTTCAACCGCGACGTCATCCGCCGCCGCCGCGACGAGATGAACGAGATGGGCGTGCGGGTCCGCTGGGCCGGCCGGCGACCGCGGCTGTGGCGCAGCGTGATCCGCGAGCTCGAGGTCGCCGAGGAGCTGACCCGCGGCAACAGCGTGATGACGCTGACGATGTGCGTCAACTACGGCGGGCGCGCGGAGATCGCCGACGCGGCGCGAGAACTCGCGCTGCGCGTGGCCCGCGGCGAGATCGACCCCAAGCGGATCAACGAGAAGACCTTCGCCCGCTACCTCGACGAGCCGGACATGCCCGACGTCGACCTGTTCCTGCGGCCGTCGGGGGAGCAGCGGCTCTCCAACTTCCTGCTCTGGCAGTCCGCCTACGCCGAGTTCGTCTTCCAGGAGAAGCTGTTCCCCGACTTCGACCGTCGCGACCTGTGGGCCGCGTGCCTGGAGTACGCCGAACGGGACCGGCGGTTCGGCGGGGTCAAGTGAGCGACTTCAAGCGACTTTCCGGTCTGCTCGCGGAGATCGGGGCGGTCGAGGAGGCCGACGGCGAGTCGGTGTTCGTGCACGTCGGCACGACCCGGGCCTCGGTGCGGGTGCTCGAGCTGTCGGAGGGCCTGCAGATCGTGTCGGTGACGCAGCTGGTCGGCCGCAAGGTCACCAACGACGATCGGCTGCGCGATCTGCTCGACGAGCGCGGCGCGACATTGAGCTTCGGGTCCCTGCGCCGCACCGATCCGGGGGACCGGCACACCGACGTGCTGCTGTCCTATGCGTTCCCGCTCGGCGACCTCGACGACATCCCGCTGCTCACCGTCCTGCACCTCGTGCTCTCCGGTGGCGCCGCCCTCGCCGACGATCTGGACTGAGTCAGTTCCGGCAATCGGCGCAGGTGCCGAAGATCTCCACGGTGTGGCTGATGTCGGCGAAATCGTGTGCCTTGGCGACCTTTGACGCCCAGCTCTCCACCTCGTCGGCGTGGATCTCGACGGTGGTCCCGCATGCCCGGCACACCAAGTGGTGGTGGTGCGACGACGAGCAGTGGCGGTACCGGGTCTCACCGGATCCGTCCCACAGCGAGTCGACGATCCCGGACTCGGCCAGCGCCTGCAGGTTGCGGTAGACGGTGGTCAGGCCGATCGACTCGCCTTGGGCGACCAGTTCGTCGTGGATCTGTTGCGCGGAGCGGAAGTCGTCACTGCTCGACAGCACCTCGGCGATGGCGACGCGCTGCCGGGTGTTGCGCTGGCCGGTGACCGGTTGCCCCGCGCGGCCGCTCATCGGACCGCCGGAACCGCTCGGGGCCGCGGGGCGACAGCGGGTTCCTCGTGCTCGCAGTTGTCCTCGATGCGCTCGCAGGCGTGCACGATCGAATCGGTGACGATGTGGGCGACGTGATCGTCGACGAGGGTGTATTCGACCTCGCGACCGCGGCGTCGACCGTCGACGAGCTCGAGGTCGCGCAGCACGCGCAGGTGCTGGCTGACCTGGGGCTGGTTCAGGCCCAGTTCGTCGACGAGCTGGTGCACGCAGCGCGGCGCGTCGGCGAGCAGCATGACGATCGCGATGCGGGCCGGCGCGGCCAGCGCGCGCAGTAGATCACTGGCGGCGTCGAGTGCGGCGGTGTCGGTGCGGACGGTTGCGCGGTTCTGGGACTGGCTGGTCATCGGGGGCTCCTCGCGGTACCCGACCAGCTTATCGGAAGCTGTTTTCATCTGATCGGATCGTCGCGCGGTAGGCGCTCGGCGTGAAGGCGAGCACGGCTGCGAAATCGTTGGTCAGGTGGGCGTGATCGGCGTAGCCGAGGTCGGCCGCGATCGCGGACAGGTCGGGGTGCGGATCGTCACGGATGACCTGGGCGGCCTCCTGGAGTCGGCGTCGCCGGATGATCGCCGTCGGGGACACGCCCACGTACCGGCGCGCAAGTCGTTGGAGGGTGCGTGACGAGACTGCGAGCGCCTGCGCCGCGTCGTCCAGGCGCAGCACGGACGAGTCGGTCATGAGGAGACCGGCCATCTCGTTGGCCAATCGGGCCTCGGCGGTCGCTAGTCCGACGCGCTCGACGAGCCAGTCGGAGTAGGCCTCGACGGCCGCGCGGTGGCGATCGGCCTGATCGGACCCGCTCATCGCCGCGCACACCGCGGTGTGCAGGTCGGGGGCCCGCACCGGCGCATAGGCGTCGCGAAGGGAACCGGGGTCCTCGGTGAGCGTCGCCACGGCGGCCGGTCGCAGCAGCGCGCCCACCGCCCAACCGCGTCCGGTGAGATCGCGGTGGGAAATGCGCGTCGACGGTCCGGCCAGACCCACTCCGTCGGCCTCGACGACCAGGTTGCACGAGGGGTAGGCGACGAGGTGCTGCCGCGACGATCGCCCGGGCGGCAGATCCCATTCCGGAATCCAGAACCAGCCGACGAGGTCGGCGACGCGTGCCGGCGGCCCGATCCGGGTGAAGCTGGGCAACCGGGTCGGGTAGAGCACGCCGCGCGACGGGTCGACCACGACTACCAGACTAGGCCCGGCACCGGCGGTGCGAAGCTGTCGCGAATCTACAAGCGGGTCACGGGGCGGCGTTCGTAGCGTGGATCCCATGAGCAACGAGACGATTCACCAGACCAGAATCCCGGCGGCCGACGGTCGCCACACGACGAACGGCACACCGCACGGTTTCAGCAGCCTCACCCCGTTCCTGTCGGTCGGCAACGCCAAGGCGGCGATCGACTTCTACCGGGACGTCTTCGGTGCGCGGGTGCTCGGCGTCACCGCCTCCGACGGCGTCGTCCACCACGCCGAACTGGACTTCGGCAACGGGCGCCTCCAACTGGGCGAGCCGGCCGCCGAGTTCCATCTCGTGCCGGCGCCGGAGGGCGAGGACGACTGCTACGCGGTCGGTCTCTACTGTCCGAACGCGGACGAGGTCGTGGCCCGGGCGGTGGCCGCCGGAGCGTCGATCCGCGAGGCCCCGTCGACGTTCGTCTCCGGCGACCGCTTCGCGAGCATCCGGGATCCGTTCGGCGTCCGGTGGTCGATCATGACCCGAGTCGAAGACCTGTCCCAGGAGGAGAGCGATGCCCGCGTCGCGGAATGGGCCAAGGGGCTCGGCGACGAGTGACCGGGGGTGCCGGGGTGCGGCGGCCTGCTGCGACTAGGCTGGAAGACCAGTCCCATCACCGCTGACCAGGAGAACTCCGACCCGTGGCCGTGCAGTCCAACGTTGAAGCCGTCGTCAACCTCGCCAAGCGCCGTGGCCTGGTCTTCCCCTGCGGCGAGATCTACGGCGGCACCCGTTCGGCGTGGGACTACGGCCCGCTCGGCGTCGAGCTGAAGAACAACATCAAGGACCAGTGGTGGCGGTCGATGGTCACCAGCCGCGACGACGTCGTCGGCTTGGACTCGTCGGTCATCCTGCCGCGTCAGGTGTGGGAGGCGTCCGGTCACGTCGAGGTGTTCAGCGATCCGCTCGTCGAGTCGCTGCACACGCACAAGCGATACCGCGCCGACCACCTCATCGAGGCGTACGAGGCCAAGCACGGCCACCCGCCGGAGAACGGCCTGGCCGACATCAAGGACCCGGAGACCGGCGAACCCGGCAAGTGGACCGAGCCGCGGGAGTTCTCCGGCCTGATGAAGACCTTCCTCGGCCCGGTCGCCGACGAGGAGGGCCTGCACTACCTGCGGCCCGAGACCGCCCAGGGCATCTTCGTCAACTTCAAGAACGTGATGACGACGGCGCGCAAGAAGCCCCCCTTCGGCATCGCGCAGATCGGCAAGAGCTTCCGCAACGAGATCACGCCGGGCAACTTCATCTTCCGCACCCGCGAGTTCGAGCAGATGGAGATGGAGTTCTTCGTCAAGCCGGGCGAAGACGAGAAGTGGCACGAGTACTGGATCAAGGCGCGCCACGACTGGTACGTCGACCTCGGCATCGACCCGGAGAACCTGCGGCTGTTCGTGCACCCGCTCGAGAAGCTGTCGCACTACTCCAAGGGCACCACCGACGTGGAGTACAGGTTCGGCTTCGCCGGCAACCCGTGGGGCGAGCTGGAGGGCATCGCCAACCGCACCGACTACGACCTGTCGACGCACTCGAAGCACTCGGGCGAGGACCTCGTCTACTTCGACCAGGCGACCGGTGAGAAGTACACGCCGTACGTGATCGAGCCGGCAGCCGGCCTGGGCCGCTCGATGATGGCCTTCCTCTGCGACGCCTACACCGAGGAAGAGGTGCCCAACGCCAAGGGCGGCACCGATGCGCGCACCGTGCTCAAGCTCGACCGTCGCCTCGCGCCCATCAAGGCCGCGGTGCTGCCGCTGTCGAAGAAGGAGGAGCTGGCGCCGACCGCGCGCAAGCTCGCCGACGAGCTGCGCAAGCACTGGGCCATCGAATACGACGACACCCAGAGCATCGGCAAGCGCTACCGCCGTCAGGACGAGATCGGCACCCCGTTCTGCCTCACGGTCGACTTCGACAGCCTCGACGACCAGGCCGTCACCATCCGTGAGCGCGACACCATGACCCAGGAGCGCATCGCGCTGGACAAGGTCGTGGAGTACCTCGGCGGGAAGCTTGTCGGGGCCTAGACCCGCGTTCTCGCGGATCGCGGGCTCGCGGCCGGTCGCGGCGGCCTGCCTGGTGATGGTCAACGCGCTTCTGCTGGGGCTGATCGTCGTCGGCAACCTGACCGACTACGGCACGAACCTCGCGTACGTGCGCCACGTCCTGTCGATGGACACCACCGGCGGCGACCCCGACGTCATGTGGCGCGCGATCGACGTGCCCGCGCTCTGGCACACCGCATACATCGGCATCATCGTCTGGGAGGCGGCCGCGACGCTGGCGTTGGTCGCAGCTCTCGTGTTCTACGTGCGGGGATGGACCGACGGCGGACTCGACCGCGCCCGGGGGTGGGCGTCGATCGGCCTGGTGATGGTGGTGCTCCTGTTCGGCTGCGGCTTCATCGCCGTCGGCGGCGAATGGTTTCAGATGTGGCGCTCGGCGGACTGGAACGGGGTGGAACCGGCGTTCCGCAACGTCGTCCTCGCCGTACTCGGCCTCATCCTGGTCCATCTGCCCGATGCCGGGCGGAACGCCTCGGGCAGTCAGTCCGGGAGCACGATCTGACCGATCGGCCCCGGGTTGACCGCGATCTCCCAGCGGTAGCCGTCGGGATCGCCGAAGTAGCCGGTGTACCCGCCCCAATCGCGCTTGACCGCGGCGCCGACCGGATCGGCGCCAACCCGACGGGCGTGCGCGAGGATCTCGTCGACCTCGGCCTCGGTGGCGACGTTGTGCGCCAGGGTGATCGGCACCAGGCCGTCACCTCGCCGGATCGGCCCGACCTCCCCTTCGAACCCGCGCTCGTCCCACAGCGAGAACACCAGATGCCCGCCCGCGCGGATCATGAGCACCTCGTCGGGAACGAACAATTCCTCCTGCCACCCGAGGCCGTCGACGTAGAACCGCCGCGACCGCGACACGTCGGCGACGGCGAGCGTGATGAAACTGATGCGCTGGTCCACCACCCCACCCTGGCACGATCTGCGAAGATAGAGGGGCCGCGGAGCCGATCTGGCCCCGGCATCGGTTTGTTTGAGTGTTTGGGAAGTGGGTAAGGGTTGTGGCTGTGAGTGGGAAGATCGTGCACTTCGATCCGAACAAGGGGTTCGGGTTCGTGGCGCCGGAAGAGGGTGGCGCCGATGTGTTCATCCACATCAACGACCTCGACATCGACGAGTCGCAGCTGCGCGCCGGCGCCGTCGTCGAGTTCGACGTGGAGGAGACCGACCGTGGCGCGAAGGCCACCAACGTCGTGCTCACGCAGGAGGCCCCGCCCGGATTCGAGTCCGACGCCCGTGCCGAGCGCCGCGACCACCGTCGTGATGACCGCCGGGACGACCGTCGCCGGGATGACCGTCGCGACGACCGCCGGGATGACCGTCGCGACCGCCCGCACCGCGCGCGCGGTGGCCAAGGATCGATGGACGCCGCGGCGTTCAACGAGGAGATCACCGAGATCCTGCTCGACTGCTCGGGCTCGCTGACCGCCGCGCAGATCGTGTTGATCCGCCAGCGGGTGACCGACTTCGCCGTCGACCGGGGATGGGTGCTTGACTGACCCCATCGGCGAGGCCGCCTACACCGCGGCCGACGTACAGCGGCGGGTCTGCGAGGGCGAGAAGGAAGCCGGCCTCCCGGGCAGCAGCAGCGAACACCGCAGCGACTTCTCGCGCGATCGCGCGCGAGTCCTGCACTGTGCCGCGCTGCGCCGCCTGGCCGACAAGACGCAGGTCGTGGGACCGCGCGAGGGCGACACGCCCCGCACCCGGCTCACGCACTCGCTCGAGGTCGGGCAGATCGGCCGGGGGATCGCGGTCGGCATCGGATGCGACCCCGACTTGGTCGAATTGGCCGGGCTGGCCCACGACATCGGGCACCCGCCCTACGGGCACAACGGGGAGCGCGCGCTGGACGAGGTGGCCGCCGACATCGGCGGTTTCGAGGGCAATGCACAGAACCTGCGCATCCTCACCCGCCTCGAGCCGAAGATCCTCGATCCCGACGGTCACAGCGCCGGGCTGAACCTCACGCGGGCATCGCTGGACGCGACGCTCAAGTACCCGTGGACCCGCCCCGCGCCGGGCAGCAAGTTCGGTGCCTACGATGACGACGCGGATGCCCTCGCGTGGATCCGGGAGGGCGCGCCGCCGCGCCGACAGTCACTGGAGTCCCAGGTGATGGACTGGTCCGACGACATCGCCTACTCGGTCCACGACGTGGAGGACGGCGTCATCTCCGACCGCCTGGACCTGCGTTCGCTCGCCGATCCGGCCGAGCGCCAGATCCTGGCCGACCTCGCGGTCACCCACTTCAAGGGCCTCGACGAGAACGCGCTGATCGAAGCTGCCGCACGTCTGTCGGAGATGGAGGTCGTGCGGGAGGTCGGGGCCTACGACGGCACGCTGACCAGCGCGGTCGCGCTCAAGCGGATGACCTCCGAGCTCATCGGCCGATTCGCGTCGGCCGCCGTCATGGCGACCCGTGAGCGGCTCGGTGACCGCTCCGCGGTCCGTTACGACGTCGACCTGCAGGTTCCGCCCCTGGTCGCCGCCGAGGTCGCGGTGCTCAAGACGATGGCGCTGCAGTTCATCTTCTCCGATCAGCGGCACCTCTCGGTGCAAGACCGACAGCGCGAGCGCATCCACCGCGTCGCCACCTGGATGACCGAGGCGGGACCCGGCGGACTCGACCCGCTGTTCCTGCCCGCCTGGGAGGCGGCCGCCGACGACGGCGGACGCCTGCGCGTCATCGTCGACCAGATCGCCTCGATGACCGAGGGGCGACTCGAGCGCACCGACAAGCGCAATTCCGACATCCAAGCCCACCTGGGCTAGCCACTAGACTGTTCGACGTGCCCGGCAGAATCCCCGATCGTGACATCACGGCCATCCGTGAACAGGTCCGAATCGAGGACGTCATCGGCGACTACGTCGCGCTCAAGCGCGCCGGTGCCGACCGGCTGACCGGGCTCTGCCCCTTCCACGACGAGAAGACCCCGTCGTTCCACGTCCGCCCCAACCACGGACACTTCCACTGCTTCGGCTGCGGTGAGGGCGGCGACGTCTACACCTTCCTGCAGAAGCAGGAGCACATCAGCTTCGTCGAGGCGGTCGAGCAGCTCGCCGACAAGGTCGGCTACCGCATCAACTACGAGGGCGGCGGCACCAGCGTCCAGCGGGATCGGGGAACACGCGCACGTCTCGTCGCCGCCAACGCCGCGGCGCAGAAGTTCTACGCCGAGCAGTTGCGCACGCCGGAGGCGCAGACGGCGCGCGACTACCTGACCGAGCGCGACTTCGACGGACAGGCGGCGCTCAAGTTCGGCTGCGGGTACGCGCCCTCCGGCTGGGACACGATGACCAAGGCGCTGCTGTCGCAGGGGTTCGAGTTCAAGGAACTCGAGGCGGCCGGCCTCTCCAAGCAGGGGCGGCAGGGACCGATCGACCGGTTCCACCGTCGACTGCTGTGGCCGATCAAGAACCTGGCCGGCGACATCATCGGCTTCGGCGCGCGCAAGCTCTACGACGACGACAACATGGGCAAGTACATGAACACGCCCGAGACGATGCTCTACAAGAAGTCACAGGTGCTGTTCGGCCTCGACCATGCGAAGAAGAACATCGCCAAGGGCCACCAGGTCGTCATCGTCGAGGGTTACACCGACGTCATGGCGATGCACCTGTCCGGCGTCACGACCGCCGTCGCCAGCTGTGGCACCGCCTTCGGCGACGACCACCTCGCGCTCATCCGGCGCCTGATGATGGACGACTCCTATTACCGCGGCGAGGTGATCTACACCTTCGACGGCGACGCGGCGGGCCAGGCGGCGGCGATGAAGGCCTTCGAGGGGGAGCAGGCGATCGCGGGCCAGACCTTCGTCGCCATCGCCCCCGACGGCATGGATCCGTGCGAGTTGCGCCAGCAGCAGGGCGAGGCCGCCGTGCGCGACCTGGTCGCCCGGCGCATCCCCATGTTCGAGTTCGCGATCAAAACACTCCTCAAGCAGCACGACCTCGACACCGCGGAGGGTCGCGTCAATGCCCTGCGCGACACCGTCCCGGTGGTCGCGCAGATCAAGGACGTCGCCCTGCGCGACGAGTACGCCCGCCAGCTGGCCGGGTGGGTCGGCTGGGACGACGTGTCGCAGGTGCTGCGGCGAGTTCGCGAGGAATCCAAGAAGAACGGTCGCCGCCGCGGACGGCCGGCGCGACCGGAGCCGCAGCGCGCCCGCCCGGAAGCCGAATCGACACCACCACCGACCGCCAAACCGCTGCCGGGCGACCCGCGGCTGTGGCCGCAGCGCGAGGCGCTCAAGGCCGCGCTGCAGTACCCGGCGATCGCGGGCACCGTCTTCGACTCGCTGCCGCTGGAGTGCTTCACCGAGCCCGCGTACACGGCGATCCGCGCCGCCATGCGCTCGTTGGGCGACACCGCTTCGGGAATGGGGGGCGCGCAGTGGGTCGACGCCGTCCACACCGCCGTCGACGATCCGTCGATCGCCCCGCTCGTCACCGAGCTCGCCGTCGAACCGATGCGCGTGGAGGACGACGCCGTCCCGCGCTACGTCGGCTCGGTGCTGGCGCGGCTGCAGGAGGTGTGGGTCGGCCAGCAGATCGCCGACATCAAGTCCCGGCTGCGCCGCATGTCGCCGACCGACGACGCCGACACCTACAACGGCGTCTTCGGCGACCTCGTCGCACTCGAGGCCTATCGGCGCAGTCTGCTGGAGCAGGCGGTCGACCCGGTCGTCGAGCTGCCCTGACGGGCCGTGGGCGCCGACCTGTGATCGAATAGCCGTATGCGAACCACGGCTGCGATTGTCTCCGCGCTCGGTGCTGCGCTGCTGGTCGGCGGATGTGCCGGCCATCCCGCCGGTCCGTCCGCGGCTCCCGGAGACCGGGCGACCATCGTGGTGAATTCCGGCGACAGCGAGTTCGCCAGCCTGCAGCGGTGGGCGCGCGAGGTCAACGCCGGTGATGTCGACGCGGTCACCCGCAAGTGTTGGACCATGCCGCCCGAATACATCCGCGAGCGGTATTTCGGGGCGACCTCGGCCGTGGCCGCGGCCCTGTCCACCGAGCCGCAGCAGGGCCAGGCGGGGACGAACTGGAAGGGTCCGTCGGGCGCGACGATCCTGTTGACGTGGGATGAGGACAAATCGCCCTACGCCTGCCCGAAGGTGTCCCTCGCCGCGGGGGATGACGCGCCGGACTACTACGTCGCCTACCGGGTGCGGCGCTTCATCCTGCGCGAGCAGGGGCGTCCCATCAACCCGGGCGACAACGAGGCCTCGTACTGGCTGCGGTGCGCGCTGCCCGTCGACCGGGGCGAGGTCGCCAATGTCGACCGGGCCGACGCCGACGATGTCCGCGTGAGCATGGCGGGCGATCACAAGTGGACGGCGACCGCCGGGCCGGTGACCTTCGACGTGGCCTACGAACCCGCCGAACCGTGCATCAGCAGCGCCCGGTGAGCACCCCCG
Source organism: Gordonia sp. (in: high G+C Gram-positive bacteria) (assembly GCF_047606305.1). GTDB lineage: Bacteria > Actinomycetota > Actinomycetes > Mycobacteriales > Mycobacteriaceae > Gordonia. The sequence continues at coordinate 57,440 of NZ_JASGER010000011.1, read as the reverse complement.
CCCCGGCGGCGCAGGAGCGCCTGGCCCGGACGGCGGTGACCGTCTTCCCGCTGTTGGTGCTCGCGGCGGGGATCGCCGGCTATCTCGCGCCGTCGGCCTTCACGCCCATGGCACACCAGGTGCCCTATCTGCTGGGCGTGATCATGTTCTGCATGGGGCTGACGCTGACCCCGCCGGATTTCGCCGCCGTCGCTCGTCGTCCCTGGGCGGTCGTGTTGGGGATCGTCGCCCACTACGTGATCATGCCGGGCGCCGGTTGGGCGATCGCCCATGCGCTGGGCCTGTCGCCCGAGTTGGCGGTCGGCGTCATCCTCGTCGGCTGCGCGCCGTCGGGCACCGCCTCGAATGTGATGACCTATCTGGCCAAGGGCGACGTGGCGCTGTCGGTCGCGGTGGCGAGCGTGTCGACGCTGATCGCACCGCTGCTCACCCCGTTCCTGGTGTGGCTGCTGGCCGGCTCCTACCTGAAGATCGACGCCGGGTCGATGGTGCTCGACATCGTCAAGACCGTGCTGGTCCCGGTCGTGCTCGGCCTCCTGGTGCGGGCGCTGGCCCAGCGTTGGGTCGGAAAGGCCCTGCCCGCGCTGCCCTGGATCTCGGCGCTGGTCATTGCGCTGATCGTGGCGATCGTCGTCGCCGGGAGTGCTGCGAAGATCGCCACCGCAGGGGCGATCGTGTTTCTCGCCGTCGTCCTGCACAACGGCTTCGGACTGGCGCTCGGCTATCTGGCCGGACGTCTGGGCGGACTCGACGACAAAGCCCGTCGCGCGCTCGCCTTCGAAGTGGGCATGCAGAACTCCGGCCTGGCCGCGACCCTGGCGACCGCGCACTTCTCGCCGCTGGCCGCGCTGCCGTCGGCGGTGTTCTCGGTGTGGCACAACATCTCCGGCGCCGTCGTCGCCGCGTGGCTGGCCCGCCGGCCGTTGGCCGATTGATGGCGCGGCAGGCGTTCGATGTCGGTGCGGTACGGGAGACTGGGCCGATGAGATCAACGACGACGTGGCGCGTCGGGATCGGCGTCGCTCTCACCTGGTCGGCGTTGACCGCCTGTACCGTGGCGCCTGCGCCGAGCGATTCGGAAACCGCCTATGGCGGGGCGTCGGTCCGCGTCGGCTCGGACGACGAGCTCCGCGCGGGCCTGTCCAGCCTGGTCCCGGCGTCTCCGTCCGCGTCGCCGGGCTTTGCCGCCGCCCGCGAACGCCTCGCCCGGCTCGAGGTGAAGGGGCGTGCCCCGAACACCGGCTATCGACGCTCCGTCTTCGGGCGAGCCTGGTCCGACGATGTCGACGTCGCCATGGGCCGCAACGGCTGCCGGACCCGCGACGATGTGCTGCGCCGCGACCTGACCGATGTGCGGATGAGCGGCAAGTGCCGGGTGATGAGCGGCTGGCTCGACGACCCCTACACGGGCGGGCGAATCCGCTTCGAGCGCGGCGTCGACGTGAAGGCCATCCAGATCGACCACGTCGTGGCGCTCGGCGACGCATGGCGGACCGGTGCGCAGGAGTGGGCGCCGCAGAAGCGACTCGAATTCGCCAACGACCCGCGCAACCTGCAGACGACGGCCGGTTGGGCCAATCAGCGCAAGAAGGCGGGCAACGCCGCCACCTGGTTGCCACCCGAAAAGGGCTATCGGTGCACCTACGTCGCGCGGCAGATCGAGGTCAAGGCCGCCTACGGACTGTGGGTCGTCGCACCCGAGCGCGACGCGATGAACCGTGTCCTGGCGACGTGCGATTGAGCCCTAGATCCCATAGCAGCCCGAGCCGTTGACCCACCCGAACACGACCGGGTAGAGCTGCTTGGACATCATCCGGACGCCGTTCTGCTCGACCGAGAGCCGAACCTGGCCCGGTGCGCGCGGCACCCAGTAGCCGGTGGCCACCCGCTTGTCGTCGGTGCGGATCTCGTCGCGCACGCGCAGTCGCTGGACCAGCCGGCCGCGCGGTGTGCGGATCGTCAGGCTCACCGGGGCGCGGCGGTCGGTGACCAGCGCCGACACCAGGTAGCGGCAGCCGACCACCCACTTCGGGGTGAGGACCATCATCGCGGGGGTGACGCTCGGCGGGCGCACCGGCGCGGCGGGGGCGGCCGGGGTGGTGACGGTGGCGATCGCGCCGGTGAGTGCGAGGGCCGCGACGGTGGTCGCGACGCGGCGGTGTTGACGTGTGGCGTTCATGGCTATGAGGATGGCAGAGGCCGACGATCGGCGTGCCGTTAAGTCGGCAGGATTGGGAAAATCACACTGCGATGACAGATTCTTCGACCCGCTACCACCACGGTGACTTGCCGACCGCCCTGGTGGCGTCGGCGATGGCGCTGCTGGAGGACGACCCGACGGCGGACCTCTCGTTGCGCGCCGTCGCCCGTCAGGCGGGGGTGTCCGCTGCGGCGCCGTATCGACACTTCGAGGACCGCACCGCGCTGGCGTCGGCGGTTGCCGCGGTCGGCTATCGGCAGTTGGCCGAGCAAATGGTCGCCACGTGCCCCGAGCCGGCGTCGGTCGCGGACATCGCGGAGCTGACGGTGGGGTACGTGCGTTTCGCCCTCGACCGCCCCGGACTTTTCCGCGTCATGTTTGCCGAGGGCTGCGACGCGGGAAGCCCCGACCGGGTGGACGCCGTCGCGGCAATCCACGAGTACCTGCGGTCGGTGGTGCAGAAGGCGTTGCCGTCCGCCGATTCCGAGGCGACCGCCCTCGCGCTCTGGTCGCTGGCGCATGGCCTGGCGTTTCTACACCTCGACGGCAAGCTTGATGCCTCATCGGGTGAGGTGGTGGATTCTCATGTGCGATCCGCGGTCGGCGCGATCCTGGCCTGACCAGAACGTTGACAAGCCGAACGGGCACCAATACCTTGATGTAAACACCGTATACATCCGCTGAAGGTGGAATCAGTGACCAAGCGCGTCCTCAACGTCGTCACGAACGTCGGGCACTACGACGATCCGTCCCATCCGACCGGGCTGTGGCTGTCCGAGCTCACCCACGCCTGGCACGTCTTCGACGAGCACGGCTTCGACCAGACGCTGGTCAGCCCGAGCGGTGGGGCGGTGCCGCTGGAGCCGCGGTCGCTGAAGTTCCCCAACTACGATAAGAGCGCCAAGGCGTGGCGGGCCGACCCGGCCAAGATGGCGCTCCTGGAGTCGACACCGAGCCCGGCGCAGGTCGACGCGGCGGACTTCGACGCCATCTACTTCACCGGCGGGCACGCCGTCATGTACGACTTCACCGACAGTGCGGGATTGCAGCAGCTCACCCGGGAGATCTTCGAGGCCGGCGGCATCGTGTCGTCGGTCTGCCACGGATACTGCGGACTGCTGAACACCACGCTCTCCGACGGGGAGTACCTGATCGCGGATCGGAAGATGACCGGCTTCTCCTGGCGCGAGGAGGAGCTGGCGCGCGTGGACAAGCTCGTGCCGTACAACGCGGAGCAGGTCGCCAAGGATCGCGGCGCCCACTACGAGAAGGCGCTGCTCCCGTTCGTGTCGAACGTGGTCGTCGACGGTCGGCTGATCACCGGGCAGAACCCGGGATCGGCCAAGGCGACGGCGAAGAGGGTCGCGGCGAAGCTGACTACGTCGGCGTGACGGTGCCCTCGTGCGCGGTGGCCAACACGTTGGCCGTCGCCAGGTCCTCGGGCTTGGCGGTGCGCGGATCGACGGAGATCACCGTCAGGTCGGCGTAGTTGCCCTCCTTGAGGATGCCGATCTCGTTCTCGCCCTTGAGCTGCCAGGCGGCGTGTGAGGTGTGGCCGCGCAGCGAGACGTCGCGGGTGACGCCCTTGCCGCCGCTGAGCTTGCGGCCCAGACGGGTGGTGCGCGTCTCGGCGACCGCCATGTTGCGCAGCGGTTCGCACGGCGTGACGGTGCCGTCGTTGTGGAAGGTCACCGCGATCCCCGCGTCGGTGGCCGTGCCGGCGTCGGCCCATGCACCGCCGCGCTCCTTGCCGAACAGGTCGTCCTCGAGCACCTCGCCCCAATAGGTGATGTGGTCGACGAACAGGGAGGTGGTGATGCCCAGGGCGTGGGCCCGCTTGAACTGCTCGGGCGTCATCAGACCGCAGTGCTCCAGGCGGAAGCGGTGATCGGTCAGCTTGTGCTTCTTGATGACCTTCTCGTAGGTGTCGATGGTCAGGTCGACCGCCACGTCGCCGTGCGAGTGCGTCGCCAGCTGCCATCCGTCGCCCGCGTACTGCTCGGCGAGGGCGAGCATCTGCTCCTCGGTGTAGTTCGCCTTGCCGATGTGGTGCGGCTCCAGGCCGATGGCCTTGGTCGCCGCGTTGGTCAGGTAGGGGAACGAGGTGGCGATGTTGCCCACCCACGGCGAGCCGTCGGAGATGATCTTGATGCCGATCTGCTTGAACCAGTCGTCGCCGTTGCCGATCGGCAGGGTTGCTTTGGCGCCCGGGTTGGACAGCTCGTAGGCGCGCAGGCGCACCGGCAGGACTCCGCCGCCGGCCTTCTGCAGGCCCTGGGCGAGCGGATTGAACTGGGCCGTCCAGCCCAGGTCGGCGATGGTGGTGATGCCCTTCTCCTGCAATCCCTGCAGGTGGGCCATGAAGATCTGCGGCATCTTGTCGGCCATGCTCGACAGGAACGGCTGGACGATCGAGAGGACCGCACCGGCCTCGTAGCCGATGCCGTTCAGCTCACCGTTGGCGTCGCGGCCGTACTTCGCGCCGGGCGGATCCGGGGTGTCCTTGGTGATCTTGCAGTACTCGGCACAGGCGGTGTTGAAGTAGATCGAGTGGCCCGAGTTGTGCGCGATGAGCAGCGGAACGTCGGGGGCGATTTTGTCGAGCTCGGCGATGTTCGGCTCGGTCAGGCCCTTCTGCAGCAGCGGGTCCCAGCCGTTGGCGAAGACCCACCGATCGGTGGCGTTCGGGTCCTTCTTGGCGGCCACCTGCTTCTTGATGGCGGCCCACACGTCGTCGGCGGTGAACAGCGTGACCGGGCGGATGTCGATCACGTTGTAGGAGAGCTGGAAGGCCGCGGCGCTCGGGTGGCTGTGCGGCTCGATCAGGCCCGGCAGCACCCAGCCGTCGGGGATGTCGACGGCCTCGGCGCCGGCCGGTTTGGTGACGTCGGCCTTGGACCCGATCGCGGTGATCTTCCCGTTCTCGACGACCATCGCCTCCGCCGACGCGTTCGGGTCGTCACCGTCGAGGTCGGTGCGGACGATTCGCCCGGTGATGTACTTGGTGGACGCGCTCTGGTCGGTCACGGATCCTCATTCGTCGCGGGAGTGGTACCGCTCACGAATCTATACCTCCGTTCGCATGACAGCCGGTCGAACACGATGAGCCACAGGGGTTTCACAGTGGGCCTTCCGTGGGATTGCTGCAGGCCCACACCGGCCGGAGGCCGGCAGGGATGTCACACAGTGGGCCTTCCGTGGTCTTACTCGAAGACAGTAGGCCCACACCGGCCGGAGGCCGGCAGGGATGTCACAGTGGGGCGACCGGGGCTCGAACCCGGGACCTACGGATTATGAGTCCGCGGCTCTAACCAACTGAGCTATCGCCCCTTTCGGGCATGGGCCCGCCCACGAAGGGTACCGGTGTCGGCTACTGCGGCCGCAGGCGCTTGGAGCGCCGGTGCTCGTGCAGTTCCACCCGCGGTCGGGTGTCGTCGACGCGCGTCTGGCCGTCGAGCGACCACCCGTGGGCCTGGTAGAAGCGATCGGCCCGCTCATTGCCGTCGAGCACCCACAGGACGGCCTCGTCGAAGCCCGCTGCCGTGAGGGCGCGCTCGGCGGCACAGATGAGCGCGGCCCCGACTCCGTGCGACCAGCGATCGGGATCGACGTACAACGCCCACAGCTCGCCGCTGCCCGACTCGGTGCGGTCACCGCCGAAGGCGGTCCAGCCGACGACGCACCCGGCCAGCTCGGCGACGAGCTGGTGGGCGGTGGGGTCCCCGGCGCCGATGATGGCGCGCCACCGCTCCGTGCGCTCGTCGACGGACAGGCCGTCGAGGTGGTCCTGCGGCAGTAGTCCGCGGTAGCCGATCTGCCAGCCTCGGACGTTGATGTCGGCGATGGCGGGGGCGTCGTCGACCGTTGCCGGCCGGATCAGCACGCGCGCGGGCCGATCCGCGAGGGGCGCGTGACTAGTTCTCGCAGGCGATGCCGTCGCCGTCGCGGTCCAGCTTGTCCGAGTAGCCGTCCTGGCCCTTCTGGATGGGTGCGGCGCCGTCGGCGCGGGCGGCATCGCAGTTCGCGTAGTACTTGGCCGGGGTCGCGCCCGGGAACGGCGCAGCCGAGGCGCTGGCCGCGACGGCGAAGGGGGCGAGACCGGCGGCGCCGATGACGACGGCTGCGGCAGCCTTGGCGATTGCGGACATGAGAGCTCCTCGTGCTGGTTCGGTCCCCCCGGGTCCGCTCACGGTAGGCGGCGGGTCGGGGAGCGGGGCGCAGAATGGCCAAAACGGACCCCAAAGGGTTCAACGACGCCGGCGGTAGAACGGGAACGTGGTCGGCAGTTGAGGGCGCTGCAAGGTGCGGGCGATGAACTCGCCCAGCGTGACGCCGGTGGCCAAACCCACTCCGATGGCCAGGGCGGTGATCATGGCCAGTGATCCGCCGGTTCCGGTCATCAGGCCGTACATGCCCCGGTAGATCGCCTGGCCGGGCTGCAGCGGGGTGATGCCGGCGATCGCGACGACCAGCGGCGGTGTCAACGACCGCCGGGCCGCGATACCGCCGACGAGTCCGACGATGATCGCCGCGGCCGCGTAGCTGAAGATCGGGCCCAGGTCGGTGAGGAAGAGGGCGGCGGTGACTCCGGAGCCGATGGCCCCCGAGATGAACGCCGCGGGCAGGGCGCGGCGCTCGGCGTAGCTCGCCAGGGCGAACGCGAACGCCGAGATCGCCCCACCGATCACCCGGGCCGGCACGTCGGCCGCGCCGAACGGGGGAACCGCGGTGAGTGCGGGGAGGTGGACGTGGAACAGGCCGACGAACCGGATGGACAGGGCGACGCCGATCATGATTCCGCCGGTCATCACCAAGACCTCGGTGAAGCGTGCGGCGGCGGTGATCGGCGCACCCGTGATGGCGTCCTGCACCGAGCCGACGAGCGTGAGGCCGGAGAGGAGCACGATGATGCCGGTCGCGATGATCTGCTGCGGGCTGAAGCCGAGGCCGCTGTTCTCCAGCACCGGGTACAGCAGCGCCGCGGGAAGCACGGCGAGGAAGCCACCGGCCATCTGCTGGAAGAACGGCGGCGTGCCGATCCGGTTGAGCCGCCGGTTGAACTCGATGACCACGACGGTCGTCGCGAACGCGGTGAGCCATACGATCCAGGTTCCGCCGAGGAACACGCCGATGCCCAGCGCCATCAGCCCCCAGGCGATCGTCGCGACCCAGCGCGGGTAGGGGTGTGGAGCGTCGGTGATCTCGTCGACGATGCGGTGGGCCGTCGTCGGCGTGATCGACAGTTGGCGGATCTTGCGGACGAGGCGGTCGACCTGCGCCAGACGGGTGAAGTCCAGGGACCGGTAGTAAACGGTCCGCGACGCCGTGATGGGCGGCAGGGTGCTGCCGCGGCGGGCGCAGATCAGGATGGTGTTGAAGGTGACGTCAACGTCGACGTCCTCGAGGCCGTAGATGTTGGCGACGAACTCGACCTGGTGCCGGGTGTCGATCGCGCCGGTGCCGGCGTCGAGGAGGACGGCCCCGATCCGAAGCGCCAGGTCCAGGACCTCGGTGATGGACGCCTCGTCGTGCAGGTCGATGGGTTTGCGGGGTGCGACGACGATGCTGCCCGGCTCGATTGTGTCGATCGTCGCCTGCCACGGACCCATCAGACGGTCCAGGGTGCGGGAGAGGAAACCGGCCACGACCTCACCTCCTCGGACGCGTGGATCTTCAGTGCGAAGGATATAGCGATTGGTGCGGTGTCTCGTGACCAGTAGGCGGTCACGGCGCACCGCGCTGCCGACGGGAAAGGCCCGCCCCAGCGAGTGCGCTGGTGGCGGGCCTTGTCGAGCTCCCCCAACTGGACTCGAACCAGTAACCGTTCGATTAACAGTCGAATGCTCTGCCAATTGAGCTATGGGGGAATGGCGTCGGCTCGGGTGAGCCGGGTTCCGACTTTAGCGCATGGCCTGATCGGGGACAAAACCGCAGTTCAGCGAGCTGCGTCACCATCCCAGATCCCGGCCTCGGCGAGCCGCGCGGTCAGGCGCTGCGCGCCGTCGTCGAACTGTCGTTGCACCTGCTCGGTGATCGCCGCGCGATCGCCGGACCGGTAGCCCTCGATCAGCTTGGAATGGCTGTCCACCGCCACCGCGCCCCACTCGGGGTCCGCCGCGTACAGGCGGTGCGGCGTGTAGTGCGTGGCGTTGAGCAGGAACCACGCGAGCTTCCCGCTGGTCGAGATGCGGTTGTGGGTGCGGTGGAAGTCGAACTCGGCGTCGACGATCTCGTCGACGTCCCCGGCGTCGACGGCGATGCGCAGCCGCTCGTTGCACGCGGTGAGGGCGTCCAGGTCGGCGGCGGTGATGATCCCCGCCGTGCGCAGCGCGATCTTCACCGCGATCTGGCCCTGCAGCCAGAAGATGTCCTCGACGTCGGTCGGGGAGAGGTCGGCCACGACGTACCCGCGGTGCGGGGCGAGGTTCACCATCCCCTCGCCCCGCAGCGTGAGCAGCGCCTCGCGCACGGGCGTGACGCTGACCCCGAGCTCGGCGGCGGTCTCGTCCATCCGGATGAAGTCGCCGGGCCGGAAGTCGCCGGTCATGATCCGGTGTCGGATTGCGCCGGCGACCTCCTCGGACAGCTGCGGGCGGCGCCGCAGCGCCCCGCGCGGTGGGGCCACCGGCCTACAGCCCGTACGTCTTGCCGATGATGTCGCGCTGGATCTCGTTGGTACCGCCGTACACGGTCGAGATGATCGCGCTGCGCATCAGCGCCTCGGCGTCGAATTCCTTGGTGTAGCCGTAGCCGCCCATCATCTGCATGCCGTCGATGGTCATCGCCTTGGAGACCTCGGTCGCCTTGAGCTTCACCATCGACGCCTCGCGCGGGAACATCTGCGTCGGGTTGGCGTCGGCCTTCTCGGCCAAGCTGTAGACCAGGAGCTTGGTGCACTCGATCTCGGTGGCGTGGTCGGCCATGCGGTGGCGCAGCGCCTGGAAGGTGCCGACGGGCTTGCCGAACTGCTTGCGCTCGGTGATGAACTTCAGCGTGTCGTCGAAGGACCGCTCGGCCAGGCCGAGCTGCATGGCGCCCAGGATCAGGCGCTCGGTGTTCAGGCCGGCCATCAGCTGCCACCAGCCCTGGTTCACCTTGCCGACGACGTACTCGTCGGGGATGAAGCAGTCGGTGAAGTAGAGGTCGTTCTGCTCGCGACCGCCGAGGGTCTCGATCGGCACGATCTCCAGGCCCTTGACCCCGGCCGGGACGTGGAACTGGGTGATGCCCTCGTGCTTCTTGTCGGTGCGCTCGGTCCGGGCGATGAGCAGGATCGACGAGGCGATCGCGGCGTTGGAGATCCAGGTCTTCTGCCCGTTGATGAGCCAGCCGCCGTCGACCTTCTCGGCCTTGCAGGACAGGTTCGCGACGTCGGAGCCGGCTTCGGGTTCGCTCATCGCGATGGACAGCGAGTCGCCCTTGACGACGTTGGCGAGGACTTCCTTCTTCAGCTCTTCGCTGGCGAAGCGCTCGTAGGCGGCCGCGGTGATGAAGGTCGGGCCGATGCCGCCGACGGGCGCCATGCCGCGCAGGGCCTCTTCGAGGAAGATGCAGAGCTCGACGTTGCCGGCTCCGGCGCCGCCGTACTCCTCGCCGACGATGATCCCGGCCCAGCCCAGGTCCGCCATCTTGCGGTACAGCTCCTCGCTGTGCGGTCCGTCCTGCGTGTACTTGGCGCGCTGTTCGCGGGTACCGACCTCGCGTGCGCAGAAGTCGCGCACGGCCTGCGCGAAGGACTCTTGTTCGGGGGTGAATTCAACCATGGGGTGGTGGCCTCTCGTAGAAAACGGTCCCGCTATTCCTATCACATATATTTGATAGTTAGGAGGGTGTGGGGCGTCGCCTACCCTGTGTAGCCATGGGAAGCACGAAGGACGACCACGAGTCGCCGTTGGCCGGCGACGCGTTTCTGGCCGCGAACCGCAAGAAGCGGGCGGCGGCCCGGGAAGAGGCGGCCAAGGAGGCTGCCCGCAAGGACGCGCGGACGCCGGGCAAGGTCGACAACCCGAAGGGCGGCCTCGTCGCGGCCCTGACCGACAGGTTCGACGCGGACAAGCTCATCGGCTGGTTGCTCGCCGCCTGCGCGGTTCTCGCCGTCCTCGTCATCGGACTGGGCGTCTGGGGATTCCGTGCCTCGCACATCGCGGCCCAGACCGATCCGCAGTCCTCGCACGGGCAGAGCGCGCTGAAGGCGGCCCGCGACTCGGCGGCCGCACTCACCACCTACCAGGCCAAGGACTACGGCGACCTCGACCGCCGGATCCGGGACATCTCCACCACGGATTTCGCCGACAAGTACATCAAGTCGCTGCCCGACGCCCGCAAGGGAACCCAAGCCGCCGACGCCTCGTCGAAGGGGGCGGCCACCAGCGCCGGCGTCATCAAACTGACGGCCGACAAGGCCGAGGTGCTCGTTGCCCTCGACCAGACGATCACCGCGCCCGAGATCGCCGCCGTCATGCCCGACGGCCACCTCTACCAGTCGCGCGTCAAGGTGACTCTCGTGCGCGACGGTGGGCGCTGGCTCGTCGACGACTTCGCCGTTCTGTAGACCGGGCGCACCGCCGATCGCCCCGTGCTAGAACGGGAGCGTGACCGACTCCGCTGAACTGCTCACCTCCGTCGACGACGCCGGGATCGCCCGGCTGACGATCAACCGGCCGGATCGGATGAACGCGCTGAGCGGCACGGTCTCCCTCCGGATCCGGGCCGCGCTCGACGAGTGGGCCGAGCGCGACGACGTCCGCGTCGTCGTGATCACCGGTTCGGGCGGGAGCTTCTCGGCCGGCGCAGACATCACCGACATGGCGGCGGCCAACTCGTCGGGCGGCGACGCGACGGTCGGCGAAGAGGCTGCGGCCGGAATCATCTCCAACGGCTCCGAGCTGGCGCGATCGGTGCGAAGGATCCGCGTGCCGGTGGTCGCCGCCGTCGACGGAGCCGCCGTCGGCATCGGTGCCTCGCTGGCCCTGGGCGCCGACCTCGTCTACGCGACCACCCGCGCCTACTTCCTGTTCCCGTTCGTCAACATCGGGCTCATGCCCGACGGGGGAGCGAGCATGCTCGTGTCCGCCTCGATCGGCCGGGCGCGCGCCAACGCGCTGCTCATGCTCGGCGAGAAGTTCCGTGCCGGCGCGGCGTTCGACGCCGGACTGGTCACCGAGGTCGTCGACGACGAGACAGCCCTGCGGGCGCGCGTCGACGAGGTCGTCGCCGCTCTGGCCGCGAAGTCCCCGGCGGCGCTGCGCACCACCAAGGCCGCCTCCGACGCCGTGACGATGGCGGCCTTCGAAGCCGCCCTCGGCGAAGAGCTGGCCGGGCAGGTCGCGCTGCTGCAGTCGCCGGAATTCCGGCAAACGCTGGCGGCATTCGCCAAGCCTGCCGGCGACGCGTAGAAATCCAAAAGTGGAACGTGTTCCAATTTTGCGTTCTGGTGACTACGCTCACAACCAGCGCGGGTTCTCCCGCATCAATGTCGCGAGTGAGGATGGATTGTGAAGACTAAAGGTGCCCTGCTTCGGGAGCTGAATTCGCCGTGGAAGATCGAGGAGATCGACATCGGCGACCCCAAGCCCCACGAGGTCAAGATCAAGATGCAGGCCGCGGGCATGTGCCACTCCGATCACCACCTGATGACCGGCGGCATCCCGATGGGCGGCTTCCCGATTCTCGGCGGCCACGAGGGCGCCGGCATCATCGACGCCGTCGGCGAGGGCGTCACCGACTTCGAGGTCGGCGACCACGTCGTGCTGTCCTTCATCCCGTCGTGCGGCAAGTGTCCGTCGTGCCAGGCCGGCATGGCGAACCTCTGCGACTTCGGCATGTACCTGCTGCAGGGCGAAGCGGTCTCCGACCACACGTTCCGCATCCACACCGCCGACGGGGAGAACGTCTACCCGATGACCCTGCTGGGCACCTTCAGCCCGTACATGGTCGTGCACGAGGCGTCGGTCGTGAAGATCGACAAGGACATCCCGTTCGAGGTCGCAGCGCTGTGTGGCTGTGGCATCCCGACCGGCTTCGGCTCCTCCACCCGCAGCGGCGACGTCCGCCCGGGTGAGGACGTGGCCATCGTCGGCGTCGGCGGCGTCGGCACCGCCGCGCTGCAGGGCGCCGTCATCGCCGGTGCGCGCAACGTGTTCGCCATCGACCCGGTCGAGTGGAAGCGCGAGCAGGCGCTCAAGTTCGGTGCGACCAAGGCCTATGCCTCGATCGACGAGGCGATGGGCGACATCGCCGGCATCACCGCGGGCGGCATGTGCAAGAAGGTCATCGTCACCGTCGGCGAGGTCCACGGCAAGGACATCGACAGCTGGATGAACCTGACGTCGAAGGGCGGCACCTGCGTCCTGACCGGTATGGGCAGCATGCTCGACACCGAGGTCACACTGAACTTCTCGATGCTGACCCTGATGCAGAAGAACCTGCAGGGCTCGATCTTCGGCGGTGCCAACCCGAAGCTCGACATCCCGATGCTGCTGTCGATGTTCAAGGCCGGCAAGTTGAACATCACCGACATGATCACCCGCGAGTACCGCCTGGACCAGATCAACGAGGGCTACCAGGACATGCTCGACGGCAAGAACATCCGCGGCGTCATCCGCTACACCGAAGAGGACTGGTGATGCGCTGACCCCGCGCATCGACGTCGACGGGGGCGGCCGGGTTCACGACACGTGAGCCCGGCCGCTACCCATTTGGGCGGTTTGGTGCACTAAAGTCTGTGGCAATCGCGATTTCCGTCGCGAGACACCACTTTTTGAAGGGCAGTTTGTAATGGCAGACGACAAGTCCAAGGCCGCGAAGGCCGCGGAGCGCGAGCGCGCTGCGTCCATCGCGGAGGGCAACTGGGTTCCGAGCGCGCAGAACAAGTCGAAGGCGACCTGGTTCCGCGTGGCCGCGATCGTCCTGTGGATCGCCGCAATCGCCGTAGAGCTCTACCTCATCTTCAAGATCATCGTCCCCGGCGAACTCGGCAACAAGTTCACGCTGGCGATCATCCTGCTGGTCGTCATGGCGGTCGCCGCCCTCGGTGGCAACCTGCTGTGGAAGAAGGCCAACCACCTCGACCCGGCGTCGGAGAAGAACAAGTTCCGCTTCTTCGTGCAGAACCAGCTCGGCGCGATCATCACGATCCTCGCCTTCCTGCCGCTGATCGTCCTGATCTTCATGGACAAGAACATCGACGGCAAGCAGAAGGGCATCCTGGGCGGCCTGGCCGTCATCCTGGGTGCGGCCGTCGCGGTGTCCGGCATGGACTTCAACGCGGTGTCCTCCGAGCAGATCGCCCGTGAGCGCAACGTCGTGCAGGCCCTGACCGGCAGCGACCAGGTCTTCTACTCGAAGAAGGGCAGCAAGTTCCACGTCTGCGAGCAGGCCGCCCTGGTCACCGGACGCGTGCAGCAGGCCAACCTGACCCACGGCACCGTCGCCGACGCGCACGCCGCCGGGGTGAAGGAGCTGACCAAGCTGTGGCCGACCGAGGCGCGCAAGCACTGCAACGTTCCCGAGGACAAGATCCAGAACGTGCTCTCCGGCGGCACCGGTCTGACGGCCGGCGACCTCAAGGACACGCTCAACCCGGATGAGGCCGGCGAGGTCAAGGCTCCCGCGACCCTGCCGAGCAAGGCCCCCGCGCCGAGCCTCCCGGCTCCGGCTCCGGCCTCGCAGCGTCCCGCCGCCTGACGGCGAGTGCTGCAAGAACTGGCACAGTGGCCGGTCGACAACGTCGCCGGCGCGCTCATCGGCCCGGGTGGTGTCACCGAGACTCTCGGTGACACCAGCCGGGCCTTTGCGTTGGCCTCGGTGACCAAGCCGCTGGTGGCCTCGGCGGTCCTCGTCGCGGTTGAGGAGGGGGCCGTCGAGCTCGAGACGCCCGCCGGTCCGCCCGGTTCGACCGTCGCCCACCTGCTGTCCCACGCCTCCGGCCTGGCCTTCGACTCCCGCGACCAGATCGCCGAGGTCGGCACCCAGCGGATCTACTCGTCGGCCGGGTTCGAGCTGCTCGCCGAGACGGTCGAGCAGGCCACGGGCATCGACTTCCCGGACTACCTGGCCGCGGCCGTCGCCGAGCCGCTGGGGATGTCGACGACGACGCTGGACGGCCCCGCCGGGCACGGCGCCACCTCCTGCGTCGACGATCTGGCCCGCTACGCCGTCGATCTCCTCGCGCCGACGATCGTCGCGCCGGAGACGATGCTGCGCGCGCGCTCGGTCTGGTTCCCCGGCCTGGACGGCTTCGTCCCCGGCTACGGGCGGCACAAGCCCTGCGACTGGGGGCTGGGCTTCGAGATCCGCGACCACAAGTCACCGCACTGGACGGCGCCGTCGTCCGCCCCGACGACCTTCGGCCACTTCGGCCAGTCGGGCACCTTCCTGTGGGTCGACCCGGTGCGCGAGATCGGCTGCGTCGTGTTGACCGACCGCGCCTTCGGCCCGTGGGCCAAGCCGCTGTGGAGCGAGTTCAACGAGAGTCTCTACTCGCGCTGAGTCACACTGGACACTTCAACGAACTCCGGTATCAAGAAGAACTAGCGCAACACACGTCCCATAAGGCACACTGGATAACAACAATGTGATACGTGGCCGCCGGTTGGCCGACGAGGTGTGTTGGGGAAGACGTTCCTCGTCGAACCGGAGGTGATCAAGGTGCGCGACCTGACTCAGATTGCGGACTATGCGACCGGCGTGGTGTACATCCACGCCGCGCCCGTCGCGCTGTGCCCACATGTGGAGTGGGCGCTGTCGTCGACCCTGAACGTGCGCGCCCAGCTGAAGTGGTCGCCGCAGGACGCCGAGCCCGGCATGCAGCGGGCCACGGCCGACTGGGTCGGTCCCGTGGGCACCGGCGCACGCCTGGTGACGGCGCTGCGCGAATGGTCGTCGCTGCGCTTCGAGGTCACCGAGGACCCCAGCGACGGCATCGACGGCACCCGGTTCAGCTACGTGCCCGGGCTGGGCCTCTGGCACGGTTCGACGGCGGCCAACGGCGACGTGATCCTGGGCGAGATGCAGATCCGCGCCCTGATGGACGCCCAGCCCGACGGACGCGGCCTCGCCGGTGAGCTGCACGCGGCCCTGGGCACCGCGTGGGACAACGAACTGGAGAACTACCGCCTCGGCTCCGTGGGTGCCGAGGCGACCTGGCTTGCCCAGCGGGTGGGGTAGTACACGCACACGCTGGATGACAAAACGAACCCCGCACCGATGACCGGTGCGGGGTTCGTTTGTGTGTACTTCTAGTACTTGCCGATCGCGATGGCCACGTTGTGGCCGCCGAAACCGAACGAGTTGTTGAGCGCGTACTCGAAGTTGCCCTTGCGGGGCTCCCCGTGCACGACGTCGATGTCGCCGCACTCGGGATCCAGATTCTCCAGGTTGAGGGTCGGCGGGATGACGCCTTCCTCAACCGCCTTCATGGTCAGCACCGACTCGAGGGCACCGACGGCGCCGATCGAGTGGCCCAGCGCCGACTTGGGGGCGTAGATCGCCGCGTGGTTGCCCACGGCCGACTGGATGCCGATCGCCTCGGCGGTGTCGCCGATGGGGGTCGACGTCGCGTGGGCGTTGACGTGGCTGATGTCCTTCGGAGTCAGCCCGGCGGTCTGGATCGCGCGCGCCATGGCCCGCGAGTTGCCCTGACCGCTGGGGTCCGGGGCCACCAGGTGGAATCCGTCGGACGTGATGCCGGCACCGAGGACGCGGGCGTGGATGTGCGCACCGCGGGCCTTGGCGTGGTCCTCGCGCTCGAGGACCAGCATGGCGGCGGCCTCACCGAAGACGAAGCCGTCACGATCCTTGTCGAACGGGCGCGACGCGCCTTCCGGATCGTCGTTGCGGGTGCTCATCGCGCGCATCATGGTGAACGCCGCGATCGGAATCGCGTCGATGTAGCCCTCGACACCGCCACAGACCACCATGTCGGCGTCGCCCAGGATGATGTGACGCCACGCGTGGGCGATCGCCTCGGCACCCGACGAACACGCCGAGACCGGGGTGATCACGCCGGCGCGAGCGCCGACGTTGAGGCCGACGACGCCGGCCGGGCCGTTGGGCATCGACATCTGGACGGCCAGGGGCGACACCTTGCGGTAGTTGCCCGACTCCTCCATGGCCTGCCAGTTGTGGATCATCGCGTCGCCACCGCCCTGGCCGGTGCCCAGGACGACGGCGAGCCGCTCCGGGTCGACCTCGGGCTCGCCGGCATGCGCCCACAGGCGCTTGCTCATCACGTGGGCGACCCGCTCGACGTAGGCCATGCGGCGCGCCTCGACGCGCGTCACCTCGTCGGCGGGGTCCTCGAGGAGCTTGCCGCCGATCCGACAGGGGAGCTCGCCGTACTTGGTGACGAAGTCACCGGTCAACTCCTTGATGCCGGACTTGCCCGCGAGCAGCCCGTCCCAAGTCGAATCAAGATCGACGCCCAGCGAGGTGGTGGCGACCATCGACGTCACCACCACGCTGGGAAAGTTACCTCCCAGCGTGGAGTACTCGCGAAGCGACGCGGTCACGCGTTCTTTTCCTTCTTTTCCTGTGCGATCTGAGCGGCGATGGCGGCGGCGGCCTCGGGGTTCTCCTGCTCCAGCTTCTGGATGTAGGCGACGGCGTCACCGACGGTGCGCAGACCGGCCAGGTCCTCGTCCGGGATCTTCACGCCGTACTTGTCCTCGGTCTGGACGGCGATCTCGACCATCGACAGCGAGTCGATGTCCAGGTCGTCGACGAAGGACTTGTCCATGGTGACCTCGGACGGCTCGATGCCGGTGACTTCCTCGATGATCTCGGCGATACCGGCGATGAGTTCTTCTTGAGTAGCGGCCACGGTGTGGCTCCCTTCTATCTGCTTCACCTGATTGGTGATCGGTTCGGTGCCGGGCAACCTCGTCGGTTGCTTGGATGCTCCTGCGAGTTCCGGCGGTTATCCAAGTTCTTTGACGTCGGCGAGCCCCTCGGGCGTCTTGAGCGCCAGCGTCGGCGTGCCCTTGAGTTCTCGCTTGGCGATGCCGACGAGGGTGCCGGCCGGGGGGAGTTCGACGATCGCGGTGGTGCCCGCGTCGCGCATCGTCACCGAGCACAGGTCCCACCGGACCGGGCGGGTGACCTGGGCGACCAGCTTCTCCAGTGCCTCGGTGCCCGAGGTGACGGCCTTGCCGTCCGAGTTGGACAGCAGGGTGAACGTCGGGTCGGCGGGGGTGATCTTCGCGGCGGCCGCGGCGACGGCGTCCTGCGCGGGCGCCATGAAGGCGGTGTGGAAGGCGCCGGCGACCGCGAGCTTGCGGGTGCGGGCCTTCTCCGGCGGATTCGCGACGAGCTCGTCGATGGCGTCGACCTTGCCGGCGGCCACGATCTGACCGACGGCGTTGCGGTTGGCCGGGACCAGCTCGAGTTCGTCGAGGCGGGCCAGGACCTGCTCCTCGTCGCCGCCGAGCACGGCGGCCATGGTGGTCGGCTCCAGCGCGCAGGCGCGGGCCATCTCGGCGCCGCGCACGGCGGCCAGCGTCACGGCCTCGTCGGGGGTGATGACGCCCGCGATGGCCGCAGCGGCCAATTCGCCGACAGAATGGCCGGCGACGATGGTGTCCGGGGCCAGCGGCGACTGCGTGGCGAGTGCGTCGTAGGCGAGCAGGGCCGAGGCGACGACCAGCGGCTGGGTGACCGCGGTGTCGGTGATCTCGTCGGCGGTCGCGGTGGTGCCGAGGCGCTCCAGATCCAGCCCGGCGAGCTCGGACCAGGCCGCGAGTCGATCGCGGGCGCCGTCAAGCTCGAGCCATTCGGCGAGCATGCCGGGGGTCTGAGAGCCCTGTCCGGGCGCAAGCAACGTAAGCACCCTGTTACTGAACACCCTGGAGCGCCCGAATGCCGGTGTAGGAGAGCATGAACCTTGCGTCAGCAATTTGTAGGATTCCTACAAAACCGGGTCAAGTCGTGATGGGACTGAAGTCTCTCTGTTTTCCGTTATCAAAATGAGTCCAAACGGCCTCAACCTGGGATAACGATAAGAACAGCCTGTTACTTATGTGGCAGATGTTGCAGAAGTACGTGGTTTGTTTTGGAGTTGAGTCAATCGGCCAACGGTTGTTGCCACTCGCAGGACGTAGGCATCACGGGGGTTAGTTGCATCACGCCCGGTAATCTCGGCGATTCGTTTTAGTCGATATCGGACAGTATTGGGATGAACGAACAGCGTCCGGGCGCACGACTCGACCGACCCTCCGGCGTCCAGGTACGCCTCCAGCGTCGCGGTGAGGTTCGCCCCGGCCTCGCTGAGCGGTTTGGTCAGCGTCTGGGTGAGTGTCACCGCGGCGGTGGGGTCGCCGGCCAGGGCCCGTTCGGGCAGCAGTTCCAGGCTGTGCACCGGTCGTGGTGCGCCCGGCCAGCCGACCACGGCCTCCATGCCGGCCATCGCCTCGACCGCACTGGAGTGCGCGCTGACCAGATCGGGCATGGTCGGACCGATGACGACCGGGCCGTCGGCGAAGTGGGCGAGCAGCTCGGCGACGAATGGCTCGCCGGTGGTGATGGGGCCGCTGACGATCGTGACCAGGACCGCGCCCTGGACCACCGAGAGGGCGGCCCGGTCGTGGGACACCGCGGTGTCGTGGATCGTCAGAGGCACCGACACGTTCTGTTCCGGCGGCGGGTTGCCGACGATGACGGTCGCGGGTGCGTCCGAGTCCCAGTTCAGCGCGGCCGCGCGGGACATCAGCTGCGGGCCGTCGTCGCCGCGGACCACCGCGTCGACGACGAGGGCCTCCAGGCGGGAGTCCCAGGCGCCGCGCGACTCGGCGGCCGACGCGTAGATGGACGCCGCGGCGAAACCGATCTCGCGGCCGTAGCGCAGGACGGACTCGGTCAGGGCGCGCAACTGGTCCTCGGTGCGCGCGAGCAGCGGGAGACCCTTCTCGAAGAACTCCATCGCCACGCGGACCATCTCGACGGTCTGCAGGAGCGAGATGCGCCGCGCCAGGTCCTGCGGCACCACCTGGAAGGCCTGCACGGTGAACTTGACGTTGCCCTCGGGGTCCTCGATCCACTCGACGAAGTTCACGACCGCCGTCTGCACGACGAGCTGCACCGAGGCGCGCTGGGCGGCGTCGAGCTCGGAGAAGTACGGCAGCTGCTCGGACATCGAGTGCACGGCCTCGGTCGCCAGGCGGCCGCTGTACTGCTTGACCCGTCGCAGCAGCGTGTCCGGCAGCGCGTCGCGCACGCTGTCCGAGGTCGGCACGTGGGCACCGCGCTCGGAGAACACGTCCTCCATCGGAGAATGCTGCTGGGGGGTCACCCCACCAGGGTAGTCACCCCGATATCGCGATAACTAGGCCACGCCGGGGTCGCTGGTCTGCTCCGGAGCCGCGTTCACGTCGTCGATCTTGTACCGCTGGGCGGCCTCGGCGGCGATCGAGCGGTCGAGCTTGCCGTCGCGCGCCAGCGCGAGCAGCACGCCCACGACGATGGACTCGGCGTCGATGTTGAACACGCGGCGCGCGGCCGGGCGGGTGTCGGAGAAGCCGAATCCGTCCGTGCCCAGCGTGAGGTAGGTACCCGGCACGTAGGCGCGGATCTGCTCCTGCACCGACCGCTGGAAGTCGCTCACCGCCACGGTCGCACTCGAGTCCAGGCTCGACGTCACGAACGGCACCGCCTCGGGCGCCGACGGGTCGAGCAGGGCCGCGCGGTCGGCGCTGACGCCGTCGCGCGCCAGTTCGGACCACGAGGTCACCGAGTACACCGATGCCGCGACGTTCCACTCCTGGGCGAGCATCTCCTGCGCGCGCAGGGCGTCGGGCATGACGACGCCCGAGGCGAGGATGTTGGCCGTCGGCGCGGCCGCCGCCGACACCGTCGGGGCCGGCGCGTAACGGTAGATGCCGCGCAGCAGAGCGTTGACGTCCAGTCCGTCGGGCGCCGGCGGCTGGTGGAACGGCTCGTTGTAGACGGTGATGTAGAAGAAGACGTCCTCCTGCGGCTCCCCGTACATCCGGCGCAGGCCGTCGTCGATGATGTGCGCGAGCTCGTAGGCGAAGGCCGGGTCGTAGATGACCGCGGCCGGGTTGCTCGACGCCAGGAGCGGGGAGTGGCCGTCGGCGTGCTGCAGGCCCTCGCCGGTGAGCGTCGTGCGACCGGCCGTCGCACCGATGACGAATCCGCGGGCCATCTGGTCGCCGGCCGCCCACAGGCTGTCGCCGGTGCGCTGGAACCCGAACATCGAATAGAAGATGTACAGCGGGATCATCGGTTCGCCGTGCGTCGAGTACGACGTCCCGACGGCGGTGAAGCTGGCCGTCGACCCGGCCTCGTTGATGCCCTCGTGCAGGATCTGCCCCTTCTGGCTCTCCTTGTAGGCGAGCATCAGGTCGGCGTCGACGGAGGTGTACAGCTGCCCGTTGCGGTTGTAGATCTTCAGCGACGGGAACCACGAGTCCATACCGAAGGTGCGCGCCTCATCGGGGATGATCGGCACGATCCGCTGGCCGATCTCCTTGTCGCGGAGCAGTTCCTTGAAGATCCGGACCAGGGCCATCGTCGTGGCGACCTGTTGCTTGCCCGACCCCTTGGACACCGCCTCGATCGCCGGCTTGGTGTCCGGGTAGAGCGGCTGGGCGGCGCGCTTGCGGGCCGGTAGATAGCCGCCGAGGCTCGTGCGCCGCTCGAGCATGTACCGGATCTCCGGGGAATCGGGTCCGGGGTGGTAGTACGGCGGCAGATACGGATCGGCCTCGAGCTGTTCGTCGGTGATCGGGACGCGCGTGGTGTCGCGGAAGGCCTTCAGATCGTCGAGGGCCATCTTCTTCATCTGGTGCGTGGCGTTGCGCCCCTCGAAGTGGGTTCCCAGCGTGTAGCCCTTGATGGTCTTGGCCAGGATGACCGTCGGCTGGCCCTTGTGCGCCATCGCCGCGGCATAGGCCGCGTAGATCTTGCGGTAGTCGTGACCGCCGCGCTTGAGGTTCCAGATCTCCTGGTCGGACAGGTTCTTGACCAGTTCCTTGGTCCGCGGGTCGCGGTTGAAGAAGTGCTCGCGGATGAAGTCGCCGTCGTTGGCGCGATAGGTCTGGTAGTCGCCGTCGGGCGTGGAGTTCATCAGGTTGACCAGCGCACCGTCGCGGTCGGCGTGCAGCAGGGCGTCCCACTCGCGGCCCCACACGACCTTGATCACGTTCCAGCCGGCGCCACGGAAGAAGGACTCGAGCTCCTGGATGATCTTGCCGTTGCCGCGCACCGGGCCGTCCAGGCGCTGCAGGTTGCAGTTGACGACGAACGTCAGGTTGTCCAGGCCCTCGGTCGCGGCGATCTGCAGCAGGCCGCGCGATTCGGGCTCATCCATCTCGCCGTCGCCGAGGAAGGCCCACACGTGCTGGTCGCTGGTGTCCTTGATGCCGCGGTCGTGCAGGTAGTGGTTGAACCGTGCCTGGAGGATCGCGTTCATCGGGCCCAGGCCCATCGAGACGGTGGGGAACTGCCAGAAGTCCGGCATGAGCCGCGGGTGGGGGTACGACGGGAGGCCGCCGCCGAGTCCGGCGTGGCTGTGCTCCTGGCGGAAGCCGTCGAGCTGGTCCTCGCTGAGGCGGCCCTCGAGGAAGGCGCGGGCGTAGATGCCGGGGGAGGCGTGGCCCTGGATGAAGACCTGGTCGCCGCCGCCGGGGTGGTCCTGGCCGCGGAAGAAGTGGTTGAAGCCGACCTCGTAGAGCGAGGCGGAGGAGGCGTAGGTGGAGATGTGGCCGCCGACGCCGATGCCGGGCCGCTGGGCGCGGTGGACCATGATCGCGGCGTTCCAGCGGATCATGCGGCGGAAGTTGCGCTCGACCTCTTCGTCGCCGGGGAACCACGGCTCGTTCTCGGTCGGGATGGTGTTGACGTAGTCGGTGGAGGTGAGCGACGGGATGGAGACGTGGCGCTCACCGGCGCGCTCGAGCAGGCGCAGCATCAGGTAGCGCGCCCGCGCCGGTCCCTCGGCGTCGATCAGCCCGTCCAGCGACTTGACCCACTCGGAGGTTTCCTCCGGGTCGATGTCGGGCAGGTAGGACGCCACGCCCTCACGGATGACCCGGACGCGGTTGGGGGTAGTCGACTCGTCAGACACAGTGATCGGTTCCTCTAATTCTGTTGTCACCGCACGCTTGTGGAGTGCGGCGTCGATGTGGGCGTCGGCGCCAAGGGTGCGGTGCCGAACACCTCCACCCTAAACGTGCGCCACATCCGGCGGGCAATGTGTCTGCGACCACTTATCCGGCGTCTGAATGGTCCGACGTGGACAGCGCTACGATTGCCGATATTCTCAAGGGCGTCCCGGCGCTCCGCGTCGAGATGCCGTTGACCGAAGGGGGACCGATGACCGCGCCGAATCCACACGATCCGCAGCAGCAGTACCCGCCCCAGTACGGTCAGCAGCCCCCGGCCCAATACGCGCCGGCCCCGCAGCCGCAGCAGCCCCCGGTCCAGCAGCCGTACCCACCGGAGCAGTACGCGCAACCGCAGTACGCCCCGCCGCAGCCCGGCTACGCGCAGGGACCGGGCGTGTACACCGCCGTGTTCAAGTCGCACACCGGTCTGCTGTTCATGGCGCTGACCAGCCCGAAACAGGTGACCGGCACGATGGCCGAGGTCCGACACGCGTTCTGGTCCGCCCAGGCGCATTGCCTCACCCTGGGGTGGTTCGGCATTCTGTCCGCCCTGGTCTACAACTGGATCGCCATCTTCGGCAACATCGGAGAGCTGAACCGGGTCAAAGCCCTCGCCAAACAGTACGGAGAGTCATGACGGACACGATTGCCACCACTCGACGCCGGCGCCTGGCCCTCGGCGTGGTCACCGCCGCGGCCGCCGCGGGCGTGCTGACCGGCTGCACCGTCAGCGGCACGGCGAAACCGCCCAACCCGCAGATCGTCAGCCAGTACGTGCAGAAGCACAACGCGCAGACCCAGTGCTCGGCCATCTCGACGCGACTGTCGTCGAAGAAGTACAACGAGATGATCAAGGCCTACAACGACAGCGGCAGCTTCGGCGGTCTGGACAAGGGCGTGCTGGCCGAGCTCGACCAGACGATCGCGGCGCTGCGCTCGGGGGAGAACGCCGACATGCCGGCCGATCTCAAGAACCAGTTCGGGCAGGTGGCCGAGGCCGCCCAGGCGCAGCGCAACGCGTTGGCCGCGAACAACCTGACCGAGCTGAACAACACCGCGCAGCAGTGGAACTCGGCAACCCGGGAACTGCGGACGCTCTGCCTGCGGTACTGACGCGCCGTCCACCTGCGTATTCGTCGCTTTCGGGTTGCGCTCACGGCCCTGAGGCTGTGGGATAGCAGACACAGGCGTCGGGATCGGCCCGCCGTCGGATCGTGTGGAGGAGGTCGCGCGTGGTCGCCGCCGATGGTTCCGGTGCGCAGAAGCTCGGGTTGAGCAAAGGGCAGGTCGTCCAGGAACTCGGATGGGACGACGACACCGATGACGACCTGCGCGCCGACATCGAGGACATCATCGGCGCCGAGATGCTCGACGAGGACTCCGACGAGGTCATCGACGTGGCCCTGCTCTGGTGGCGCGACGACGACGGTGATCTGACCGACGCGTTGATGGATGCGATCACGCCCCTCGCCGATGACGGCTACCTCTGGGTGCTCTCACCCAAGACCGGGAAAGACGGCTACGTCGACCCCAGTGAGATCAGCGAAGCGGCGTCGACCACCGGGCTGACGCAGACCAGCGTGACCAACCTGGGCGACTGGACGGCCAGCCGTTTGGTCCAGCCGCGGTCGCGCGGGTCAAGGTAGGCATGCCCGACCTGATCGCCGTCGGGGACCGGGCGCCCGATTTCACCCTGCCCGACCAGAACAACCGCCGGGTGGACCTGGCCGCGCTCAGCGCCGAGCGCCGGGTGCTCCTGGTCTTCTTCCCGCTCGCGTTCACCGGCAATTGCGAAGGGGAGTTGGGGCTGATCCGCGACCGGCTGCCCGAGTTCGACAACGACTCACTCGCGACGGTCGCCATCTCCGTCGGCCCGCCGCCCACGCACAAGGTGTGGTCGAGCGCGCAGGGCTTTCTGTTCCCGATCCTGTCGGACTTCTGGCCGCACGGCGCGGTCGCGTCCCGGTACGGCGTCTTCGACGAGCAGCGCGGCTATCCGGTGCGCGGCACGATCCTCGTCGACCGGGACCGGACAGTCCTGTTCGCCGACGCCGCCGACCCGGGCGGGCCGCGCGACGACACCGTGTGGGAGCGCGCCCTCAAGCTCGCCGGCGAGTGACGCTCAGGTCTGCGCTCAGCGTTTGACGAACGCGACGTAGCCGAGGCCGAACGCCAGGACGATCGCGATGTTCACCACCAGGCGCAGCCACGTGTGATTCCGGAGGAATGCGACGTCGACGGCGACGATGGTCGCCACCATCACCAGGACGTAGATCAGCGTCTTCATGGGGCAACCGTACGGCCGGTCGGCGGTTCAGTCGACGACGGTGAGGACTCGGGGCCCGTCGTCGGTGACCGCCACTGTGTGCTCGGAGTGGGCCGCGGGCCGGCCATCGGCGACTCGCAAGGTCCACCCGTCCGAGTCCTTGACCAGCTCGTCGGAGCCCAGGCCCCACCACGGCTCGATCGCGAGCACCAGACCGGGGCGCAGCGTCATCCCCTTGCCCGGTCGGCCGCGGTTCGGCAGGTGTGGGTCTTCGTGCATGGTGCGGCCGATGCCGTGGCCGCCGTAGTCGGTGTTCACCCGATAGCCGCCGTCACGCGCAACCGTTCCGATCGCCGACGAGAGGTCGCCGAGCCGGTTGCCGGGCACTGCGGCGGCGATCCCCGCCGCGCGTGCCCGCACGGTGGAATCGATCAGTGCCGCGACCTCGGCCGTCTGATCGCCGACCTGAACCGTCACCGACGCGTCAGCGGCCCATCCGTCGATGGTGACGGCGAAGTCGCACGTCAGCACATCCCCGTCGCGCAGGCGGTAGTCGCGGGGCTTGCCGTGCAGCACCGCGTCGTTCACGGACAGGCAGACGACGTTGCGGAACGGGCCGTTGCCGAAGGACGGCGCGTAGTCCCAATAGCAGGACACGGCGCCGCGCTCGCTGATCATGGTCCGCGCGCGCTGCTCGAGGTCCAGAAGGTTGACGCCGGGCTCGGCCCGCCCGGAGAGGTCGTGCAGGACCGAGGCGACGAAGCGACCCGTCACCGCCATCCGGTCGATCTCCGACGGCGTCTTCAGTTCGATCATCGTGCCCGTACCCCTTTTTGGTATTCTAATACCGCGACGGTAGCACGATTGCCCGGTACAGAAATACCGGTACGCTGAGCCCATGGTCCGCGTACCCCTCACCCCTGATCAGATCGCCGCCGGCTGCCGCCTGGGGGCCTTCCTCCGACGGGCGCGCGCAGGGCGCGACCTGGAATCCGTGGCGGCCGAGGCGGGAATCTCCCCTGAGACGTTGCGGAAGATCGAAGCGGGTCGCATCTCGACCCCGAGCTTCGGAACGGTGGTGGCCATCTGCACGGCGCTGAAGCTGCCGGTCGCCGACGCCGCCGAAGTCTGGGCGACCCAGGCCGACGACGTCGTCGCCATGTGACGGACACGGTGGTGCGCGCACTAGGGATCGAACCTAGGACCGCTGGTGTGTAAAACCAGTGCTCTACCGCTGAGCTATACGCGCGTGGATTCCACCCGGGACACTAGCGCGGCAACGGCTCGCGGTTCAAACGGCTCGCGCGAGGGGTTTCGCGTCGCGCGTCGACGATCGTCGCCGCGCGAGGACAATCCGCTCGCGCGAGGTCAGCTGCCGAACGACGAGGTGACGGCCCGCGCCTGGAAGAACTGCCAGATCAGGCTCGAGGTGTTGACCCGCTGGCCCGGCTCGATGAGCGAGGCGTAGGTCGGGTGGGGCCAGCCGTGGCCGCCGCCGTTGAAGCGCAGGTGGGTGATCATCGCACCGGAGCGGCACAGCGGCCAGTCGATGCGGGTGACGTTGCCGCCGGCCGAGCGGGTGACCGGCTTCTGGCAGCCGGCGCGCCGCGCCTGCTGGTTCAGGTACGCCGGCACGGGCTGGAGCTGATTGCCGAACTTCACCGCGCCCAGGTAGGGGACGATCGGGTCGGCGGTGCCGTGGAACACGATGGTCGACACCGGTCGTGTGCCACCACAGCCGGCCTCGGCCTGCGGGTAGAAGGCGCTCGAGATCAGCGCCATGGCGCGGAACCGTCCCGGCATCCGGCAGGTGAGCAGGTTCGTCAGACTGCCGCCGTTGGAGCGCCCGATCAGGAACACCCGGCCACGGTCGACGGAGGCCTCGGCGCCCACCTGGCTGAGGATGGCGCGCGTGAAGCCGATGTCGTCGGCGCGCGGGTTGGCGTACGGCGCGCCCTGCCAGGACTGCGGGCCGGCTGCGCTGCGCAGGCCGTCGGGGAAGACGGTGATGGCCGGCAGGCGCGTGAGCCCGGTGACGTGCTCGAACTCGACGGCCGACTGGCTGCGCGCGTGGAAGGCGAGGACCAGGGGCGTCGGAATGCCGCGGGTGTAGCCGGCGGGCATGTGGACGCGGTAGGAGCGCTGCACCCCGTTGACGACGACGGTGCGGACGGAGGTCTGTCCGGCGACGAACTTGCCGGCGGCCGGGTTGGACCCGTCCGCCGGGGCGGCGAAGGCTTGCTGGGTGACGCTGCTGCCGACGAGTCCGGCCGCGGCTAGGACACTGGCAGATAACGCGATACGACGAGAAGGCACGACGAACAGAATAGGGTCAATCGACGCGATGGCCTGCATTTATCCGGTTGGCGGATTGTCCGTTTCGCTGGCATCGTCGCTGGAACCGTGACCTTTTCGTCATCTTCGATGTGACGAGTATCACCACCCGGGCAGAGTGCCCGGGAGTAGGGAGTGGCCATGCCGATCGCCGAATTGTTGGAAATCGGGACACCGCGCACGATCGTGCGTTGGGGCACGCCGGTGCTTCACAAGAAGGCCGAGGCGGTGACCGACTACGGCCTCGAGCTGCAGCACCTTCTCGCCGACATGTTCGCCACCAATACGGCGGCCGAAGGCGCCGGGCTGGCGGCCCAGCAGATCGGTGTCGATTTGGCGGTGTTCATCTACGACTGCACCGACGAGACCGGTGCACGACGACGGGGTGTGGTCTGCAATCCCGAGGTGGCCTCGCCGGTCGGAGCCGATCGTCGACTCGCCACCGGCGACGAGGGCTGCCTGTCGCTGCCCGGTGCGTACCAGGAGCTGGCCCGACCGGAATGGGCGACGTGCCGGGGCTACGACCAGTTCGGCGAACCCGTCGTCGTGAGCGGCGGGGGCACGCTGGGCCGTTGTCTGCAGCATGAGACCGACCACACCAACGGGATCGTCTTCGAGGACCGGCTCTCGCGCCGCGCGCGCAAGGCGCTGCACGTCATGTTCGAGCGCGGCGCGGCCGACTATCCGCCGGATTGGCCCGTCACGCCGCACTCCTGATCGGCCGCTGCGGCCTCAGCTGCTCTGCAGACCCGGGCGCTGCAGCTGGAAGAACTGCCAGATGAGGGCTGCGGCGTTGATGTGGTTGGACGGGCGCCACATGGCTTCGGTCGAGCCGGGCCACCGGTGCGTCCCGCCGTCGATCCGCACGTGGCTGATCATGGTGCCGGGCGGCTGGCAGACGAACCAGTCGATGCGGGTGGTGTCCTTGGCGATTTGGTGCTCGACCGGCGGCGCGCAGGCGGCCTTGCGGGCCCAACCCTCCATGTAGGCGGGGATGGGCGGCAGCTGCGACCCGAACTTGTTCTCGCCGCCGTACGGGACGGTCCAGTCGGCGGTTCCGTGGAACTCGATGCGCGAGACGGTCGGTGCGTGTTCGCAGCCGACGTCCGCCTGCGGGTAGAAGGCGCCGGACACCAGGGCGATCGCCGCAAAGCGTCCCGGCATCTGGCAGGCGAGCATGTTGACCAGACCGGCGCCGTTGGAGCGCCCGACGGCGAAGACCCGACTCTTGTCGACGCAGGCCTGCGATTCGACCTGGTCGAGAATCGTCTTGGTCAGATCGAGGTCGTCGGCCACGGTCGGCGAGTACGGGGCGCCCTGCCACGAGTCCTCCCCGTCCAAGCCCGGCAGGCCCTCCGGGTAGACGACGATCGCGGGCAGGCGGGACAGCTGCGTGTAGTGCGCGAACCACTTAGCCTTCTCGCCCTTGCCGTGGAAGGCGAGGATCAGCGGCGTCGGCGTGTGCTTGCTGTAGTCCGAGGGGATGTGGATGTGGAAGTTCCGCTGCACGCCGTTGATCGTCGTGCTGCGGTCGAGCTTCGACTTGGGCGCCAGGTCGGCGGCCCCGCTGCACGCCGCGGCCGCGGTCGCCACGACCTTGGGAGCGGAGAGCGCCTGCTGGACGGCACTGCCGCCGACGAGGCCCACGGTGGCGAGAACACCGGCGGATAACGCAAGTCGACGAGAAAGCACGAGGACCAGAATAAGGTGAAACCCGACCGGGAGGGGAATCGTGGAGCTGGGCACGGCATGTCGTCGGGTGTTGACGCGGATCGGGGCGGCCACGGCGGCGGTCGCCGCCGTCCTGCTGGTCGTCCCCGCCGGGGCGGGGCACGCGGCACCGCCGCTGCCGAACGGGTTCCTGTGGGGCGTCGCGTCGTCGGGCTTCCAGTCGGAGGGCTCGCCGGGCGGACTGCCGGCCAGCAACTGGACCGTTGCCAAGCCGGATGTGACGCCCATCGGCCGGTCCATCGACTTCCGCCACCGGTACCGCGACGACATCGCCCTGGCCCGCGGGCTCGGTGTGAAGGTCTACCGCGTCGGCGTCGAATGGGCCCGCGTACAACCGTCGCGCACTCGGTTCGACGACCGTGAATGGGCGTTACTACGACGACATGATCGGGGCGATCGTGGCGGCCGGGATGCGCCCGATGATCACCATCGACCACTGGGTCTATCCGCAGTGGATGATGCGCGACGGCGGGTGGGCCAACCCGTCCGCGCCGCGCTGGTGGCTGCGGTACGCGCACCAGGTGGTCGACCGATTCGCCAGGTACGACCCGCTGTGGGTGACGTTCAACGAGCCGGTCATGAACATCCTGCAACAGGTCAACCGTGGGGAGATCTCGCCCGCGGCGGTGCCGATCATGCGTGACCGCATGGTGGCGGTCCACACCGGGATCTACCGGCACATCCACCGGGTCCAGCCGCGCGCAATGGTGACCTCGAACTCCGCGTACCTGCCGGCCGCCGAGCCGCTGATCGACGCGGAGCTGACCGACCGGTTCATGCGGCACGCCGACTTCGTCGGTGTCGACAATTACTACGCGTTCTCGCTGGGCAATCCGCTCGCGGCGGCCGGGGCCCTGCCGAAACTGCTCTCGGGCAGCCTGCAGAAGGCGATGCCCCGGCTGCCGATCAACGCCGAGGGCCTCTACTACGTGCTCCGCTACAACGCCCGCCGCTATCCGGGCAAGCAGATCTACGTCGTCGAATCCGGGATGCCGACCGCCGACGGTCATCCGCGCGCCGACGGGTATCGGCGCGGTGACCACCTCGCCGACCTGGTCTATTGGATGCAGCGCGCCCGGGCCGACGGGATTCCGGTCATCGGCTACAACTATTGGTCGCTCACCGACAACTACGAATGGGGCAGCTACACGCCGCGGTTCGGCCTCTATACGGTGAACGTGCTGCACGACCGCAGCCTGCGCCGCATCCCGACCGACGCCGTGCCGGTGTACCGCCGCATCGTCGCGCGGGGCGGCGTCGGACCGCACTACCGACTGAGCCGCGCCCCCGAGGGGTGTTCGGTCGTCGACCCGATGGCGAGCTGTCTGGAGCCCGTCGGATGACCGGCGGGTCCGCCGTCGACGCGGACTCGGTGATCGCCGCGCTCAACGAGGAATGGGCGGCGCTGCGCGAGCTGTTCGGCACCCTGTCCGACGACCAGTTCGCCGCGCCGTCGGTGCTTCCGGGATGGTCGAACGCCGACGTCCTGGCCCATGTGATCGGCACCGAGAGCCTGCTGGCCGGTCGACCGCTGCCCGAGCACGACGTGTCCGGGCGCGCCCATGTGCGCAACCAGATCGGCGAGCTCAACGAGAAGTGGCTCGACGAGCTGCGCGGCCGTGACCGCTCCACCCTCCTGGCCGACTTCGACGCCATCACGGCCGAGCGCTCGACGTCTTTGGCGGCGATGTCGGAGGAGGAGCTCGCCGCGGAGACCATGACGCCCGCCGGACCGGACAGCTATGCGCGGTTCATGCGGATCCGCGTCTTCGACTGTTGGATCCACGAACTGGACGTCCGCGACGGACTCGGGCTCACGCCGCCGCTGACCGCGGGGCCGGCCGCCGTAGCGGTGGACGAGGCCGCGGCCTCCCTGCCCTACGTGCTCGCCAAGCGGGTCGGGGTGCCGCCGGGCAACACGGTCGCGTTCGCATTGACCGGCCTGGTTGACCGGGTGCTCGTCGTCGAGGTGGGCGAGCGGGCCCGATTGGTCCCACCCGGCGGGGCCGCGCCGGATGTGGCGCTCGACCTCGACACCTGCGACTTCTTCCGCCTCATCGGCGGGCGACGCGACGCCGATCCCGCATCGGTGCGGGTCGTCGGCGATCGGGAACTGGGCGAGCAGATCGCCGCGAACCTCGCCTACACGATCTGATCAGCCCGCCTCGGGCGCCCGGTCGTGCCGAGGGGCCGCGCCGCCGGCGAAGGCGCGCGTGCGCGCGGCGTCGAGGATCTGGGCCGGCTGCGGGTCGGCCAACAGGGTGCGGGTGAGCGCGGCGGTGACCTCGATGGGCCGA
Organism: Gordonia sp. (in: high G+C Gram-positive bacteria); assembly: GCF_047606305.1. Lineage (GTDB taxonomy): Bacteria > Actinomycetota > Actinomycetes > Mycobacteriales > Mycobacteriaceae > Gordonia. The sequence continues at coordinate 26,492 of NZ_JASGER010000011.1, read as the reverse complement.
TCGCTCGCCGCGATGACGACGTTGCCCGTGCGGCGCCCTTTGAGCATGGCCGCGTCGGCGACGAGCACGACGTGGCCGAAGACGCTCGCGATCGTGGCCACCTCGGACCGTGCCAGGGCCAGCCGGCGGTCGTCGGCGCAGTTGACCAGGTAGAGACCGCCGTCGTCGAGCAGCTCGGCCACCGCTCGGGTGAACTCGACGGTCGTCAGATGCTCGGGTGCCCGGTCCCCGGCGAAGGCGTCGCGGACCACGATGTCCCGGGTGCCCGACGTCAACTGCTCGACGACGTCACGGGCGTCACCCACCCGGATGCGCAGCGCGGGGGAGCGGGGCAGGTCGAACCACTCGCGCGCATAGGCGGCCAACGCGGCATCGATCTCGACGGCGACCTGTCGCGCACCGGGATGGCGGTGGTCGACGTAGCGCGGCAGCGCACACGCGGCCGCGCCGAGGTGCAGGACCCGCGGGCCGCGCGACCCGCTGGGGAACCGCTGCTCGATGAGCGTGGCCATCTGTCGCATGTATTCGAAGTCCAGGCGCCCGGGATCGTCCGGGTCGATGTGGCTGCTCTCGGCGCCGTTGATCGTGACCAGCCACCCGCCGCCCACCGGCGACAGCTCGGCGGTGCCGCTGTCGATCGGGTACCGGCCCGGTTCGGGCCCGCTGCTGCGTGCGGCCACCGCCCGGTCAGTCCCGGCCGTAGCGGTCGGCGAGCTTGCGCTTGACCTCGGGGGCGGTGTCGTCGACGTCCGGCGCGGCACCGATGGACTGGCGCTGTTTCGCCCCGGTGGTGAATCCCGCGTCGCGCAGCCGATCCTTGGTCGTCGACTCGCCGGTCGTCGACCCGGTCTGCGGGGCGCCGGGCTCGTCGTCGCGGTGGCGTCGCACCCGGAACTCCGAGTACAGGAAGTAGGCGACGCCGAGCGGGGCCATGATGCCGAAGGCCAGCCACTGCAGACCGTACGACAGGTACGGCCCCGCATCGAGCTGGGGCAATTCGATCGGACCGAGTGACCCCGGCTGGTCGGCCGAGAGCTGCAGGTAGAACGGCGCGAGGTCGAGGTGCTGGGCGCGGCCCACGTCGGCGGGGTCGATCGAGTACGCGGTCATCGTGTCGCCGATGGGCCCCACCGCACGGCCGGGCGCCGTGCCCTCGCTGCGGCGGATCCGCGCGTTGATGGTCACCGTTCCCCCCGGCGGTGGCGCGACCGTCGGGATCGCCGCGGCCTTGGGCGGACGCACGTATCCGCGGTTCACCAGGTAGACGGTGCCGGCCGCCTCGAACGGGGTGAGGACCTCGACGGCGGGTTGCTCGTCGATGTGCCGCAGTCGGACCAGGACCTGGTCGGCGGGCCGATAGCTGCCGGTGAGAGTGACCTCCCGCCACTCGGTGTCCGGCCCCGGTGCGCGGGGGTCGGGGACGACGTCGGCGATGGGCACCGGCGGGGTCGCGGCGGCGGCGCGGATCAGTTCGTTGCGGTGCGAGGTCGTGGTGTTCTTCCCCAGTTGCCAGGGGGCGAGCACCGAGAAGCACAGGGCGGCGAAGGCGATGACGACCAGGCCCAGCACGATCCAGCCGGGGCGCAACACGGCGCGCAGCGCGGACATGCCTCAGCCCGCGTCGGACTCGCGCAGCTCGGCGCGGACCCAGTCGAGGATTCCGGGGACGGCGGCTTCGATCTGCTCGCGGACCCGGGCGAAGTCGTCCTCGGTGCCGTAGTACGGGTCGGGGACGTCGTCGGCCGGATCGGAGGCGGGGTCGAAGCTGCGCAGCAATCGCACGCGATCGCCGACGCGTTTGCGCTCCAGTGCGCGCACGTGGTCGGAGTCCATCGCGAGGATCAGGTCGGCGGGGAAGTGCTCGGGCCCGAACTGGGCGGCGACGTGGCCGTCGGGGTACCCGTGGGCGAGGAGTTCGGCCCGCGCGCGGTTGTCGGCCGGGTGGCCCACGTGCCATCCGCTCGTGCCCGCGCTGACGACGTCCACGTGATCGGCCAGGTCCGCCTGCTCCAGCGCGTGGCGCAGGATGTTCTGTCCCATGGGCGACCGGCAGATGTTGCCGGTGCACACCACGCAGATGAGGAGTTTGTCGGTCATGGCACCCACCAGCCTACGGGTGGCCGCAACCGGTCGCTCGGGTCGGTACGCTCGCGATATGAAGAGCGTGACGCTGGCGAGCATCATCGCCCGGCTCGAGACGGCCTTCCCGCCGACGCTGGCGCAGGAGTGGGATTCGGTGGGCCTGGTCTGCGGCGATCCGGCCGAGACGGTCGAGCGGGTCCTGGTGTGCGTCGACGTGACCGCCGAGGTCGTCGACGAGGCGGCGTCGAGTGGATGCGGCCTCGTCGTCGCGCACCACCCGCTGCTGCTTCGCGGGGTGGACACGGTCGCCGCGTCAACGCCGAAGGGCGCACTGGTCCACCGGCTCATCCGCGCCGGCTGTGCGCTCTACACCGCCCACACCAACGCCGACAGCGCCCGACCCGGGGTGTCCGACGCATTGGCGGACCTCCTCGGCGTGATCGACACCGTTCCGCTGGAACCGGTGCCGACCGGGCCGCTCGACAAGTGGGTCGTCATGGTGCCGGTCGACGACGCACCCGCGCTCCGGGCGGGGCTCTTCGGCGCCGGTGCGGGGGAGATCGGCGACTACCGCCACTGCGCGTGGACGGTCGTGGGCACGGGTCAGTTCGAACCGTTGCCCGGCGCCCGGCCGGCGATCGGCGCCGTCGGCGGGGTGTCGCAGGTCGAAGAGGCGCGCGTCGAGGTCGTGGCGCCCCGGTCGGCCCGCGCGGCGGTCCACGCGGCGCTCCGGCAAACCCACCCGTACGAGGAGCCCGCGTTCGACGTCCTCGAGCTCGCCGCGCTGCCCTCGGGGATCGGCCTGGGGCGGGTCGGCGAGCTCGTCGAGGAGACGACGCTGGCCGGGTTCGTCGCCGTTGTCGGTCGGCGGCTGCGGATGGCGCCGTGGGGGATCCGCGCCGCCGGCGATCCCGACCGCCGCATCCGTCGTGTCGCGGTGTGCGGCGGGGCGGGCGACTCGCTGATCGGTGCGGCCGCCCGCGCGGGTGCCGACGTGTACCTGACCGGGGACCTGCGCCACCACGTCGTCGACGAGTCGTTGCGCGCCGGTGGACCGGCATTCATCGACGCCGGCCACTGGGCGACCGAGTTCCCGTGGTGTGCGCCGACCGCCGAGCTCATCGCCGGGCTCGGCGTGCCGGCGACGGTGTTCGAGCAGCCCACCGATCCATTCGGGCTGAGCGCCGCGCCGCACGGCTAGACTCGCTTCCCATGAAGGTGGCGGCGGGACGACAGCGGATCATGCTCGAATTGGCCGAGGTCGACGGCGACCTGGCCAAGCTGCGCCACCGGCGCGCCAACCTGCCCGAGGACCGGGAGATCGCCGAGTTGGGCGAGCAGGTCGGGGTCGCACGCGACGACGCGGTCCGCGCCGACATCGCCGCCCAAGACCTGGACCGCGAGTACAAGCGGCTCGACACCGAGATCTCCGGGATGCGCACGCGCGAGGAACACGACTCCCAGTTGCTGAACCAGGCCGGCATGGCCCCCAAGGCGCTGTCGGAGCTGCAGCACGAGCTGTCCGGGCTCACCCGCCGCCGCGCGGTGGCCGAGGACGAGCTGCTCGAGTTGATGGAGCAGCAGGAGGCCACCACGGCGGAGAAGACTCGCGCCGAGGCCGCGGTCGACGACCTGCAGGCCCGAATCGCGCGCGTCACCGAATCGCGCGACATCGCCGCCCAGGACCTCGACGCCTCGATCGCCGACCTGCAAGAGCGGCGCGCCACGATCGCCGCCGAGGCCCCCGCCGAGCTGGTCACCGTCTACGACCGTCAGCACTCGCACGGCAAACCGGGCGCCGGGCTGTTGCGCCAGCGCCGCTGCGGCGCCTGCCGCATGGAACTGGACCGTGGCACGCTGTCGCAGATCGCCGCCGCCGACGAGGACGAGGTCGTGCGCTGCGAGGAGTGCGGGGCGCTGCTCATCCGCACCCACGAGTCCGGACTCTGACCGGCGTGGCCGAGTCCACCCGGCTGGTCCTGCTCCGCCACGGTCAGACGCCGCTGTCTGTCGACCGCCGCTACTCCGGACGCGACGACGTCGCCCTGACCGAACTCGGCACCGACCAAGCCCGCAAAGCCGCGGCCCGCCTGGCGAACTGGCCGATCGACGCGATCATCTGCTCGCCGCTGCAACGGACGCGACAGACGGCGGCACCGCTGGCCGCCGCGACGGGACTGCCGATCACCGTCGACGAGCGCCTCATCGAGACCGACTTCGGTCGGTGGGAGGGCCTGACGTTCGCCGAGGCCGCCGCCCTCGACCCGGAACTGCACCGCGCGTGGGTCGGCGACGAGACCGTCGCACCGCCCGACGGGGAGAGCTTCGCCGACACCGCGCGGCGGGTCGCCCAGGCGCGGGCGGCGATCGTCGAGGAGCACCCGGGTCGCACCGTGGTGCTCGTCAGCCACGTCACGCCGATCAAGTCGTTGCTGCGCGATGCGATGCGGGTCGGCCCCGAGTTGCTCTACGGCCTGCACCTCGACCTCGCGTCGGTGTCGCTGGTGGAGTACTTCGGCACCGATCGCTCCGTCGGGCGACTGGTCAACGACACGTCTCACCTGCGCAGTTACCCGCTGGCCTAGCGCGGGTCCGTGTACCCTGAACGGGCGAACGAGTCGGCCAGGCGGCCGCGTCGCGCGGAACGACCGGTCTCCCGGCACGCCGCGCGCCGAGGAAAGTCCGGACTCCACAGAGCAGGGTGGTTGCTAACGGCAACCCGAGGTGACTCGCGGGACAGTGCCACAGAAAACAAACCGCCGGCGCAAGTCGGTAAGGGTGAAACGGTGCGGTAAGAGCGCACCAGCGGCGCGGGTGACCGCGTCGGCTAGGTAAACCCCACCCGGAGCAAGGTCGAAGCCCGCACCGATTCGGTGCAGGTGCGCGGGCGTTCGAGGGCTGCTCGCCCGAGCCCGCGGGTGGACTGCTCGAGGCACCCGGCGACGGTGTGCCCAGATGGATGGTCGCCCCCGCCTCCGGCGGGACAGGATCCGGCTTATCGGCCGACTCGTTCGCCCCGCGCACCCTGCGTCATTCGGCCGACGCGCATCCATCGCGCGACGGCCGCGTCGGCTACGGTGGCAGGGCCGAATCAAGCCGGTCCCACGGGCCGGCGCCCAGTCTGAAACGGGGCAGAGGAATGACGAAGACAGCAAGGCTCGCCGGTGTGCTCGCCGCGGCACTCATCGGCGTCTCGGCCGGTGCCGGTCCGGCCATGGCCGACGAGAGCCCCATCGATCACGCGTACAAGGCGACGGTGTTCCTCGTGCAGGACATCACCGCCTCGGTGAAGATCCCGTTGCAGAGCGGGGCGCGCTGGAAAGAGCTCAAGGTCCAGAGCACCTGCACCGGCTACGTCGTCGACCCCGCCGGCTACATCGCGACGGCCGCGCACTGCGTCGACACCGGCGACGAGTCGATGAAGAACCTGTTCCGCAAGGAAGCCGTCCTGTCCATCATGGGCGACGTCCCGGCCGCCCAGCAGATCGCCGCCCGGGCGGTCAGCGAGGGCTGGGAGGTCCGCGGCGCCGGTGGCGAGGGCGACAAGCCGTCGATGTCGGTGCGGGTCAAGCAGCCGGTCGGCGATCACCAGATCATCCGCGACTGGACGCCCGCGCAGGTCGTCGACTACCAGACCTTCAAGGACGGCGACAACGCCGTGCTGAAGCTGAGCGCCGCGCCCTCCGGACTCGTCGCACTGCCCATCGCCGCGACAGCCCCGGCGATCGGCGAGGACATCACCAGCATCGGTTTCCCCGGCCAGATCCGGCGCACCGTGAACGACTCCACCCTCCCGCAGCCGTCGTTCAAGGCCGGCAAGGTCTCCTCGCGCCAGCAGAACGACGCCGGCGTCGGCCAGACCGAAGTGTCCTCCACGCTGGGCAAAGGGATGTCGGGCGGCCCGACGATCAACGGCAAGGGTGAGGTCGTCGGCACGAACTCGTGGGTGACGCGCGACTCCAGCGGCCAGGAGACCCAGGCCTTCAACTTCATCACCGACAACGTCGAACTGCGCGACTACCTGCGGAAGAACGGCGTGAGCCTCGCCGGTGCCGAAAGCGGCGGGCTGAACATGTGGGTGTGGCTCGCCCCGCTGATCGGGATCATCGTGCTCGGCGCGGTCGCGGTCCTGGTCTGGGCCCTCAAGCGCAAGTCGTCCCGACCAGCCCAGCCCGCGCTCGCCGGCTTCCCGCCCCCGGGGATGCCGCAGCAGCAGCCGAACCCCTTCGGGCCCCCGACGACCCCGCCGCCGCCCGGTCCGCCGCCGGGTCCGTCGGCCAACCCATTCGGCCCGCCGTCGGGTCCGCCGCCCGGCCGGCCGGGTCCGTACGGCCCGCCGCCCGGCGGCAACCCGTTCGGTCCGCGCTAGCGGTCGGCGAAGCGGTCCGTTGCGGTGACCAGGGCGTCGACGATGCCGGGCTCGAACGACGCGTGTCCGGCGTCGTCGATGATGGTCAGCTCGGCCGACGGCCAGGCGCGGTGCAGGTCCCAGGCGCTGCGCATCGGACAGACCACGTCGTAGCGTCCCTGCACGATGACCGCCGGGATGTCGGCGAGGACGCCGACGTTCTCGAGCAGCTGGCCCTCGCGCAGGAAGCCGTGGTTCACGAAGTAGTGGTTCTCGATGGTCGCGAAGGCGAGCGCGAACCGCGCCTGGTCGTCCTCGGCCGACTCGGTCCGGGGAAGTAGGTAGCTGGTCGAGGACTCCCACCGCGTCCACGCCAGCGCAGCCTCCTGCGCGAGCTCTCGGTCGGAGCCGGTGAGGAGTCGGTGATAGGCGGCGACCAGGTCGCCGTCGCGCTCATCGGGTGGGATCGGCGCCAGGTACCCCTCCCAGCGGTCGGGGTAGATGTGGGCCGCGCCGCCGTTGTAGTACCAGTCGATCTCGTCGCGCCGCAGCAGGAAGATCCCCCGCAACACCAGCTCGGTCACCCGATCCGGATGGGCCTGCGCGTAGGCCAGTGCCAGGGTCGAGCCCCAGGAGCCGCCGAACACCTGCCAGCGGTCGATGCCCAGGTGGGCGCGCAGCACCTCCATGTCGGCGATCAGATGATCGGTGGTGTTGACCGTCAGGTCCGCCCCGTCGGCGATGTGCGGCCGCGACTTCCCGCAGCCGCGCTGATCGAACAGCGCGATCCGATAGCCGGCGGGGTCGAAGAAGCGGCGCTGCATGCCCGACGTCCCGCCCCCGGGTCCGCCGTGCACGAAGACCACCGGTTTGCCCTCGGGGTTGCCCGAGACCTCCCAGTAGACCTCCTGGCCGTCGCCGACGTCCAGGAAGCCGTGGTCGTGCGGTTCGATGTCTGGGTACAGCTCGCGCATGCACCCAGACTAGAGACCGTCGCCGATCAGTAGCTGTGCTCGGGGCCGGGGAAGGTGCCGCGGGCGACCTCGTCGGCGTAGGCGGCGGCCGCGTCGCGCAGCTCGTCGCCGATGTTGGCGAAGCGCTTGACGAACTTGGCGGTCTTGCCGCTGGTGAGCCCGGCCATGTCCTGCCAGACGAGGACCTGGGCGTCGGTCTCGTTGCCGGCACCGATGCCCACGGTCGGGATGGTGAGCTTGCGGGTGATCTGGGCGGCGAGCTCGGCCGGCACCATCTCCATGACGACGGCGAAGGCGCCCGCCTCCTGGACCGCGATGGCGTCCGCGATGAGCTGGTCGGCGCCGTCGCCGCGGCCCTGCACGCGATAGCCGCCGAGACCGTTGACGCTCTGCGGCGTGAAGCCGATGTGCGCCATCACCGGGATACCCGCCGCGGACAGGGTCGCGATCTGATCGGCGACGCGCTCACCGCCCTCGAGCTTCACTGCATGCGCGCCGGTCTCCTTGAAGTAGCGGACCGACGACTCGAGCGCCTGCTGCGGGCCGGCCTCGTAGGTGCCGAAGGGCAGGTCGGCGACGACCAGCGCGTGCGGGGCGCCGCGGACCACGGCGCGCACCAGCGGGATCATCTCGTCGAGCGTGACCGGGATGGTGGTGTCGTAGCCGTAGACGGTGTTGGCACCGGAGTCGCCGACGAGCAGGACCGGGATTCCGGCCTCGTCGAACCGCGCGGCGGTGGAGTAGTCGTAGCAGGTCAGCATCGACCACTTCTGGCCGTCGGCCTTCATCTGGGCGAGGTGCTGGATGCGGGTGGCGCGGCGGGGCTGGTCGCCGGTCGAGCCATACACGGGTGCATCGGACATGACGTGTCTCTTTTCTGCCTCGAGTCCCGAAATCGGGTACCCGGGTTGATGATGGACGCTTTTGATTCTCCCACCGCCGGGCCGCCCGGGCCAGTGGAGCTTTTCGTGCGCTTGGTCACACCCCGCCGGTCGGCAAAAGCCCAAGAAGTAACACGCCTGTAACAGGTTGCTTCTAGGCTCGGCGAATATGGACCGCCAAAAAGAGTTCGTGCTCCGGACGCTCGAAGAACGTGACATCCGCTTCGTGCGGCTTTGGTTCACCGACGTCCTTGGCTATCTGAAGTCGGTCGCGATCGCCCCCGCCGAACTCGAGGGCGCCTTCGAGGAGGGGATCGGATTCGACGGCTCGGCGATCGAGGGCTTCTCCCGCGTCTCCGAGGCCGACACGGTCGCCAAGCCCGACCCCTCGACCTTCCAGGTCCTGCCGTGGACCACCTCCGACGGGCGGCACCACTCGGCGCGCATGTTCTGTGACGTCGTCATGCCCGACGGGACGCCGTCGTGGGCCGATTCGCGGCAGGTGCTGCGCCGGCAGATGAACAAGGCGGCCGAGAAGGGCTTCTCCTGCTACGTCCACCCGGAGATCGAGTTCTTCCTGCTCAAGGACATGCCCACCGACGGTGCCGAGCCGGTGCCCGCGGACCAGGGCGGCTACTTCGACCAGACGGTGCACAACGCGGCCCCCAACTTCCGCCGCCACGCGATCGACGCGCTCGAGTCGATGGGCATCTCGGTGGAGTTCTCCCACCACGAGGGCGCACCCGGCCAGCAGGAGATCGACCTGCGCTTCGCCGACGCCCTGTCGATGGCCGACAACGTCATGACCTTCCGCTACCTCATCAAGGAGGTCGCGATCAACGAGGGCGTCTCGGCGACGTTCATGCCCAAGCCGTTCAGCGAATACGCCGGCTCGGCGATGCACACGCACATGAGCCTTTTCGAGGGCGAGGAGAACGCCTTCCACGACCCGGACGACCCGCTGCAGCTCTCGCCGGTCGGCAAGCAGTTCATCGCCGGCATCCTGCACCACGCGCCGGAGATCAGCGCGGTGACCAACCAGTGGGTCAACAGCTACAAGCGCCTCATCCACGGCGGTGAGGCCCCGACGGCCGCGACCTGGGGCCGGGCCAACCGTTCGGCGCTCGTCCGGGTGCCGCTGTACACCCCGAACAAGTCGTCGTCGCGCCGCGTGGAGGTGCGCAGCCCCGATTCGGCCTGCAACCCCTACCTGACGTTCGCGGTGCTGATGGCCGCCGGGCTCAAGGGCATCGCCGAGGGCTACGACCTGCCCGAAGAGGCCGAGGACGATGTGTGGGCCCTCACCCCCGGTGAGCGCCGCGCCATGGGTTACCGGGAGCTGCCGGGCAGTCTCGCCGACGCGCTCAACGAGATGGAGAAGTCCGAACTGGTCGCCGAGGCGCTCGGCGAGCACGTCTTCGACTACTTCCTGCGCAACAAGTGGGCGGAGTGGACCGATTATCGGAGCTACGTGACCCCGTTCGAGCTGCGCAACTACCTGCCGCTGTAGGGCGCGCATGCGTCGCGGATCCGTTCCCAGCACCGGGCGGCTCGGGCTGCTCGACGAGTCGGCCGGGGCCAACCTGGCGCTGCTCGGCTGGAACACCGAGGGGCGCGCCGACGTCGCGTGGGCGCTGTCGCGGTCACCGGATGCCGACCTCGCGCTCAAGGCCCTGGTCCGGCTGCGCGAGGCCGTCGGCGACCAGTGGTCGGAGATCGACGGACTGATCGCCTCCGACACCGGCTTCCGCGGTCGACTGTTCGGCGTGCTGGGGGCGTCGGACGCGCTGGGGGACCACCTCGTCGCCGAACCCGACTCCTGGCGCCTGCTCGTCGAACCGGGGATGCCCGACGCGGTGGCGATGCGCACCGCGATGCTCAGCTCGGTCGACGCGCGGCCCGATCCGTCCGCGGGTCCCGACGACCTGGTGTTCCGGGCCGGGATCACCGGGCCCGAGGCGATCATCGAACTGCGCCGCGCCTATCGCGACCAGGTCCTGGTGATCGCCGCGCACGACGTGGCCGCGACCGTGCAGGACGAGCCGGTCCTGGCCATGCCCGAGGCCGGTGCGCTGCTCTCGGACCTGGCCGACGCCGCGTTGACGGCGGCGCTGTCCGTCGCGATCGCGCAGGTGTGCGGCGACGACCCGCTGGAGACCCGCCTGGCGGTCATCGCCATGGGCAAGTGCGGTGCCCGCGAGCTCAACTACGTCTCCGACGTCGACGTCATCTTCGTCGCCGAGCCGGCCGACTCTGCCTCGGCGCGCATTGCCGGGGAATTCATGCGGATCGGCTCGGCCGCCTTCTTCGAGGTCGACGCGGCGCTGCGACCCGAGGGCAAGGCCGGCGCGCTGACCCGGACGCTGGAGAGTCACGTCGCCTACTACCAGCGATGGGCCAAGACCTGGGAGTTCCAGGCGCTGCTCAAGGCGCGCGCGATGTGCGGCGACATGGCGCTGGCCCACGAGTACATCGACGCGGTCACCCCACTGGTGTGGACCGCCGCCGAGCGGGAGGACTTCGTCGTCGACGTGCAGGCCATGCGTCGGCGCGTGGAATCCCTCGTCCCCGCCGACCTGCGCGAACGGAACCTCAAGCTCGGCAGCGGCAGCCTGCGCGACGTCGAGTTCGCGGTCCAGCTGCTGCAGATGGTGCACGGCCGCGTCGACGAATCACTGCGCGTGCAGTCGACGGTCGACGCGCTGGCCGCGCTGACCGCCCGCGGGTACGTCGGCCGCAACGACGGTGCGAACCTGTCCGCGTCGTATCAGTTCATGCGCCTGCTCGAGCACCGCCTGCAGTTGCAGCGGATGGCGCGCACGCACGTGTTGCCCGAGCCGGACGACGCGGCCGCCATGCGCTGGCTCGCGCGGGCGGCGCACATCCGCCCGACCGGCGACCTGGACGCGGCGGGCGTGCTGCGCGTCGAACTGCGCGAGCAGCGCCAGCGGATCCGGCAGTTGCACGAGAAGTTGTTCTACCGCCCGCTGCTGGAGTCGGTGACCCGGTTCGAGGCCGACGAGCTGACCTTGTCGAGTGAATCGGCGGAGCGCCGGCTGGCCGCCCTCGGTTACGCACAGCCTGACCGCGCCCTCGGGCACATCAAGGCGCTGGCCTCGACCGCCGGCCGGCGCGGACAGATCCAGCTGCTGATCCTCCCGTCGCTGCTGGAATGGCTCAGCCGCACGCCGGACCCCGACGCGGGTTTGCTGAACTACCGGCGGCTGTGCGAGGAGCTCGTCGACGCCGAGTGGTTCCTGCGCCTGCTCCGCGACGACGGGGTGGTCGCGCAGCGCCTCATGCACGTCCTGGGCACCTCGGCCTATATCGCCGAACTGCTCATGCGGGCACCGGAGGTCATCAAGCTGTACACCGACGGCGCCGACGGACCCAAGCTCGTCGGGGTCGATCCGGCCGACGTCGCCAAGGGCCTGATCGCCTCGACCGTGCGCCGTTCCGACCTCAAGCAGGCCGTCGCCGTCGCACGTGGGCACCGGCGCGCCGAGCTGGCGCGGATCGCGTCGGCCGACGTGCTGGGCATGCTGGACGTGCCGCAGGTCTGTGCGGCGCTGTCGTCGGTGTGGGCGGCGGTGCTGGACGCGTCACTGCAGGTCGTGATCAAGGAGTCGCTCGCCCCGGGGGAGGAGGCACCGGCCCGCCTCGCGGTCATCGGCATGGGCCGCCTCGGCGGCGGCGAACTGGGCTACGGCTCGGACGCCGACGTGATGTTCGTGTGCGACCCGCTTCCCGGCGGTGCCGCCGATGACGAGACCGTCGCCCTCAAGTGGGCGCAGTCCGTCGCCGAGAACGTGCGCACCATGCTCGGCACCCCCAGCGCCGACCCGCCGCTCGAGGTCGACATCGACCTGCGGCCCGAGGGCCGCAACGGGCCGGTGGTCCGGACGCTGGCGTCCTATCGTGCGTACTACGACCAGTGGGCGCAGCCGTGGGAGATCCAGGCGCTGCTGCGAGCCCACCAGGTGGCCGGCGACCAGGAGTTGGGCATCGAGTTCCTCCACATGGCCGACAAGATCCGCTATCCGGCCGGTGGCGTCTCCCCGGAGGCGGTGCGCGAGATCCGCCGCATCAAGGCGCGCGTCGACGCCGAGCGGTTGCCGCGCGGCGCCGATCCGGCGCTGCACACCAAACTGGGCCGCGGCGGCCTCGCCGACATCGAGTGGACGGTCCAACTGGTCCAGCTGCGCCACGCCCACGACCATCCGTCCCTGCACAACACCTCGACGCTCGAATCGCTCGACGCGATCGCCGCCGACGGCCTGTTGCCGCAGGAGCAGGTCGACCTGCTGCGCGACGCCTGGCTCACCGCGACGAAGGCGCGCAACGCCCTCGTCCTGGTGCGCGGCAAGCCCGTCGACGAGCTGCCCGGACCGGGGTCGGCGCTGCGGGCCGTGGCCTTCGCCGCGGGGTGGCCGGCCGACGAGGCGGGGGAGTTCTTGGAGAACTACCTTCGGGTGACCCGACGCGCCAAGGCGGTCGTCACCGAGGTGTTCGGCGCCTGAGTCCGTCACCGATAGGGTGATCAGGATGATCGGCAAGGTGTTCCGCATCGGCGGACTGGTGGTCGGGCTACTGCTGCTCGTGGTGGGTGTGTTCGCGGTCGTGCTGCACTACCTCCCGTCGAGTTCCAATCTGACGATCTATCCGACGAGTGCGGTCCCGCTGGCCGTGTTGACCACGGCGGCGGCCGTCCTGGTGTTCGCCTGCCTGCGCCGGTGGATCCTGGTCGGTCTCGCGGCGATCGTGGTCGGGGCGCTCCTGTTCACCCAGCTGCCGCTGTGGCGGTCGGCCCCCGCCCCCGCGGCGAGCGCGCCGACGATCACGGTGCTGTCGTCGAACCTGACGATGGGCGGCGCCGACGTCGCCGAGCTCGCCCGGCTCGTCGCCGACGTCAAACCCGACGTTGTGAGCCTGCAGGAGGTCACCCCCGAGGCGCTGACCCGCGTGGAGAGTTCGTCGATCACCACCGCGTTGCCCAACGTGTACGCCGTGCCGGGACGCGGCGCGGTCGGCACGGTCCTGCTCAGTCGCGGGCCGCTGCGCGAGCAGGTCACGCTGCCGAACATGGTCCTGCACAACCTGGGCGCGGTCACCGACCTTCCGGGCGCCGCGGGCACCCATGTGCTCGCGGTCCACTCCGGCGCGCCGATCCCCGGGGCCGGGTACGGGGAGATCGCCGTGAAGGACCTGGGCGTCCTGCGCGGGCACGTGGCGGCCCTGCCCGCCGGGCGCATGATCGCCGTCGGCGACTTCAACGCCACCTGGGACCACAAGCACTACCGGGACCTGCTGACCGGCGGCATCGCCGACGCGACCGATCAGGCCGGGGCGGGCTGGCTGCCGACCTATCCGACCGATCGGGCCATCGGCCCCCTCGTCGGGATCGACCACGTCATCAGTCGGGGCTTCGTCGCGCGCGACGTCCGAACCTACCGTCTGCCCGGTGCCGACCACCGAGTCCTGGTGGCCACGCTCGCGCCGGTGTGACCGGCGGTGGTTTCCGCCACAACTTAGGGTTGCCTCAATGCGGGCGGGTAGTATTCGGGCCATGCCTGCCGCAGCGACCCGCCCTCCGCTCACCTCGGACGTGCTCCGCGAGGCGACCGCACGTGCGCACGAGAGCGCCGAGCGGTCGGCCTTCGTCACCGACCTGATGGACGGCAACCTCGGCGCACCGGCCTATGCCGCCCTGGTCGGCCAGCTGCTGTTCGTCTACCGTGCACTCGAATCAACCGGCCGCCGACTGTCCGGCGACCGTGTAGCCGACGCCGTCCTGGACGAGCGACTCGACCGGGAGTCCGCGTTGACCGCCGACCTGCGCGCCCTCGGCGTCGACCCGCAGCAGCTGCAGCCGTTGCCGGTGACCGCCGAGTACGTCGCGGCCATCGAGTCGTCGGTCGAGGACCCGGCGCGGTTCGTCGCCCACCATTACACGCGCTATCTGGGCGACCTGTCCGGCGGCCAGATCATCGCCAGCCGGATGCGCAACCTGTACGGGGTCCCCGACGAGGCGCTGACCTTCTACCGGTTCGACGGCATCGACAAGCTCAAGCGGTACAAGGACGAGTATCGGGCCCGGCTCGACGCACTCGAACTGGACGCCGCCGACGTGGACCGGCTGACCGCCGAGGCGGTTCGTGCCTTCGAGTTCAACCAGGGGTTGTTCGCCGCGCTGGAGCGCTGAGCGCTACTCGGGGGTCTCAGCCGCCTCGAGGCCCTTGATCTGCAGGACGAAGACCAGCGAATCGTCGGCCTGGATGTGCGCGTCGGGCTGTCCGCCCATCGGCCCGTAACCATCGGCCGGCGTCATCGCGACGGCCACCGTTGCACCGGGCTTCTGCCCGACGATGGCCTTCTGGAAGCCCGGCACCACGTTGGTGAGCGGGAAGGGCGTGGGTGCGCCGCGCTGGTAGGCGCTGTCGAAGACGCTGCCGTCTCGGCCGTTGACGCCCATGTAGCAGACCGACACGGTGTCCTCGAGCTTGATGGCCTCGCCCTTGCCCTCGGTGAGCGTCTGCACGGTCGTCTTGCCGACGGTGAACGGTGCCTGGACGGTGACCCCGGGCGAGTGCGCGGCGGTGGGGGCGACGATCTTGATCTGACCGGTCATGCCCGGCAACGTCCAGGCGACCTTGCCGTCGGTGGGGGCGGCCGCGCTCGGGCAGGTGGTCGCGTCGCCAGCCTTGTCCTCGTTCTTCGAGCCGCAGCCGGCCAACAGGAGGGCGGTGGCGGACAGGGCGGCGGTGGAGATCAGGGTGGCTTTGCGCATGCGCCCCAACCTAACAGAGCATGGGGAGGGCGGGGCGGATCAGCGGGCCCGGTCGATCCGCGCCGCGACGCCGTCGAGGATGAGGTCGAGGCCGAAGCGCAGCTCGTCGGCGAAGAAGTCCTCCCCGTCGTCGTCGAGGTACTCCGCGGCGACGGCCCGGCTCAGGTCGGGGTAGCGCTCGGCGTCCACGACCTCGGCGAGCACGATCCCGTAGTGGTCGGCGCTGGACGGCCGATCGGCGTCGAAGGCGCCCATCTCGGCCGACATCCGCACGTGGTTGCGGATGAAGCCGGAGATCAGCAGCAGGGTCGACATCCGCTCGCCGTCGGGCAGCCCGGTGCCGTCGAGGGCGGCGATGCCCCGGTCGGTCCAGAGCAGGGTCTTGGGGCCGGCCGGCGGCCGGAGCATCGGCAGCTCGGTGACCCACGGATGGGCGAGGAGTCGGTCGACGACGCCCATCGACCAGGCGGTGATCCGCTCCCGCCAGGCGTCCCGGCCGGCGAACAGGTCGGCCGGCGGCGCGCCGTACCCGTCGTCGACCATCAACTCGTAGACGTCCTCCTTGGACTCTACGTACCGGTAGAGCGACATCGGCGTCACGCCAAGGCGATCGGCGACGGCCTTCATCGAGACCGCGCCGAGGCCGTCGGCGTCGGCGATGGCGGCGGCGGCTCCTCCGATGTCGCCGATGGTCAGCTTCGGCTTGGGACCGCGGCGGGTGCCCTCGTCGATGCCCCACATGAGCTGCAGGTACCGGGGCAGCGCGCTGCGCGATGACGTCATGCCCCCATGCTAGCGGGTTACTGCTTGCGTTATACACAGAACAGTCCTAACATCAGTATCTGTCATAAACAGTATTGGTCGTAGATAGTTAGGAGTGGCGATGTCGTCACCACGTTCCCCCTGGGCCGGCATGGTCGCGCTGTGCCTGCCGATGCTGATCGTCTCGATGGACGTATCGGTCTTGTTCTTCGCGGCGCCGTTCATCGCCGAGGATCTGCACGCGACCGCCGAACAGCAGTTGTGGATCTTCGACGTCTACGGCTTCGTCCTCGCCGGGCTGCTGTTGACGATGGGCTCGTTGGCCGATCGGATCGGGCACCGTCGCCTGCTGATGATCGGCGCGGTCGCCTTCAGCGTCGCCTCCGTCGGCGCCGCCTTCGCGGTGTCACCGGCGATGCTCATCGGCGCGCGGGCCCTGCTGGCGGTCGGCGGTGCGACGCTGATGCCGTCGACGCTCGCGCTGGTGCGTCACCTGTTCGACGACCCGGCCCAGCGCGCCAAGGCGGTCGCCACCTGGAGTGCCGTGTTCACCGGGGGAGTCGCCGTCGGCCCGATCATCAGCGGTCTGCTGCTCGAGCACTTCTGGTGGGGCTCGGTGTTCCTGATCAACGTGCCGGTCATGGTGGCCCTGCTCCTCGTCGCGCCGATCCTGCTGCCCGGGGACACCGGCGACCCCGACCGGCGCGTCGACGTCGTGAGCGCCGTCCTCGCGCTGGGGACGATCCTGCCGGTCATCGAGGGCATCAAGAAGTTGGCCGCCGACGGGTGGTCGGTCTCGTGGCTGCTGCTGATCGCGGGCGGCGTCATCGTCGGTGGGCTCTTCGTTTGGCGACAGCGTCACCTGGCCCAGCCGCTGGTCGACATCTCCATGTTCGCCGACCGGCGGTTCGCGGTCTCGATCTGGATCAACGTCGTCGCCATGTTCGCGATCCTGGGCAACGCGATCATGATGACCCAATACCTGCAATCGGTGCTCGGCTACTCACCGCTGTCCGCGGCGCTGTGGAGCGTGCTGCCGTCGGTGTTCATCGCTGCGGCGGCTCCGGCCGCCGCAGCCGGATCGGTGCGCTTTGGCCGACCACCGGTCATCGTCATCGGTCTGCTGACCGCTGCGGCGGGCTTCGCGGTCATCGCGGCGCTCACCACCACGCACTCGCTGGCGGTCGTCCTCGTCGGCGCGACCGCGCTGGCGGGCGGGACGGTCGCGGTGTCGTCGGTGATCGCCGACTACATCGTCGGAGTCGCGCCGGCCGGCCGGGCAGGTGCGACGTCGAGCTTGCTCGAGACGTCGGGGGAGTTCGGCGGTGCCTTCGGCATCGCGATCCTCGGCAGTGTGCTCAACGCGGTGTACCGGATGTCCTTCCACGACGCCGACTTCGCCGGTACCGCGGCCGGCCGCAGCCTGGCCGGCGCGCTGGCCACCGCGCACGACGTGGTCGGTGATCGCGGCGACCAGTTGGTCGCACAGGCGCGCTCCGCGTTCGTCGACGGCCTGTCTGCCGCGGCGTGGGTCGGTGCGGCGGTGCTGGTCGCGACCGCGCTGCTCGCCGGCTGGGCGCTGTGGGGCCGTGCCGGTGCCCAGGTCCCGGTGCGGGACGAGGCCGTGGCCTGATCCGCAAGAATCCAACACGGCGCTACGGTTTCCAACACCGGATCGGGTTGGAGGTTGTAGCGCCGTGTTGGATTTGAGCGATCGAGATCAGCAATCCGGTCGCGCACCCTCGCGGGTCAGCAGTCGTAGTAGAGCTGGAACTCGTACGGGTGAGGACGGATCTGCGTCGGCAGGATCTCGTTCTCCCGCTTCAGGGCGATCCAGGTCTCGATGAGGTCCTCGGTGAACACGCCACCGGCGGTGAGGTACTCGTGGTCCTCCTCGAGGCGGTCGATCACGGCGGCGAGCGAGGTCGGCGCCTGCGGGATCGACTTGGCCTCTTCCGGCGGAAGCTCGTAGAGGTCCTTGTCGACCGGCTCGTGTGGCTCGATCTTGTTCTTGATGCCGTCCAAGCCGGCCATCATCATGGCCGCGAACGCCAGGTACGGGTTGCCCGAGCTGTCCGGGCAGCGGAACTCGAGGCGCTTGGCCTTCGGGTTGTTGCCGGTGATCGGGATACGCACGCAGGCGCTGCGGTTGCGCTGGCTGTAGACCAGGTTGATCGGGGCCTCGTAGCCGGGCACCAGGCGCTTGTACGAGTTGATCGTCGGGTTGGTGAAGGCCAACAGCGACGGCGCGTGGTGCAGGATGCCGCCGATGTAGTAGCGGGCCAGATCCGACAGGCCGGCGTAACCGGACTCGTCGTGGAACAGCGGCTTGCCGTCCTTCCACAGCGACTGGTGGGCGTGCATGCCCGAGCCGTTGTCGCCGAAGAGCGGCTTCGGCATGAAGGTGACCGACTTGCCGTTCTGCCAGCCGGTGTTCTTGATGATGTACTTGAACAGCTGGACGTCGTCGGCCGCGTGGAGCAGCGTGTTGAACTTGTAGTTGATCTCGGCCTGGCCGGCGGTGCCGACCTCGTGGTGGCCGCGCTCGAGCTCGAAGCCCGAGTTGATCAGGTTCGTCGACATCTCGTCGCGCAGGTCCACGTAGTGGTCGTACGGGGCGACGGGGAAGTAGCCACCCTTGGGGCGGACCTTGTAGCCGAGGTTCGGGGTGCCGTCGGGGTCGTTGGGCTGCGAGGCGTTCCACCAGCCGGACTCGGACTCCACCTTGTAGAAGGTGCCGTTCATCTCCGAGCCGTAGGACACCGAGTCGAAGATGTAGAACTCGGCCTCGGCGCCGAAGAAGCAGGTGTCGGCGATGCCGGTCGAGGTCAGGTAGTCCTCGGCCTTGCGGGCGACGTTGCGCGGGTCGCGGCTGTAGGCCTCACGCGTGAAGGGGTCGTGGACGAAGAAGCTCACGTTCATCGTCTTGGCCTTGCGGAACGGATCGATGCGCGCGGTCGCGGGGTCGGGCAGCAGCATCATGTCCGACTCGTCGATGGACTGGAAGCCGCGCACCGACGAACCGTCGAAGGCGAGGCCGTCCTCGAACACCGACTCGTCGAAGGCCGACGCCGGGATCGAGAAGTGCTGCATCACACCGGGCAGGTCGCAGAAGCGGATGTCGACGTACTCGACCTTTTCCTTCTTGATGCCCTCGAGAAGTTCTTCTTTGCTCTTATACACCGTCCGGTGACTCCTTCACTTGTGTGTAGCCGTGGGGGATCTGGTGGCTACTGCGCCAGGGGTCTGGCAGTGACGTTGACGTTATGGAGGGCAAGTTGCCCTCCGGTCAAAGTCATGTTTCTCCCGTGTTAACCAACGCACGGCGCTGTGCGGGTCGCGGAGAGGACCGTTAACCACTATGGCCTACGAGGGGTTCGGGGCAGTCGGGAACCCGCGAATGCGCCCTCGGCGGCGTCGCTAGGATGGCGGTATGGGACAAGAGCCGAACCGACGCGCGGCGGGGTCGTGGCTCTCCGGGCCGCGGGTGGACGACGTCGCCGCCAAGGACAACGAATACCCAGGTCAGGACCTGGGCCTGCCGTCGGCGGGCCCGGCCAGCCTGGCACCGGGATCGCGTCGAGTCGCCGCACTCTTCGTCGACTGGTTGATGGCCTACGCGGTCGCCTTCCTCTTCGTCGACGGTTCGGGGACCCTCGAGTCGCGTTTCAACGCCGCCTCGCTGCCCCAATTGGCCATCTGGTTCGTCGTCGGTGTGGGAACAGTCACACTCTTCGGCTTCACTCCCGGGCAGTTCGCCCTCGGCCTGCGGGTCATCCGGGTCGATTTGGGCGCCGACGCGAATGCGCAGATGCGCGCGGCCGTCGGGATCATCCGCGCGGTTGTGCGCCAACTGCTGATCGTCGTGATCGTGCCGGCGCTGATCAACGACAACAACGGTCGCGGACTGCACGACCGCGTCACCCAGACGGCGGTCGTGCGCAGCCGCTAGGCCGTCAGGCGCAGCATCGCGAGCACCTTGTCGAGTGCGGCCGCCACATCCTCGGCCTCGATGCGCATGAGCGCCTCCCGGTCGAGATCGGCCGGATCGACCGACCCGCCGCTGAGCCGGAACTCGCGCTCCTCCTCGGCCGTCTCCACGACGTTCCGGATGAAGCGGCCGTTGCCGGCGACATCGATGCCGCGCTGCGGTTGGCCGTGGCGATTCACGCCCAGTGCATCGCACAGCGGGGTGCAGCGCTCCCGCAGCAGGGCGATCGCGCCCGGGGCGAGCGTCGAGTCGCGCCCGGCGGCGATGGCCGCGCCGATCCGGGCGAGCTCGTCGGGGGAGTAGGACTCGAAGGCGATGCGCCGCGCGAAGCGCGAGGCCAATCCCTCGTTGGCGGCCAGGAAGCGGTCGATCTCGCCGTCGTAGCCCGCGATGATCACGACGAGCCGGTCGCGGTCGTTCTCCATCCGCGCCAGAAGGGTGTCCACCGCCTCCCGGCCGAAGACGTCGCCGCCGTGCAGGCCGTCTTCGATCAGCGTGTAGGCCTCGTCGATGAACAGGACGCCGTCGAGCGCGCGGTCGATCAGCGCGTCGGTCTTGATCGCGGTCGCACCGAGGTGCTCGCCGACGAAGTCGCGGCGCGAGGCCTCCACGACCCGGTCGGTGGCGAGCACGCCCAGTCCGTGGAAGAGCTTGGCGACGATGCGCGCGATCGTCGTCTTGCCCGTGCCGGGCGGGCCGGTGAAGACCAGGTGCTGGCTGCGCGATTCGGCGGCCAGCCCGTTAGCGGCGCGCACGCGGGCCAGTGATGCGGCGGCCCGCAGCCTGCTCACCTGCTCCTTGACGCCGGTCAGCCCGATCTGACGGTCGAGCTCGGCGACCGCTTCGGTGACGACCCGGTCATCGCCGGCCGTCGACGTTTCCTCGGGGACCGAGTCGGGATCCCACCGGTCGGTGCGCGCGGCGATCCGCTCGGCGGTGGTGACGACGAGCCGGTACCCGGGGTTGCGCAGGGCGGTCGCGGCGTCGGTGAAGTCGGGCGAGGCCGCGTAGACCTGTTCGAACAGCGCTTTGGCCTCGTCCGCCCGACCGAGCTCGCGCAGGCACATCCCGCGGGTGAAGCGGGCGGCCAAGGCCGCGCCGGGCACCGGTCCGGCGTCGGCCGCTTCCAGGCGCCGCAGCGCCTCGTCGAACATGCCCAGCTGCGCGCACGCGGTACCGGCCATCAGTGCGGCGACCGCGCGCAGGTTCTCGTCGTCGGCCGTGCGGGTCTGGTCGACGACCGCGAGGACGTCGGGCCAGCGCGCGGTGCGGAAGCCGAGCAATGCCCGTACGAACGCGGTGGCCGGGCGGTCCCGGGCGGACTCGAGCGCCTCCTGGGCGCCGTCATAGTCACCGGCGGTGATGGCCGCACAGGCATAGGCCAGGGCGGCCTCGGTGGCGTCGGACAGCGGATAGTCCAGGTACAGCCCGGTGGTGAACCGGGCGTGCAGCGAACCCGGCGGCAGTCCGAAGCGCTGCTGCTCCTCGCCGATCGTCGACCGGGTGCGGTAGCACCCCAGCACGGTCGCCCGGGCGTCGTCGCCGGCCGCGATCCGTCCGAGCCAGGCGTCGCCCATCTCGGGGGCCAGCTGGGTTGCGCGGCGAAACGCCCGCAGCGCATAGTCGCGGTCCACCGGTATGTGATGGCCGTCGAAACTGAATCCGAGGGCCTCCAGGCCCGCGGCGAACAGCGTTCGCGCCGTGGCGACCGCCGATTGGATGCACACGTCCCCCGACATGCAGTCCTCCCCCCGAAGTGACTGCGGCCCACCCTACTCAGTCGGTACCGTCGCCGACGTGGATTCGGTGGTGTTCTGCGCGCACATCGTGGCGCCGGGGGAGCAGATGCGACGGATCGAGTCGGACGATCCCGCGGCGCTGGTGGACGCGCTGCCGCTGACCGGTCCGGTCCGATGCGGGTCGGTGCGGGTTCGTGCCGGCGATCTGTTGCCCAGATTGGACGGCGCGCACGACGCGGCCGACGTGGTGACCGCACTGCACAACGCCGGTGCCGGCGGCACCGATGCGGCGACGTTGGCCGGTGTGCTCGGCGGGGCGTCGGCGTGCGCGGAGATCGTCGCCCAGGACGAGGCGGGACGCGTGTTGCCGGGTGCGGTGGCGGTCTTCTGCTCGACGCGGGGTGACGCGGTGACGATTCCGTCCACCGCCGCCGACGGCGCCACCTGGTTCACCGTCGCACCGGCGACGGCCCGGCGGATCGTGCAGGGGTGTGCGGACCTGGCTCAGCGGCGGCGTGCGGTGCGCTGAATGTTGCGCACCTTGGCGCCCTGCGGCAGCGGGCCCTTGGGCAGGGCGGCGCCGCCCTTGCGGTTGCCGAGCGCGGCCAGACGCGCCTCGAGTGCGTCGACCTGCTTGTTGGTGATGTTCTTCGGCAGCTTGTTCAGGTGCTTCTCGAGCTTGCTCAGCTCGACCTGGCCGTCGTCGTTGCCGACCTGGATGACGTAGATCGGGGTGTCGCCGACGACGCGCGCGATCTTCTTCTTCTCCTGGTTGAGTAGGCCCTTGACCCGGTTCGGGTTGCCCTCGCCGACCAGCATGACGCCCGGCTTGCCGATGACGCGGTGCACGGCGTCCAGGTGGGTCGTGCCGACGACCGCCTGCTCGATGCGCCAGGTGCCGCGCATGTTGGTCAGCGCCCAACCGGCAGCGCCGGGTTGGCCGTCGGCCTTGGTGTAGACGCTCTTCTGCACGCGCCGCCCGAACAGGATGAACGCCAGGAGCAGGCCGAGCATGATCCCGATCGGGATCATGAGGTACGGCTGGCCGATCAGGAAGCCGATGCCCACCGCGACGGCCACGGCGAGTAGGAAGACGCCCACCATGTACGGGATGAGGCGGTTGTCCTCTTTGCGCTGCATCTGGAACGCCTGCCAGAGCTGCTGGCGACGTTCCTTGGAGGCCTGCTTGCGCGCCTTCTTCGCAGCGGCCTTCGCCTCTTTGTCCACAGGTTGCTTGCCCGACGTCTTGGCCATGACCTACACCTTACTGTCGAGCCGGGCGAGCAGGCTCGATGCCTCCTGGTGGGCCGAGGACTCCTCCGCCAGGTGGGCCATCGCCGGCGCCAGCGGCCGACCGTGGCGGGCCATCGCCTGGGCGTAGAGCCGACCGGCGCGGTAGGAGGAACGCACCAACGGCCCGGCCATGACGCCGGCGAGCCCGAGGCCGGTAGCGAAGTCGGAGAGCTCGACGAATTCTTCGGGCTTGACCCACCGCTCCACCGGGTGGTGGCGCGGCGAGGGTCGCAGGTACTGGGTGATGGTCACGATGTCGCAGCCCGCCTCATGCAGGTCGACCAGCGCGGAGCGGACCTCCTCGGTCGTCTCGCCCATGCCGAGGATCAGGTTCGACTTGGTGACGAGCCCGAAGTCGCGGGCCTGGGTCAGCACGTCCAGGGAGCGCTCGTAGCGGAACGCCGGTCGGATCCGCTTGAAGATGCGCGGCACCGTCTCGAGGTTGTGCGCGAGGACCTCGGGGCGCGATTCGAAGACCTGGGCCAGCAGGTCCGGCTTCGCGTGGAAGTCGGGGATGAGGTTCTCCACGCCGGTGCCCGGGTTGAGCTCGTGGATCTTGCGCACCGTCTCGGCGTACAGCCAGGCGCCCTCATCGGGCAGGTCGTCGCGGGCGACTCCGGTGATCGTCGAGTAGCGCAGTCCCATCGCGGCGACGCTCTCGGCGACGCGCCGCGGCTCGTCGCGGTCGAGTTCGGCGGGCTTGCCGGTGTCGATCTGGCAGAAGTCGCAGCGCCGGGTGCACTGCTCGCCGCCGATCAGGAACGTCGCCTCCCGATCCTCCCAGCACTCGTAGATGTTGGGGCACCCGGCCTCCTCGCACACCGTGTGCAGGCCTTCGCGCTTGACCAGGCCCTTGAGGTCGGTGAACTCCGGGCCCATCGTGGCGCGGGTCTTGATCCACTTGGGTTTGCGCTCGATCGGCGTCTGCGCGTTGCGCACCTCCAGCCGTAGCAGTTTGCGGCCGTCGGGGGCCTGGTTTCCGGAGGAGGCGGGGCTGGTCACAGTGATCCTTGGGCAGCGTGGTGGGCGGTGATGGGCCGGGGCGAGCCCAGCGGGGTGTCGAGCCAATGGGCGACGGCGTCGGCGACGTCCTCGGTGACGTCGTCGACGCTGACCGGGCGACCGGTCTCGCGGGCCAGCGACGTCACGCCGGCGTCGGCGATGCCACACGGCACGATGGCGTCGAAGGCACTCAGGTCGGGGTCGACGTTCAGTGCGAAGCCGTGCAGGGCGACGCCCTTGGCGACGCGGATGCCGATCTGGGCGATCTTGCGCTGACCGCCGGGAGCGGAGCGAGCGGGGTCGGTCGACCCGGGACCGCCGTCGAGCCAGACGCCGGAGCGGCCGTCGACGCGGCCGGTCACGACGCCGAGTCCGGCACAGACGCCGATCAGGGCTTCTTCGATGCGACGCACGTATTCGACGACGTCGAGCGGCTCGGCGAGCGCGACGATGGGGTAGCCGACGAGTTGGCCGGGGCCGTGCCAGGTGATCCGGCCGCCGCGGTCGACGGTGATCACCTCCGAGCCGTCGGTGGGCAGGTCGGTGACCTCGGTGCGTTTGCCGGCGGTGTAGGTCGACGGGTGCTCCAGCAGGAGCAGGACGTCGTGGTCGAGCTCGCCGGTCGCGCGCGCTTCGGCCAGTTCGTGTTGCCGGTCGTAGGCGGTGCGATAGTCGACGGTGCCGAGCCGGCGCACCTCCAGGGGGGCGGCGTCGCGGCGCAGGGATGCGGTCGTCACGTCCTCACCTCGTCCACGTCAGGGCGTCGAGGAGGGTGGCGTCGGTGAATTCGAACCCGGAATCGGTCAGCACCTTGGGTACAACGCGCGCGGACCCCAAAATCATTTCCCGGGCCATGTCGCCGCCCACCAATCGCAGGGCTGCCGCCGGCACGGCCAGACGAGTGGGCCGGTGCAGGACGGTGCCGTAGGTGGAGACGAACTCGCCAAAGCGCACCGGGATGGGTGCGGTGAGGTTCACCGGACCGCTGATGTCGTGGTCGAGGAGGTACTCGATCGCGGCGACCTCGTCGCGCAGGGAGATCCACGGGAGGAACTGGCGCCCGTTGCCGAGGCGCCCGCCCAGTCCGGCCTTCACCAACGGTCGGAGCTTGGCGAGGAAGCCGCCCTTGGGGGAGAGCACCGGGCCGGTCCGCAGCAGTGCGACGCGGGCCTGTGCGGCGGCCGGCTGCGCCGCGGCCTCCCAGTCGACGGCGAGATCGGCGAGGAATCCGGCGCCGGGGCCGTCGCCCTCTGTCGTCTCCCGGTCGCCGGTGTCGCCGTAGAAGCCGGTCGCGCTGGCGGACAGGAAGACGCCGACGTCCGAGTCGGCGATCGCATCGGCGAGCACCTGCGTCGGGGTGATCCGCGAGTCCCGCAACTCCTGGCGGAAGTGGCCGCTCCAGCGCCGGTCGCCGACTCCGACGCCACCGAGGGAGACGACCGCGTCAACGCCCTCGAGCGCTTCGTCGGGCACGCCGAAACCCTCCGGGTCCCAGCTGAACTCATCGGGTTGGCGCGCCTCGCGGCGGACCAACCGGGCGACGTCGGCGCCGTTGCCGCGCAGGGAACCCACCAGGGCTGATCCGATCAGCCCCGATGCGCCGGCGACGAGGACGCGCATCGGCGGTTAAAGCCCGAGGTCGGCGGCGAACTCCCCGGCCTCCAGGCGCTTGCGGACGGTCGTGACGAAGCGGCCGGCGTCGGCACCGTCGATGAGCCGGTGGTCGTAGGTCAGCGGCAGGTAGGCCATCGACCGGACCGCCAGCGACTCGGTGCCGTCGTCGTCGCTCAGGACGACGGGGCGCTTGACGATCGCGCCGGTGCCCAGCATCGCCGCCTGCGGCGGGACCAGGATCGGCGTGTCGAACAGGGCGCCCTGGCTGCCGATGTTCGTGATGGTGAAGGTGCCGCCGGCCAGCTCGTCGGGCTTGAGGCCGCCCGAGCGGGCGCGGGCCGCGATGTCGGCGATCGCGCGGGCCAGACCGGCCAGCGAGAGGTCGTCGGCGTTGTGGATCACCGGGGAGAGCAGGCCCTGCTCGGTGTCGACGGCGATGCCCAGGTGGACTGCGCCGTGGTAGGTGATCTCCTTGGTCTGGTCGTTGTAGCTGGCGTTGATGTTCGGGTGGACCTTCAACGCCTCGACGACGGCCTTCGCGAAGAACGGCAGGTACGTCAGGTTCGTACCCTCCTTCTCCTTGAACGACGCCTTCGCGTCGGCCCGCAGCGCGGCGACCTTGGTCATGTCGACCTCGTGGACCTGGGTCAGCTGGGCGCTGGTCTGCAGCGACTCGAGCGTCTTGGCGGCGGTGATCTCGCGGATCCGGTTCACCTTGGCGGTGGTGCCGCGCAGTGCGGCCAGTTCCGGCCGGATCTCCGGTGCGGCAGCGGCTGCGGGAGCGGCGGCGGCCGGTGCGGCGGTTCCGCCCCCCGACACCGCGGCGAGGACGTCCTGCTTGCGGATGCGTCCACCGACGCCGGTGCCGGTGATCGTGGACAGGTCGACGTTGTTCTCGGCGGCCAGCTTGCGGACCAGCGGGGTCACATACGGGCCAGAGTTGCCGGACTCCTCGGTGGCCGGGGCCTCGGTCGCCGGCGCGGCCGGCGTCGCGGGCGCGGCCGGGGCGGGTGCGGCGG
>NZ_JASGER010000010.1:0-18230 GCF_047606305.1 Gordonia sp. (in: high G+C Gram-positive bacteria) | reverse complement strand
CGGCATTGCGCCGCCGGGCCGACCGTCGCCGCCGAACGCTCGCGATCGCCCTGCGCGTCGTGGCCGCGATCATCGTGGTGGCCGCCGTCGCCGCGGTGCTGTTCGGGCTCCTCGCCAAGCGAGCCCACGCGCAAGCCGACCGCGGCGCGCAGGCGCAATCGGCCGCCCGCGCCGCCCTCACGACCATGCTCACCGCCGACCCGCGCAACGCGGGCGGTTACGTCGACTCGGTCCTCGCGGTGACCACCGGCGAGCAGCACCGGCGTCTGGCCGCCGCCCGCGGCGAATTGGCCGGCGAGATCTCCCGACAGACCGCGCCGTCGACCGGGCAGGTGCTCGCCACCGCGCTAGTCGGCGAGCCGTCGTCAAACGGCCCCGTCGAGGTACTGGTCGTGGCGGAGGCGACGAACCCGCAGCTGATCGGCGCCGCGACGACGGAGAAGCGGGTGCCGGTCGTGGTGACGATGACCAAGGTCGACGGGCGCTGGCTCGTCGAGAAGGCGAGGCAGGCATGATGCGCCGCCGCGTGGTCCTCGCCATCACCGTCCTGCTCGCCCTGATCGCTGCGGGGTGCTGGTGGCACGTCACGACCGACCGCACCGCCGACGACCCCGATCGCGCCGTCGTCATGGCGGCGGCGGCCAAGGCCACGACCGCGCTGATGACCCGTCGTGCCGGGGAGCCCCCGGTGCGCCCCGAGGCGGCCGCCGGCCTGACCGGCCGACTCGCCGACGAATACGCCAGCCAGGGCGCCGACGTCGTGCTGCCCGGCGCCGTCGAACAGCGACTCGTGATGACCGCGCGGGTCGTCGGGACGGGTACCGCGGAGATGGGCGCGGGCCGCGCCCGGGTGCTGGTGTTCGTCGACCTGTGGGCCGCACCGCCCGACGCGCAGCGAGAGGTACCAAGGGTGGCCTTAGCTCGCTGGGCGTCGATGCGTAATGTCGACGGTGGATGGAAGCTCGCGGGGTTGACCCCGGTGAGCGGCACGCTCTCCTAGAGCGTCGACGACTGAGGGGATTTCGATGACGGACAAGCTTGCCTCCGACGCGACGGTGGTGATCGTCGGCGCCGGTCTGGGTGGGGTGCGCGCGGCCGAGAACCTGCGCACGGGCGGCCACGAGGGACCGATCATCATGATCGGCGCGGAGTCACATCCGCCGTACGACCGTCCGCCGCTGTCGAAGAATGCGCTGACCGACGCCGCCGACCGCGTCGACCTCAAGCCCGACGAGTTCTTCACCGATTCGTCGATCGACCTGCGCACGGGTGAGCGGGTGGCGTCGATCGATCCGACCGCCAAGACGGTGAGCGTGACCCGCGGCGACGGGTCGTCCTACGGGCAGTCCTATGACGCGCTGGTCCTGGCGACCGGGCTGCTGCCGCGCCCGTTCCCCGGCGCCGAGGACGTCGACGGCGTGTTCACGATCCGCACCGTCGAGGACGCGCAGCGTCTGCGCGAGGCGGCCGGCGAGGCCAAGAAGGCGGTCGTGATCGGCGCCGGGTTCATCGGCTGCGAGACCGCGGCGAGCCTGCACACCCTCGGTCTCGACGTCACGCTCGTCGAGCCCGCCCCGACGCCGCTGGCCCAAGCCGTCGGTACCACCATCGGCGACCTGGTCACCCGGCAACACCTCGAAAAGGGCGTCGCCGTCCGCGCCGGGACCGGCGTTGACGAGATCCGCGTCGACGGAGGGAAGGCCGTCGGCGTCACACTGTCGGGTGGCGAGGTCGTCGACGCCGACCTGGTCGTCGTGGGCATCGGGTCGACGCCGGTGGTCGACTACCTCGAGGGGTCGGGCATCGAGTTGGCCAGCCGCGAGGTAGGCGGCGGCATCGCCTGCAACGAGGTCGGGGCGACCAGCGCCGACGGTGTGTACGCGCTCGGCGACGTCGCCAACTGGCGCGACCATGGCGGCGCCCAGCGCCGGGCGGAGCACTGGAACCACACCGTCGAGCAGGCGGCGATCGTCGCGTCGGCGATGCTCGGCACCGACCATGCCGTCGTGCCCGCCGTGCCGTATTTCTGGAGCGACCAGTACGACCTCAAGATCCAGATGCTCGGCTGGCCGAAGGCCGACGACGACGTGCACGTCATCAGCGACGACGGCCACAAGTGGGTGGCCTACTTCAGCCGCGACGGGATGCTCACCGCCGTCGCCGGCGCGGGGAAGGTCGGCGCCGTGATGAAGATGCGCCCCAAGCTCGTGACCCCGACGCCGATCGAGGACGTGCTGCCCGACTGATGTCGTCGGCCGCACAGATCCGCGCGGAGGTCGTCGCGCTCGGCGACCCCGAACGCGCCGCGTCGTCGGCGTGGTTCTTCAAGACCGGTCCGGGCGAATACGGTGAGGGCGACGTCTTCGCAGGCGTGCCGGTGCCGGTTCTGCGGAAACTGGTGCGGCGGTTCCGCGGCGCACCGCCCGCGGTGGTGAATACGCTGCTCGGCGACGAACTCCACGAGGTGCGCCTGCTCGGCCTCCTGCTCATGGTCGACGGATTCGAACGATCCGACGGCGGCGACCGCGCTTCCTGGGTGCAGGACTATCGCGACGCGGTGGCCGCCGGTCGGGTGGACAACTGGGATCTGGTCGACTCGTCGGCCCGGCAGGTCCTCGGCGCGTGGTGTCAGGAATCAGGCGATTTCGGCCAACTCCTCGAATACGCCGGCAGCGAGGAACTGTGGGAGCGGCGCGTCGGGATCATCGGGACGCACGCCTATCTGATGTCCGGCGATCCGTCGGCGACGCTGGCGGTCGCAACCGCCGTCATCGACGACCGCCGCGACCTCATCCAGAAGGCTTTCGGCTGGATGCTGCGCGAGATGGGTAAACGGGTGTCGCGCGAGACGCTGACCGCCTACCTCGACGTCCACGCGGCGCAGATGGGCCGTACCGCGCTCGGCTACGCCGTCGAGCATCTCGATCCGGACGAACGCAAGCACTACCGCTCGCTCCGCTGACCGTCGACTGGACCCGGAGTCTCGGCGGCGGCCTCGGACCCACCGGCCCGATCGGTCGTAGCCTGTGCTGATGACCATTCGCATCGGTGTCCAGATCCAACCCCAGCAAGCCCCCGACTACGCGCTGATGCGCGACGCGGTTCTGCGCGCCGAAGAGATCGGCGTCGACATCGTCTTCAACTGGGACCACTTCTTCCCGCTCTACGGCGACCCCGACGGGGCGCATTTCGAGTGCTGGACGATGCTGGGCGCCTGGGCCGAGCAGACCTCCCGGGTCGAGCTCGGCGCGCTGGTCACCTGCAACTCGTACCGCAACCCCGAGCTGCTCGCCGACATGGCACGCACCGTCGACCACATCAGCGGTGGGCGGCTGATCTTCGGCATCGGATCGGGATGGTTTGAGCGGGACTACGACGAGTACGGTTACGAGTTCGGCACCGTCGGCTCGCGCCTGAACGACCTCGCGGCCGCGATGCCGCGCATCGTCGACCGGTGGGGCAGGCTCAACCCGCCGCCCACCCGCAAGCTGCCGGTGCTGATCGGCGGGAGTGGGGAGCGCAAGACCCTGCGGCTCGTCGCCGAGTACGGCGACATCTGGCATTCCTTCGCCGACGCCGACGCCTATCGACACAAGTCGGAGGTGTTGGCCCGGCACTGCGCCGACGTCGGGCGCGATCCGGCGCAGATCGAGCGGTCCGTCGCCGTGGGCGGTCGCCGCAAGGGGAGTGGCGGGCTGCTGAAGGAGGCCGACGCGATGGCCGATCTGGGGATCGGGCTGCTCACCGTCGACGCGGGCGGCCCGGACTACGGCCTTTCGCAGGCCGAGGCCCTGTGCCGCTGGCGGGACGAGCGGAACGGCTAGGCACGCTCGGCGAGATTCTGGGCACGCTCGACGAGAATCCGGGCACGCTCGACGAGATTCTGGGCACGCTCGGCGAGATTCTGGGCACGCTCGGCGATCGGGCGGGCTATGCCTGCGCGTCGCTCGGCTTCTTCGCGCCGCGCCAGACCAGGATCGCCAGGATGATCATCGGGATCTGCAGCGGCAGGCGCGCGACGGCGATGCCCTTCATGAGCGGCCCCTTGTCCTGCCAGAGGCGGACCATGTTGACGTTGGCGGGGAAGACCGCGGTGAACAGCGCCGCCGCGAGAAGAGCCGCGCGTCGACGCAGAGACGGGACGAGGACCGCGGCACCGATGCCGACCTCGGCGACACCGGAGACATACGTGTAGGCCCGCTTGTCGCCGGGCAGCTCGTCCGGGACGATCGAGTCGAACGGCTTGGGAACGGCGAAGTGCAGGACCCCGGGGACCAGGAGGATCACCGACAGGGCGCGGGCGAGGACGTCGTTGCTCGTGATCTTGGCCAGGAGTTCTTTGTTCGACATGTCTCCCACACTAGGGCAGATCAGAACTCGATCTTCAGATTGTCCGAAGTCGGCCGCGCCTGGCAGCCGAGGATGTAGCCGTCGGCGATGTCGTCGGGATCGAGCGCACCGGAGTTCTCCATCTCCACCGTGCCCTCCGACAGGGTGCAGGCGCAGGAACCGCACTCGCCCTCCTGGCAGGAGTACGGGGCGTCGAGCCCGGCGGCCAACATGATGTCGATCAGCGTGCGACTGCGCGGCCACGCCAGCGTGTGCGTCTCGCCGTCCAGCTCGACCTCCACTTGGGCGGCCTCGGCGGCCTCCTCCTCGGAGACGGCTTCGTGCTCGACGTCGACGAACGGGTCGCCGGTCAGCGAGTTGTAGACCTCGGTGTGAACGTTGTGGTGGTCGAACTTGGCCTTCGACAGTCCCTCGTGCACGGCGTCCATGAACGGCCCCGGCCCGCAGATGTACGCCGAGTGCGTAGTAGCCATCGGCTTGAAGAAGGTGGCCAGGGCGCGCACGCTCGGCAGTCCCTGCAGCGACTCGAGCCAGTGCACCAGCGTGAGCCGCCCCGGATTGGCCTGCTGCAGCTCGCGCAGCTCGTCGGCGAAGATCACGTCGCCCTCGCCGCGGTTGGCGTAGAAGAAGGTGATCGGGCCGGTGCCCATCTTGAGCGCGGTCTTGAGGATCGACATCACCGGGGTGACGCCCGACCCGGCGGCGATCAGCAGCAGCGGGACGTGGATGTTGGCGGGGGTGAACACGCCCGACGGCGGCAGTGCCTCGATCTGCGAGCCGGCCGCGAGGTTGTCGCAGACCCAGTTCGACCCGTAGCCGTCGGGGGTGCGCTTGACGGTGACCTTCGGCTTGTCGTCGGTGGCCGACGAGGACGCGAGCGAGTAACAGCGCGCGACCGATCCGGTCTGATCGCTCGGGATGCGCAGGGTGAGGAACTGACCCGGGTCGTAGTCGGTGAACTTCTCGCTCATCGCCTCGGGGACCTCGAAGACGATGCTGCGCGCGTCGGCCGTCTCGTCGACGACCTCGGCGACGGTCAGGATGACGCTGCGCGAGCCGTGCGGGGTCAAGTCGTCGGCCATCAGCCGTCCTCTCCATCCAGATTTAGAACGTGTTCTAATTTAGCGTACTGCCGGGCCGGTGTGCGAGAGCGCGGCGTCGATGCCGACCGCCAGCAACCGGCTGCCCTCCACGAGCAGTGCGCGCAGGCCCTGCGCCCCCGGATCGAGGGGATCGGCAAGCCACTGATCATAAGCGGCCAGAGCGGTCCCGAGGGCCAGCCATCCGATGAGCTGCGGCTGGTAGTCGTCGGCACCCTGGTGCAGCCGCCGCGCGGCGTAGCCCGCGATCGTCTGGCGCCAATCGGCGTACATCAACATCGAATGCGCCTGCAGGGCCGGCACGGTCAGCAGCAGCCGCATCCGACGACGGTGCCGTGCGACCTGGTCGTCGGGCACGTCGTTGAACTCGACGAGCGCCCGGGCCAACGCGTCGGCGAGCGGAAGGTCGTCGGGAAGTCCCTCCAGCAGCGCCCGCATGTCGTCGAGGTGGGCGTCGAAGTCGCCCCAGGCGATCGCGTTCTTCGACGGGTAGTAGCGGAACAGGGTTCGCCGGGCGATGCCGGCGGCCGTGGCGACGTCGTCGACGCTGGTCTCCTCGAAGCCGTCGCGGTCGAACAGGTCGATGGCGACGTCGCTGATCCGCGTCCGTGTGGTGACCGGTCGACGGCTCACGACTCCTCCATTCCCAAACCTGGGGGTTGTTAACTGCACTCGGTGCCATTATATTCGGTCGTGATCCACATCACTAGCCCACAGGAGGTTGGATCATGGCCGATCAGGCAAACGTCAACGACACCGAACTCGTCAGCGAATCGCTGGTCGAGGAGGTCTCGATCGACGGGATGTGCGGGGTCTACTGATGAGTGCCCCCGCTTCGGCGACTCACCCCGGCGGCCAGCAGGCCGCCGGGGCGGGTGCCGCCGCTTTTGACCTCGGTGCTGCGTGGCGGCTCAACCCGAAGGTGGCCGTGCGCCCCGAGCCCTTCGGCGCGCTGCTCTACCACTTCGGCACCCGCAAGCTCTCGTTCCTCAAGAACACGACCGTCGTCGGCATCGTGCAGACCCTGCAGGATTTCCCCGACGCCGACTCAGCCCTCACCGCCGCCGGTATCGACGCCGCCGCCCGCCCGCTCTACGTGCAGGCGCTCACCGCGTTGGCCGATTCCGGCATGATCATCCGCCTTCAGGAGCCAGCCCAGTGACCACTCTTGAGAAGCCGCCCGCCGTCGGCCGCCTCGTCGACCAGTTCGAACGCGGGCTCGACGCCCCGATCTGCCTGACGTGGGAACTCACCTACGCCTGCAACCTCGCCTGCGTGCACTGCCTGTCCAGCTCGGGCAAGCGCGACCCGCGCGAGCTGTCCACCGAGCAGTGCAAGGCGATCATCGACGAGCTGCAGCGCATGCAGGTCTTCTACGTCAACATCGGCGGCGGCGAGCCGACCGTGCGCCCGGACTTCTGGGAGCTCGTCGACTACGCCACCGACCACCAGGTCGGCGTGAAGTTCTCCACCAACGGTCTGCGCATCACCCCCGAGGTCGCGCGGCGACTGGCCGCCTCGGACTACGTCGACGTGCAGATCTCGCTCGACGGGGCGACCGCGGAGGTCAACGACGCGGTGCGCGGACCCGGCTCCTTCGACATGGCCGTGCGCGCGTTGGAGAACCTGCGCGACGCCGGGTTCGCCGACGCGAAGATCAGCGTCGTCATGACCCGCGAGAACGTCGCCCAGCTCGACGAGTTCAAGGCGCTTGCCGACCGCTACAACGCGACCCTGCGCATCACCCGCCTGCGCCCGTCGGGCCGCGGCGCCGACGTGTGGGACGACCTGCATCCGCTGCCCGAACAGCAGCGCGAGCTGTACAACTGGCTCGTCGCCCACGGCGACAACGTTCTGACCGGTGACTCCTTCTTCCACCTCTCGGCGTTTTCGTCGGGCGCCGGGAGCGCAGCGAGCGGGCCCAATGCCGCCGGCGGTGGCAGCGGACTTCCGGGTTTGAACCTGTGCGGTGCCGGTCGGGTGGTCTGCCTGATCGACCCGGTCGGCGACGTCTATGCCTGCCCGTTCGCCATCCACGAGAACTTCCTGGCCGGCAACATCGCCACCGACGGCGGGTTCCAGGAGATCTGGCAGCGCTCGGACCTGTTCACCTCGCTGCGCGAGCCGCAGAGCGCCGGCGCCTGCGCGTCGTGCAACCACTACGACGCCTGCCGGGGCGGCTGCATGGCCGCCAAGTTCTTCACCGGCCTGCCGATGGACGGCCCCGACCCCGAGTGCGTCCAGGGTTACGGCGAAGCGCTCCTCGCCGGTGAGCGCAGCAAGCCGACGGCCAACAAAGACCACTCGCGGGGCGTACCCCTCACGCTCATGACCCGACCGCCCTCGCGCGACTGTGACGAGAACCCGCTCGCCGGATTCGCGCCGACGACCGCGTCGGGCTGCAGCTCCTGCTGACGTCCCACCAAACACCCCTAGGAGACTCATAGATGGGCAAGATCGCCGAGCTCAACCCGTGGCGCCGCAACCCCTGGTTCGAAACCGTCGGGGAGGCCCAGCGCCGCGCGCAGAAGCGGCTGCCCAAGACGATCTACTCGTCCCTGGTGGCCGGCACCCAGGCGGGTGTCACCCTCAACGACAACATGGATGCGTTCTCCGAGCTCACCTGGGCGCCGCACGTCGTCGGTGCCCCCGCCGAGCGCAACCTCGGCACGACGGTGATGGGGCAGGACCTTCCGCTGCCGGTGATCATCTCGCCCACCGGCGTGCAAGCGGTCAACCCCGAGGGTGAGGTGGCCGTCGCCCGGGCCGCCGCCAACCGCGGCACCGCGATGGGACTGTCGAGCTTCGCCAGCAAGCCGGTCGAAGAGGTCACCGCCGTCAACGACAAGATCTTCTTCCAGATCTATTGGCTGGGCAGTCGCGACGACATCCTCGCCCGCGCGCAGCGCGCCAAGGAGGCCGGCTGCAAGGGGCTCATCGTCACCACCGACTGGGTCTTCAATGTGGGCCGCGACTGGGGGAGCCCGGAGATCCCCGAGCAGGTCGACCTCAAGGCCGTCGCCAAGATGGCGCCGGAGATGGTGACCAAGCCGCGCTTCGCGACGAGCTGGTTCCGCCGTGGAAAGCTGACCATCCCCGACCTGTGCGCGCCCAACATCGCGCACAAGGGGGAGCAGGGCCCGACCTTCTTCGACGTGTACGGCACGTGGATGAACACCCCGCCGCCGACGTGGGAGGACATCAAGTGGTTGCGTGAGCAGTGGGACGGGCCGTTCATGCTCAAGGGCGTCACCCGACTCGACGACGCCAAGAAGGCCGTCGACGCCGGCGTGTCCGCGATCTCGGTGTCCAACCACGGCGGCAACAACCTCGACGGGACGCCCGCGACGATCCGCATGCTCGGCCCGATCGCCGACGCGGTCGGCAAGGACATCGAGGTCCTCCTCGACGGCGGTATCCGTCGCGGCAGTGACGTGGTGAAGGCCCTCGCCCTCGGCGCCAAGGCCGTCATGATCGGTCGCGCCTACCTGTGGGGGCTGGCCGCCAACGGACAGGCCGGCGTCGAGAACGTCCTCGACCTCATGCAGATGGGCGTCGACTCGGCGCTGATGGGCCTGGGCAAGGACGACATCGCCAAGCTGGGCCGCGAGGACCTCTACATCCCCGAGGGCTTCGAGCGGCGGTTCGGCGGCTGACATGCGCTACCGCGACCAGCCCACCGTCGAAGTCGAGACGAAGGTCTCCGCCCCGCCCGAGCAGGTCTGGGCGGCGGTCACCGACATCCGGCTCCCCGTCGACCTGCCCGGTGAGCTGCAGGACGCGCAGTGGCTCGACGGCGCCGACGGCCCAGTCGTCGGTGCGCGCTTCGTCGGGCGCAACGAGATCGAGAACGTCGGCAAGACGGAGACGGTCTGCACCGTCGTCGACGTCGAACCGGGCCGCCGCTGGGTGTGGTCGGTCAATGCCGGTGCCGGGAGCGGCGCGAGCGGGCCGAATGAGACCGGCGACCTTGAGCCCTGGGCGCAGTGGGGATTCGAGGTCGACCCGTCGCGCGAGGGATCGGTCGTGCGGCAGTTCGCGCGCATCGGACTCGCCCCGTCGCCACTGAAGGCGGCCATCGACGCCAACCCCGAGCTGGAGGGCCGCATCATCGCCCGCCGACTCGCCGGATTCCGCGACGCGATGACGGCGAACCTCGAGGAAGTGCGCCGCCGCTGCGAGGACGGCTGAGGCCGTGCCGTCGCATCCCGTCCGTCCGCTCGGCGACGCGCAGGCCGCACGATTGCGGGCGGCACCCCTCACCTACGACGAGGTGGGGCGGACGGCGGTCGGACCGGTGCGCGGGTACCGCAACTTCGACAAGTCCGCGGTGCTGCGCCGCCGGGACTTCGACCGGGCCGCCGACGAGCTGCTGAGCTGCCAGGTCCAGGCCCGCTCCGGACTGCGCGTGTGGGCCGCCGACGTCCCGCTGCAGGAGGGGACGGTGATGCTCATGACGATGGGCGTCGGTCCGGTCGCCCTGCGCATCCCGTGCCGGGTCGTGTACGTCGTCGACGAACCCGACCGCAAGGGATTCGGTTACGGCACGCTGCCCGGCCACCCCGAATCGGGGGAGGAGCGCTTCGTCCTCTCGCGGAGTCCGGACGGCTCGGTCTCGTTGACCGTGTCGGCCTTCTCCCGCCCGCAGACGCTGCTCTCGAGGTTGGGCGGTCCGATCTCGCGGAAGATCCAGGACCTGATGACCGACCGCTACCTGCGGTCGCTTGATTCTTGATCCCCGGCGGAAGTGCCGTAGCGCACCGGCGTTCGGCCGCCGCGCCGAAACTAGAACGTGTTACAGTTTCCGGTTATGGGAAAGTTCGACGGCCAGGTCGTCTACATCACCGGAATCGCCCGAGGTCAGGGACGTAATCACGCACTGCGGTTCGCCGCCGAGGGTGCGTCGATCATCGGCATGGACATCGCCAAGCAGATCGCCGACCACCAGACCTATCCGACGGCGACCGAGGCCGATCTCGCCGAGACCGTCCGCCTCGTCGAGGAGGCCGGCGGCAAGATCCTCGCCAAGCAGGGCGACACCCGCGACCTCAAGTTCCAGCAGGAGCTCGTGGCCGAGGGCGTCGAGCAGTTCGGCCGCCTCGACCACGTCGTCGCCAATGCGGGCATCCTCACCTGGGGCCTGACCTGGGAGCTCACCGAGGCGCAGTTCGACGACGTCGTCGAGATCAACCTCGTCGGCACCTGGAAGACCCTCAAGGCGGCCATCCCGCCGATGCTCGAGGCCAAGAACGGTGGCTCGATCACCATCATCTCGTCGACGGCCGGGCTCAAGGCGATGCCGATGCAGTCGTCGTACTCGGCGTCGAAGTTCGGCCTGCGCGGCCTGGCCCAGTCGGCGGCCAAGGAACTCGGGCCCAAGCACATCCGCGTCAACACGGTGCACCCCTACGCCGTGCACACGGCGATGGCGCTCGAGGACACCGAGGCCTTCAAGGCCTTCGACACCTTCGGCGAGCACTTCCCGTCGATGATGAACCACTACCCGGTGGCCAGCCTCGACGACCTCTCCGACGCGGTGCTCTACCTGGCGACGGCCAACGCCGTCACCGGTGCGGAGTTCGCGATCGACATGGGCAGTTCCAAGGTCTAGGTCAGTCCTTCCAGATCGTCGCGGGATCGCTGGCGGTGCGCTGCGGCCCGGTCGGGGTCGCCGGCTTGGTGCGCGAGAAGCGCGGCGCCACCTGCGCCTGCATGACACCGTCGATCTCGACGAGCGTGCCGCGCGCGGCCAGGTGCGGGTCCTGCGGTGCCTCGGTGAAGTCGAGGATCGGCGAGACGCAGGCGTCGGTGCCGTCGAAGACGGCCGCCCACTCGTCGCGCGTCTTGGTCTTGAACACCTCGGTGAACCTGGTCTTCAACTCGTCCCAGCGGCCCATGTCCAGCTGGTGCGGGAGGTCTTCGCCCTCCAGGCCCATGCCCTTGAGCAGCTCGGCGTAGAACTGCGGCTCGATCGCGCCGACGGCCATCCACTTGCCATCGGAGGTCTCGTAGACCTCGTAGAACGGTGCGCCGGTGTCCAGGAGGTTCGCCCCGCGCTTGTCCTGCCACAGGCCGGTGCCGCGGAACGACCACATCATCTGGCCCAGCACCGACGCCCCGTCGACCATGGCCGCGTCGATGACCTGCCCCTTGCCGGACACGTCCCGCTCGACGAGTGCCGCGAGGATGCCGACGACGAGGAACATCGACCCGCCGCCGAAGTCGCCGACGAGGTTGAGCGGCGGAGTGGGCTTCTCGTCGGCGCGCCCGATGGCGTGCAGCATCCCGGTCAGCGAGATGTAGTTCATGTCGTGGCCCGCCAGATTGGCGCGCGGGCCATCCTGGCCCCAGCCGGTCATGCGGCCGTACACCAGGCGCGGGTTGACGGCCTCGAGGTCGTCGGGGCCGAATCCGAGGCGCTCCATGACGCCGGGCCGGAAGCCCTCGATGATGACGTCGGCCTTCTCGACCAGCGCGAGGATGGTCTCGCGGTCCGCGGGGTTCTTCAGGTTGGCCTCGATCACGCGGCGGCCGCGCAGCAGCATGTCGGCGTTGCGACCCTCCTGCGGCAGGTCGCCGGGCCGCTGGATGCGCACCACGTCGGCACCCAGGTCGGCGAGCAGCATCGCCGCGTGTGGCCCGGGGCCGATGCCGGCGAACTCGAGGACGCGGATCGAGCTGAGCGGGCCGGGACGGCCTGAGTCGTTGGTCATGGGTGATCCTCCGCAAGTAGTCCCGGGCGTGTGATCACACCCGATGTCAGTTGGTGATTACCCTCCAGCATGGCACACCAAGCAAGTGCTCGGTCGACGGTGTCGAAGCCGGAATCTCCGGTGTCGCGCGGTGACCGGCCCGACTAGACTCGGCCCAATGACCGATGCGCAGTTGGGCGCACGATCGTCGACCGACATCGCCGGTCACGACGTCCTCGTGCTGGTGCCGCTCGGCGCCACCGAACAGCACGGACCGCACCTGCCGCTCGACACCGACACCCGCATCGCCGTCGAGGTGGCCGATCGCGCGGCCGCCGTGGTCGGTCCGCCCGCACTCGTCGCGCCGGCGCTGTCCTACGGTGCGAGCGGCGAGCACCAGTCCTTCCCCGGCACCGTCTCCATCGGCCACGAGGCGTTGCGGTCGCTCCTGGTCGAATACGGGCGCAGCGCCTTCGACTGGGCGTCGCGCCTGGTGTTCGTCAACGGCCACGGCGGCAACATCGCGACGCTGATGGCGGCCGTTCCCCAACTGCGCGAGGAGGGGCGCGATGCCGCCTGGTTCGCCTGCGCGCCCGCCGGCGGCGACGCCCACGCCGGCCACACCGAGACCTCGATGCTGCTGTCCTTCGCACCCGAGGTCGTCGACCTGGCCGCCGCGGTGCCCGGTCGCACCGAGCCGATCGCCGAGATCCTCGACGACCTGCGACGCGGCGGCGTGGCGGCGGTCGCCCCCAACGGCGTGCTCGGCGACCCGACCACCGCCGACGCCGGACACGGCGCCCGGCTGATGGCCGGCATGGTCGACGAGCTGGTCGGTGCCCTGGCCCGCTGGGAACCCGGGGACCGGGGGCGCGTGCGATGACCCGCGAGACCGAGCTGCCCAGCGGCTTCCAGGTGCAGATCGACCCGACGTGCGACGTGGACGGCGATTGGCGGCGCCTCATCGGCGGATCGCCGACCAGGCTGCTCACCGTGTCCGACCGGGCCGCGGCGATGATCGACGACGACGGTCGGATCACCGTGCGCGACGACGGCACGCGCTCCCTGGCGCGCACCCTGCTCGACCGTGGTGTCGCGCACCCCAGGCCGATGTCGGGACCCCGGGCCGACGAGGTGACGGTCGTCGTCCCGGTCCGCGACAACCAGGCGGGCCTCGACCGGCTCCTCGAGTCCCTGCGCGGACTGAACGTCATCGTCGTCGACGACGGGTCCGCGGTGCCGCTCGCCGTTCCCGACGGGGTGCGCCTGGAGCGGCTCGAGACCAATCGGGGGCCGGCGGCGGCCCGCAACCGCGGAGCCGCGCTGGCCGACACCGAGATCGTGGTCTTCCTCGACTCCGACGTGGTGCCGCTCGTCGAGGGCGCGGCGGCCCGGGGCGGCTGTGGCGACTGGCTCGCCGCACTGCTCGGGCACTTCTCCGACCCCGCGGTCGGTCTGGCCGCGCCGCGCATCGTCGGGCTGCCGACGCGCAACACCGGTCCGATCGGGCGGTATGAGGCCGCGGCGTCGTCCCTGGACATGGGCGCGCGCGAATCGGCCGTCACCCCGGGTGGGCGGGTGCCCTACGTGCCGAGCGCCGCGATGGCCGTGCGGCGCAGCGCGTTTCCCGGCTTCGACGAGGGTCTGCGCGTCGCCGAGGACGTCGACCTGTGCTGGCGGATGAGCGCCGACGGGTGGCAGTTGCGGTACGACCCCATCGCCCGGGTCGCCCACGACCATCGCACCGCGCTGTCGGCGATGCTCGACCGTCGGCGCTTCTACGGCACCGGCGCGGCCTTCCTCGCCGAGCGCCACGGTCGGGCGGCGGCGCCGCTGGCGATGGGGGGATCGATCGCGCTCGCCCTGGCGGCGCTGCTGACTCGTACCCGTCTCGGCCTGGTCGTGGCGGCCGTCGCCCTGGGGGTGGCGGGGTGGCGGTTGCGCGCCCGCCTCGCCGCGCTGCCCGACCGCAACCGGGTGGCAGTCCGGTTGACCGCCCAGGCGGCGGGCAACGGACTGCTGCAGACCGGTAGCGCGGTCACCCGGCACTATTGGCCGATCGCGGTGCTCGGCGCGCTCGCCTCGCGGCGGTTGCGCCGGTTGTTCGTGCGGATCGCCCTCGCCGACGCCGCTGTCGCGTGGGTGCGCCTGGCGCGCGCCGAACACCGGATCCCGCGGATCGACCCGCTCTCCTTCTTCGTGTTGCGCCGCCTCG
The DNA here is from genome assembly GCF_047606305.1 of Gordonia sp. (in: high G+C Gram-positive bacteria). Taxonomy (GTDB): domain Bacteria; phylum Actinomycetota; class Actinomycetes; order Mycobacteriales; family Mycobacteriaceae; genus Gordonia. The sequence continues at coordinate 3,873 of NZ_JASGER010000010.1, read as the reverse complement.
ACGACCTCGCCTACGGCACCGGCCTGTGGCAGGGCGCGCTCACCCGTCGCGACCCGACCGCCCTGCTGCCGGTCTTCACCCGATGAGCGCAGACGTCCTGGTCGTCGGCGCCGGCAGCGCCGGGTGCGTGGTGGCCGAACGGCTCTCGCGCGACCCGCAGCGGCGGGTCGTCGTCGTCGAGGCCGGGCCGGTCGTCCCCGCCGACGACGATTCCCGGCGGTTGGACCGGCTGGTGCTGGGGTCGCCGACACATCCCGCCCCCTGTGCGCGGTGGTACGGCGACCGCCCGCCCCTCGTCCGCGGACACGCGGTCGGCGGGTCGTCGGTGGTCAACGGCGGATACTTCCTGCGGGCCCACCACGACGATTTCGACGGCTGGGGCGGGCCGTTCGACACGGTGACCATCTCCCAGGCCTACGACGAGCTCGACGGCTGGGGCAACGGCGGGACGATGACCGTGGACTCGCTCCACGTGCCGCCGCCGGTGGTCCGCTCGCTGGAACGGGCGTGGCCGCGCACCCCACCTCGACCCTGGCCGGGGATCGGGGTGCAGCGGGTTCCGGTGAACCATCGGGGCGGGCGCCGGTGGACGGCCGCCGACGCCTACCTCGATCCGGCGAGCCGACGGCCGAATCTGGACGTGCGCCCGGGGAGTCCCGTCGGCGGGCTGCTCGTCGAGCGGGGCCGCGTGGCGGGGGTGCGACTGGCATCCGGCGGGGAACTGCGCGCCGGTGAGGTGATCCTGTGCGCCGGAACCCTCGGCACCGCGGCGCTGCTGATGGCTTCCGGTGTGCTCCCGGGTCCGCTGCCGGTGTTCGAGCATCGGGAGATCCTCGTGCGCTATTCGGCCAGGACGCGACCCGAACCCGCCCCGGTGCTGCTGCCGAGTGTCGTGCACACCGCCGGAGGGGCGGAGATCCGGTTGTACGCCGACGACTTCGCCCGCTTCATCCAGGGTGCGCGGCGCTCCTCGCCGGCCGTCGGGGTGGCCGAGATGCGTCCCGCGCAGGCGGGGGAGCTACGACTCGACGGGGATCGGCTCGACGTCCACTTGGCGCCCATCGGACCGGTCGACGACGCGGTGGCGCGCGTCGTGGAGGTGCTGTCGTCGGCCGACCTTGCCGAGCACGTGGTCGACGGGTCCGTCCACGTCGACCCGGTGATCGGCACCTCGCAGCACGCGTGGGGCGCCTTGGCGATGGGGGAGCGCACCGACTGGCTCGGCGCCGTCGACGGGGTGCGGGGCCTGCGGGTGGTCGACGGGTCGATCCTGCCCAACGTCAGCAGCGGACCGCACGCGACGATCATGATGGCGGCGATCGTCATCGGTGACCAACTTCGGTCGCTATAGCTCGCACGGACGGCAATCTGCCCTCCGCGTGAGCCATAGCGGACGAAATTGGTCAGGTCAGGCCGGCGTGACCCAGGTGGTGATGTCGCAGTGGACGACCTCGTTGCCGTCGGTGTCGCGCACGGCGACGTTGACGACGACGTCGCGGCCCTCGGTCACCGTGTCCCAGTCGATGTCCTCGGCCAGACGCGCCTCGGCCGTGAGCCGGGTTTGTGCCTTCGCCAGGTACTGGGTGTTCATCGCCTTCGGGATCCAGCGATGGGTAGTGGGAGTGGTCGCCTCCATGAGCATTCCCATGGCGGTCTCGGCGAGGTTGCAGGCCGCGATCGCGTGGAAGGTGCCGATGTGGTTGTGCACGCCCTTCCAGTTCGGTGCGGTCACCTTGCAGTAGCCGGGCTCCATCTCGGTGACCAGCGGCAGGATGGTGCCGAAGTAGGGCACCTTGGCCACCATGCCGACGGAGAAGAGGGCGTTGCCGATTGCATTCTTGGGCAGTCGGCGTCGCAACTTGTAAGTCGCGCTCGGGCGCGGGTTCGCTGAGGACATGCCCCTACCTTACTCCACGGTAAGTTCTGCGGTCGTCAGTAGGAGAACCGGCCACAGTCGCCCGGCCCCTGGTCGGGCACCGGGGCCCTGTCCGGGACGCGGTGACGCGAGAGGTTGAACTCGCGCCAGCTGTGCTCGGTGCCGTGCATGCGGTAGAAGCGCCAGGTGGCGCAGGCCTTCGCCGGCTCGGGCAGGCGCTGCAGCTGGCCGTAGGCGTCGGCCGAGAGGCTGCCGAGGTACCAGTCGTCGACCTTCGGGGTCGCGTTCGGCGCGGCGATCGCCCGGTCGACGTTGGTCTTGGCGATCATCCGATCAGGGTTGAGCAGGGCCAGACCCAGCGCGGAGAAGACGGTCAGCAGGATGACCCGGCGCACCAGCGGCGTGGCGTCGAAGCGGATGCCGACGGCCATGATCGCGATGATCACCGCGGCGAGGAACACCTCGAAATAGAGGCCGAATACCCGGTCGCGGGTGGCGCCGTAGGCGTTGATGTAGCGCTCCATGCGCAAGAAGGCCGACACGACGACGAGCAGGGTCGCGGCGCAGAGCCCGCCGAGCAGGATCCGTGCGGTGCGGCGTTGACCGGCGTCGGCGGCGTCGATGAACCACCAGGCGGCGGTCGCGACGAGGATGACCAGCAGGGTCACGGTCAGCAGCTGCCAGAACCCCTGAACGGCGTACTGCGAGTAGCTGAGGTTGGCGGTGCGCTGCACGTAGTCGTCCCCGCCGAACATCGCGCGGGCCTGCACGCCCAGGAACAGAACGAACAGGGCGAGCAGGGCGCCGATCGGCACCGCCCACGTCCACGACGGCGGATAGCGGCGACCGGTGCGCTCGGGGTAGGAGAAGCGGGCGTGCGCCAGGAAGGCGCCGGTGAGCGTCACCCAGGCGATGAAGGTGCCGGCGGCGACGGCGGCCACGAGGTCGCCGGAGATGCTGAAGTCGAGGTCGAAGGAGAAGAGCTTGCCGAAAGTCGGGTCGGCACCGGCGAACAGCGCCCCGAAGATCAGCAGCAGGACCAGCGTCACCGCGCCGACGACGGTCGCCAGCAGTGCGCGACGGCCGCGCGAGATCGACGGCGCGGACCGGGGTGTGGCCGGTCGTCGACGGCGGAACGGTTCGATCAGCGCGACGAACGGCGCGACCAGCGGCGCGAGGGCCGCCACCCACACGCCGGTGAGGTTATGGGCGCGCACGAACAGCAGCAGGCCCGCGCAGATGGCCACGAACAGACAGATCCCGCGCACCCAGTAGGCGTCGAGGACGGTCGGGACCACCAGGAGCCCGGCGATGCCGACGGCGAGCGGGACCCAGTAGGCCCGATCCTCGCGGCGGAACGCGGCCGGTGCCGTGCCGAGGATGAGTGCGAGGACCGACAGTCCCGTGATCGTCGTGCCGATGCCCAGCTCGCCGATGCGCCAGCAGATCGCGCCGATGACCCCGGCGATCGGTGCGGTGAGCAACGCCGCGACGGGGACGGGCGAGGGGTCGTAGTTCCGGTTCGCGGGCGCGGCAGGGGCCGGGCCCGGCGTGCGCGGCGGGGCGGGGGTGGCGGTCATGGTGTCCTCATCCTCATACGTCGGCGGCGACAATTGCCCGAAATCGGACAACGGAGGGGGCGTCGATCTGGTTCCCCGCACCGGAAAACGACAACGGCCGCGACCCCGAAATCAGGGTCGCGGCCGGTCGGTCGTCGAGCGTCAGCGCGGCGGGTACTGACCCGGGCGGACGCAGATGGTGTAGCCCGAGTAGCGGTTCACGTACTTGGTGCCACGCCACATGAAGCCACAGCGCTGGTGGGTGCGGATCCACTTCGGGCCGTACTTCGGGCCGTGGCGATCGTCGTAGCGCGGGCCGCGGTGGTCACGACCACGGTCGTGGCCGCGGTGGTCGCGGTGGTCACGTCCCCGGTCGTCGTGGCCGCGGTGGTCGCCCGGGCCCTGCTGGCCCGGGCCCTGCTGGCCCGGGCCGTCCTG
>NZ_JASGER010000009.1:0-61948 GCF_047606305.1 Gordonia sp. (in: high G+C Gram-positive bacteria) | reverse complement strand
GGCGGCGCGCGCACCACCGCCACCGCCGCGGCGGGGCGCCGCGGTCACCGACTCCACCACGTGCACCCGCCCGTCGTCGTCGTGCACGACCGCGATCTCGGCACCCGGCGTGAGGTCGCGGGGGTCGAGCGCGGCGACGGCTGCGGTCATCTCCGCGGTGGGTGCGGCGCACGGCTCGGTGACGATCGCCGTGGAGTGGGCCGCGCGAAATCCGACGGCGCCCCGGTCGTCGACGCCGAGGCGGGCCCGGATGCGCCACCGGTGACCCGACTCTCCGCCCGCGACGGCGTCCACCGACAGAGCCGGCGGCGGGGTCAGTCCGCCGATGCGCTCGAGGGCGTCGGCGAGTATTCCCGCCTTGGCCCGGGCGATCGCCGGCACCGTGCCGTAGGCGAGGTCGCAACACCCGGCGCCGGCGGCGGCCGCCGGACAGGACACCGGTACGCGATCGGGCGACGGCGACTGCACCTCGACGGTGCGCGCCCGCCAGAAGGCCGGACGCGAGTCGTCGGTGACCTCGGCGAGAACCGTCTCCCCGGGCAGGGCACCGGTGACGAAGACCACGCGCCCGTCGACACGCGCGACCCCCGCGCCGCCGTGGGCCAGCGCAGTGGTCGTGCAGGTCAGCAATCGTCGCGGCCCCGACATCGGGCTAGCGCCCGACGCCGCGACGGGTCTCCCCCGGTGCCTCGTAGTGCGGCGTGTCTTTGAGCCGGTCCGACGAGCTGAGCAGCCACGGAACGGAGGTCACCATGACCCCGGATTCGAACAGCAGCCGCCCCTTGAGCCGCAGCGCCGACTGGTTGTGCAGAATCTGCTCCCACCAGTGACCGACCACGTACTCGGGGATGAAGACGGTGATGACGTCGCGCGGGTTGTCGCGGCGCACGCGGCGCACGTAGTCGACGACCGGGCGGGTGATCTCGCGGTACGGCGAGGCGATGACCTTCAGCGGCACGGTGAGATCGCTGGCCTCCCATTCGGCGACCAGCTTGCGGGTGTCGCGGTCGTCGACGTTCACCGTGATCGCCTCGAGGGTGTCGGGCCGGGTCGCGCGGGCGTAGCGGACGGCGCGCCGGGTCGCCAGGTGCAGGGAGGACACGAGCACGATCGAGTGGGTGCGCGGGGGCATCACCTCGTCCTCGTCGACGGCGGCGTCGAGCTCGGCCTGCACGTTCGCGTAGTGGCGGTGGATCAGTTGCATCAGCCCGTACAGCAGCGCCATCGCCAGGATCGCGATCCAGGCGCCGGCCAGGAACTTGGTGATCAGCACGACGACCAGGACCGTCGCGGTCATCACCAGCCCGATCGCATTCACGATGCGCGACCGCTGCATCCGCTGTCGTGCGGCGGGGTCGGACTCGGTGCGCAACAGCCGTGTCCAGTGGCGGACCATGCCGGTCTGGCTGAGGGTGAACGAGACGAACACGCCCACGATGTACAACTGGATCAGCTGGGTGACCTCGGCGTGGAACGCGACGATGAACGCGATCGCCGCGAATGCCAGGAAGAGGATCCCGTTGGAGAAGGCCAGGCGGTCGCCGCGCGTGTGCAGCTGTCGGGGCAGGTAGCGGTCCTGCGCCAACACCGAGCCGAGCACCGGGAAGCCGTTGAACGCGGTGTTCGCGGCGAGCATCAGGATCAGCGCGGTCGCCACGGCCACGACGTAGAACGCCGGGGTGAAGCCACCGAACACCGCGTGGGCCAGCTGGGCGATCATCGACCGCTGCTGATACCCGTCGGGAATGCCGGTGAGTTCGGTCTTCGGATCGGCCACGTACTTGACGCCGGCCTCGCGGGCCAGGAGCACCAAGCCGAGCAGCAGGGTGATCGAGAAGGTGCCCAGCAGCAACAGCGTCGTCGCCGCGTTGCGCGACTTGGGCTTGCGGAAGGCGGGGACACCGTTGCTGATGGCCTCGACACCGGTGAGCGCGGCACAGCCCGAGGAGAACGAACGGGCGAGGAGGAACACCATCGCCAACCCGGCCCAGTGTCCCGGTGCCGCGCGCAAACCGTAGTCGGCGGTCTCGGCCCGCACCCCGTCGCCGAAGAAGACCCGCACGAAGCCCCAGACGAGCATGACCAGCACGCTGAAGATGAACAAATAGGTCGGCACCGCGAGCATCGCCCCCGATTCGCGCAGGCCGCGCAGGTTGACCGCGGCCAGCAACAGCACGATGGCGACGCTGAACCAGACTTTGTTCTCGTGGACGACGTCGATCGCCGACCCGATGTTCTCGGTCGCCGAGGCGATCGACACGGCGACGGTCAGGACATAGTCGACGAGTAGCGCACTGCCGACCACCAGTCCCGCGCGCGGCCCGAGGTTGACCGTTGCGACCTCGTAGTCGCCGCCGCCGGACGGATAGGCGTGCACGTTCTGCCGGTAGCTGGCCACCACGACGACCATCACCACCGCGACCGCGAGCGCGACCCACGGCGTGTAGCTGTACGCGGCCAGTCCCGCCATCGACAGGACCAGGAAGATCTCCTGTGGTGCATACGCCACCGAGGACATCGCGTCGGAGGCGAAGACCGGGAGGGCTATCCGCTTGGGCAGCAGGGTTTCGCCCAGCCGGTCGCTGCGAAACGGGCGGCCGACGAGCAGCCGTTTGACGGCGACGGGCACCTGGGACAGCGTGGACACTCCGATCACACTAGGCCCATCCCCCCGATCACGCGAACCCCCGCACCGGGGCGTCGAGCGGGGTTTGCACTCGCCACCGTCTGCCCCGATCCTCGCGGGTGTAGGTTCTCACTCGTGCGAATAGTCATCATGGGCTGCGGACGCGTCGGGGCCTCGCTCGCCGACGCGATGCAGCGCCGCGGTCACGAGGTGTCGGTGATCGACCGCAACCCCGACGCCTTCAACCGGCTCGGCCCCGATTTCACCGGGTCGACGATCCGCGGGGTGGGCTTCGACCGCGACGTCCTCATCCGCGCCGGAATCGAGTCCGCCGATGCCTTCGCCGCCGTTTCCTCCGGCGACAACTCGAACATCGTCGCGGCCCGCGTCGCCCGCGAGACCTTCGGCGTCGAACGTGTCGTGGCCCGCATCTACGACGCACGTCGTGCCGAGGTGTACGCCCGGTTGGGGATCCCGACGGTGGCCACCGTGCCGTGGACGACCGAGCGGTTCGTCGCCGAACTGGACGACGACGTGGACGCCGTCGCCTGGCGCGACCCGAGTGGCAACGTCGACCTCATCCAGATCGAGTTCGACGAGTCGTGGATCGGCACGTCCGTCGCCCGCTTCGGCGAGGAGACCGGCTGCCGCGTGGTCTTCCTCAACCGGGTCGGCCGCCCCATCCTCCCCGAACCGCGGACGGCGCTGCAGGACGACGACCTCGTCTACGCCGCGGTCCGCGCCGCCGATCGGACCGCCGTCCGCGCGACCGCCGCCGCACCGCGACCGGCCCATGACTGATTCCCGAGCAGGAGGCCTGCTGTGAAAATCGCGATCGCCGGTGCCGGCGCGGTCGGCCGTTCCATCGCGCGCGAGCTGCTCGGCAACCGGCACGAGGTGACCCTGATCGAACGCGACCCCTCGCATGTCGAGCCCGACAGCGTGCCCGGAGCCGAATGGGTGTCCGGGGACGCCTGCGAGTTGAGCAATCTCGAGCGCGCCCAGTTGCAGCAGTACGACGTCGTCGTCGCGGCCACCGGCGACGACAAGGCCAATCTCGTCGTCGCGCTGTTGGCGAAAACCGAATTCGCGGTGCACCGGGTCGTCGCCCGCGTGAACGATCCCCGCAACGAGTGGCTGTTCGACGATGATTGGGGCGTGGACGTCGCCGTCTCGACGCCGCGCATCCTGGCCTCGCTGGTCGAGGAGGCGGTGAGCGTGGGCGACCTGGTCCGGCTGCTGTCCTTCCGCCAGGGTCAGGCGAACCTCGTCGAGATGACCCTGCCCGACGACACCCCGCTCGCCGGTCGGCCGGTGCGCAAGCTGGAGCTTCCGCGCGACGCCGCGCTCGTGGCCATCCTGCGCGGGACCCGCGTCATCGCGCCGCAGCCGGACGATTCGGTCGAGGGCGGCGACGAATTGGTGTTCGTCGCCCCCGAGGAGGTCGAGGGCGACCTCAAGGCCGCCATGCGCTTGGACTAGGCGCGCTCGCCGTCGACGTCGTCGAGGGCCGCCACGGTCTCCTCGGAGCGGTCGGCCCGGCGGACCAAGTAGACCGTGGCGAGTACCGCCAGGACGGTCAGCGGCCAGCCCATCGCGATGCGCGTCGTCGCCAGCAGGCCGGTGTGTCCGGTGTCGTAGAGGTTCGACTGCACGAGATAGCGCGCGATGAACACCGCCGCCCACACGGCGGTGGCGAGGTCGTAGGCGATCAGGGTGGGCCGGTGTTTGCGCCACGCGGTGCCCGAGCCGTTGACGAGGTTCCACGCCACCCCGATGAGGGGCCAGCGCACGATGATCGACAGCACGAGCGCGGCCGAGTAGACCAGCATGGTCCAGATCCCGAAGAGGAAATAGCCCTTGGCACTGCCGGTCCGATGGGCGATGTAGGCGCAGATCGCGACACCCAGGAACCCGGACAGCGCCGGGGTCAGATCCTCGCGGCGGGCGAGGCGGTAGAGCAGAATCGCGGTCGCGGTGGCCAGCGCGGCGATGATGGCGCCCCGCAGACCGAACCACGTGTTGGCGGGCACGAACACCAGGATCGGCAGCGTGGAGTAGATCAGGCCGGACACGCCGCCCATCTGCTCGAGCAGGGTCCGGGTCTCGTCGGCGTCGTCGGCGGGTCGGGTGTCGGACTCAGTCACCGGCGAGGTCGTAATAGGGGTTGAAGATGACCTTCACGCCGTCGATCTCACCGACGCGGCCGGACACCCACAGCTTGCGGCCGGGCTCGATCCCCGGGATCCGGTTGCGGCCCAACCACTTGAGCTTGACGGTGTCGGTGCCGTCGAAGAACTCGGCGACCACGCCGGTCTTGCCGTTCTTCGAGCACATTTCCACCGAGCGGAGTTCGCCGAAGATGCGCACCTGCTCCCCGCGACAACAATCCGAGGCCTGCTGCGCGCCCTGGGAGCGCGATTCGTCGGCAATCTCTGCGGCGTCGGAGACTTCCAGGTCCTCGACGAGCATGCGCGTCATCCGTCGCAGATAACCCGCTGCGGTCATCTCACCCCTCCAGGGTTGGTGTTTCGATCCCGTGTGCCCGTCCCAGGGTAGACCTGCGGCAGGATCTAGTCATGCCCAGTCCCACACCGCTGGTCGTGATGCCCGGAACAGGCTCCGACGCCGACTATTGCGAGCGCGCCTTCGGTCCGGCGGCCCGAGCCGCCGGACTGCCTCTCATCGCGCTGGAACCCGGCGGTGACCTGGTCACCGACTACCTGTCCGCGTTGGACGACGCCTCCCGCAGCGGCCCCGTGCTGGCCGGCGGATTCTCCATCGGCGCCGCCGTCGCGACGACCTGGGCGCTGCGGGCCGGGCCGCAGCGGTGCGCCGGTGTGTGGGCCGTGCTGCCGCCGTGGTCCGGGACGCCGGTACGCAGTCCGGCGGCCGCGTCGGCGACGGTCACCGCCGACGCCCTCGAGCGCGACGGGCTGGACGCGACGATCGCCGCGATGGCCGCCGACAGTCCGCCGTGGCTCGCCGACGAACTCGCCCGGTCGTGGAGCCGCCTCTACCCGGGGCTCATCGGTCAACTGCGCGCGGCGGCCGCCCTGGTCGGGCCGACCGTCGACGAATTGGCACAGCTGCGCGTGCCGCTGGCGGTGGTGGTCTCCGACGACGATCCGATCCACCCGCGAGCGGTCGGTGAGCAGTGGGCGGCGGCGGCGGAGCGCTCGGCCGTGCGCTCGACGACGTTGGACGCGTGGGTGCGCGAACCGGCGCTGCTCGGCCGACTGGCCCGCGATGCGTGGACCGAGGCGGCGGGCTAAGAGCGGCGGCGCAACCGCTGCATCGCGGTGCCCTGCGAGATCGGTCCCGTGGGCGGATCGGCGGGCACCGGGGCGGTCGGCTGCACCAGCGGCCCGGGGGCGGACTCGTAGCCCGGCTCGGGCGCGGCGTGCTGCGGCGGCAGGTCGTCGAGGGCGAGCTGTCCTTCGTCGGCGAGTTGGTACTGGGCCATCCGCACCTGCTCGGCCAGCACGTCGGGAAGGATCAGCGGCAGGGGTTCGCGCGGCGGGAACGGATCGGTGCCGCGGCGCACCACCGACTCGGCCAGGACGGCGCGGGCCAACTGCGCCAACTGCATCGCGGTCTCGGGCGGGCCGCTCGCCACACAGCGGACCATCCAGCGCGGCCCGTCCACACCGATGAAACGGTGTGTTTCGTCGCCCGGGACGGCGGCGACGATCTCTCGCCCCCAATGGCCGTCCTCGGTGCGGGCGTCGGCACCGTCGGCGCGGATGGAGTCGGCGAGCTCGCGCACGACCTCTCGCCATTGACCGGGTGATTTGGGTGCGGCATAGGCGGCGACCGTGACCCGGCCGACCGGTGTGAGGAGGTAGACGGCCTCGGGGTGGTTGTCGGCGGACATCTCGACACTCACCTGGCCGCCCTCGACGACCGGGACGAGCACCGAGCCCAGATCCAGGTGCGAGTTGGCCAATTCCTCGGCGGTGGTCGCCAGATCGCCGATGTCGTACGGCCCGGCCGCTTCACCGACCCGCGCATGTCCTGCCATCGATGGCCTCCTCTGCTTCCCCTGTCGTCCGATCGCCTACAGCGCGGCGTGACCGCCGCTCGAGCCGTAGCCGCCGGCGCCGCGGCTCGTGTCGTCGAGTTCCTCGACTTCCTCGAGCTCGGGCAACTCGACGCGCTGAACCACCAGCTGGGCGATCCGGTCGCCGCGCTTGATGACGATCGGCTCGTCCGTGTCGAGGTTAATCAAGCAAACCTTGATCTCACCCCGATACCCGGCATCGATGGTGCCCGGCGTGTTGACGATGGACAGCCCCGCGCGCGCGGCGAGCCCTGATCGCGGATGGATCAGACCGACGGTGCCGTGCGGCAGCGCGATCGCGATGCCGGTGCCCACCAGTTGCCGGCGGCCGGGTCCCAGCTCGGCGTCGGTCGTCGAGTAGAGGTCGACGCCCGCGTCGCCGGGATGGGCGCGTGCGGGGAGCGGCAGATCCTTGTCCAGACGGCGGATGCGCAGGGCGGGCACGGATGACGGAATTCGATCGGGCACCCCCGCAGACTACGCTGAGCGTCGTGACTAGTGACGCCCAGACTGACCGATACGTCGAGCGGCTGTGGGTGCCGCTCTGGTGGTGGTTTGCGGCCGCGGTGCTCACCGCGGTCCTCGGCTACGAGATCCGGCTCGGCGCCCATCGGGCCGCTTGGAGCTGGTGGGCCTTCCCCGTCCTCGCGGTGCTGCTCATCGCGGTTCTGATCTCGGTGAGCCGCCACCGGATCCGCGTCACCGCCGACGGCGAGCTGCACGCCGGCACGGCCGTCCTGCCTCGCGACGTCATCGGCCGCGGCGCCTCGGTGCCGCCCAGTGCCAAGAGTGCGGCGATGGGCCGCCAACTCGATCCGGCAGCATTCCTCGTCCACCACAGCTGGGTCCGCCCGATGGCCCTGCTCGTCCTCGACGATCCCGACGACCCGACTCCCTATTGGCTGGTGTCCACGCGCCACCCGCAGAAGCTGCTCGCGGCGATGGGCATCGCCGATGCCCGTGTGGCCGGCTCGCCCGACGCCCCGACCCCGGTCCCGCCGGAGCGCTCGCGACTGGTCACCGCCGCCAACTCGGTCCTCTATCCGCCGCTGCTCTGGCTCATGTTCCGCCTTCCCCCCGAGACGATCCACCGGATCATGTCCCGCGTGATCCGCGCGGTCGGCACGATCCCCGGCGTCGGCCGGTTGGTCGGGCGCGCCCTCGTCGCCGACGACCCGATCCTGCGCCAAGACGTGTTCGGGACCTCCTTCCCCGCCCCGGTGGGACTGGCGGCCGGGTTCGACAAGGAGGCGGCGGCCACGCGCTCGTGGGGCGCACTCGGGTTCGGCCACGCCGAGGCGGGCACGGTCACCGGCCAGGCCCAGCCCGGCAATCCCCGGCCGCGGCTGTTCCGCCTGCCCGACGATCACGCGTTGATCAACCGCATGGGCTTCAACAACCCCGGGGCGCAGGCAGCCGCCCGTCGGCTCGCGCGCGATCGGCGTCGCCGCGCGGCCTTTCCGGTGCCGATCGCCGCGAATATCGGCAAGACCAAGGCGGTCGATCTCGCCGACGCCGCGGCCGACTACACCCGCAGCGCCGAACTCCTGGGTCCGCTCGCCGACTTCGTGGTGGTCAACGTCAGCTCGCCGAACACACCGGGACTGCGGGACCTGCAGGCCGTCGAGCAGCTCCGACCGATCCTGGCGGCCGTGCGGACCGCCACGGACCGCCCCGTGCTGGTGAAGATCGCGCCCGATCTGGCCGACGACGACGTCGATGCCGTCGCCGACCTGGCCGTCGAAACCGGACTGGCGGGAATCGTGGCCACCAACACGACGATTTCCCGCGACGGGTTGCACTCGCCGGCCGATGAGGTCGCGCGCGCCGGTGCCGGCGGACTGTCCGGCCCGCCGGTGCGGGACCGGTCGCTCGCCGTCCTCAAACGCCTGTATGCCCGCGTCGGCGACAGGCTGGTCCTGATCGGCGTCGGCGGCATCGAGAACGCCGACGACGCGTGGGACCGCATCCGGGCCGGTGCGACGCTGCTGCAGGGCTACACCGGCTTCATCTATGCCGGACCGCTCTACGCCAATCGGATCCACACCGGTCTCGCCGCGCGGGTCCGCGGCGCCGGCTTCGCATCGATCACCGACGCGGTCGGTTGCGACGTCGTCGGTCAGGACGCCTGAGGGGCCCTAGACCTGCTCGTAGGTGCCGACGATGATCGATCGGGCGATCGCGTGGCCGAACAGGTTGAACCCCAGATAGGCCGGCGTTGCCCCATCGGGCAGCTCGAGCGATTCCACGTCCACGGCGTGCACGGCTACGAAGTAGCGGTGCGGTCCGTGCCCGGCCGGCGGCGCGGCGCCGATGTAGCGCTTGAGCGAGGCGTCGTTGGCCAGCGTCACCGCACCCTGCGGCAAGGAGCCCGCCTCACCGTCGCCGGCGCCGGAGTCCAGCGAGGTCACCGACGCGGGGATGTCGGCGACCGCCCAGTGCCAGAAGCCCGATGCGGTCGGTGCGTCCGGGTCGTACACCGTCACCGCGAAGCTGCGCGTCGTCTCCGGGAACCCGGACCAGCTCAACTGCGGCGACACGTCCTGCCCGCCCGCTCCCATGATCCCGCTGACCTGGGCCGGCGCCAGCGCGGCGCCATCGGCAAGGTCGGTGGAGGTCAACGAGAAGCCGGGCAGCTGTGGCAGGGCGGCATACGGGTCGAAGCCAGAAGCGGGCATGGGATTCACCTCTCGGTCGGGCGCACACCCGGGGCGGGCGCGCTGTGCATCAGGAAATGCTCGAAAACCTTGGTACCGAACAACACTGAGTCCACCGGTACGCGTTCGTCAACCCCGTGGAAGAGGGCGGCGAAATCGAGCTCGGGCGGCAGCTGCAGGGGTGCGAACCCGAAGCACCGGATCCCCAGTTTGGCGAAGGCCTTGGCGTCGGTGCCACCGGACAGCATGTAGGGCACCGTCCGACCCTGGGGGTCGTGGGCGAGAATGGCCGCATTCATCGCGTCGACGAGGTGCCCGTCGAAGGTGGTCTCATACGGCTCGAGGTGGGTGACCCATTCGCGGGTGGTGTTCGGGCCCAGGAGTGCGTCGATCTCGGCCTCGAAGGCGGCCTGACGCCCGGGGAGGACGCGGCAGTCGATGACCGCCTCGGCGGTCTGCGGGATCACGTTGACCTTGTAGCCGGCCTGGAGCATCGTCGGATTGGCGGTGTCGCGCAGGGTCGCGCCGATGATGCGCGCCAGCCCGCCGAGTTTGAACAGGGCCGTCTCCAGGTCGGGGGTCTGCACGCCCAGGTCCAGCCCGGTCTCCTCCGACGCGGCGGCGAGGAATTCGGTGACCGAGTCGCTCAACACCAGCGGGAATTGGTGGGCACCGATGCGGGCGACCGTCGCCGCCAGCTCGGTGACGGCGTTGTCGGCGTGCAGGAACGAGCCGTGGCCGGCGGTGCCGGTCGTGCGCAACCGCATCCATGACAACCCCTTCTCCGCGGTCTCGACCAGGTACAGCCGCTTCTGCTCGCCATCGGGCCGGTCGACGGTGAGCGAGAATCCACCGACCTCGCCCACCGCCTCGGTGACGCCCTCGAACAGGTCGGGCCGGTTCTCGACGAGCCAGTGCGAACCCCAGGTCCCGCCGGCCTCCTCGTCGGCGAGGAAGGCGAAGACCAGCTCGCGCGGCGGCACGGTGCCCTCGCGCGCGAATTGGCGCGCGAGGGCGAGCGCCATGCCGGCCATGTCCTTCATGTCGACCGCGCCGCGTCCCCAGATGTACCCGTCGGCGATGGAGCCGGAGAACGGGTGCACCGACCAGTCGGCCGCCTCGGCCGGCACGACGTCCAGATGGCTGTGCACCAGGAGCGCCCCCGCGGTGCTCGCCGGGTCTCCCGGCAGGCGGGCGAAGACGTTGCCGCGACCGGGCTGGCCGGACTCGACGTAGGTGGTCTCGTAGCCGGCGTCGGCGAGCTGGTCGGCCACCCATTTCGCGCAGTCCTCCTCGCCCTTGGTGGTCGACGGATCGCCGGTGTTGGAGGTGTCGAAACGGATCAATTCGGCGATGAGATCGACGACTTCGTCGAGCGCGCGGGAGGTGGTCACCCTCCCATTATGGGGATTTGGGCAATCCCCTCGTCCTCGGCTACTGTTATCGACGCACTGAGTCCGAGTGGCGGAATGGCAGACGCGCTAGCTTGAGGTGCTAGTGCCCTATTAACGGGCGTGGGGGTTCAAGTCCCCCCTCGGACACTTGAACGAGAAGAGTCGACTCTTCCTCGACTGCGACACCGGTATCGATGATTCGCTCGCGCTGCTGTATCTCCTGGCCCGCGGCGACGTCGAGCTGGTCGGGGTGGCCTCCACCGCCGGCAACGTGCCCGCCGACGTGGTCGCCGCCAACAACCTCGCCTGGTTGGACCTGTGCGGCCGCGACGACGTGCCGGTCCACCTCGGATCCCCCGTCCCCCTCGCCGGCGCGCTGCGCACCGCCGAGGACACCCACGGGCCCCACGGCGTCGGCTATGCCTCACTGCCGCCGGCGAACACCGCCCTGTCGTCGGTCGATGCGGCCGGTGCCTGGCTCGCCGCCGCGGACGCGCACCCCGGCGAACTGATCGGCCTGGTCATCGGACCGTCGACCAACCTGGCCCTGGCGCTGCGCGCCGATCCGGACCTCCCGACGAAGCTGAAGCGGCTGGTGATCATGGGCGGCGCCTTCGGCGCTGCGGGCAACACGACACCGGTGGCCGAGTGGAATCTGGTCGTCGACCCGGAGTCGGCCGCCGAGGTCTTCGCCGCCTTCGACCGCCCCGACGCGCCCGATCCGATCGTGTGCGGCCTGAACGTCACCGAACAGATGATCCTGCGGCCCGCCGACGTCGAGCGCCTGCGGGAGTGCGCCGCCGATGCCCCGTTGGTCCACCACCTCGCGGAGGCGCTGCGGTTCTACTTCGAATTCCACCGATCACAGGACGAGGGCTATCTGGCCTACGCGCACGACCCGTTCGCCGCGATGGTGGCACTCGACCCTCGGCGGGTCACCGGCGTGGCCGCGCATGTCGAGGTCGAGTTGACCGGTGCGCTCACCCGGGCGATGACCGTCGCCGACCGGCGCGGGATGCTCGGACCGCCGAACGCCGTCGTCGTCACCGAGGCCGACACGTCGACGATGGTCGACGAGCTGGTCGCGAGCCTCGGCGCTCTCGCGCGACGGGTAACATCGCGCGGGTGAGCGGCCCCGACGAGCAGCACGACCACGAGCACCCGCACAGCGGCGAGGAACTCCTCGAGGCCGACATCCGCGGCACGGTCATCCGGCGGCTCGTGGTCGTCGGCATCATGATCGCCGTCATCATGGTGAGCTCCTACATCATCCCCACCAAGGGCATCGTCGACTCAATCCAGTCGTGGCGGTCGGGCCTCGGTCCGACCTTCCCCATCATCTTCTTCATCTGTTACGCGATCATCACGATGTTCCCGGTGCCGCGCTCGGCCTTCACCTTCTCGTCGGGGATCCTCTTTCCGGCCGCTCTCGGACTCACGGGAGCGATGAGCGCCACCATGTTCGCCGCGGTGGCCTCGTTCATCGGGATCCGGGTGATCGGCCGCGAGAAGGTGCAGCCGTACCTGAAGCAGCCGGTGGTGCGCGCCATCGAGGCGCGTCTGGCGCGGCGGGGCTGGCTGGCGGTGGGATCGCTGCGCTTCATCGCCGCGTGCCCGTTCTCCCTGGCGAACTACACCTCGGCGCTGTCTTCGGTGCGGCTGATCCCCTATACGATCGCGACCCTGTTCGGCGTCTTCCCCGGCACCGCCGCCGTCGTCCTGCTGGGCCACACGGTGACCAGCGGACCGAATCCGTGGCTGATCGCCTCCACCGTCTTCTTCTTCGCGCTGGGCATCGCCGGCCTCGTCTTCGACGCGGCACTACCCGTGCCGGACGACAGCGCCGACGATCAGTCCGCTACTCCGGCGCAGCCGTGACGAAGTCGATCAGCTCCTCCACCGACCGCAGCAGCGGAACCTCGATGTCGCGATAGTCCCGCACACCGGCGAGCACCCGCCGCCACCCGTCCGACGGGGAACCCCACCGCAGGGCGGCACAGATCCCGGTCTTCCAATCGGTGCCGCGTGGGATCGTCGGCCACTGTTCGATGCCCACCGACGCCGGCTTCACCGCCTGCCACACGTCGATGTAGGGGTGTCCACCGACGAGGACGTGCGGGCCGAGCGACTGGGTCAACCGCTCTTCCTTCGAGCCGCTCACCAGATGGTCGACGAGGACTCCGGCGCGCTGCGTCGGCGACGGCTCGAAGTCGACCAGCGCCCGGGCGAGATTGTCCAGACCGTCCAGGCTCTGGACCACCACGCCCTCGGCCCGAAGGTCGTCGCCCCACACCCGTTCGACCAGGGTGGCGTCGTGCACGCCTTCGACGAACAGGCGGCTCGCCCGGGCCACCCGCGCCCGGGACACCGGTGCCTTGCGCGACCCGGAGGCGGTGCGCTGGTCCGACGGTGCCGACGCGGCGGGCGTCGGACGCTCCAGCGTCACCGGCTCACCGTCGATCAGGAAGGCCGCCGGTCGCATGGCGAAGATCCGGGTGGCGCCGTGGCGGTCCTCCAGACGCACGAACAGCCCGTCGTAGGACTTCTCGAATCCGACGACCGCCCCGCAATAGCCGCTCGCGGCGTCCTCGACGACGAGGCCGCGTTCGGCCGGCACGAGGCGATAGCGCGGTTCGCGGCGACGCGGCGACGCCAGGACGTCGCGGCCATAACGATCGCCCGATCCGGTGCTCATGGCTGTCAAGACTAGGGCCACTAGGCTGGATTGATCATGAACGCCATGCCGCAATCGAATGAGCCGGTGCTCACCGACGAGCCCGCGTTTCTGCTCACCACCGTCGGCCCGTGGGTGGGGGCATTCCTCGCTCGTGCCTGCGCCGGCGACGACCTTCTCGACGAGCTGCGGGCGCTCGACGCGCCGGCGCAGATCGTCGACGCCGACAGCGGCGAGTGCACCACCTGGTTGGAGGCGGCCGCCGCGGCGACCGCGATCTCGATCCGTCTCCCCGCGCCGGGCGATCCCGCGGGCCTCCCGCCCGGTCCGGCGGGATCGGCGGCCGCCCACGTCGGCGAGGCACTGGTACTCGCCGATGAACACGGTCCGCGCGTCATCGTGCCGACCCGCGGCCCCGACGAGCCGACGAGTTGGGTCGCCCATCGCGTTCCCCTCGTGCCCGAGCAGCCCACCACCGGTCTCGGCGAGGCTCGCGCGACCCTCCTGGAGTCGATGGGCGAGGCGACGGCCGCCCTGGCGGCGCTCCCCGGCTCCTCCGACGGGGATCCGGCGACGTTGCGCGGCGACTTGGCCCGGCGGGTGACCCGCTACTCCCCCGTCTTCCCGCCGGGGGTCGACGGGCGCGCGGTCGACGTCGCCGGACTCGCCGCCCAGGTGTTGGGAACTCTCGACCTGGCGCGCGCCCGGCGCGCGAGTTTCGGGCTGGCGACAGCGGACGCCCAACACTCGGAGGCGACGCTGCGCGAGGTGTCGGCCGCGGCCCACGGCGCACTGGCGACCGCGGTCAACCGGGTCGTCGACGACTACACGCGCCGATAGCGGGTCCTAGCCGCAGCAACCGCTGCGGCACCCCGCCCCGTTGTCACCGCAGCCGGGCGCCTGCAGGTCGCCGCCGCCCTCGGCATAGCGGTCCACCAGATCGGCCACCATGTCGATGAACCGCGGATCGGTGCCGACGGTATCGGCCCGCACATAGCCCAGGTCCAGTTCGGCGGCGCGCTCGGCGGCCTCGTTGTCCAGGTCCCAGACGACCTCGAGGTGGTCGGAGACGAAGCCGATCGGCGCCACGACCACCTGTCGGGCACCCCCGGCGGCCAGCGCGGCGAGGTGGTCGAGGATGTCGGGCTCGAGCCACGGCACCTGTGGCGGACCGGAGCGGGATTGCCACACCTGGTCGAAGTCACGACCGGGCTCGTCGCCGTCCACAATCCCGTCGGCCGTCAGACGGCGCGCCACCGCGGCCGCCGCGTCGGCGACCTGGCGACCGTAGAGGCCCGCGCCGACCGCCTGATCGGCGCGGGTCGGGATGGAGTGCGCGGTGAACACCAACCGGGCACCGGCCTGCGGATCGGGCAACAGTGCGACCGCCCGCCGCACCGCGTCGGCCTGTGCGTCGAGGAATGCCGGTTGGCTCCAATACTGCGGCAGCTTGCGCAGCAGCAGCGGCTCGTCGGCGGCTGCCGGTATCCGCTCGGACAACGCGGCGACGGCCCGGCCGATGTCCTCGTGATACTGCTTGCACCCCGAATACCCGCCCCAGGCCGAGGTGGTGAACACCAGGGCGCGGCGATGACCATCGCGGTACATCTGTTCCACGACGTCCTCGACGTAGGGGCCCCAGTTCCGGTTGCCGAAGTAGATCGGCAGGTCACGCCCCCGTCCGGACATCGCCGGTGTCAGCGCGGCGATCATGTCCCGGTTGAGGGCGTTGATCGGCGACGCGCCGCCGAAATGGTGGTAGTGCTCGGCGACCTCGTCGAGCCGCTCGCGGGGCACACCGCGGCCCCGGGTCACGTTCTCCAGGAACGGCATCACGTCCTGCGCCCGCTCCGGTCCCCCGAAGGACAGGAACAGGAGCGCGGTGAACGGCTCGGTCATCGCGGCGTCACTGCGCGTTGATGAAGTCCTCCGGGAACCACGTGTTGTGGCTGGCGCCTCCGTCGACGTAGATGATCGAGCCGGTCGTGCCGGGCAGGAAGTCCGAGAGCAGGGCAACGACGGAGGTGCCCACGACGGTCGGGTTGTCGACATCCCAACCGATCGGCGAAGCGCCGTTCCAGTAGTCGTTGAGCATGTTCAGCTTCTTGGCGTCGTCGGTCGCGGTGCCCGAGATGGCCTTGGCCGCGAGCGTCTTGATCGGCCCGGCGGCGACGAGGTTCGAGCGGATCTTCTTGGCGTAGCCGACCTCGCGGGCGACGTAGCGGTTCACCGACTCGAGGGCGGCCTTGGCCACGCCCATCCAGTTGTAGTCCGGCAGCGCGGTGCGCGGGTCGAAGTCCATGCCGACGATCGAGCCGCCCTCGTTCATCACCGGCAGCGCTGCGCGGGCGAGCGATGCGTAGCTCCACGCCGAGATCTCGAAGGACTTGGCCACATCCGGGCCGGGGCCCTCGAGGAACGGCAGTGCGTCCGGGCCCATGAGGGTGCGCGGGGCGAAGGCGATCGAATGCACCAGGCCGTCGACCCCCTCGGGCGCCAGCTCGCGCACCTTGTCGGCCAGGGCCCCCAGCGACTCCTCGTCGGTGACGTCGAGCGGAATGGCCGGCGGCACCTCCTGCGGCAGCCGCTTGGCGATGCGGTCGATGAGCCGCAGGCGCTCGGGGATGCCGGTGATGATGACCTTGGCGCCCTGTTCCTGGGCGACCTTGGCCGTCGAGAACGCGATCGAGGCGTCGGTGATGATTCCGGTGACGAGTACGGTCTTGCCGTCGAGGATGCCCATGGCTGACTCCTGGTGGTTGTAGTTGGTCGGTCGGTACTGGTGGCCTAGTGGCCCATGCCCAGGCCGCCGTCGACGTTGATGACGTTGCCGGTGACGTAGGCCGAGTCGTCGGAGGCCAGGAAGGACACCACCGCGGCGACGTCCTCGGGCTGGCCCATCCGCTTGGCCGGGATGGCCTGGTCGACGGCCGTCTTCGTGTAGTCCTCCGGCAGGGCCCGGGTCATGTCGGTGTCGATCAAGCCCGGTGCGACGACGTTGGCGGTGATGTTGCGGCTGCCCAGCTCGCGGGTGACCGAGCGGGCCAGGCCGATGACGCCGGCCTTGCTCGACGCGTAGTTGGCCTGGCCCGGGGTACCCATCAGGCCGACGACCGAACCGAGGTAGATGAAGCGGCCCCAGCGGTTCTTCAGCATGTCGCGGGTGACCGCCTTGGTGACGCGGAAGGCGCCGGTGAGGTTGGCGTTGATGACGCGCTCGAACTGGTCGACGTCCATGCGCATCAGCAGGGTGTCCTCGGTGACGCCGGCGTTGGCGACGACGATCTCGATCGGGCCCTGGTGCTCGGCGACCTCGGCGACCGCCCGGTTGACCGACTCGGTGTCGGTGACGTCGCACTGGACGCCGAACAGGCCATCGGGGACGCCCGAGCCGCGGTGGGTGACGGCGACCTTGTGGCCGTCGGCCTTGAGGCGCTGGGCGATGGCGAGGCCGATGCCGCGGTTACCGCCGGTGACAAGTACGGAGCGCGATGTAGTCATGGGTACAAAACCTATCGTGTCGTGGTCGGTCGGAGGGGAAGCGGGTGCGGTTGCGCCGCGTCACGGCAAGCGCTGGTTGAGCAGCAGCGCGCCCGCGGCCGCGAGCAGTGCGAGGAACGTGCCCGCCAACACCCACGGGTGGGAGTTGTCGCCGCGCGTGGTCTCGTAGCCGATCTGCTCCTGCAGCGACTTGTACACCGCGTTCAGCTCTTCGAGGCTCGAGGCGGTGAAGAAGCGGCCGCCCGGCGCACCGAGCTGCGCGATCTTCTTCAGCGAGGCGTCGTCGACCGGCACCGGGACCCGCTCCCCCTCCAACTCCACGACGCCGCTGCGGGTGCCGAAGGAGATGGTGGAGATGGGCACCTTGCGCTCGCGGGCCTTGCGCGCCGCGGAGAAGGCGCCCCGCGGTGCGTCCTGGCTGTCGGGCACCGTCTGCTTGCCGTCGGAGAGCAGCACGATGTGCGCCGGCGGGGCCGACTCGTCGCCCCCGAGCAGCGAGTTGAGCGTGCGGATCTGCTCGAGCGCGGCGAAGATGCCCTCACCGGTCGCCGTCTTGTCGTCGAGCTGGAGCTTGTCGACGGCCTTCTCGGTCGCGGTGTGGTCGGGGGTGGGGCTGACCAGGGTCGTCGGGGTCCCGGCGAAGGAGATCAGGCCAAGGTTGATGCCCTGGGTCAAGTCCTTGGCGAACTGCTTGGCCGCCGACTGGGCGGCCTTGATGCGGCTCGGCGCGACGTCGGTCGCGTTCATCGACCGGGACACGTCCATCACGAGCATCACGGTCGCCTTGTTGCGCGGCACCTTGCGGTCGGCCTGCGGACCGGCCAACGCGATCGTCAGCAGGACCAGCGCGACGGCCAGGATGGCGAACGGGACGTGCCGGTACCGGTCGGTGCGCTTGGGCGTCACCGACCGCAGGATGTCCAGGTTGGCGAATCGGATCGCCCGCGCGTTGCGCTTGCGCTGGATGTAGACGTACAGGCCGACCAGGGCCGCGACCACCAGCAGGCCCAGCAGCCACCACGGATTCGCGAGCATCAGCCCACCCCCGCCGCGAGTCCGCGGCGCCGGCTCGTCACGAACCGGACGGTGTCTGCCACCCAGTCCCGGTCGGTGCGCAGGGTCATCACCGGCCCCCCACACGCCCGGATCGTCTTGTGCACCTTGGCCTGGTGGGCGGCAGCGGCGGCCGCGAAGTCGGCGCGCACCTGTTCGGTGATGACGACGTCGTGGATCTCGCCGGTCTCGGCATCGGCCAGTCGCACATCGCCGATCGCCGGGAGGTCCAGGTCGCGCGGGTCGAGGACCTCGATGCCGAGCAGCTCGTGGTGGGCCCCGACGGCTCGCATCGGGCGGTCCCAGTCAATCGGCCCGAGGAAGTCGCTGATGACCACGGCGAGGCCGCGACGGCGCTCGGGACGGCGCAGGGCCTCGATGCCACCGCGCAGGTCGCCGCGCACGGTCGGCGAGCTGCGGTGGGTGGTGGCGATCTTCTTGAGGAGGTTCTGGGCATGCGCCCGACCGCCGCGTGCGGGCACGCGCACGATCTCGTCGCCGGTGACGATGACGGCACCGATCCGGTTGCCGCCGCCGGCGGTCAGGTGGACCATCACGGCCGACGCCGCAACCGCGAGGTCGCGTTTGGTGCGGTGCTCGACCGAACCGAAGTCGAGGCTGCCGGACACGTCGACGACGAGCCAGGTCTCGAGCTCGCGGTCGGCGATCATCTGCCGCACGTGCGGCACGGTCGTGCGCGCGGTGACGGACCACTCCATCCGGCGGATGTCGTCGCCGGGTTCGTATGCGCGCGCCTCCCCCGGCTCGGAACCGGGACCGGGGATCAGACCGAGGTGGTCGCCCTGCAGGACGCCGTCGAGCTTGCGCCGGACGGTCAGCTCCAGGTTGCGCAGCGCGGCCGTCAGCGCCGGGTCCTTCAGCAGCCCGTCGTCGAAGGACGGGAGCGGGGTGCTACTGGCCGGCATGCGGCGTGACCTGCGCCTGCGGGGCCGCCGGCGCCGGGTTCGGGATGGCCGGGATCTGGCCCGCCGGCGGCTGGCCGGCGCCACCGGCCTGGGCGGCCACGACCTGCGGGAGCCCGACCGTCTGCAGCACCCGGGCGATGACGTCGTCGGCGTCGACCGAGTCGGCCAGCGCGTCGTAGGTGAGGACGAGACGGTGGCGCAGGACGTCCGGCGCGATCTCGACGATGTCGGCGGGCACCACGTAGTCGCGGCCGCGCACCAGCGCCAGGGCGCGGGCGGCGGCGATGATGCCGAGCGTGGCGCGTGGCGAGGCGCCGTAGGCGAGCCAGGAGGCCACCTCGGTCATACCCAGGTCGGCCGGGCGACGGGTCGCGTTGATCAGCCGCACCACGTAGTCGACGAGAGCGTGGTGGACGAAGACGTTGGCGGAGGCCTCCTGGAGGCGGATCATCGTCTCGGGATCGAGGACCTGCGACGCGGTCGGCGGGATGTTGCCCATCCGGTAGACGATCTCGCGCTCCTCCTCGACCGACGGGTAGTCGACGTTCACCTTGAACAGGAAGCGGTCGCGCTGCGCCTCGGGCAGCGGGTAGACGCCCTCGTTCTCGATCGGGTTCTGTGTGGCCATGACCAGGAACGGGCTGGGCAGCGGGTAGGTCTTGCCACCGATGGACACCTGCCGCTCGGCCATGACCTCCAGCAGTGCCGACTGCACCTTGGCCGGCGCGCGGTTGATCTCGTCGGCGAGCAGGAAGTTGACCATCACCGGGCCGAGTTCGATGTCGAACTCCTCGCGGCCCTGGCGGTAGATGCGGGTGCCGAGGAGGTCGGTGGGCACCAGGTCGGGGGTGAACTGCACGCGGGCGAAGCTGCCGCCCACGACCGTCGCGAAGGTCTCCACCGCGAGCGTCTTGGCCACGCCCGGCACGCCCTCGAGGAGGATGTGGCCGCGGGCCAGGAGCCCGACCAGGATGCGCTCGACCAGCTGGTCCTGGCCGACGATGACTCGTTTGACCTCGAAGATGGCCTTCTCGAGCAGCTTGGAATCGGCCTCACTGAGCGATGCGGACGATTTCTTGCCGTTGGCGGGCTGCGACGTCAAAGCCCAACTCCTGTCGTCGGTGTCATGCTCGATCGCCAAACGGATCGGCAGGCTGGTGGGTGGAACGGTCTGCCCCAGCCTAGCGGCGCGAACGCGGTTAGGCGATAACGGGCGCCCCGCGCGTCAATCGGTGGATCGACGCGCCCGGCGCACCCGTCGCGGGGTTCACCAGAGGCGCACGACCATGGGCATCGCGCCGCCCATGCGCACCGGCGACACCTTGACGACGCTGCCCGACTCGGGAGCCTCCAGCATCTTGCCGTCGCCCAGGTACAGCGCGACGTGCTGGCTGGCGTTGGCGCCCCAGAAGATCATGTCGCCGCGCGCCATCTGCGAGATCGGCACCCGGGGACCGGAGGTGTACTGGTAGCCCGTGTAGTGCGGCAGGTCGTAGCCGATGCCCGCGAAGGCGTAGATCATCAGGCCCGAGCAGTCGAAGCCGACCTTGTTGTAGTCGCCGTGGGCGTCGGCCACGCCGCCGTCGCGGATGCCCTTCGTCGGTCCGTTGGCGTCGCCGCCACCCCAGGCGTACGGCATGTTCAGCTGCGACATGCCGCGGTTGACCACGACTTCCACGGCCTGCGGGCCGCGCAGACCCGGACGGACCTGGCCGCCGCCGCTGAAACTGCCGGTGCTGCCGAACAGGGCGCCCAGCGAGCCGGTCGACAGACGCGACAACGAACTGTTGCCGCCACTGCCGGTGAGGTCGCTGCCGGACAGGCCGAGCTCGTCGAACAGTGCGGACTGCGGGATCTGGTGCGAACCCACGACGCCGGCGAGGACCTTCTGCGCCATGTCCATGCCCACCTTGGCGGCGGCCGCGGCCGCGTCGAGCGCGGCCTTGCTGTCCAGGCCGTCGGTGGTGATGGGCGGCAGGCCCGGGATCACCGGGGCATCGACGCGCACGTTGGTGCCGCGCAGCTTGTTCAGCTGCGTCTGCGCCGCGGCGCGCTGCGTCAGGAGTTCGTTGCGGCGGCGCTGCTCGTCGCGCATCGCGGCCTGAGCGGTCTGGACCGCGGTGACGGCGTCACCCCGACGGGCGGCGGCGCTGCGCACGGCCGAGGCCGCCTGCACCCGCGATGCCTCGGCGGCGGCGGCGCGGTTGGCCTTCTGGTTGCGGGCGACCTTGAGCTTGTCGATCAGCGAGCGCTGCTGCGCCGAGACACGGTCCAGGACGCTGACCTGCTCGAGCACCTGCTGGGGGTCGTCGGAGGAGACGTAGTCGCGCATCGAGCCCGCCGGGCCGCGTCGGTAGGCGCTGGCCACGAATCCGTCGAAGGACTTCTGCGCGTCGGCGAGCCGGCGATCGGCATCGAGCAGGGACTTCTTGGCGCCCTGCGAGGCGACGGTCGCGAGTCGTTCGGCAACGATCGAGTTCTGGAAGTCGACGAGGGCGCGGTTGACGGCCTCGCGCTTGGTGGCCAGCGTGTTGTCCAGGTTCGTCAGGCTCTGATCGCTCGTCGCGATCTGGTTCACCAGGCGGGAGACCTGGACCGACTTCTGGCTCTGCTCGGGGGTCGCGCCGGCGACGCCGGCGACCAGAGTCGACACGGCGACCGACGCCACCACAACGCCGCCGCGGAGCATCGCGGCGACCCGGTGACTCGTTCGGGGTGCACTGGGCTTCTGGCTTCGCCTCACGCCGGTAACTCCTCTATCCGCGAGGTGGACAACACATGTCACAGGAACCTCACCTGTGACATCTGCACCGTACGTCACATCAGTGAGCATGGGAAACACCAGGAACAGAATTACAAACGTGGGATTACCTGCGGCGATGCTGTGATCAGCGGAAAAGCCGCCGTTCGGCCCGATGTCTCACTTTTGCAACATCGGCGTGGGGCGTCGCTCAGTCGCGCGGCGACCCGTCGCCGGACACCGCGTCGTCGGCCTCGGCGTGGACATCCGCGCCGGTCGCGGCCGGTGCCGGGACCGATGCGCCACTCGCGTGGGCACCGGCCTTCCGACGCTTGGAGACGAGCCGGGCGCCCACCGCCGCGGCCAGCACCAGCAGCGTCAGGACGATGGTGATGACGCTCCAGTTGGTCTGCGGTCCGGTGAGCTGGTCGACCATCTGGCGGGCCGCGCCGGGCGGATCGGTGAGCGTGAGATTCTGCGACGCCTCTTCCTGCACGACGCGCGGGAATTCCGGTCCGGAGCTGCCGACCGAGTCGGGGCCGAGGACGATCACGGTGCCACCGGTCTGCGGCTGCACGGCGAGGGCGATGTCGCGGTAGTAGGTGAAGTACGGCTGCTTGTCGGTGACCACGACGACCTTGATGTCGTGTCCCTTGGCCTTTGCGTCGGCCACGACCGCCTGCAGCGCCGGGACCTGCGCGGCCGGTCCTGACACGCCCTGCGCCTTGAGGTCGCGCACGATGGCCGGGACGTCGATGTTCGCCGGCACGCTCGCGCCGTACGGGATCGTCGGGACCGCCGAGGAGGGCTCGGGACTCATCACTGCGCCTTTCAGCCGGGCAACAAGAATTCTTCTGGACTTTCCGGGCAGGACCGTCCGCCTGCGCAAGAGTACGACACAATAAGCGGGCGCCGACCGACCAACCCGCGGAACCGGCGCGCGCCGTGCGGTGCGCTCGCACCCCGGTGTGGTAACAGTACGTCCGTACTGTTAGACTGGGGTGGTCGCGCCGAGCCCCTCGGCGCCGCTCGACCTTGAACGACCCGACACAGCCCGTCGGACCGCGCTGACCAGCCTTCGTCAGCGCACCGAGGACACAAGAGGAGATGTTTCCACGTGAGTATTGATTCATTCGGAGCCCGCGGCACCCTTGAGGTGGGCGACAAGTCCTACGAGATCTTCCGCATCAACACCGTGAAGGGCACCGAGCGACTCCCCTACTCGCTCAAGGTCCTCGCCGAGAACCTGCTGCGCACCGAAGACGGCGCGAACATCACCTCCGAGCACATCGAGGCCCTCGGCAACTGGGATCCCAGCGCCGACCCGAGCATCGAGATCCAGTTCACCCCGGCGCGCGTCCTCATGCAGGACTTCACCGGCGTCCCCTGTGTCGTCGACCTCGCCACCATGCGTGAGGCCGTCTCGGCCCTCGGCGGCGACCCCAACAAGGTCAACCCGCTCTCGCCCGCCGAGATGGTCATCGACCACTCGGTCATCCTCGACGTCTTCGGCCGCGCCGACGCCTTCGAGCGCAACGTCGAGCTCGAGTACCAGCGCAACTCCGAGCGCTACCAGTTCCTGCGCTGGGGCCAGGGCGCCTTCGACGACTTCAAGGTCGTCCCGCCCGGGACCGGCATCGTCCACCAGGTCAACATCGAGTACCTGGCCCGCGTCGTCATGACCCGTAACGGCCAGGCCTACCCGGACACCTGTGTCGGCACCGACTCGCACACCACGATGGAGAACGGCCTGGGCGTCCTGGGCTGGGGCGTCGGCGGCATCGAGGCCGAGGCCGCCATGCTCGGCCAGCCCGTG
Organism: Gordonia sp. (in: high G+C Gram-positive bacteria); assembly: GCF_047606305.1. GTDB lineage: Bacteria > Actinomycetota > Actinomycetes > Mycobacteriales > Mycobacteriaceae > Gordonia. Next base: position 38,498 of record NZ_JASGER010000009.1, on the reverse strand, counting down.
TCGATGCTGATCCCGCGCGTCGTCGGCTTCAAGCTGACCGGCGAGATCCAGCCGGGCGTGACCGCGACCGACGTCGTCCTCACGGTCACCGACATGCTGCGCCAGCACGGTGTGGTCGGCAAGTTCGTCGAGTTCTACGGCAAGGGCGTCGCCGAGGTGCCCCTGGCCAACCGCGCCACCCTGGGCAACATGAGCCCCGAGTTCGGCTCCACCTGTGCGATCTTCCCGATCGACGAGGAGACCATCAACTACCTGCGCCTGACCGGCCGCACCGCCGACGAGCTCGCCCTCGTCGAGGCGTACGCCAAGGAGCAGGGCATGTGGCACAACCCGGACCGCGAGCCGGAGTTCTCCGAGCACCTCGAGCTCGACCTGAGCACCGTCGTGCCGTCGATCGCCGGCCCCAAGCGCCCGCAGGACCGCATCCTGCTGTCGGAGTCGAAGGTCGCCTTCCGCAAGGACATCCACAACTACGTCGAGGAGCAGCACCCCGCTCCCAAGAACGGCCTCGACGAGGGCCTGGACGAGAGCTTCCCGGCCTCGGACCCGGTCGCCGTTTCCGCCGGCGAGGCCAAGCTGTCCTTCGCCGAGGAGGATGCGGTGGTCGCCTCGGCCGCCAACGGCGCCGAGGGGCGCCCGAGCAAACCGGTCACGGTGAACTCGGACGGCAACACCTTCGTGCTCGACCACGGTGCGGTGGCCGTCGCCGGCATCACCTCGTGCACCAACACCTCGAACCCGTCGGTCATGATCGGCGCCGGCCTGCTGGCCCGCAACGCCGTGGAGAAGGGCCTGGCCACCAAGCCGTGGGTCAAGACCAACATGGCACCCGGCTCGCAGGTCGTCTCGGACTACTACGAGAAGGCCGGCCTGTGGCCCTACCTGGAGAAGCTCGGCTTCTTCCTGGGCGGCTACGGCTGCACGACCTGCATCGGCAACACCGGCCCGCTGCCTGAGGCGATCAGCAAGGCGGTCAACGACAACGACCTGACCGTCACCGCCGTCCTCTCGGGCAACCGCAACTTCGAGGGTCGCATCTCCCCCGACGTCAAGATGAACTACCTGGCCAGCCCGCCGCTAGTCATCGCCTACGCACTCGCCGGCACCATGGACTTCGACTTCGAGTCCGAGCCGCTCGGCAAGGGCTCTGACGGCAACGACGTCTACCTCAAGGACATCTGGCCGTCGGCCCAGGAGATCGACGACACCATCAAGGCCGCAATCAACGAGGACATGTTCCGCAAGTCCTACGCCGACGTCTTCAAGGGCGACGAGCGCTGGCAGAACCTGTCGACCCCGGACGGCGACACCTTCGCGTGGGACGAGAAGTCGACCTACGTCCGCAAGGCGCCGTACTTCGACGGCATGGCACTCGAGCCGTCGCCGGTCACCGACATCAAGGGCGCGCGCGTCCTGGCGCTGCTGGGCGACTCGGTCACCACCGACCACATCAGCCCCGCCGGTCCGATCAAGCCGGGCACCCCGGCCGCGCAGTACCTCGACGCCCACGGCGTCGAGCGCAAGGACTACAACTCGCTGGGCAGCCGTCGCGGCAACCACGAGGTGATGATCCGCGGCACCTTCGCGAACATCCGCCTGCAGAACCAGCTCCTCGACGGCGTGTCGGGCGGCTACACCCGCGACTTCACCCAGGAGGGCGGCCCGCAGTCGTTCATCTACGACGCGGCGATGAACTACCAGAAGGCCGGCACCCCGCTCGTCGTCCTCGGCGGCAAGGAGTACGGCTCGGGCAGCTCGCGCGACTGGGCCGCCAAGGGCACGGTGCTGCTGGGCGTGAAGGCGGTCATCACCGAGTCCTTCGAGCGCATCCACCGGTCGAACCTGATCGGCATGGGCGTCGTCCCGCTGCAGTTCCCCGAGGGCGAGTCGGCCAAGACCCTGGGTCTGACCGGCACCGAGGTCTTCGACATCGAGGGCATCGAGAAGCTCAACGAGGGCGTCACCCCCAAGACCGTGCACGTCACGGCCACCAAGGAGGACGGCGAGAAGGTCGAGTTCGACGCGGTCGTGCGCATCGACACGCCCGGTGAGGCCGACTACTACCGCAACGGCGGCATCCTGCAGTACGTCCTGCGGAACATGCTGAAGGCTGATGCCTAAGGTCTCCGACGACCACCTTGCCGCGCGTCGTCGGGAGATTCTCGACGGCGCGCGGCGGTGTTTCGCCGACTTCGGCTACGACGGCGCCACCGTCAAGCGGTTGGAAGAGGCCACCGGGTTGTCCCGGGGCGCGATCTTCCACCACTTCCGCGACAAGGAAGCCCTGTTCCTGGCGCTCGCCGACGAGGACGCGCACCGCATGGCCGACGTCGCGGCCGAGCAGGGCCTGGTCCAGGTGATGCGGGACATGCTGGCCCGGCCGCAGGACTTCGACTGGCTGGGCACCCGGCTGGAGATCGCCCGAAAGATCCGCACCGACACCGGCTTCCGCGACGAGTGGCGGGCCCGGTCGGCCGAGCTCGACTCGGCGACGCTGTCGCGCCTGCAGAGTCAGCGCACCGCCGGTCGGCTGCGCGACGACCTGCCGGCCGAGGTGCTGGTCACCTACCTCGACCTCGTCATGGACGGGCTGATCAACCGGTTGGCCACCGGCGAGTCCACCGCGAACCTGGAAGCGGTACTCGACCTGGTGGAGGCGTCGGTGCGCACCAACGCCCGCGCCTGACCACGACCGTCAGGCGAGTTCGATGAGCTCCTGGTACTCGTCGGACCAGTGGTCCTCGGTGCCGTCGGGCAGCAGGATCACGCGCTGGGGGTCGAGGGCGGCCGCCGCGCCCGGGTCGTGCGTGACCAGGACGACCGCGCCGGTGTAGCTGCGCAGCGCATCGAGCACCTGCTCGCGCGAGACCGGGTCGAGGTTGTTGGTCGGCTCGTCCAGCAGCAGCACGTTCGCCGCCGAGGAGACCAATCCGGCCAGCGTGAGGCGCGTCTTCTCGCCGCCGGACAGCGTGCCCGCCGGCTGCTCGAGCTGGGGCCCGGTGAACATGAACGCACCGAGCAGTCCGCGCAGGTCCTGCTCCCCCGCGTCCGGCGCGGCGTGGCGGATGTTCTCCCACACGGTGGCGGCGTCGTCGAGGGTGTCGTGCTCCTGCGCGAAGTACCCGATCTTCAGCCCGTGGCCCGGCTCGAGCTGCCCGGCGTCGGGCTTCTCCACCCCCGCCAGCAGCTTGAGCAGGGTGGTCTTGCCGGCACCGTTGAGACCCAGGACGACGACGCGGCTGCCCTTGTCGATGGCCAGGTCCACACCGCTGAAGATCTCCAACGAGCCGTAGGACTTGCTCAGCCCGCTCGCCATGAGGGGCGTCTTGCCGCAGGCCGCCGGCTCCGGGAAGCGGATCGTGGCGGTGCGGTCGGCCACCCGCTCCTCGTCGAGGGCGTCGAGCATCCGGTCGGCCCGCTTGAGCATGTTCTGCGCGGCCGTGGCCTTGGTGGCCTTGGCACCGAGTTTGGCGGCCTGGGTGCGCAGCGCGGCCGCCTTCTTCTCGGCGTTCGCACGCTCCCGTCGACGACGGGCCTCATCGGTGGCGCGGGCGTCGAGGTACTTCTTCCAACCCATGTTGTAGACGTCGGCCTCGCCGCGCACGGCATCGAGGAACCACACCTTGTTCACCACGTCCGCCAGCAGGTCAACGTCGTGGCTGATCACTATCAGCCCACCGTCGTGGTTCTGCAGGAAGGCGCGCAGCCAGGTGATCGAATCCGCGTCGAGGTGGTTGGTGGGCTCGTCGAGCAGCAGGGTCGTCGTCGACTTGCCGCCCTCGTCGGAGGCCGCGAAGAGGATGCGGGCCAGCTCGATCCGGCGGCGCTGACCACCGGAGAGCGTCGACAACGGTTGGGCGAGCACCCGGTCGGGCAGACCGAGGTTGTGACAGATGCGCGCGGCATCGGACTCGGCCACGTAGCCGCCGAGGGAGGAGAAGCGCTCCTCGAGCTGACCGTAGCGGCGGACCGCCTTGTCGCGTGCCGCCTCGTCGACCAGCTCGGCCATCAGGATCTGCTGCTTCTCCATGTCGCGCAGCATGGTGTCCAGGCCGTGGGCCGACAGGACGCGGTCCTTGGCCAGCACCGCGAGGTCGCCCTCCTTGGGGTCCTGCGGCAGATAGCCGATCTCGCCGCTGCGGATGACCGTTCCCGCATACGGCTCGGTCTCACCGGCGAGGATGCGCAGCGTGGTGGTCTTGCCGGCACCGTTGCGTCCGACCAGGCCGATCCGGTCGCCCGGACCGATGCGCAGGGCAGAACCGGGCGCCGACAACAGGGTCCGGGCGCCCGCGCGAACCTCGAGGTCGGTAGCGGTGATCATGTCCTGTCGAGTCTACGGGCCCGGCAGGGCCGACCCGAAATCCATTCGCGCCCCTGTAACCGCCGTTACAGCGGCCCCGTTCGGGCCCGATGGAACAGATCCGGCCACCGCCGCGTTGAACCGTGCATGGCAACCACAGACCTGACCGCCGCGGCCTTCGACCAGACCGTGACCGACAACGACATCGTGCTGGTGGACTTCTGGGCGTCCTGGTGCGGCCCGTGCCGCCAGTTCGGCCCCGTCTTCGAGCGCGCCTCGGAGAAGCACGACGACATCCTGTTCGCCAAGGTCGACACCGAGGCCGAACAGCAGCTCGCCGCCGCGGCCAACATCCGGTCCATCCCCACACTCATGGCGTTCAAGAAGGGCTACCTGGTCTTCAACCAGCCCGGCGCCCTCCCGCCGGAGGCCCTCGAGGACCTGATCGGTCAGCTCAAGGACCTCGACGTGGAGAAGGCGATCGCCGACAGCGAGGCCGCCGACTCCACCGACGTCTAGGACTCCACCGACTCGACGGCCTCGACGACGGTGTCGTCGGCCTCGTCGGCGCGCGGGCGCTTGCGGTCGGGCTTGGGATCCATCGCGGCGCGCAGCTGGGCGTCGACGTCGATGACGCGCGCGGCCCGCACCTCGGGCTTCTCGATCTCACGGGCCACCTGTTTCGCGATGACGCGGCGCACCTCGTCGTCGACCTGGGCCAGGTTGCGAACCAGTTCGGCGCGCATGTTGTGGGAGGCGACGTCGACGTGCACGTCGGCCGGCTTCGGCGCCTGCACGTCGAACTCGATCTTGAGCGGCTCGACGGCGTGACAGGTCAGCGGCAGGATGACCAGGCCGTCCACGTCGTATTTCAGCCGGTCCAGCCTGAGATCGATCTCGATGCGGATCCGCAGCGGGAGCCGCACGGTGAACCGGATCAGATCTTCGACCGAGCGCTTGATGTCGGGCTCGTCGATGCTGACGTGCGCCAACACCTTGACCATTCCGCCCGGCCCCGTCGGGATGGGGCCGACGTCGAAGCTCTCGCCCGCAATGGACGCGAAGGCGGCGCCGATGCGCTCCTCGGTCACGGCGACTTCGAAGAAGCGGCGGCCAAATTCCTCATAGGTCATGTAATCGGACACCGGCTCAGTCTGCCACTTGCCCGCGCGTAACGCCCGGGCAACATGGCGTGCGCAATCCCGAAACACTGGATGAGGACCATTCGGGGTATGACACCGACCGCGCCGCCGACGCCGGGGCCCGCCGCCTTCGGGCACTATCGAAGCGGTATCGACCAACGGGCCGTCGACGAGATGTTCCGTGCCGACGGCACCGTGCGCAGTCCGTACCGCGGCATCGCCGCGGCGCTCGGCGCGATGGACCCCGGTGACCTGCGCGCGCGCCTGGACGCATTGGGCCGGGCCTTCATCGACCAGGGCGTCACCTTCTCGCTATCCGGCAAGGAGCGCCCGTTTCCGCTCGACCCCGTGCCTCGGGTCATCGACGCCACCGAGTGGTCGCGGCTGGAGGCGGGCATCACCCAGCGCGTGCGGGCCCTGGAGATGTTCCTCGACGACGTCTACGGCGAACAGGCCATCCTCGCCGACGGCGTGGTGCCGCGCCGACTGATCAACTCCTGCGAACACTTCCACCGCCAGGCCGCCGGAATCCGACCGCCCAACGGCGTCCGCATCCACGTGGCCGGCATCGACCTGATCCGCGACGAACACGGCGACCTGCGCGTCCTCGAGGACAACGTCCGCTCCCCGTCCGGCGTGTCCTACGTGATGGAGAACCGCCGCACGATGGCGCGCGTCTTCCCCGACCTGTTCGCCACGCACCGCGTGCGTGCCGTGCGCGACTACCCCCGGCACCTGCTGCGCGCGCTGCAGGCGTCGGCCCCTCCGGCGGTGAGCGACCCGACGGTCGTGCTCCTCACGCCGGGCGTCGCGAACTCCGCGTACTTCGAGCACTCCCTGCTGGCGCGGCAGATGGGCATCGAGCTCGTCGAGGGGCGCGACCTCATCTGCCGGGACAACGTCGTCTACATGCGCACCACCGACGGGCAGACCCGCGTCGACGTCATCTACCGCCGGATCGACGACGCCTTCCTCGACCCACTGCAGTTCCGCCCGGACTCGATGCTCGGGGTCGCGGGCCTGGTCAACGCGGCGCGGGCGGGCAACGTCGTCATCTCCAGCGCGGTCGGCAACGGGGTGGCCGACGACAAGCTGGTCTACACCTACGTGCCCGAGATCATCCGCTACTACCTCGGCGAGGAACCGCTGCTGCACAACGTCGAGACGCTGCGCTGCTGGCTGCCCGAGGAGTGCGCCGAGGTCCTCGCACGGATCGACGAGCTGGTGATCAAGCCGGTCGAGGGCAGCGGCGGCTACGGCATCGTCTTCGGCCCCTTCGCGACGCGCGCCGAACTCGAGCGCGTGGCCCGGCAGATCCGGGCCAACCCGCGCGGCTGGATCGCCCAACCGCTGGTGGCGCTCTCGACCAATCCGACTCTTCTCGGAGACACCCTGCAGCCCCGCCACGTCGACCTTCGGCCCTTCGCCGTCAACGACGGGGAATCGGTGTGGGTGTTGCCGGGCGGGCTGACCCGGGTGGCCCTGGAAGAGGGCTCGATGGTGGTCAACTCGTCGCAGGGCGGCGGGTCCAAGGACACCTGGGTGCTAGCGACGTCGGCAGCTGCGGCACCGGGCGAGGTCAACGACGACGAACTCGTCGACGCCGACATCCCGCCCGCGACGCTGCCCGCGCCGGACGTGGAGACCCCTCTCACCCGCGCCGGTGACCGGCATCAACAGCAGCAACAGCAACAGCAGGTCGCCGCGACCCGAACCGACCGATCGGGGGTGGACCGCTGATGCTCGCCCGGAACGCCGACTCGCTGTACTGGATCGGGCGCTATGTCGAGCGCGCCGACGACATGGCGCGCATCCTCGACGTCGCCGTTCAACAACTGCTCGAGGACGCCACGGTCGACACCGACGAGATGGTCCGCCACGTCATGGCCGTGCTCGGTTTCGCCCCCGACTCCGAGTCCACCCAGACCGTGTGGACGCTGGTGGACGACGTGGCCTACGACCGGGACTCCGCCGAGTCGATCGTCGGCCTCATCGAGACCGCGCGGGAAAACGCCCGCGGTGCGCGCGAGGTCATCTCCAGCGAGATGTGGGAGTGCCTCAACGCCACCTACATGGGCCTGGACGACGCCGAGCGCCGAGCGCGGCTCCTCGGGCCGCACGCCTTCCTCACCTACGTGAAGGAGCGCGCGGCGATGTTCGCCGGGTTGACCGATTCGACGCTGAGCCACGACGACGGGTACAGCTACCTCATCGTCGGGCGCTCCATCGAGCGCGTCGACATGACCGTGCGCCTGCTGATGTCCCGTTCGGCCTACCGGCGCGACGCCCTGTCCTGGATGAGCCTGCTGGTCGCGGCCGGCGGTCAGGACACCTACATCCGCGCCTACCGTGGCGCCGTCGACACCGAGAACGTCGTCGAGTTCATGATGCTCGACCGACTCTTCCCGCGGTCGGTCTTCAACTCGCTGCGCGTGGCCGAACGCTATCTCGCCGAGCTCGACAACCGCCCCGATCGGGTCGGCGCCCAGTCGACGGCGCTGACGCTCCTGGGGCGGGCGCGCAGTTCCATCGAGTTCATCGGCAGCGCCGAGATGGTGCGCGACCTCCCCGGCTACCTGAGCGACCTGCAGGACACCTGCCGGGCGGTGAGCGAGTCCATCGCCGAGGAGCACTTCCACATCGAGCCCTATGTGTCGTGGACCGACACCGGACTCTCCGACATCACCGAGCACGGCCAACCGGGGGAACAGCCATGAGCGCCCGCCTGCGCATCGTCCACACCACCGGATTCACCTATACAGCCCCGGTCACCTCGTCGTTCAACGAGGCGCGCATCACCCCGCGCAGCGATGCGCGGCAGAGCGTGATCGTCGACCACGTCGACACCTCGCCGGGCGCCCGGCAGTTCCGCTACACCGACTACTGGGGCACCGCGGTCACCGTGTTCGACCTGCACTCCCCGCACGACCGGCTCGAAGTGGTGGGCACGGCCGTGGTGGAGACCGAGGACGAGGCACGGGCCGCCGAGACCACGGCCGTCGACTGGGTCCAACTGCGCCACGGGTCGGTCGTCGACGAATACGACGAGATGCTGCGCCCGACGGTCTACACACCGCACACCCCCGAGCTCGCCGACTTCGCCCGGAGCGCCGCCCACGGGCTGAAACCGGCGGCGGCGGCCGAGACCGTGGTGGCGCGCGTACACGACGCGATGACCTACGAGCGCGGCACGACCGAGGTGCACTCGACGGCGGCCGACGCGTGGCACCACCGCAAGGGCGTGTGCCAGGACTACGCGCACATCACCCTGGCGATGCTGCGCAGCCTGGGCATTCCGTCGAGATACGTCTCGGGATACCTCCACCCGCTCGACAACGCCGACATCGGTGAAGCGGTCGAGGGCGAGAGCCACGCCTGGATCGAGGTGTGGACCGGGGGCTGGTGGGGCATCGACCCGACGAACAACAAGTTCATCGACGATCATCACGTCTCGGTCGGCACCGGGCGGGACTATGCCGATCTCACCCCCATCAAGGGCATCTACACCGGCAGCGGACAGTCCGCGCTCGACGTGGCGGTGCGCATCACCCGCCTGGCGTGAAATGTGCTGGCCGCGCGCAGTCGACCGCCCGTAGTCTGAGCGGCTATGTGGATCGGCTGGTGTGAGTTCGACTTCCTCCTCGGCGACGTGCATTCGCTCAAGCAGAAGCGTTCGGTGGTCAAACCGATCGTCGCCGAGCTCAAGCGGCGCTTCGCGGTCAGTGCCGCCGAGGTGGATCATCTGGACCTGCACCGTCGCGCGGGCATCGGCGTCGGTCTCGTCGGGCCCGATCAGCGGCATCTCGTCGACGTCCTCGACGAGGTCGAGCGCTTCGCCGCCGCCCGGCCGGAGGTCCAGCTCGTCGCCGCGCGACGCCGGACCATCAGCGCCGACGACGTCGGGTAGGCCCGCGCCAGAACCAGGGTGAATCCAACGGTGCCGTGTCAACCGGTTCCCGATCACACTGGTCGGCATGACGACGCTGACCGATTCCCTCCGCCCCGCGACCGACCCGGCCGAGTTGCGACGGGCGTTCGCCCACGTCCCGTCCGGGCTGGTCGCCGTGGCCGCCCTCGGCCCCGACGGCCCGGTCGGCGTGCTCGTCTCCTCGTTCACCTCGGTCTCGCTGGCCCCGGCCCTCGTGTCGGTGAACATCGCCCATTCCTCGTCGAGCCTGCCGCGCCTGCGCGCCCAGCCGCACTGGGGAATCAGCGTGCTGGGTGAGGACCAACTGGACGTCGCCGATCGGTTCCGGCTGCCGGCCTCCGAGCGATTCGCCGGACTCGGCTGGAGCTCGACGGTCGACGGCGCCGTCCACCTCCACGGCGCCTCCGCCGGATTCACCACCCGGTTGCAGCGCGTGATCCCCGCCGGCGACCACGCGATCGCCCTCCTGCAGGTGGACGACCACTTCGGCTCCACGACCGCCGAGCCACTCGTCTTCCACCGCAGTCGCTACCGGCGCATCGACCGCCAGGACCACGAATGACCGCCTTGCACATCGCCGTCGAGGGCGATGCCGGATGGGTCGAGCTGACTGCGGGCACCACCGGCGACATCCATCGCTTTCGGGCCCCGGATCTGCGCGAGGCGGCGCGGCGCACCGCGAGCAGCGACCGGCCGGCCTTCGTCGACATCGAGTTGTACCTCGCCGAGTCGGTTCCGCAGGCCTTCGCCGGCTTGAGGCGAGCGCGGCCCGGCTGGCGGCCGGGGGCGACCGGCGAGACCCTCCTGCACGCGGGAACGGCGGCTACCGCGATCGGACTCCTGCGGGACATCGCCGCGGTGGGCGTCGCCGACGGGGTGACCCTGCGTCCGGCCGACCCGTCGGTCTCCGCGGCCGGCCTTCTGGACGAGCTGCTCCCCGCTCTTCGCGCCCGAGGACTGGTCGAGGTTCGAAGCCGCGGACTCAGTGGGACATGTCAGTCGCCACTGCGCGTGTCCGGAGGCGACAAGTAGCCGCGCATCAGTTCCGCTGTCGAGCTCTCGCAGGGCGTCCACCGGCCGCGTGCACGCCGGACGGATTACTGTTGACGGCAATCGGACCCGGTGGGTCCGCCGGATCCACCGGAGGTGCCGTCGTGGTCGAGTTGGCCGTCTCCCCCGCCCACCGGCGCCTGCGCGACCGCCTCCACCGCGTCACTCGGTTCGACCTGCTCCCCACTCCCGCCGTGCAGCGGGCGTTCGCCGACCATCACACCACCGGCGACCCGGTGGCCGAACGCTTCGTGGCCGAGACCTATCACGGCGAGCTGGGGCCCGAACGGTCCCGCGAGCTGCTCGACGAAGCCCTGCGCGTGGGCGTCGACAACGTCCCCGGCGCGCCGGAGTCGATGCGCGCGTTGTTCGCCGAGTTCGAGTCGGTCCCCGACTGGCTGGAGCCCGACCTCGTCGAACGCGGCGCGGCCGTCTGGCGACGGTGGGCGTACAGCCTGGGTGCGGTCGGCAACGCCGGGACGATGGACACCTACACCGAGGCCTCCCTCGCGGTGCCGCTGTCGTTGTCCGGCGGTTACGCCGGCGCCAGCGCCCTACACCGCTACCTCGAGACGAGCCGCTGGTGGCTGGAGGTATGTCGCCCCGGTGCGGTGCTCACCCCCGGTTCGACAGCGCGCGAGCTGTCACTCAAAGTCCGCGTCATGCACGTCTCGGTGCGCGCACGCGTCGCCGAACACCCCGAGTGGAACACCGCCGAACACGGCTTGCCCATCAGCCAGAGCGAAATGATGCTCACCCTGCTCGGCGGCAGTGTGGGACCGGCGCTCGGCCTCTTCTCGCTGGGCTTTCTCACCTCACCTGCCGAAATGCGGGCCGTACTCCACTTCAACCGCTACCTCGGTCACCTCGTCGGCTGTCAGGTCGACGACATGTACCCGGCGACAGTGGCCGACGGCGTCCGACTCCTCTACTTCTTCGATGCGACGCGCAAACACGATTCGGGCCCGCTCGGCGCCGAACTCGTCGAGGGCTTCGTGCCGTCTTTCGCACCGGACGACTCGGTGCGCGGACCGGCCCGTCTCCGGGCGAACTACCACCTGCTGCTGCAGGCCGGCTATACGCGGTTGTTCATGCTCCCCTGGAACCGTCGCCGCTACCGCCTGCCGTCCGGCCTGCCCGGACTCGCCGTGCTGATCGGACGGGCGCCCCTCGTCGCCGTCGTCGAGCTCGCCCGGCGCCTGTCACCCGCCATCGACCGGCGGTGGCAGGACGGTCAGGTGCGCCGCTGGCGGCGCTGGCACGCCTGGCACCTCGGCCACCGCGAGGAGCGCTTCGACGCCGGCAAACAGTTGCGCCGCTAGTCGTCGCCGGAGCCCGACGTCGACCTCACTTGTGGCCGGCCTGTGCCTGCACGGTCGTGTGGGGCGAGCCCTTCTTCGCGGGCTTTCGCGCCGACGCCCGGGCGGCCGTGCGCGGCGCGGCCTTCTTCGCGGGCTTCTTCTTGGCCGTCGCGCGTCGTGCGGTGGCGGCGCGGTGCCGGTTGCGCTCGGCGGTGACAGTCTTGGAGACGACGGAGGCCCCCGACTCGGTCAGCGCCCGCTTCCACGGGAGCGTGCCGTCGATCTCGATCTGGATCGACATGCTCAGGATCGTTCGCAGCAGCACGATGACGCCGAGGACGGCCACGTTCTCCAACGACGGCTCGGAGGTGACGGTCCGGATCAAATCCGCGGCGACCAGGATTTCCAGGCCGAGCAGGATCGCCCCGCCCAGCGAGGTCCGCAGCAGTTGGAAGGCCCCCGTCTCGCCGTCGAGCATCCGCTGGGCGGCCAGGAAGAACGCGATGAGGAAACCGATGATCATCGACAGGACGCCCAGTGCCTCGAATGCGGTCGCGACGCCGTCGAACACCTCGTGCATCTTCATGCCGCGATCCTATGGGCTAGTCGAGCGTCATGACGACTTTGCCGGTCAAATCGGGCGCGCCGAGCCGCTCGACGACGCGTGCGGGCTCGGTCCACGACACCGTCGTGTCGATGACCGGGCGGACCGCGCCCGATTCGGCGGCGGGCAACGCCTCGGGCAGGAGTGCGGCGATTACGTCGGCCATGTGGTCGGGTCTGCTGAACCCGAAGGAGACGCCGTGGACGGTGAGGTTCCGGTAGGACAGCGAGTCCAGATCGATGGTCGACGGTGCGCCCGCCAACCGGCCGATGTTGACCACATGGCCGAACTGTCTGGTCGCGGGCAGACACTGGGCGAAGACCGGTCCGCCCAGGTGGTCCAGGACGATGTCGACACCCTCTCCCCCGGTGGCCGCGAGCACGGTGTCGGTGAGAGCGGCGGGCGGGACGACCACGGTGTCGACTCCGGCCTCGCGGAGGACGGCGGCCTTCGCCGCCGATCGCGTCGTCCCGATGATCGTCGAGGCGCCCAGTGCCTTCGCCACCTGGCAACCGATCAGACCAATGCCCGTCGAGGCGCCCGTCACCAGCACCGATTGACCGGATTGGAAGCCCGCGGCGTCGAGGGCGCCGTGCTCGGTGAGCAGACCGGTCGGCAGCGCGCAGGCCGTCGCCGGCTCGAGCACGCGACGGGGCAGCACGAATCGGTGGTCGACGGGGACGAACTCCGCGAAGGACTCCGGTGCCGTGCCCATCACCGGGTCACCGACCTGCCAGCCGGTCACGCCCTCACCCACGGCCGCGATCTCGCCCGCGTACTCGAAACCCGCGACGAACGACTCCCCGCTACCGCCGGTCGTCGGGTCGGCGGCGGTCAGCATGCCCAGGTCGGCGTTGTTGGTCGCCATCGCGGCGACACGGACGAGGACCTGGCCGGGTGCGGGCGCGGGGGTCGGGACCTCCCGGTGGACCCAGACGGGTCCTGCCCCTCCCACGAGGGCGCGCATGAGCTCAGCCGGCATAGCGTCCGGAGGCGATGGCCCGTTCCCGCTTCTTGGCCGCCTCGACCTCACGGTTCTTCGGCGGCACCGACGTCACCAACGCGTCGAGAAGGTGCTGGGTGCTGTGGGAGATCTCGGCGACCGCGCGGTCGAAGGCCTCCTGGTTGGCCTTCGACGGCGAGGTGGTGCCGGCGATCTTGCGCACGTACTGGAGCGCGGCAGCGGTGACCTCGTCACTCGTGGCAGGCGGGTCGAAATTGTGCAGGGTGTGGATGTTGCGGCACATGACCTCACGCTACGCCCGGTGCCATCGGGCGACAACGCCCGCCAGACGGTGCCAGAATCTGGTGTGTGCTCATCAAATGGACCGTCGCCGAGGGCATCCGTGCGGGCAGCATCACCGCCCAGTACCGGCGCTGGGACGAACCGCGAGTGAAGGTCGGAGGGACGCAGATCACGCCGGCCGGCGTCGTCCGGTTCACCGCCGTCACTCGGATCGACGACCTTGCCTCACTGACCGACGCGCAGGCCCGGGCCGCCGGCATGGCGGACGCCGACGCCTTGCGCACCGCGCTGGCCAAGAGTCGGCGCGCTGACGGGGTGTATCGCGTCGAGGTGACGTGGGTCGGCGAGGATCCGCGCGTCGAATTGCGACAGCGGGTGCCGTCCGACGACGAATGCGCCGACATCGCGGCCCGACTCGCGAGGTTGGACCGCCGGGAGTCGGGTCCGTGGACGCGGGAGATCCTGGAATGGATCGGTGACAATCCGCGCGTGGTGTCGACGCGTCTGGCCGAGCAGCGCGACGTCGATCGGGCGGCGATGAAGATCGACATTCGCAAGCTCAAGGCGCTCGGCCTGACGATCAGCCACGACGTCGGATACGAGCTATCACCGCGCGGCAGCACCTATCTGAGGTGGTTGGCCGCACGCGATTGAGGGCGTGGGCTACTTGCCGCAGCCGCAGCTGGCGTTCGAACCGCACGTGCAGTTCGGGCCGCACGTGCAGTTCGCGCAGGTGCACTTCGGGTTGGCGCAGCCGTTCGGTTCTTTGCTCATTCCCCGATCATATGCCTGATGTCGCATACCGCAGGGCGATCGGGCATCTCGAAGCCGAAGGTCCCACTGGCGGCATCGCGCAGCCCGGCCTCGACGAGCAGACGCACCGGCTCGGCATCGGGGCCGGCCACGGTGGTGCCGTTGATCGAGGCCCGCGAGGCGTCGACCCACTCGCGTCGACCGACCGCGTCCAGCGACAGCCAGCGACCGCCGCGCAGTGCGATGAGCTGCATCAGCAGGGTTCCGGTACGGCCGTTGCCCTCGCGGAACGGGTGCACCAGGTTGTAGTCGACGTAGATGCGGGCCAACCGATGGGCCAGAGCGGTGGTGCCGTAGCCCTCGGCGCAGGTGAGTGCTTCATCGACGTCGCGATGGGTGCGGGTCAGCCCGGCCTCGATCTCGGGCACGGTGGCGAAGCGCACGCCGGGCTTGGCCACCTCGGTGACACGCGGCTCGCCCGCCCACGGGTAGACGTCGGCGAACAGCGCGCGATGCAGATCCGGCACCGTCCACGTCTGCGGCGGCCGGCGCAGGAGACCCACCGTGCGACCCGCACTGATGGCGTGCTCGGCGCGCGCCAACGTCGGGGCCGTGTGCAACCCGAGGTTGTTGGCGAGAACGTCGGAGCCGCGGATCAGATAGGGGCGTCGACGGGCCAGCACCGGCGGATGCCACGTCTCGGTGTCGACGAACCGCCGCCGACAGCGGCCGAGGTATTCGCGGAAGTCGATGCGATCGGTCGCCAGCATCGCGAGCGCGGCGATTTCCTCCTGCTCGGGATTCCACCCTTCGAGGCGCTGCGCCGCGACGGCCCACGCGGTGACCGCGATCGCCCGCTCCATCGCCGCCGTGCCGGTCATCGCGTCTCCTCGAGCGCGACATAGCGCAGCACCCGTTGCGCTCCGAGAACCTCACGACCGGCGCTGCGCACCCGGGCGCGGTCGTGCGGGGCGAGGTCGCGCAGTGGGACCAGGTCCGAGGACAGCCGGCGGTCGGGCCAGCCGTCGCGTCGCAGCGACCACCGGATCGACGTGCCCTCGACATGGGCGCGAGCGAGGGCCGCCCAATCGATCTGCGGCAGTGCGGCACCGGCGACCGACAGCCGTCCGTGGGTCGATTGGACTCCCGCCCCGTCCAGCACGGCCCGTAGGCGCGCCAGCCGGACGATCGGATCGAGGATCGCGCGCTTGACGTCGACGCTGTCGGCGCGACGGGTCAGCACGGACAACCGGGCGGGCACCGCCTCGCGGACCGCCGAACAGTCCTGGGCCATCGCGCGCGCGAGCTGCGGGTGCGCAGCTGCCGCCGCCCGCATCTCGGCGGCGAGGTCGACGTCCGGACCGCCCCCCTCGTCGACCGCACTCGCATCCAGGGTCAGCCCGGCCATGACCACGCCGCGGTCGATCTCGGGGTGCTGGGCCCACTCGTCGATGACGGCGGACCACTGCTCGGCCGTGCGACAACAACGAGCGCGGCTGGCGATCGCCCCGTTGCCGTCCGGCGGCAGGCCCGCGCGCTCCAGCAGATCGTGCACGTGGGCGGCGGCAGTGCGCACTTGCGGCCCGTGCGCCTCGTCGCCGGCGAAGACGACCAGGGTCTCGACATCGGCGCCGGGTAGACCTTCTCGTCGGCCGCAACTGCCGGTGACGAACCATTGCCAGTCCACTCCGGTGGGCGGTCCGATCAGTCGTGCCGCCCCGGCGACCGAAGCCCGGACGATCCCCGACCACCAGTCCGCCGCCGCCGATGCGTCGATCCGGTGTGCCGGCACGGCGGCACATGCCGCATCCACGGCCTCGACAAACGCGTCCGGACCGGTCGCCGCGGCGATCGCGGCCACGGCGGCCTCGCGGACGGAGTCGGTCATGCCCTCGATTCTGTCGGTGCGACGTCGACCGCGGCAAACGGGATCGGTGCGCTCAACAGCTTCGTAACGACCAGTTTTCCTCGCCGAAACGCTGGGGCGCGGACGGGAGCCGACTACGTGGCGACGCCCTCCGCCCGGACGACCTCGGCCACCACGTGACGGCGCCGCAGGATGCCCAGGCCGATCAGCACGAATCCGATGACGATCCACATGGCCAGCACGCCGAACGCGTGCCCGGCGCCCGCCCCGACGAGCCGATCGTCCGCAAAGTAGGCGGCGCTGCGCAACGCCGTCCCGGTCGCGCCCAGCGGCAGCCACTGACCGACCGTGCCCCAGATGCCGGGGAGGAACTCCGGGGGTGCACCGATCCCGGCCAGGGGCATGCCGATCAGCATGAACAGCAGGGCCGCCACTCCGACTCCGCCCGCGCCGATGAGGGTCACGAGACCGGCGACCGTCGCTCCGATCGCGAGGATTCCGGCGGCCATCGCGAGCCACTGCGCCCAAAAGCCACCGGGCAGCACACCGATCGCCATCGCAGCGCCCACGCTGGTCGCCGCGACCAAGGCCGCACCGACGGGCACCAGCGCGGCCGTGAGCTTCGCGCGTCGTGTGAGCTGCGGAATGGCCACCCCGAGAATCGCACCCGCCATGAAGACCGGCATGACCATCGCGCCGAATCCCGCTCCGCGCGAATCGTCCGCGGCAAGCGGCGCCACGTCGACGACCTTGGGGGCGATCGGCGGGGCGGACGGCGCCTGCGCGGCTCCGACCTGGGCGCCGAGCTGGGTGATCAGCTGCGCCGGCGCCGGACCGGCCCCGGAGGCGATCACCGTCGTCGGCTGCGGGCCGAGGGCGATCCCGCCGTAGACCTTGCGGTCGCGCGTCGCCTGCTCCAGTTCACGCACGTCGGCGTAGCGGTGCACCTCGACGGTGCCGGGCTGACGCTGGGCCAAGGCCGCAAACACCTGTGCCACCGCGGGAACCGGTCCGGCGACCCCGATGGGCAGGTCGTGCGGCGCGCCCCGCGACGCGGGGCCGATGAACATGAGCAGGATCAGCGGTACGAGGACGGACGCACCGAGGAGGAGGCCGATGAGCTTGCGAAACAGGTTGTCGGACACGACGGACACCTTTCAACGATTGTTGAGCGCGAGCCTAGAGGCCACGCACAGGTAATGTCAACAACCGTTGAAATCCAGTACGCTTGGCTGTGTGGCAGACAAGACGGGGCGCCGTGTCGGCGAGAGCAACACTCGCGAGCAGATCATCGCCGCAGCGCGAGAGCTGTTCGCCCAGCGCGGGTTCGGCGCGACGCCACTGCGCGCGATTGCGGCCCTGGCGGGCGTCGACGTCGCCCTCATCCCCTACTACTTCGGCAACAAGCGCGGCCTCTTCGTCGCCGCCATGGAGATCCCCGTCGACCCCGGCGACGTCATCCGCCGTGCGGCCGCCGGTCCACGCGCAGAACTCGGCACACGCATCGCCCGTTCCTTCCTCACCACGTGGGACGACCCGGCGACCGGGACGGCGATGCAGGGCGTGCTGCGTTCGGCGACCACCGACGAGACCGCCGGCCGGGGTTTCGGGGAGTTCCTGTCCGACGAGATGCTGCCGCTGGCGGCGCGCGAGTTGGGCGTCCCGATCGATACTGTGCGCGCTGCGGGCAGCATGCTGTTCGGACTGGCCACCCTCCGCTACCTCGTCGGCGCGCCGGCGTTCACCTCCCCCACCGTCGACGAGCTCGTCGCCACCTTCGGCCCACGGCTGCAGGCCGTCATCGACGCTGGTTGACCCTCACGCCACCCCGGCCGCGATGGCCAGTGCGCGGCCGGTGAGCGAGTTCACATCCCCTTCGATGTCGGCGGGCGCCCCGGTGAACACCAATCGGCCACCGTCGGCACCGGCGCCCGGCCCGATGTCGATCACATGATCGGCCCGCGCCACGACGCGAAGATTGTGTTCGACGACGACGAGCGTCGCTCCCCCGTCGACGAGGTCGTCGAACAGCGCGTTGATGCGATCGACGTCGCTCGGATGCAATCCGGTGGTCGGCTCGTCCAGGACGATCCGTTCATCGGCCAGCTCCGGCGAGGCACTCAGGTGCCGAGCCAACAGCAGCCGTTGTTTCTCGCCGCCGGACAAGGTGTCCAAGGACTGACCGACGGCGGTATAGCCCAGTCCGACCCCCTCGAGCCACGACATGGCGGCGGCGATGTCGCGATGATCGGCGAACAAGTCGGCGACCTCCGGCGCCGCCATGTGCAGCACGTCGGCGATTGAGTTCCCGTCCAGGCGCGCGGCCAGTGCGGTCTCGTTGAACCGGGCGCCGCCACAGACGTCGCAGGGGGTCGACACATCGTCGAGAAAGGCCAACTCGGTGGTGATGAACCCCTTGCCCTTGCAGGCCGGGCAACCCCCCTTGGAGTTGAAGCTGAACCACGACGGCTCCAGCTCCGACGCTTTCGCGAACACCGAGCGCACCTCGTCGGCGACGCCCAGGATGCTCAGCGAGGTCGAGCGCACGCCACCGTGCAACGGGTCCTGCCCGACGACGGTGAAGTCGGGGTGTTGGCGCGGCAGCTCGACCGTCGCCAGCGACGACTTGCCCGAGCCGGCCACACCGGTGACCGCCGTCAACACGCCCAGCGGGACGTCGACGTCGAAGCCGGTCAGGTTGTTCGCCGTCGCGCCGATCACCGATACCGACCCGGTGGGTCGGCGGACCTTCGCCTTCACCTCGAGCGGTCGGGCCAACAATCGGCCGGTGAGCGTGTCGCTGCGCCGCAGATCGGCCGGAGTGCCCTCGAACTGCACCTCACCACCGGCGGCGCCCGCCCCCGGGCCCATGTCGACGACGTGGTCGGCGGCGGCGATCACTTGCGGGTGGTGTTCGACGACGAGAACCGTGTTGCCGGCGTCGCGCAGGCGGAGCAGCAGGGCGTTGAGCCGTTGGACGTCGGCCGGGTGCAGCCCCGTCGACGGCTCGTCGAACACATAGGTGACGTCGGTCAGCGCGCTGCCGAGATGCCGGACGATCTTCACCCGCTGCGCCTCACCGCCCGAGAGCGTGCCCGACTGGCGGTCCAACGAGAGATAGCCCAGCCCCACCGACAGCAGTGCATCGAGCGTGCGGCGGATGTTCTCCAGCGCCGGGGCCACGCGCGGTTCGTTCAACTCCTCGACGAGGGCACGCAGGCGTGCCACCGACATCGCCGACCAGTCGACGATGGACCGCCCGTCGATGAGGCTCGCCCGAGCGGCCGCGTTCAACCGCGCCCCGCCACAGTCCGGGCAGGCGCGACGCGTCATCAACCGGTCCAGCTCGGCACTCACCGACGCACTGGTCTTCGGATGGTTCTTCACGTAGACGTCGCGCATCCGGGTGACGACGCCGTCGAATCGCGCGGTCTGCGGGAACTCCGGATCGGGGTCGGGCAGCTTCAGCTGGTCCGCGTAGAGGAAGAGATCCATCTCCTCGGGCGTGTAGTCCTTGAGCGGCTTGCTCCGATCGAACAGCCCGCAGTAGGCGAACCGCTTCCACCGGTAGACGCCCGGTCGGAACTGGCTGAAGCGGACCGGACCCTGATCGATGTTCTTCTCCGGGTCGATGAGTTCGTCGACGTCGATGTCGACCACGGTGCCCAGCCCCTCGCAGGTGGGGCACATCCCCGCCGGGTCGTTGAACGAGTACGCCGGCGAGTACCCGGCACACGGTTCGCCGATGCGCGAGAAGACCAGCCGCAACAGCGGAGCGATATCGGCCGCGGTGGCCACGGTCGAACGGGCGTTGCCGGTGAATCGGCGCTGGTCGATCAATGCGGTGAAGGTCAATCCCGACATCGACTGCACTTCCGGCGCCGGCATCTGCGGCAGTCGGTTGCGGACGAACACCGAGTACGAGTCGTTGACCAGGCGCCCGGCTTCGGCGGCGATGGTGTCGAGGACCAGCGACGACTTCCCCGACCCGGACACCCCGGTCACGACGGTGAACGCCAGCTTGGGCACCTCGACGCTGATGTTGCGCAGATTGTTCGTCGTCGCTCCGACGACGCCGATGACCGGTTGGTGCGCCATGGGCTAACGGTAACGCGGTCGCGCGCCGCGGACCCGCAACTCAGGCCGGGGCGACCCCCAACTCGTCGGCGATGCCACTGATCGTCGTCGCGAGGTCCACGTCGGCGTCACTGAGACCGCCGATCGCGTGGGTACTCAACTCGAGTGCGACTGTCGCATAGCGGAAGTCGATATCGGGATGGTGATCGAGCGCCTCGGCCGCCGCGACGATTCGCGAGACGAACTCGAGGCCGCGGACCATCGACCCGGGCCGGAAGGCGGCGACGAACCGCCCGTCGACCACGTGCCACGGCGCGGGCGCCAGCGCAGCGGCCTCCTCCGGCGCCAACGGACGGTAGCGCCGGGCGGTCACCGCGCGTCTCTCGCATGTTCGGTCATGATGCCTTTCTACCAGCCCCCCGACGACGAGTTAGCACAATTGTTCGACTCTGTGCGATAGGCTAGACGAATGAGCACCGGCTTCCAGGACACCCTGTTCGGCGCCGTCGACGAGACGCCGGCGATCAGCCGGTCCGCCCGGGGGCAGCGCATCATGCTCACCGGTGGCGCCTGGGTGGACGTGGTGCCGGGATGGCTGGCGGGCTCCGCGCAACTCTTCGACCGATTGGTCGATTCCGTGCCGTGGCGCAGCGAGCAGCGGCAGATGTACGACCGGGTCGTCGACGTCCCGCGGTTGGCCGCCTATTACGCCGAAGGGGATGCGCTACCGGATCCGACGGTGGTCGAGATGCGCGAGGAGTTGTCCGCTCGTTTCGCGCCGGAGCTGCCCGAGGGCTTCGCCACCGCGGGCTTGTGCTTCTACCGCAACGGCGCCGACAGCGTCGCATGGCACGGTGACCGCATCGGCCGCGGCAAGCACTCGGACACGCTGATCGCGATCGTGTCCTTGGGTGCGCCGCGCACGCTGATGATGCGGCCGCGCGGGGGCGGTCCGTCGCGGCGCTTTCCCCTCGGCTCGGGTGACCTGCTCGTCATGGGCGGCTCCTGCCAGCGGACCTGGGATCACGCGGTGCCGAAGGAGAAGGGCGCCGGTCCGCGGATCAGCGTTCAGTTCCGTCCGTCGGGCGTGTGGTGAGCGCTCGCCCCACCAGGAACCAGGTCTGCTGCTCGCTCTTGCCCTTCACCTCGACGGCTCCCCGTTCCTCAAGCTCGAACCGGCCGGCCAATCGTGTCCGCACCTCGTCGGTCACCTGGATCCGTCCAGGGATCCCCGTCGACTCCATTCGCGAGGCCAGGTTCACCGCGTCACCCCACACGTCGTAGAAGAATTTGCGCGACCCGACGACGCCTGCGACGACCGGCCCGCAGGCGAGGCCGATGCGCATCGGCAGTCGCTGACCGTCCGCGGTCGTCACCGCCTCACACGCCGCGCGCATGTCCAGGGCGAAGAGCGCCAGCGCCTCCAGGTGGGCGGGATCGGGTTGCGGCACGCCGCTCACCACCATGTACGAATCACCGGTGGTCTTGATCTTCTCCAGCCCGTGCCGGTCCACCAGCGCATCCAGTGCGGTGTACAGCCGGTTGAGGAAGCGGACCACCTCGGCCGGCTGCGTCTTGCTCGACATGGCCGTGAAGCCGGCGATGTCCGCGAACAGGATCGACGCATCGTCGTAGGCATCGGCGATGTCCTCATGCGCCGGGTCCTTGAGCCGCGCGGCGATACTGCGCGGCAGGATGTTGTCGAGCAGTGCCTCCGACCGGTCGTATTCCTGCTCGAGCGCGTCTTCGGCCCGCTGGATCTGCAACAGGCCATATCCGACGATCCCCACCGCCAGCAGGCAGGCACCGGCGGCGTTGACGATGTACCCCGTCCTCATGAACCACTCGGGCACCCGGCCGGTGGTCGCCGGCACGGTCAGGTGCAGGATCGCCACGGCGGCGATCGACGTGAGCACCGCGACCAGGATGAGGGGCCAACGCCGGACTCCGACGACCATCGTCGCCCCGGCCGCGATGATCACGAAGTAGAGCGACATGCCTGCGGAGGTGCCCAGCAGCACGGTGATCACCGAGAGCGCCACCATCGCGACGAGCCAGAACCCGATCGCCGGAGCGAGTGGGGCCAAGCGCCGCAACGACGGCACCGAGGCGAATGCCGCCGCCATCGCCAGATTGATCAGGCCGATGCGGGTTTGCGGTCCGCCCGCCACGAGCGACGAGGTCGCGAAACCCAGGCAAATTGCCGCGGCGGCGTAGGAGGCGAGCAAGACCAGGCGCTGCCCGCGCACCTCGGTCACCGTCGCGCGTCGGGCGGTGTCGCTGACGACGCACCGGTCCCGGAACTCGGTGTCGGTCACGCCCGAAGCCTAACGCGGGTCCGGCGACCCCGAAGAGCAGTTCATTCGCGGTGCTGATCCCAGTCGTGACTCGGTGCCTGACGGAGTCCGAACCACCGGTCGGCTTGCAACCGCCCCTGGTCGGTGAGCACGGTGAACGGCACCGGCTTCTCACCCCGGTCCCGAATCGCCTGCACGAGGTAGTCGCGCAACTCCCACACGTCAGCGGGATCCTGACCGCCCGACATGGCCAACGTGTCCGCCACCCGCCCGACGTCCCAGTCGAGGTCGTCGGCGACCTGTGTGACGTTCAGGGTGCTGAGCGCCATGTTCGCGCGCAGCTCGTCGCCGGTCCGTCGGGTCTCCTCAGCGTCGAGCGACATCCCCGACCTCCTCAACCGTCACCGACAACAAGAGCCGCACGGCACGGCCGGCGGCTCTCGATTGTTTGTCGGGCTGACAGGATTTGAACCTGCGACCACCTGACCCCCAGTCAGGTGCGCTACCAAACTGCGCCACAGCCCGTCGCTCGTTGGAGCGAGAATCACCTTATCGCACCCGGGGCCGGGCGAACCAATCGCCCGCCGCGCGTCGGCTAGGGACGTTTGCGGTCCGGCAGCACCACGTGCTGACCGTCGATGTCGTGCGCACGCATCGGCAAGCCGTACACCTGGCTCACCCGTTCCTGCGTCAGGGTGTCCCGCGGGGCTCCGACGGCGACGAGGCGACCGGTCCCCCGCTCGTCGGGTGCCAGTACCGCGACCCGGTCACTGTAGGCGGCGGCCAGATTCAGGTCGTGCACGACGACCAGCGCGGCGGCACCGTCGTCGACCTGCCGCCGCACAATCGCCATGACCTGCTCCTGGTAGTGGGGGTCCATCGCCGCGGTCGGCTCGTCGAGCAGCAGGATCGGGGTGCCCTGCGCCAGGACGCGGGCCAGTGCGACGCGGCCGCGTTCACCGCCGGAGAGACTGCCGAAGCTCCGCTGCCCGAACCCGGTCACGTCGCAGACCGCCATGGCCTCGGCGACGGCCCGCTCGTCGTCGTCTCGCTTCGCGGTTCGCGACCAGGCGTGGCGGGCCATCTGCACCACCTCTGCGCACGTGAAGGAGAACCCGATCGTGTGCTCCTGCGGCAGCACCGCGCGGCGACGGGCCTGCTCGATCTTCGACAGCCCGTCGAGCCGATCGCCCATCAACTCCACCGAGCCCGATGTCGGCTCGAGGGTGCCGGCGATCGCCGACAGGAGCGTCGACTTGCCCGCGCCGTTGGGGCCGACCAGGCACAGCAGTTCCCGCGATGCGAGTTCGAGGGACACGTCGCCGAGCACGGTTCGGCCCCCACGGGCGACACTCAACCGATCGATCCGCAGCACGGTCACAGCCATCCCCCGCGCTTCATCTCCCGGCGGAGAAGCCAGAGGAAGACCGGGCCGCCGACCAGACTGGTGATCATCCCCAGCGGCAGGTCGCCGTACGGGACGATGGTGCGCGACGCGAGGTCGGCGGCGCTGAGCAGCCCCGCGCCGGCGATGGCGCTGGCGGGGATCAGCACGGCGTGGCGCGGCCCGACGATCAGGCGCATGAAGTGCGGCACCACCAGGCCGACGAACAAGATGATGCCGCAGAAGCTCACCGCCGCCGCGGTCAGCAGCGCGACGATGACGACCGCCGCCCGGCGCAGTTTCTCCACGTCGACGCCGAGGTGCCCGGCCGTGTACTCCCCGAGGGACAGCAGGTCGATGCGGCGGGCCAACAGCATCGAGGCGGCCAACCCGACCGCGACGAGGACGGCCACGAGAAGCACCTGGTTCATCGTCGCGCGGTTGAGACTGCCCATCTGCCAGAACACGATCTGGTCGCGCGCGGCGGGGGTGGCGCGATAGGTGAAGAAGGCGATGAGGCCGCCGGCGAAGGCATTCACGGCGATACCGGTGAGGACCAGGCTGACGACCTGGGTGCGTCCCGCCGACCGCGAGGCCAAGTAGACGAAGAGCGTCGTGACCAGACCTGCGGCGAAGGCGCCGCCGGCGACGAAGTAGCCCGCCGCGCCCAATCCGCCGACGGTGATCACGGCGGCGGCACCGGCGGCCGCACCCGACGAAACGCCGATGACACCGGGTTCTGCGAGGGGGTTGGCGAAGACGCCCTGCAGCACCGCACCAGCACACCCGAGCGCGGCCCCGACGGCCAGCGCCAGGTAGACCCGTGGCACGCGCACCTGCCACAGGGTGTCCTCGTCGGCCTGGTCGGGCAGCGAGCCGAGCGGAATCGAGACGTGGTGCAGCAACGAGCCGACGACCTGACCGAGAGGAACGGGGTTCTGGCCCATCGCCATCGAGTACAGCGCGATGAGCACGGTCACGGCGCTCAACACCAGCAGAGCAACGCCCGCGCGCACGCGCCGGATCTCCCCCGCCGACGACTTCCCGACTGTCACGGCCTCACCCACCGTAGATCGCCTTGGCCAACGCCAGCGCGACCTCGCCGGTGCGGGAGCCGAACGTCAACATCTGTCCGTCGGCCATGTCGATCACGGTGCGCGACCGCCCGGCCGGCGTCTGCGCGACGCCGGGCACGCGCAGGAGTCCGTCGATGCCCCCGACGGACGCCAGCCCGTCGGTCATCATGAGCAGTGCGTCGGGAGCCGCTTTGATCAGCCCCTCGGCGGTGAGCGAGGTGTACGGCTCCTTCAGCCCGGCGGCGGTGCCGGCGTCAACGCCGCCGAGGAATTCGATCATCTCCGAGGCACCCGAACCGGGGCCGCCCAGGATCATCAGACCCGTGCCGCGCGCGTACAGGAACCCGATCTTCGGCTTCGACCGCACAGGAGGTACCGCGGCCCGCGCCGCGGCGATCTGCCGATCCGTGCGCTTGACCAGCTCCTCCCCGGCGGCGGCGACGCCGAGCGCGTCGGCGGTGGTCCGCAGCTGTTGGCCCGTGTTGTCCATCGTGCGCGCGGGCTCGCCGAGCACGACGGGGATGCGGGCGGCGCGCAGCCGCACGGCCAGCGTGGCGACCGACGGTAGTGACGCGTCGGCGAGGACCACCGTCGGGCGCAGGGCGAGGATGGCCTCGAGATTGGCATTGCTGCCGTCGGGCGTGAGGACCGGGATGTGCTGGGCGGCCGGGAACTTCGTCGCGATGTCGCGGCCGACGAGGTTGGCGCCCAGCCCCAGCGCGAACACGGTCGTCCCATACGTGCCGAAGCGGTCGAGCGCGACGATCCGGCTCACATCGGTGACGGTCACATCCGGGCCGTCGAAGGAATGAACGGTCGTCGGGAGTGCGGGTGCGGGGTCGCCGGTGACCGGTGTGGGATCGGCGGGAACCGTGGCCGTGCGGGGGCCGGGCGGGATCACGGCCGCGGCCACCGACGAGCCGCCCACGTCGAGCGGAGCGACGGTACACCCGGCCACCAACGCCGACGCGACGACGCCGGCGAGCATCGTGGGGATGCCGCGCCGGCGTCGTGCAATCATGTGTCTCGACCGGTGATCAGTGGTGGGCGTGGGCCGAACCCATGCCGACCAGCGCATCGGCCGACTCCGGCGCGAGCTTCCACGTGTCGCCGACCTTGGCGAACGTGTACGGAACGGTGACCGGTGCGGGGGCATGCGGGCTCGCGACCTCGACCTGGGCGACGGCCTTGTCGTCCCCCTCGGCCTTCACCGACTTCACGGTGAACTTGTCCGGGGTGTAGCCGCCGTGTGCGGCGCCCTCGGCGAAACCGTGCAGCTTGGGGCCCCATGCCGGATCCGGCGAGTTCACCAGGGCAGCGGCCGCCTCCGGCGTCGTGGCCGGGTCGACGATGGTCCGCAGGATCTCCTGCGCCTTCGCGGTCTCCAGGGTGTCACTCGACGAGCAACCGGCGGCGCCGAGCAGGCCGAGGGCGGCGAGCAGGGCGATCAGCACGCCTGCGATGCGACGGTTCATGAAGTCTTCCTTTCCTCCGCCGGCGCCGCTGCGGCGTCGGGCTAAGGACATCCTAACGACGAACGATTGCTCAACGCTTGCGGCGCTGCTCCCGCTTGTCCCGCACTCGCACGTTGACCCGCACCGGGGAGCCGTGGAAACCGAAATCCTCGCGCAGTCGCCGCTCCAGGAAGCGGCGGTAGCCGGCCTCCAGGAAGCCGGTGGTGAACAGCACGAACGTCGGCGGTCGGGTGGCCGCCTGGGTGGCGAACATGATGCGCGGCTGGCGCCCGCCGCGCACCGGCGGCGGGTTCGCCGCGACGACCTCCTTGATCCAGTTGTTGAGCTGTCCGGTCCCGATGCGCTTGTCCCACGACTCGAGCGCCTCCTCGAGTGCCGGTACGAGCTTTTGCACCGCGCGTCCGGTCATCGCCGAGATGTTGATCCGCGACGCCCACGCCGCGCGATTGAGCTCGCGGTCGATCTCCTTCTCCAGCGCGTACCGCCGGTCCTCGTCGACGAGGTCCCACTTGTTGAAGGCGACGACCAGTGCGCGACCCGTTTCGACGACCATTCCGAGGATGCGCAGATCCTGTTCCGACAGCGGCTCGGAGGCGTCGATGAGCAGGATCGCGACCTCGGCGGCCTCGAGTGCCGAACGCGTCCGCAGCGACGCGTAGTACTCGTGGCCGGTGGCGGTGCGAACCTTGCGCCGCAGACCGGCGGTGTCGACGAACTGCCACACCTTGCCGTCGAGCTCGATGAGTTCGTCCACCGGGTCGACGGTGGTGCCGGCGACATTGTCGACGACCGACCGCTCCTGGCCGGCGAGCTTGTTGAGCAGTGAACTCTTCCCGACGTTGGGCTTGCCGACGAGCGCGACACGGCGCGGTCCGCCCGACGGTGCCGCGACACGCGTGTGCTCGGGCAGGACCTTCAAGATCTCGTCGAGCAGGTCACCGGCCCCGCGGCCGTGGGCCGCCGACACCGGATGCGGCTCCCCCAGGCCCAGCGACCAGAGTTCGGCGGCGTCGGCCTCCACCCGATCGCTGTCGACCTTGTTCGCACACAGCAACACCGGCACCGTGGCCTTGCGCAGCACCCGGGCGACGGCCTCGTCGGTGGCGGTCGCCCCGACGGTGGCGTCGACGACCAGGACGATGGCGTCCACCGCGTTCATCGCCCGCTCGGCCTGATCGGCCACCGCCTGCTGGAGGCCCTTTGCGTCGGACTCCCAGCCGCCGGTGTCCACGACCATGAAGTTGCGGCCGTTCCAGCTCGCCGGATACGCGACCCGGTCGCGGGTGACGCCCGGCAGATCCTCGACGACGGCCTCGCGTCGACCCAGGATGCGGTTGACCAGGGTGGACTTGCCGACGTTGGGCCGGCCGACGATCGCCACCGACGGCAGCGCCGCGGCGCCGTCGAGCGCGGCATCATCACCGACCGCGTCGACGACCTCCCAATCGGACTCGTCGGTCCACACTCCGTCGCCGGGGAGCGACTCGGCTCCGGCTCCCACCACTTCGTCGGTCACCGACGCACTCCGATCCGTTGGTCCACCAGGTCGGTCAGCGCCGCGAGGACCTGCGGCAGGGACAGATCGCTGGTGTCGAGCTCCACCGCGTCATCGGCCCGGCGCAGCGGCGAGGCCGCACGCGTCGAGTCGAGGTGGTCGCGCCGGTTGACGCTGGCCAGCACCTCGTCGAGGTCGCTCGTCCGGCCCGCCTCGAGGTTCTGGCGGTGCCGCCGCTCCGCCCGCGCCCGCGGGGTCGCGGTCAAGAAGACCTTGAGTGCGGCGTCGGGGAAGACCACCGTGCCGATGTCGCGTCCCTCGACGACGACGAACCGATCGGCGGCGACCTGCCGCTGCAGCTCGACCATCTGCTCGCGCACGCGGGCATTGGCGGCGACGGCCGACACGGCGTTCGTCACGTCGTCGGCGCGGATCGCGGTGGACACGTCCTCGTCGTCCAGGAGCACCACGGTGTCGCCGTCCCGGTCGCGCAGGTCGATGGACAGGCCCCGCACCAGCTCGGCAACCGCGTCGACGTCGTCGGGATCGATGCCGGCGCGCAGCACCGCCAGGCTTGCGGCACGGTACATCGCGCCGGTGTCGAGGTATTGGGCGCCGACCTCGTCGGCGAGCAGCCTCGACACCGAGGACTTGCCGGTTCCGGCCGGTCCGTCGATCGCCACGACCGTCGTCTCGTCGTCGGTCACAGGCCCACCGCCTGGTAGAGCGCGCCGATCTCGTCCTTGCCGAGCACGCGGATCGAGCCGGGGCGCTGGTCGCCCAGGGCGATCGGACCGACGTCGGTCCGCACCAGTCGGGTGACCGGGTAGCCCAGGTGGTCCATGAGGCGGCGCACGATGCGGTTGCGGCCCTCGTGCAGCGTGATCCGGACCAGCGACGCGCCGTCATGGACCTGCAGCGGCACGAACTCGTCGGCCTGCACCAGGCCGTCGTCCAGTTCGACGCCGTCGCGCACCTTGCGCGACAGTGCGCGGGGCACCTCGCCGCGAACCGTCGCCAGGTAGGTCTTGGGCACCTCGAAGGACGGGTGCATCAGCCGGTGGGCGAGTTCCCCGTCGTTGGTGAGCAGCAGCAGGCCCTCGGTCTCGGCGTCGAGCCGTCCGACGTGGAAGAGCCGCTGTCCGGCCATGACGCGCTCGGCGACGAGATCGCCCACGCAGGGGCGCCCCTGATCGTCGGCCATCGTCGAGTGGTAGCCAGCGGGCTTGTTCAGTGCGAGGTAGGTCATGTCCTCGTCGATGAGGACCCGCACGCCGTCGACCCGCACGATGACGCGGTGGGGATCGACGCGCATCCCCTGTTCGGTGACCACGACGCCGTCGACGCTCACGCGCCCGGCCGCGATCATCTCCTCGGCCCCGCGGCGCGAGGCCACTCCGGCCGAGGCGAGGATCTTCTGCAGGCGGGTGCCCCTCGGGTCGTACGGATCGTCGCCGCCGGGGGTGGTGCCGATGAACTCGCCGTCCTCGCGCGGGCGCTGGGCCTTGGCGGGCCTGGCGTTGTTGAGCCGCACCTTGCCCGCCTCGACGTTCACCCGCGATTGTTTGCGCGGTTTCGCCATGTCAGCCCTACTCGTCCGTTTCTGTCGCGGCCGCCGATTCGGACTCGGCGACCGGCGCTGCCGTGTCGTCCGATTCTGCCCGGCCGGCGGAGAGTTTGGCGAATCGCGGATCGGAGGTCAGCTCGTCGGACAGGTCCTCGATCAGGTCCACGTCGGGCAGCAGCGGCCCCAGATCGGGCAGCTCCGAGAGGGAGGCCAGCCCCAGGCGCTCCAGGAACAGTTCGGTGGTGCCGTAGGTGGTGGCCGAGGTCTGCGGGTCGGTGCCGACCTCGTTGATCAACCCGCGCGCGACGAGGGTGCGGATGACGCCGTCGACGTTGACGCCGCGGATAGCCGACACACGGGCCCGACTGACCGGCTGGCGATAGGCGATGACGGCCAGCGTCTCGAGGGCGGCGCGGGTCAGCTTGGTGCGGGCACCGTCGAGCAGCAGCCGTTCGACGTAGGGCGCGAACTCGGCGCGGGTGTAGTAGCGCCACCCGTCGGCCGTGTACCGCAGGTCGATGCCGCTGCCGGCCTCGGTGAGCTCGTCGGACATGCGGGCGAGCATTTCCTTGACCCGCAGTCGGTCCTGTTCGGTCGCGGTGGCCAACTCCTCCACCGACACCGGGGTGTCGACGACGAGCAGCACCGCTTCGAGGGCCGAGCGGAGCTCGTGGTCGTCGAGGACGATCGCGCCCTCGTGCTCGAGGGTGGTCTGGGCCGCCTCGTCACTCATCCGTAGTCCTCCACTCGATCCATGCTCAACTCCTCGGGTTCCCGGTCACCGGACCAGGTGACCGTCAACTCCCCCAGCGCCTCCTCCTGCACGAAGGTGACGGCGCGCTCGCGGTACAGCTCCAGCAGACCCAGGAAGCGGGCCACGACCTCCAGCCCGTTGGTGCATTCGGCCACCAGCTGGGCGAAGGTCATCGTGCCCTCGGGAGCGTCACGCAGCAGCACCGAGAGCCGTTTGGCCTGTTCGGGCACCGACACCTTCGGGATGTGCAGGTGGTCGAGCCCGACGGTCGGGACCGGTTTGGGGGTGAGCGCGGTCGCGGCGACCTCGGCGAACCCGAGGGGGTCCACGCCGAGGGTCACCTCGGGCAACAGTTCGGCGAAGTGGTCCTCCAGCGCGACCGCGCGTGGATAGCGCTGGAGCGCGGAGGCCTCGAGCTCGGCGAACAGCCCCGCCACCTGCTTGTAGGCGCGGTACTGCAGCAGCCGGGCGAACAGGAGGTCGCGCGCCTCCAGCAGCGCCAGGTCCTCGGGGTCGTCGACCTCGCCGGAGGGCAGCAGGCGGGCCGCTTTCAGATCCAGGAGCGTCGCCGCGACGACGAGGAACTCCGTCGTCTGCTCGAGGTCCATGTGCTCGCCCATGTCCCGGGTGTAGGCGATGAAGTCGTCGGTCACCTCGTGCAGCGCGACCTCGGTGACGTCGAGGCGGTGCTGGCTGATCAGGTTCAGCAGCAGGTCGAACGGGCCGTCGAAATTGTCCAGATGGACGCGGAAACCCTGGTCTGCGTCGTCCTCCGGTGTCGTGACCGTCATCGACGCTCGGCGTCGCGCTCGATGACCTCGGCCGCGACGTTGCGGTAGGCCTTCGCGCCGGTCGACTTGGGCGCCCAGGAGATGATCGGTTCGCCGGCGACACTCGTCTCCGGGAACCGCACGGTCCGGTTGATCGACGTGTCGAAGACGACGTCCCCGAAGACCTCGACCACGCGCGCCATGACGTCGCGCGAATGCACCGTGCGCGGGTCGAACATGGTCGCCAGGATGCCGCCGATCTCCAGCTTCGGGTTGAGCCGCTCGCGGACCTTGTCGATCGTGTCGGTCAGCAGCGCCAACCCGCGCAGGCTGAAGTATTCGCACTCCATCGGGATCAGCACGCTGTCCGCGCAGGCGAGGGCGTTGACGGTCAGCAGGCCCAGCGACGGCTGGCAGTCGATCAGGATGTAGTCGTAACGGTCGACGACGGGGTGCAGCGCACGTCCGAGCGTTTGTTCGCGCCCGACCTCGTTGACCAGCTGGATCTCGGCGGCCGAGAGGTCGATGTTGCTGGGCAACAGGTCCATGCCCTCGACCCGGGTGCGCTGCAGCACGTCGTCGATCGACGCCAGCGGCGGCACGAGCAGGTTGTGGACCGTCTCCTCGAGCTCGTGGTGGGCCACGCCCAGACCGGCGGACAGGGCCCCCTGCGGATCGAGGTCGACGAGCAGGACGCGGCGGCCGTACTCGGCCAGCGCGGCACCGATGTTGATCGTGGACGTCGTCTTGCCGACGCCGCCCTTCTGGTTGCAGACGGCGATGATCGTCGCGGGGCCGTGCGACTTGAGCGGCTTCGGCGTGGGGATGGCGCGCAGCGGGCGCCCGGTGGGCCCGAGCTTCCCCTCGTCAACGGTGGAGTCGGCCTCCTCGTCAGCGCCGGGGCTGCTGACGGACAGCCGGTACTTGTCGATCTCCGGCGTGCTCACAGACCGCTCCTCCCCTCTTCCGCGCGATGGATGAGGTCCACCCTAGCGGGCACGCGGGTGCGCCGTGGCGTAGACCTCGCGCATCGTCGACACGGTCACGAGGGTGTAGACCTGCGTGGTGGTCACCGAGGCGTGGCCGAGGAGTTCCTGCACGACGCGCACGTCGGCCCCGCCGTCGAGAAGATGGGTGGCGAAGCTGTGCCGAAGGGTGTGCGGGGACACCGCCGCGCTGACCCCGGCGCGCTCGGCGGCGTCGGCCAAGATCTGCCAGGCGCTCTGCCGCGACAACCGTCCGCCGCGGGCGTTGAGGAACACCGCCGGTCCGCTGCGCAGCCCGACCAGCGCCGGGCG
Organism: Gordonia sp. (in: high G+C Gram-positive bacteria); assembly: GCF_047606305.1. Classification (GTDB taxonomy): domain Bacteria; phylum Actinomycetota; class Actinomycetes; order Mycobacteriales; family Mycobacteriaceae; genus Gordonia. The sequence continues at coordinate 6,111 of NZ_JASGER010000009.1, read as the reverse complement.
GGCGCGCACGAGATAGGCCTGCACCGCCTCCACCGCCGGCCCGCCAACGGGGACGAGTCGTTGCTTGCCGCCTTTGCCGCGCAGCAGGACCGTGCGATGGTCCAGGTCGAGGTCGTCGATGTCGAGCGAGGTGACCTCCGAGATGCGGGCACCACAGCTGTACAGCAGCTCGAGCAGGGCGCTGTCGCGCAGCCCGCGCGGATCGTCGCCGCCGGCGTTCGCGAGGATCGCGCCCACCTCGTCGACGGTCAGCGCCTTGGGCAGCCGCTGCGCGGGTTTGGGCGGTCGGACGCCGTGGGCCGCATCGACCTCGGCGATCCCCTCGGCCACCGCGAACTTGTGCAGGCCGCGGGTGGCGACCAGGGTGCGCGCGATCGAACTCTCGGCGAGCGGCGCGGCGCCGTCCCTCCCGGAGCGCAGGTCGACGAGGAACTCCCGCACGTCCGCCTCGGCGACGTCCCGGAGGTCGCCGATCCCGCGCGACTGCAGGTACTCGCGGTAGCGGCGCAGGTCGCGCCGATAGGACGCCGCGGTGTTCGCGGCGACGCCCCGCTCGACCACCAGGTGGTCGAGGTAGCGGTCCACCTGCTCGGCGAGACTGTCCCCGGTCAGCCCCGCTCACCCCGTTTGCGCTCGTCGAAGGCGGTGGGCCGGCCCGGCCACGGCGCGTCCACCGGCCGAGCAGGCGCCCCGTCGACGACGCGGGCCGCGGCCAGGAGGCCGGCGACGGCGGTGGCGTTGACGATGCCGCCCGACAGCGCGAGGTCCACCGCCTCCGGCAGCGGCAGCCACCGCAACCGCAGGTCGGCCTCCTCGTCGACGCGCTCGGCGGCGGGCAGTTCGTGGAGTCCGCGGGCCAGATACACCCGCAGCGCCTCGTCGGTGAAGCCCGGCGACAGCGCCAGGTCCACCAGGACCTCCCAGCGATCGGCGGCGAGGTCGGCCTCTTCGGCCAGCTCACGACGGGCGGCGTCGACCGGCGCCTCGCCGGGCTGGTCGAGGAGTCCGGCCGGCAGTTCCACCAGGCGCTGCCCGACCGGGTGTCGGTACTGCTCGACGAGAGCCACCCGATTGGCGTCGTCGAGGGCGACGACGGCCACCGCACCCGGATGCTCGACGACCTCTCGGCGCGCGGTGTCACCGCCGGGCATGGTCACCTCGTCGATGCGCAGCACGAGAATCGCACCGTCGTAGCGCACCTGCGAATCGGCGACGGTGAACTCGTGCGCCATGGCGCTATTCCGAGGCGGCGACGGGCTCGTCGTCGCGCATGGGGATCTCGACCGGGAGCCGCTCGGCGGCCTTGTACTCGATGGCGGCGGCGATCAGGCTGCTGAACAGCGGGTGCGGCCGCGTCGGGCGCGACTTGAGTTCCGGGTGGGCCTGCGTCGCGACGAGGAAGGGGTGCTGATCGCGCGGATACTCGACGAACTCGACCAGGCGGCCGTCCGGGGACGTGCCAGAGAACACCAGGCCCGCCTCGGCGATCTTGTCGCGGTAGGCGTTGTTCACCTCGTAGCGGTGGCGGTGGCGTTCGGTGACCTCGGTCTCGCCGTAGGCCTGCGCGACCTGGGTGCCCTCGCCCAGCACCGCCGGGTAGGAGCCCAGCCGCATCGTGCCGCCGAGGTCGGCCTCGCCGGCGACGGCCTGCTCCTGATCGGCCATGACCGAGATCACGGCGTGCTTGGTGTCCGGCTCGAACTCGGCGGAGTTCGCGTCGTCGAAGCCCACCGACCGGGCGGCCTCGATGACCACGCACTGCAGGCCCAGGCACAGGCCGAGCAGTGGGATGCCGCGCCGGCGGGCGTAGCGGATCGCGCCGACCTTGCCCTCGATGCCGCGGATGCCGAAACCGCCCGGAACGAGGATGGCGTCGACGTCGCCGAGGGCCTGCTGCGCCCCGGCGTCGGTGGCGCACTCGTCGGACTGGACCCAGACGATCTCGGTGCGGGCCCGGTGGGCGAAGCCGCCGGCCCGGATCGCCTCGGTCACCGAGAGATAGGCATCGGGCAGGTCGACGTACTTGCCGACGAGGGCCACGCGGACGGTCTCCTGCGGCTCGTGGACGCGGCGCAGCAGCTCGCCCCACACGGACCAGTCGACGTCGCGGAACGGAAGGCCCAGCTTGCGCACGACGTAGGCATCGAGGCTCTCGGCGTGCAGCACCTTGGGGATGTCGTAGATGCTCGGGGCGTCTGGCGTCGAGATGACGCCCTCGATGTCCACGTCGCACATGAGCGCGATCTTCTGCTTCAGCGATTCGGGGACCTCCCGATCGCAGCGCAGGATCAGCGCGTCGGGCTGGATGCCGATGTTGCGCAGGGCGGCGACCGAGTGCTGGGTCGGCTTGGTCTTCAGCTCGCCCGACGGCGCCAGGAACGGCACCAGGGAGACGTGGAGGAAGAAGACGTTGTCCCGACCGACGTCGTGCCGGATCTGGCGAGCGGCCTCCAGGAACGGCTGCGACTCGATATCGCCGACCGTGCCGCCGATCTCGGTGATGACGACATCGGGGCGGACCCCGTCGGCACCCGGTTCGCGCATGTCCAGCACGCGGCGCTTGATCTCGTCGGTGATGTGCGGGATGACCTGCACGGTCTGGCCGAGGTATTCGCCGCGGCGCTCCTTGGCGATCACCGTGGAGTACACCTGGCCGGTCGTGACGTTGGCGGCCTGCGAGAGGTTCACGTCGAGGAAGCGCTCGTAGTGGCCGACGTCCAGGTCGGTCTCGGCGCCGTCCTCGGTGACGAAGACCTCACCGTGTTGGAACGGGTCCATGGTGCCGGGATCGACGTTCAGGTACGGGTCGAGCTTCTGCATCGTGACGTGCAGACCGCGCGCGGTGAGAAGTTGTCCCAGGCTCGAGGCCGTCAGGCCCTTGCCCAACGACGACGCGACGCCACCGGTGACGAAGATGTGTTTGGTGCCAGCACTTCCGTGGCGCAGTGGTCGCAAGCGGACTCTCCCGATCGGTATCGATCCGGGGGTCGAAACCCCGGTTACCTACGGGACTTCACGGTAACACCTCGACGGGCCAATCGCCCATTTCACGCGTCGCGCACGGAGTGTCGGCGGCTCAGGGTGGCGGTGTGATCGCCGTGGCGCCCGCGCCGGTGCCGTAGGCGGCCGGCTTTCCCTGGTTGGCCGCGCGCAGCGCGAGCACGGTCGTGATCCGCCCGATCGGCTCGTTCACGTTGTCGACGGTGGCCACCGAGTTGCCCAGCGACGGGTCCGATCGCACGACGGCGACCGGCGATCCGCCCTTGGCCGAGCCGACGCGCCCGGCGAGCACGCCGCCGAGGCCGCGGGCCGCGAAGGAGCCCGCGAATCGGCCGACGAGCTGGCCCTGGGCACCCGAATCGGTCGGGAAGGCACCGCCGGTGACGACGACGCCGAGCTGGCCGGGGTTGAGCGCCCGGTCGGTGAAGGTGATGAATCCGCCCTCGCGCAGCGAGGCGAGCGCCGCGTCATACTCGTTGCCCGGGATGGTGCCGCGCCCGACGCCCTGCTGCAGCAGCAGGCCCAGCAGGTCGCCGAGGCGGCCGCCGGAGTCGGTCAGCTCGGGGCGCAGGTTCTTCCCCGGTGGGATCGACTGGTCGATGATCGACCGCAGCTTCTCCCCCTCGCGATCCTGCAGGAGCAGGGTCGTGAGTCCGAGCTGGCCGGCGAACTTGGCACCCGCGGCCGACAGTGACTCCTTGACGGCGGTCACGTCGTCCTCGGCGGCGTTCGGGGCGGTCACGACCACGACGCTGCGATCCTTGAGCTGGTCGTTCAGCAGGCGCGGCGCGACCGCGTGCGCAAAGCCGTCGGAGGCGTTGCGGGCCGCATTGGCCTCGTCGAGCTGGTCGTTGAGGTCGCCGATGCGGTCGCGGCTGGTCCCGGTCAGGGAGTTGACCTTGTCACCGATGAACCCGGTGCCCAGGAACAGCCCGATGATCAGGGCGGCGAAGACCGCCACCAGCGAGACGGCGTGTTGGCGCAGGGAGATCAACGGTCAGCTGCCCAGACCGGAGATCCACGCGGTGAGGTGGTGCCACTGCACGACCAGGTAGTCGACGATGCCGGCGCCGCTGCCCGAGAGCATCAGCGTGGCGATCACCGCGACGAGGGCCGCGAGCACCAGCAGGGCGATGCCGACGCCGGTCCCCCGGGAGCGGTACAGCGAGGACACGGCGCGGGCGTCGACGAGCTTCGGTCCGACCTTCAGCCGGGTGAGGAAGGTCGAGGGGTTGCTCTCGCGGCGGGAGCGGTCGAAGAAGTCGTCCAATCCCCCGCTGAAACCGACGGTCACGATGAGGTCGGCACCGTGGTGGTCGACCAGGAGCAGCGCGAGGTCGGCCGCCGAACCGGCCGCCGGGAAGGTGATCGCACCGACGCCCAGGTCCTGGATCCGGGTGAGCCCGGCGGCATGGCCGTCGGTATCGGCGGGCAGGACGAGCTGGGCGCCGCTGCGCAGGGTGTCGCGGGAGATCTCGTCGGGGTCGCCGACGATCAGCGCAGGGGTGTAGCCGGCCTTGACCAGGACGTCGGCACCGGTCCCGACACCGACCATGATCGGCGAGTATTCGCGGATGAAGGGCTTGAGTGCGCGCAGCTGTGCCGCGTTCTCCGGCCCGTCGGCCACCACGACCACGTGCATGCCGTCCAGGTCCACCTCGACGTCCGGCACGCCGACGCCGTCGATGAGCAGGGGCGACTCGCTCCGGAGGAACTCGATGGTGTTGCCCGAGAATGCCTCGAGGTGGTCCACGACACCGGTCTTGGCATCGAGCATCAGGTCGGCGATATCGGTCTCGATCAGCTCGTCACCGAGCGCGACGCGCCGGTCGCCGATGTAGAGGCGGTCGTCGAAGATGCGGACCTTGGAGCCGTCGCGGACCTTCTTGAACACCTCTGCGCCGACGTTGTCGAGCAGCTTGATGCCGGCGGCGACCAGCACCTCGGGACCGAGGTTCGGGTAGCGGCCGGAGATGGACGGCGACGCGTTGACCACGGCCTCGACCTCGGCCTTCACCAGCGCATCGGCGGTGACCCGGTCCAGGTCGACCTCGTCGAGGATGACGATGTCACCCGGACCGACGCGTTCGAGTAGTCGCTTGGTGTTCTTGTCGATCCTGGCGATTCCCGTGGTGCCAGGCAGATTCGCATGGGAGCGGCTGAGTACGGCAGGCATCTTCATACGGCACATCATGGGTCGAACCGGGGGTCAACGCACGAAGGCGCGCCGTAACATCAAGCACTTTTGTCACAATTTTCTCATCAGCCCCAGCGCGGATTGCGCGTCCCACCCCGGATATGACTGTGGCCCGGACCTTTCGGTCCGGGCCACAGTCGCAGGTTCAGCCGATCACTCGAACTTGCGGAATCCGGCGGCCTCGGCGTCGGCCTCGGTCGCGAACCAGATCTCCGCGATCGTCGGCGCGTAGGCGCGCGAGGCGGGGGTGTGGAACAGACCCGAGTCCTCGTTGCCCTTGATCGGGTAGCCCTTGGGCTCGGCGTTGCCCGGCAACGGCAGGTGCGCGCCCTTGGGCAGCGGGACGGAGGTGCCGTCGCGGCGCACCCACACGGCAGCGGCGCCGCCGTAGGGCTGCTCGTCGAACTCGAGCTCCTCGCGACGGGTCTGGCCGGTCACGCGCTGCGTGCGCGTCTGGCGCTCCTTGCCGAACTCGACCTGGCCGATGCGGCGCACGCGCTTGCCGACCTCGACCTCTTCGCCGTGCAGTTCGATCTCGAACACGCCTTCTTCGAAGCTGTAATTGGGATCCACCACGTCATCATTCAATTCTGTGCGGTTGACGGTCAGTTTTTCCTCGAAGACATCGACGTCCAGCGACGCATTGTCGACGACGACCTTCTTGTGGACCTTGACGATCCCGGTCGGTACCTCGCGCTTGGCCGCGACGAGGTCCTCGGCGTGCAGCGCGACCGTGCGCGCGGGCTCCGGCGAGGGAGTCGTGGTCGTGGTCGCCGTCGGAACCGGCGTCGCGACCGGTTCGGGCACCGCGACCGGGGCGGGCGCGGGAGCGGGAGGCGGCGTCGGAGCGGCAACGGGCTCGGGTGCCGGCGGGGCGGGCGGCGCGGGAACCGGTTCGGGGACGGTCGCCACGG
>NZ_JASGER010000008.1:0-9932 GCF_047606305.1 Gordonia sp. (in: high G+C Gram-positive bacteria) | reverse complement strand
CGCTGGCGCTCCCCGGTGGCCACCGCCCGGGCGCTCATCGCCCGCAGCGCCCGGTCGCGCAGGCGCCCCAGCACGCCGGTCCCGGCGGCCAGACCCATCCCGATCGGCGGCAGGCCGCGGGATTGGTCGTAGAGCGGGTGCGGGGAGAGTTCGACCCACGGCAGTCCGGCGAGTTCGGCGGCCCATCCGCCGCAGCGGGTGATGACGTCGCCCACGACGAGGTCGAACCGACCGCGCAACCGCGGCTCCAACTCGACGGCCATCCGCGCGGCACGGGTACTCAGTTTCGCGCCGGCGTCCTCGTCGTCGTCGCCGTCGACGGCGGCGAGCCCCGGGAGGTCGGCGACCCGCGCCCCGACGACGTCGGCATCGCTCCACCGCGCACCGGTGAAGACGGTCGCAGAGTGACCGGCGGCGGCGAGGCGCTGGGCCAGGGCGAATGCGGGAAACGCGTGACCGGCTTCGTCACCGGCCACGAGGGCCACGCGCACGGCTGGTGTGTCAGCCCTTCTCAGTCTTGGGTCGCGCCTTCTTCTCCAGCGACGGCGCGGCGCCCGATTCGCCCTTCGGCAGTTCGCCCATGCTGGCGCGGATCTCCTCGAGGCGGGCGTGCCCGGCGAGCTTGGTGCTGGAGGCCTCGACCTCGGCCATCCGGCCCGACACCGAGTTCCGGGCGAGTTCGGCCGAGCCCAACGCATTCGCGTAGCGCTGCTCGATCTTCTCGCGGACCTGGTCCAGGCTCGGGGTGTTCCCCGGCACGGTCAGCTCGCTCATCTGCTGCAGCGACGCACTGACCTGCTCCTGCATCTTCGCCTGCTCCAGCTGGGTGAGCAGCTTGGAGCGCTCGGCGAGCTTCTGCTGCAGCATCATGGCGTTCCGCTCGACGGCCGTCTTCGCCTCCGACGCCGCCTGCAGGGACTGGTCGTGCAGGGTCTTGAGGTCCTCCACCGACTGCTCGGCGGTGACCAGCTGCGCGGCGAAGGCCTCCGCCGCGTTGGTGTACTCGGTCGCCTTGGCGGTGTCGCCGGCGGCGGTCGCCTGGTCGGCCAGGGTCAGGGCCTGGCGGGTGTTGGCCTGCAGCCGCTCGACGTCCTCGAGCTGACGGTTGAGCTTCATCTCCAGCTGGCGCTGGTTGCCGATCACGGCGGCGGCCTGCTGCGACAGCGCCTGGTGCTGGCGCTGGGCGTCCTCGATCGCCTGCTGGATCTGGATCTTGGGGTCGGCCTTGTCATCGATCGTGGCATTGCCCCAGGCCCGCATGTAGTTCCACATCTTCACGATCGGGTTGGCCATCTGCTCGTACTCTTTCGTCTCGGATGGGTGCGCGAACCGGTGCGCGCGATGGGTCAAATCTAACGCGCCGCGCGCCTACGCGGCGGCGAGCCGATCGGAATGCGCCGGTCGCGGCGCGGCCATGACGACCGGCGGCATCTGCGCGGCGGCCTCCGCGCGCAACGCGGTGCCCGCGTCGATCAGGAGGTCCGCGAGTTCCATGTCGAGGGCGTCGCAGATGGCGGCGAGCAGCTCGCTCGACGCCTCCTTCTGCCCGCGCTCGACCTCGGACAGGTAACCGAGCGAGACCCGGGCCGCGGTCGAGATCTCGCGCAGCGTGCGGTGCTGCTCGGTGCGCGCATGGCGCAGTCCGGCGCCCAGCGCCTCCCGCAAGAGCACGTTCTGCTCGACCATCAAGCCTCCTTCATCGCTCCGGGCCCTCATCGGGCTCCGTCGGCGAGCACCGCCGCCAACAACTCCTGCAGCGCCCGCCTCGCCGAGGTTAGTCGAATTTCCCATCGGCTGCCGCTCAGCTCCCAGGCGTGGGCGAACACCTCGTCCGACAGCGACCGCCGCCGGACCAGGCCACAGAACACCGTGCCCGGCTCGTGGCCGTCCTGGGGGTCGGGTCCGGCCACTCCGGTGAGTGCAACACCCCAGGTCGCATCCAAATTCCGGGCCGCGGCCAGGGCGAGCTGTCGCGCCGTGCTCGCCGCGACCGGACCGTCGGCGGCCAGCACCGCCGGGTCGACGCCGCCGATGCCGGCCTTCGCGTCGGTCGCGTACACCACGAGTCCACCGCGCAGCACCGCGCTCGCGCCGGGGACACCGGCGATCGTCGCGGACATCAGCCCGGCGGTCAGGGACTCTGCGGTGGCCACCGTCTGTCCGCGCACGCGGAGAGCCTCGACGAGGTCGGCGGCGGCCGTCCCCTCGGCCAGCGGGTCGTAGGACGGGTCGAACCTGGGGTCAGTCATCGCTCTTCGCGGCTCCTCGGCGCAGCGAGAGCGCCTGGTAGACGTAGTCGATGCCGGTCGCGACGGTCACGACCAGCGCGGCGGCCATCACGACATGGCCGGCCCACTCCCACGGGTGGGGCAACGGGAGCAGGTACAGGCCGATCGCGATCGACTGCAGCATGGTTTTCAGCTTGCCGCCCCGGCTGGCCGGGATCACGCCGTGCCGCAGCACCCAGAACCGCAGGGCGGTGACACCGACCTCGCGGACGATGATCACCGCGGTGACCCACCACGGCAGGACGCCCAGGACCGACAGGCCCACCAGGGCCGCGCCGACGAGCGCCTTGTCCGCGATCGGATCGGCGATCTTGCCGAAGTCGGTGACCAGGCCGTATTTGCGGGCCAGACGGCCGTCGACCTGGTCGGTGACGGCGGCGACGACGAAGATCGCAAAGGCCGCCAGACGCCAGACGGTCGACTTCCCGTCGTCGACGAACAGCACGACGACGAAGACCGGGACCAACAGCAGGCGCAGCACCGTCAAGTAGTTGGCGATGTTCCACACGGACGGCGGGGCGGACTCGACGGGGTGCCCGTCGGCGGCCGCCGCCATCCCCTGCGCGTCGGCACCGCCCTCGCATGTCTCCACGGATCCAGCCTAGCGGTGCGTCCCCGGCCCGCCGCGCTGCGGCCGGGCAAACACGCGGGTGTCGTCACCCCGGGGCTACGCTGTTCATCCATGACGGCTGCATCCGATTCCGGCGCGACGGTGGTCCGGCGCGCCCGCACGTCGGACGTCCCCCGTATCAAAGAGCTGATCGACGTCTATTCGGGCAAGATCCTGCTCGCGAAGAACCTGGTGACGTTGTACGAGTCGGTCCAAGAGTTCTGGGTGGCCGAACACGACGGCGCGGTCGTCGGCTGTGGGGCCCTGCACGTCCTGTGGTCCGACCTGGGCGAGGTGCGCACCGTCGCGGTGGACCCGGCGCACTCGGGCAAGGGGATCGGGCACCGGATCGTCGGGCGCCTGATGGCCGTCGCACGCCAGCTCGACCTGCACCGGGTGTTCGTGCTGACCTTCGAGACGGAGTTCTTCGCCCGGCACGGTTTCGCCGAGATCGAGGGGACGCCGGTCACCCGTGAGGTCTACGAGGAGATGTGCCGCTCCTACGACACCGGTGTCGCCGAGTTCCTCGACCTCTCGTACGTCAAGCCCAACACCCTCGGCAACACGCGCATGCTGGCCGTCCTCGACGACCGCCACGACCTGCCCGACTAGCGTCGCGCCTTCCGTGCCGAATAGACCAGGCTCGCGATGGTCGTGATTGCCAGCGTGCCGCCGATAACGGCCAGCGACAGCGGCGTGGACACCTCCGGCACCGGCACGTGCTCACCGCCGTTCACGAACCCCAGGGTGTTCTCGTGCAGCGCGTGCAGAACGAGCTTCAGGCCGATGAAGCCGAGGATGAAGGCCAGCCCGTAGGACAGGAACACCAGGCGGTCGAGCATGCCGCCGATCAGGAAGTACAGCTGGCGCAGACCCATCAGGGCGAAGGCGTTCGCGGTGAACACCAGGTAGGGCTGCTGCGTCAGACCGTAGATCGCGGGGATGGAGTCGAAGGCGAACAGCACGTCGGTGAACCCGATGACCACCAGCACCAACAGCAGCGGCGTCGCCATCCGCCGGCCGTCGACGCGGGTGAGCAGCCGGTCGCCGTCGTAGTCGTCGGAGGTGCGCAGCCGCCGCTTGGCGAACCGTTCGATCCGCCCGTCGCCGGGCGACTCGTCGCCGCTGCGGAGCATGTTGACCGCGGTGAGGATCAGGATCAGTCCGAAGGCGTAGAACACCCAGCTGTAGCGGGCGATCGCGGCGGCACCGACGGCGATGAAGGCGCCGCGCATGACCAGCGCCATGAGGATGCCGAGCAGCAGCACCTTCTGCTGGTAGATCCGCGGCACCGCGAAAGTGGCCATGATGACCACGAAGACGAAGAGGTTGTCGACCGACAGCGCCTTCTCGGTGACGTAGCCGGCGAAGTATTCGCCGGCGAATCCGCCGCCCCACTTCCACCACACGAAGAGCCCGAACGCGACGGCGATCGCGATGTAGACCGCCGACCAAAACCCCGATTCGCGCAGGGTCGGCTCGTGCGGCACGCGCACGTGGGCGAAGTAGTCGAAGACGAACAGCCCCAGGATGACCAGGGCGGTGATGGTCCAGGTGAGTGTCGAGATTGCCACGGGAGCCTCCAAAGCGCGCAGCACGAAGGCTGCGATGCTTCAGGTCTCTCCCATCCGGACCGATGGACCGGACCGACGTCCCGGGTTCCGCGTCGACGAGGTGATCGGCACACCGTCTCCGCGGCGCCGTAATGACGAGAGCGCCGTCGTGGGGATACTCCCCCTACAAGATCGTGCCGCCCAGTCTACCGCAGGGAGCTAGTGCACGCGGACCGTGAACCGCACCGGGCCGCGGCCGGGCTTGCTCATCGTCACCGACGTCTGACCGGGCGCGAGTGCCCGGACTCCGGGGTTGAAGCGCGCCCCGCCCTGAGCAGGCGGCAGCGCGCGACCCGGCGTGAAGGACGCCACCCGCCGATCGGCCACCCGGCCCCGGTAGGCGGTGACGTCGGCGTCGGGCACGTTGATGTTGAGCACCCGGCCCACGCGCAGGTCCACGGTGCGACCGGCCAGGTCGCCGATCGACATGGTCAGCGGTGCGATGACCCCGCCGCCGATGCGCGGTGCGGCATGGGCCGGATCGTCCTTGGCGCCACAGCTCACGACGGCGACGGCCGCGGCCGCAAGGGCCGCCACGGCGGCCCGACCGAATCGGATACCTGGTTGGGTGCTCATCGCGCCGAGTATAGGGCTCAGAACGGCGCCCCGTTGGCGTCCGCGCCGCCGGTGATCAGGGCGATGGTGCCGGCGAGGTCCTCGGGCTTGACCAGCACCTCGCGCGCCTTGGACCCCTCGGACGGCCCGACGATGCCGCGGGTCTCCATCAGGTCCATCAGGCGGCCGGCCTTCGCGAAGCCGACGCGCAGCTTGCGCTGCAGCATCGACGTGGAGCCCAGCTGACTGCTCACCACGAGTTCGATCGCCTGGAGCAGGTCGTCGAGATCGCCACCGATGTCGGCGTCGATCTCCTTCTTGTCGCCGGCCTTCTGCTCGGTGACCCCCTCGACGAACTCCGGCTGCGCCTGTTCCTTGGTGAACTCGACGACCGCGCTGATCTCCTCGTCGCTGATGTAGGCGCCCTGCATGCGCAGCGGCTTGCTCGCGCCCATGGGCAGGAAGAGCCCGTCGCCCATGCCGATCAGCTTCTCGGCGCCCGGCTGGTCGAGGATGACGCGCGAGTCGGTGACCGACTGCGTCGAGAACGCCAACCGCGACGGCACGTTCGTCTTGATCAGGCCGGTGACCACGTCCACCGACGGGCGCTGGGTGGCCAGCACCAGGTGGATGCCCGCCGCGCGCGCCTTCTGCGTGATGCGAACGATCGCGTCCTCGACGTCCTTGGGCGCGGTCATCATCAGGTCGGCGAGCTCGTCGACGATGGCGACGATGTACGGGTACGGCTGGTACACGCGCTCGCTGCCGAGTGGAGCCGTGATCTCGCCGGAGCGCACCTTGGTGTTGAAGTCGTCGATGTTGCGCACCCGGTTGGCCTGCATGTCCTGGTAGCGCTGTTCCATCTCCTCCACCAGCCAGGCGAGGGCGGCGGCCGCCTTCTTGGGCTGGGTGACGATCGGCGTGATCAGGTGCGGGATGCCCTCGTAGGGTGTCAGCTCGACCATCTTCGGGTCGATCAGGATGAGCCGCACGTCGTCGGGGCTGCACCGCGCCAGCAACGAGACCAGCATCGAGTTGACGAAGCTGGACTTGCCCGAACCCGTCGAACCGGCGACGAGCAGGTGCGGCATCTTGGCCAGGTTGGCCGTCACGAAGTCGCCCTCGACGTCCTTGCCCAGGCCGATGAGCAGCGGGTGCTTGTCCTTGCGGGTCTTCGGCGCCTTGAGCACGTCGGCCAGGCGGACCATCTCCCGGTCCGCGTTGGGCACCTCGATGCCGACCGCCGACTTGCCCGGGATGGGGGCGAGCAGGCGGACGTTGTCGGTGGCCGCCGCATAGGCGATGTTGCGCTGCAGGGCGGTGATCTTCTCGACTTTCACACCGGGACCGAGTTCGACCTCGTAGCGGGTGACGGTCGGCCCGCGCATGTAGCCGGTGACCGTGGCGTCGATCTTGAACTGGTCGAGGACCGCGGTGATGCGGTCGATCATCTCGTCGTTGGCACGACTGCCGCGCTTGGGCGGATCGCCGTCGATCAGCAGCTTCGCCGGTGGGAGGCGGTAGGCCCGCTTGCGGGGGCGCTTGGGCGCCGCCGGGACGGTGCCGATGGGCTCGGTGACCTCCTCGCCGATGGGCATCGTGACCTGGTTGGCCAGCCCCACGTCGTCGAGCGGGTCGACCGGCGCCGGCATCCGGCCGGCGGCCCCGCCGTCGAGCGGATAGTTCTCGTGCGGCGTCGGGGCCCGCCGGGGTGCGCGCGGGGCCGGGGCGGCCTCGTAGGGCTCGGCACCGGCGTCGGCGTCCCACGGGGCCGGCACGCCGACCGGAGTTTCGGCGTCGTAGTCGTCGTACTCGTACGCGGCGGCGGAGGCGGAGGCGTCGTAGCCGTCGTCGTAGTCCTCGTCGTACTCGTCGTACTCGTCGTAGTCCGCGTACTCGTCGTAGTCCTCGGCGAAGTCATCGGCGCCGACGACGCCGTAACGCCCGACCCCGGTGCCGATTCCCAGGTAGCCGCGGGCCCCGTCGAACAGGTCGCGCAGGCTGTGGCGGGAGATCAGCACGCCGCCGCCCAGGCACACCAGCACCAGCAGCGGGACGGCGAACCAGGGGGTGATTCCGCTGCTCAGCGGCGTACCCGCGGCGAATCCGAGGAATCCGCCGGCCTTGCTGCGGCCGTCGACGTCGACCGGTTGCCCGCCGATGAGGTGGATCAGGCCGAGCACCGACACGAGGACCAGCAGCGAACCGACGACGATGCGGGGTCGGCGCACCGGGTCGGCGGGCCGGCGCATCAGCACCATGGCCGCGACGAACAGGAGGACGGGCACCGCGTAGGCGCCGATGCCCACTCCGGCGCGGATGAGCGCGTCGAACAGCGGGCCGACCGGCTCGGCGACGCCGAACCAGACGAAGGCCGCCAGCGCGGCGGCCAGCACCAGCAGGATCAGGGCGATCGAGTCGCGCCGACGGTCGGGTTCGACGACGGACTGCTCGCCGTAGACGTCCGGGTCGTCGGAGGCCGGCGCCTCGTAGGCGCTGCCGATGCGGACGACCGAGCCGACGCCGCGGGCGGCGAAGGACCAGGCCGAGGCGATGCCGTGGCCGATTTGGGCCGTCGCCTTCGGGCGGTGCAGGTCCACCGAGGCGTTGGTCGCGCGTCCGCCCGACGGGCGCTTGCGCGCGGTGCCGCCCGACGATCCGCCGCGAGGGGCCGACGACCGGGTGCCGGACGTGCGCGTGGCCGATCCGCGTGGGCCCCCCGAGGAGGTCGTGCGCGAGCCGGTGGTGCGCGTCGAACCCGAGCGGGTGGACTTGGTCTTGCCGGCGGAGCCGCGGGTGGCGGTCGAGCGCGCGGCAGACCGACTGGGTGCCTTGGAAGCCATGAGAGGAAGCTTAACGCCACCAGTCACAACAATCACACACGCAACACGGGTAACGAGAGCCGTGTCGGATTTGTGACTTAACCGCCCACCGTCAGCCGTTGACCTCGAGAACGGTCGGCACGATCATCGGGCGCCGGCGGTAGGTCTCGGCGACCCACCGCCCGACCGCCCGACGGATGGTCTGGGCCACCGCGTGCGCATCGGTGATGCCCTCGGTCGACAACACGTCCAACGCGTCGTTGACGACCTCGGCCGCCTGCTTGAGCGCGTCGGGGCTGTCGGAGAAGCCGCGCCCGGACACCTCCGGCGTCGACACCGGTTTGCCGGTGGCGGCGTCCACCGCGACGGTGATCGCGATGAAGCCGCCCTCGCCGAGCACCAGGCGCTCGGACAGCGTCGACTCCCCCACGTCGCCGACCGACAGGCCGTCGACGTAGACGTGCCCGACCGGCACGCGGCCGACGATCTCGGCCAACCCGTCGACCATGTCGACGACGACACCGTCCTCGGCCAGGACGATCCGATCCGGGTCCACCCCGGTCGCCTCGGCCAGAGCGGCGTTGGCGCGCAGGTGGCGCCACTCGCCGTGCACCGGCATCGCGTTGGTCGGACGGACCGCGTTGTAGAGGTAGAGCAGCTCGCCGGCCGACGCGTGGCCGGACACGTGCACCTTGGCGCTCTGCTGCGTGATGACCTTCGCGCCGCGCCGCACCAGGCCGTTGACGACGGCGAACACCGAGTTCTCGTTGCCCGGGATGAGCGAGGAGGCCAGGACGACGAGGTCGTTCGCCCGGATGTTGATCTGGCGGTGTTCGCCGCGCGCCATCCGCGACAGCGCCGACAGCGGCTCGCCCTGCGATCCGGTCGAGATGAGCACGAGCCGGTCGTCGGGCAGCGAGGCCGCGGTGTCCAGGTCGACGACGACGCCGTCGGGGACCGACAGGTAGCCGAGGTCCTGGGCGATCTGCATGTTGCGGACCATCGAGCGGCCGACGAAGGCCACGCGGCGGTTGTGCCGGTCGGCGACGTCGACGATCTGCTGGATGCGGTGCACGTGGCTGGCGAAGGAGGCGACGATGACGCGTTGCCGCGCCTGGCCGATCACCTGGTCGAGGACGCCGCCGATCTCGCGCTCGGGCGTGACGAAGCCGGGGACCTCGGCATTGGTGGAGTCGACCAGGAACAGGTCGACGCCGTCGTCGCCGAGGCGGCTGAACCCGGCCAGGTCGGTGAGGCGGCCGTCGAGCGGCAACTGGTCGAGCTTGATGTCGCCGGTGTGCAGCGCCAGGCCGGCGGGCGTGCGGATCGCCACCGCGATCGCATCGGGGATCGAGTGGTTGACGGCGAAGTACTCGCAGTCGAAGGCACCGTGCTGGGTGCGCTGGCCCTCGACCACCTCGACCAGCCTCGGCCGCTGCCGGTGCTCGCGGCACTTGGCGGCGACGAGCGCGAGGGTGAACCGGGATCCGACGACCGGGATGTCGGCGCGCAGGCGCAGCAGGAACGGCACGGCGCCGATGTGGTCCTCGTGCCCGTGGGTGAGGATGATCGCGGCGACGTCGTCCATCCGGTCTTCGATGTAGTGGAAGTCCGGGAGGATCAGGTCCACGCCGGGCTGGGCGTCCTCGGGGAACAGCACGCCGCAGTCGACGATGAGCAGCTGGCCGTCGTATTCGAAGACCGTCATGTTGCGGCCGATCTCGCCGATCCCGCCGAGGGCGACCACGCGCAGTCCACCCTTGGGCAGCGTCGGCGGCAGACCGAGGCGGTCGACGGGCAGGGCACCGGCGGCCGCCGCTCCCCCGCCGCCCGATCCGGACTTCTTGCGCTTGTTCTTGTTCTTGCGGTTGCGCTTGGCGGGCGCGTCCCCGGCGCCGGTGCCCCCCGACGATCCGCCCGGGACCTGCGCGCGGGATTCCTCGACGGCCGTCGTCTCGACCGGTACGTCGACGGCGGGAACGCCCGGTTCCGGGGCGTCGCCCGGCAGCGCGGGAGCCTGGGCGGGCGTGGCCTCGGCGGGCGG
>NZ_JASGER010000007.1:0-66414 GCF_047606305.1 Gordonia sp. (in: high G+C Gram-positive bacteria) | reverse complement strand
CGCCCGCGCCGGCCACCTCGGCCGGCCCGCGCCCCGACGACCTGGCCTTCGCGCCGGCCGACGCGGTGCGCGCGGTCATCGCGCAGTGGACCAAGATCCGGGTCGAGCAGATCGGCGCCGCCGACACCATCGAGGCGCTGTGCGACGGCGTCTCCTCGCGCCGCAACCAGCTGCTGCTGGACATTGGCGCAGAGCTCGGCCTGGGGGCCATCGACGGCGCCGCCGAGGCCCCGCTGACCGCCCTCGGCGAGTCGGTGGACACCCTCGCCCGCGGCTACCGCCCGTTGGGCCCGGTCTTGGCCGACGCCGTCGGCGACCAACTCCGCCGCATCGCCGGTCCGCTGGGCAAGCGGCCGACATACCTCGCCGAGCGCGTCGCCGACGTGTGGCAGCTCGGCCCCGGCTGGGCGACCCACGCCTCGGTCGCCGTCGCGCTGGGGACCCGCGAGGGGGACAGCGTCCGCGGCGGAGCCCTCGGCGACCTCGCCGACGGGCCGATCGGCAACCTGGCCGCCTTCGACGCCGTGATCGACCGTGCCGTCCAGGCCGTCGGCGCGGCACACGGCATCGCCGTCGCGCTGCCCGCCACCGGCGGCGAGTCGGGCGGGACGGTCGACGCGGCCGCACTCGGCGAGTTCGCCGAGCAGCTGACCGGCCGTTCCGGCGTGCTCGCGAATGCCGCCCGCACCGTGCTCAAGCAGCTGGGCCTGCACGAGGCCGCCGGACTCGACCTCGCGGTCGACGACGAGGCGGCGGTCCTGGCCGAGCGCGTCTCGGCCGAACTCGGCTCGGAGTGGGCGCGGACGGTCGCGCCGGTCTTCGACGACCGTCGCGCCGTGCTCATCGACGACCGGTGGGCCAGTGCCCGCGCCGAACTGGCCGAGCTCTGGTTGGCCGAGGAGATCGACGACGCCGCGGTTGAGCGCTTCCGCGGCGCCGGCGAGATCATTGCCCGGCACGCCGCCTGGTGGCAGAGCAAGGCCACGGCGGCCAAGCGCCGCGCCCACGCCACGGCGTTCGCCAAGATCGCGAAGTCGGCCGGCGACCCCGCACCGGGTGTCTACGCCGGCGACATCGCGGTCGTCACCGGTGCCGCCGACGGCTCGATCGCGGGCGCGGTCGTCGCCGGACTGTTGCGCGGCGGTGCGACGGTCATCGCCACGGCCTCGCGGCTGAGCGGTGAGCGCCTTGACTTCTTCAAGAAGCTCTACCGAGAGAACGCGCGCCACGGCGCCGCACTGTGGGCGGTGCCGGCGAATCTGGCGAGCTACGCCGACGTCGACGCCCTGGTCGAGTGGATCGGCGACGAGCAGTCGCAGAGCCTGGGCGGCGCGACCGAGGTCGTGAAGCCCGCCATGCGCCCGACGCTGCTGTTCCCGTTCGCGGCCCCGCGCGTGGCCGGCGACCTCGTCGACGCCGGTGCGCGCGCCGAGGCCGAGATGAAGGTGCTGCTGTGGTCGGTCGAGCGCATGATCGGCGGTCTGTCGGGCCTGCACGCGGACCACAACATCGACGCCCGCCTGCACGTCGTGCTGCCGGGCTCGCCCAACCGCGGCATGTTCGGCGGCGACGGCGCCTACGGCGAGGCGAAGGCGGCGCTGGACGCGGTCGTCGCTCGCTGGTCGGCGGAGTCGTCGTGGGGCGAGCGGACGACGCTCGCGCACGCGCTCATCGGGTGGGTGCGCGGCACCGGCCTGATGGGGCACAACGATCCGATGGTCGAGGCCGTCGAGGCCGCCGGCGTCCGCACCTGGAGCACCGACGAGATGGCCGCCGAACTACTGGCGCTGTGTGCGTCGGACCAGCGCGACGCGGCTCGTGAGGCGCCCCTGCAGGCCGATCTGACCGCCGGGCTCGACCCGTCGATCGATTTGTCTGCACTGGCCCAGGCGGCCCAGGCCGAGGCAGAGCGGAGCGGGGAGGAGGCGACGGGCGACGAGGCGGAGGCCGACGTGCTCGCCGCGCTCCCGTACCCGGCCCGCGCGCCGCACGAGGCGCCGGTGTCCTGGCCGGAGGTCGGCGTCAAGCCCGAGGACCTCGTGGTCATCGTCGGGGCGGGGGAACTCGGGCCGTACGGCTCGGCGCGCACCCGCTTCGAGATGGAGGTCACCGGCGAGCTGTCGGCGGCCGGCGTCGCCGAGCTGGCCTGGAGCACCGGGATGATCACCTGGGAGGAGAACCCGAAGCCGGGTTGGTACGACGCCGAGACCGGTGACGCGGTGCCGGAGGCCGAGATCGCCGATCGGTACCACGACGCGGTCGTCGAGCGCTGCGGCATCCGCCGCTACGTCGACGACGGCGACATGGTCGAGGGCTCCTCGCCGCTGCTCGAGTCGGTCTACCTGGACGAGGACCTGAGCTTCACCGTCGCGTCGGAGGAGGCCGCACGCGCCTTCGCCGCCGCCGACCCGGAGCACACCCGCATCACGCCGGTGCCCGACTCCGGCGAGTTCACCGTGACGCGTCTGGCCGGCACCGAGATCCGCGTGCCGCGCCGCTTCGAGCTCAGCCGTACCGTCGGCGGGCAGATCCCGACCGGCTTCGACCCCGTGCGCTGGGGCATCTCGCCGGACATGGCGAGCTCGGTCGACCGGGTGGCGCTGTGGAACCTCGTGGCCACCGTCGACGCCTTCCTCTCCAGCGGGTTCACGCCCGAGGAGCTGATGCGCTGGGTGCACCCGACGCTCGTCGCCAACACGCAGGGCACGGGGATGGGCGGCATGGCCTCGATGCGGTCGCTGTACCTGGGTACCGTCCTGGGCGAGGCGAAGGCCAACGACATCCTGCAGGAGGCGCTGCCGAACGTCGTCGCCGCGCACGTCGTGCAGTCCTACATCGGCAGCTACGGCTCGATGATCCACCCGGTCGCGGCATGCGCCACCGCCGCGGTCTCGGTGGAGGAGGGTGCCGACAAGATCCGGCTGGGCAAGGCGCTGTTCGCCGTGGCCGGCGGTTTCGACGACCTCGGCATCGAGGGCATCGTCGGCTTCGCCGACATGTCGGCGACCGCCGATTCGCAGGCCATGGCCGACCGCGGCATCGATGAACGGCACTACTCGCGGGCCAACGACCGTCGTCGCGGCGGGTTCGTCGAGTCGCAGGGCGGTGGCACCGTGCTGCTGGCCCGTGGCGATGTGGCCGCGCAGATGGGCCTGCCGGTCCTCGGTGTCGTGGCCTTCGCGCAGAGCTTCGGCGACGGGGTGCACACCTCGATCCCGGCGCCGGGCATCGGTGCGCTGGGAGCGGCGCGCGGTGAGGCGGACTCGCCGCTGGCCCGTTCGCTGCGTGAATTGGGCGTGGGTCCCGACGACATCGCCGTCGTCTCCAAGCACGACACGTCGACCAAGGCCAACGACCCCAACGAGGCCAATCTGCACGAGCACCTCGCCGGTGCGCTGGGCCGCAGTGACGGAGCCCCCTTGTTCGTCGTGTCGCAGAAGTCGCTGACCGGCCACGCCAAGGGTGGCGCCGCCGCCTTCCAGCTGATCGGGCTGTGCCAGGTGCTGGGTTCGGGGCTGATCCCGCCGAACCGCAGCCTGGACTGCGTCGACGACGCGCTCGCCGAGCACGAGCACCTGGTGTGGCCGACGAGCCCGCTGCACTGCGGGGGTCGGTTCGAGTTGAAGGCGGGTCTGTTGACGTCGCTGGGCTTCGGCCACGTGTCCGGTCTGATCGCCGTGGTCCACCCGGAGGCGTTCATCGCTGCGCTCCCGGCCGACCAGCGGGAGGCCTACCGCGCCAAGCGCGCCGAGCGCCTGCGCGACGGTCAGCAGCGCCTGCTGGCCGCCATGTGCGGTGGCGACGCGGCCTACCAGCGGACGTCGGGCCGGCGGTTCGACGACGGCGGCGACCACGACGTCGAGCAGGCCCAGGAGGCCGCGCTGCTGCTCGACGCCGATGCCCGTCTGGACGACGACGGTGCATACCGCCCCGGGTGCCGGTTGTGAGTGTGGTCGGTGTGGGGCTCGACCTCGTGTCGATCCCCGAATTCGCCGAGCAGATGGCCCGCCCGGGCACCCGGTTCGCCGAGGCGTTCACCGCCGGTGAGCGCCGCGACGCCGGGGCCGGGACGGGCGGACCCGACCGTCACCTCGCCGCCCGGTGGGCGGCGAAGGAGGCCGTCATCAAGGCGTGGTCGGTGAGCCGCTTCGCGCGGCGTCCGGCGTTGCCGATGATCGTGCACTCCGACATCGAGGTCGTCACCGACAACTGGGGTCGTCCGGCCATTCGGCTGTCCGGCGCGATCGCCGAATTCCTGGTCGACGCCCGAGTCCACGTCTCGCTCACCCACGACGGCGACACCGCCGGGGCGGTGGCGATCCTCGAGGACTGAACCGCCGAGCGTGCCCAGTTCTTCGCCGAGCGTGCCCAGAATCTCGCCGAGCGTGCCCAGATCCGCGTCTAGGACTCGAGCTTGTCCTCTTCACGCAGGAGATAGCCGCCGAGCATCCGTTTGAGCTCGGCGACGGTCGCCGCACGGTCCTGGCCTTGCTGCACCGAGAAGCTCAGTGCCGAGTAGGCGGTGTGGACGAGCAGTCGTGCCATCGTCTTGCGCCGCTCGCGCTGGTGCGGAGTCAGGGGAGCGAGGATGTGTTCCACCTGTTCGGCCAGTGCCTGCTCGTTGAGGGCCGCGGTCGCGCGGGTGGCCGGCGTCGACTGCACGGCGAGCCAGACGGCCCGTCGGGACGGGTCGTGCTGCCAGAGTGCGGCTAGGTGATCGAGGAATCGGTCGAGCAGGTTGATCCAGTCCAAGGAGGGGATGGCCGAGTCGAGTTCGGCCAGTTCGGCCTGGACGGCGACGGTGTCCTGCCGGTCGAGCTCGCAGACGATGACGTACTTGTTCGCGAAGAACTGGTAGAGCGTGCCGATCGGCACGTCGGACCGGGCGGCGATCTCCTCGCAGGTCATCGACTCGAAGCCGACGTCGGTGAGCAGTTCCCGCGCGACCGCGAGCATCGTCTCGAACTTGCGGCGGCTGCGCTCCTGGGTGGGCCGGCGCCGCGGTACCAGCGGGCGCGCCACAGCCGGCTCGGCCACCGTCGGTGCCCCTAGAGGCCGAGGTCGCGTCGCAGCTTGGCCACGTGACCGGTCGCGCGCACGTTGTATTGCGCGATTTCAATCGTGCCGTCGGCTCCGACCACGAAGGTCGAGCGGATCACGCCCGTGACGGTCTTGCCGTAGAGCTTCTTCTCCCCGAAGGCGCCCCATTCGGTCAGCACCTTCTTGTCCGGGTCGGACAGCAGCGGGAAGGTCAGGCCGTCGGCGGCGACGAACTTCGCCAGCTTTTCGGGCTTGTCGGGGGAGATGCCGATGACGTCCAGACCCGACGCGGCGAAGTCGGACAGATTGTCGCGAAAATCACACGCCTGCTTGGTGCACCCGGGTGTCATCGCGGCCGGGTAGAAGTACACGACGACCCGTCGCCCGGCGTAATCCGAGAGGGAAACCGGCGTACCGGTCGAATCGGGCAGGGTGAAGGCCGGGGCGCGATCGCCGACGGCCAGACGCGTGTTTGCCATGCCGCTCAGGCTATCGGATGGACTCCAGGTACAACGGTCGGAGCAGTCGGGAAGGCAGAGTATCCTCGTACTTCGAACACCGAAGTAACAGGCATGACACAAGGAGACCAGTCAGTGGCCGACAACACCGAGCGCATCGAGCAGGAGATCGCGCAGGCCCGCGAGGACCTCGCTGCGACTCTTGACCAGCTCGCCGACCGCGCCAATCCGCAGCGGATTGCCGACGACGCGAAGTCGCGCGCCCTCCAGGTGGCCAACAAGCCCGCCGTCAAGTACGGCGCCGCCGGGCTGGGCGTCTTCGTCCTGCTGCTGCTGATCCGAAAGTTGCGCCGCCGGTGAGCCGGGTATCGACCGCGACGGCGTTGCTCCTCGTCGGCGTGGGTGTGGCCGCGGGCGCGGTGGGCTGCACCAAGTCGCCGACCTATTCCGATCAGATCGCCAATGTCGAGTCGTTCTCCGACGAGGCCCAGCCGTCGCTCGCGGTGACCGGCTGGGAGGGCAAGACGGTCAAGGACTCGTCGTCGGACGTCATGCCCGGCGCCCCGATCGACGTCTCCACCCACGGCGGCATGCTGTCGAAGGTGGTGCTCTCCGGGCCCGACGGTCCGGTGCCCGGCCACATCAGCGACGACGGCCGCCGCTGGGAGTCGAGTGCGCCGCTGTCCTACGGTGCGCACTACACGATGCGAGCCTCGGCGCACGGCGTCGCCGGCCCCAACACCGAGAAGGTCGGCTTCACGACGAGCTCGGCGTCGGGCTTCGCGCACGCGTCGACGACCACCGCTGACGGCGAGAGCGTCGGCGTCGGACAGACCGTCGGCATCAACTTCGACGCACCGGTCGCCAACAAGAAGAACGCGCAGAAGGCCATCACGGTCACCACCGACCCGCCGGTCGAGGGCGCCTTCTACTGGCTCAACGAGTCGATGGTGCGGTGGCGCCCGGAGCACTACTTCTCGCCCGGCACCAAGGTGAAGATCGCCGTCCACGCCAAGGGCATCGACCTGGGCAACGGCATCTTCGGCGCCAACAACCTGACGTCGGACTTCACCGTCGGCCGGCGGTTCATCGCCATCGCCGACGACAACACGAAGACGATCGTCGTCTACATCGACGGCAAGCCGGTGAAGACGATGCCGACGTCGATGGGCAAGGACTCGACCCCGACCAACCCGGGTGTCTACATGGTCGCCGAGCGCGTGCCGAGCGTCATCATGGACTCCTCGACCTACGGGGTCCCGGTGAAGTCGCCCGAGGGTTACCGCGAGACCGTGTACAACGCGACGCGCATCTCCTTCAGCGGCATCTACGTGCACGCCGCGCCGTGGTCGCTCGGCTCGCAGGGCAACACCGACGTCAGCAACGGCTGCCTCAACGTCAGCGACGAGAACGCGGCGTGGTTCCTGCACAACGCCAAGCGCGGCGACCTGGTGATCGTGAAGAACACCCACGCCGCGGTGCTGCCCGGAGACGACGGCCTGGGCGACTGGAACGTCCCCTGGTCGGTGTGGAAGAAGGGCAACGCGGGGTAACGAAAACGTCCGCCACCAGCGGATTTCGCGGGCGACGCCGACGGTGATAATGTCTTGGGGTCGCATTCGCGAGCGCCATTAGCTCAATTGGCAGAGCAGCTGACTCTTAATCAGCGGGTTCGGGGTTCGAGTCCCTGATGGCGCACCACCAAGCACGACGCAGAGTCCTCGCCCGGACACCCCGGACGGGGGCTCGAACGTTTGTGATCCGCGCGACAACCAGGCGATATGTAACGAAAGCGAAACTCGCCTATAATTGGACAAACCGCGCGGTCACCGGTGTCTACTCCCGGCGCGGGCCGCGCGGAAAGTCGTAAAACCGATGGTTGGAGAATGATGGGTAACACCCGTATCCGCGCTCGACGCATGCCGTTTATGGCCGTCGCGGTGCTGTTGGCGCTGGTCGGCCTGGTCGCCTCGTGCACGAAGTCGCCCTCCTACCCGGACAAGCTCAGCGACTCGACGCGTTTCTCCGACGTCGCCGGCCCCGAGGTCACCATCTCCGGCGCCGACAAGCCGCTGAAGGAGAACGCCATCGGCGTGCAGCCCGGCTCGCCGGTGAAGGTGAAGGTCGCCCAGGGCTCGCTGACCGAGGTGAAGGTCAGCGGCGGCGGCAAGGACATCCCCGGCGAGATCACCGACAACGGCTCCACCTGGACCAACACCGAGCCGATGGACTTCGCCAGCAAGTACACGGTCAGTGCGCAGGCCAAGGGCGTCGGCGGCAAGACCCACGTCGAGCGGTCGTTCACCACCAGCTCGCCGAACAACTACACGATGCCGTACCTGACCCCGCGCAACGGTGACACGGTCGGCGTCGGTCAGCCCATCTCGATCAAGTTCGACGAGCCGATCAAGAACCGCAAGGCCGTCCAGGACGCGATCACCATCAAGACCGAGCCCAAGGTCGAGGGCGCGTTCTACTGGATCAGCCCGCAGGATCTGCGCTGGCGCCCGGCCGAGTACTGGAACCCCGGCACCAAGGTCGACGTCACCGTCAACGTCTACGGGTTGGACCTCGGCGACGGGGTCTTCGGCCAGAAGAACGCCAAGTCGTCGTTCAAGATCGGCCGCAAGATGCTGATCACCGCCGACGACAAGACCAAGACCGTCGTCTTCGAGCGCGAGGGCAAGGTCATCCGCACCATGCCGACGTCGATGGGCAAGCCGGGCACCCCGACCGACTACGGCATCTACCTGGTCGGCGACAAGCATGCGCACCTGATCATGGACTCGTCGACCTACGGCGTGCCGGTCAACTCGCCCGACGGCTACAAGACGCCGGTCGACTACGCCACCCAGATGTCCTACAGCGGCATCTACTTCCACTCGGCGCCGTGGTCGATCTGGGCCCAGGGCAACACCAACACCAGCCACGGCTGCCTGAACCTCAGCCCGGACAACGCGCTGTGGGTCATGCGCAACACTTTGCGCGGCGACCCCGTCACGGTGAAGAACACCGAGGGTCCGAAACTGTCGGGCACCGACGGTCTCGGCGACTGGAACATCCCGTGGGAGCGGTGGAAGAAGGGCAACGCCTAACGTGACATCGGGCGATGTTACGATCGCCCGCATGGCAGATAACTCCCCCTGGTCCAACGACGAACTCCGAGCTCTCCGCCAGATGGCGCGCGCCTTCTGCGAGAAGGAGATCGAGCCGAACAACGACCGGTTCCGCGAGCAGCACCACGTTGACCGCGACCTGTGGAACAAGGCCGGTGAAGTGGGCCTGCTCTGCATGTCCATCCCGGAGGAGTACGGCGGCGGTGGCGGCACCTTCGCCCACGAAGCCGTCCTGATGGAGGAGCAGTCGCGCATCGCCGACTCGTCGTGGGGCGTGAGCCTGCACAACGGCATCGTCGCGCACTACATCCTGGCGTACGGCTCCGAGGAGCAGAAGCGCAAGTGGCTGCCGAAGATGGCCACCGGTGAGGTCGTGGGCGCCATCGCGATGACCGAGCCGGGCACCGGGTCCGATCTGCAGAGCGTCAAGACCAAGGCGATCAAGGACGGTGACGACTACGTCATCGACGGGTCGAAGACCTTCATCACCAACGGCGGCCAGGCCGACCTGATCATCACCGTCGCCAAGACCGACCCCAACGAGGGTGCCAAGGGCATCTCGCTGATCCTCGTCGAGGCCGACCGTGAGGGCTTCAGCCGCGGCCGGGTGCTCGACAAGATCGGCCAGCGCGGCCAGGACACCTCCGAGCTGAACTACGAGGGCGTGCGCGTGCCGCAGTCGAACCTGCTCGGCACCGAGGAGGGCCAGGGCTTCATCCAGCTGATGCAGCAGTTGCCGCAGGAGCGCCTGATCATCGCCGTGACCTCGGTGGCCGGCATGGAGGCGGCCGTCGACGCGACGGTGAAGTACACCAAGGAGCGCGAGGCCTTCGGCCGCCCCGTCTTCGGCTTCCAGAACACCAAGTTCAAGCTCGCCGAATGCGCCACCGAGGCGACGATCGGCCGCGTCTTCGTCGACGACTGCATCCAGAAGCACATCAAGGGCGAGCTCGACATCCCGACCGTGGCGATGGCGAAGTGGTGGACCAGCGACCGCTCGCAGGTCGTCGCCGACGAGTGCCTGCAGCTGTTCGGCGGCTACGGCTACATGAACGAGTACCCGATCGCCAAGATGTGGGCCGACAACCGCGTGCAGAAGATCTATGCCGGCACGAACGAGATCATGAAGGAAATCATCGCGCGTTCGCTCTAGCGGGCCGGTTGCGGGGGAGGGGCCGTCACAGTTGTGTTTCGGCTCGCCTCCGCTGCCGAATGCCGCCAATCGGACACGGTAGTCTTTCACCCCATGGGTAACGCAGGTCGGCGCTATGTGCTGCTCGCGGTGTCGGCTGCGCTGATCGGCACGGCGCTGGGGCCGGCCCCCGAGGCGGCGGCTCGGCGCCTCCCCAGCTCGGGCTGCGTCAACGACCTCCCGCCGAAGCCCGGTCGCGGCGGACCGCCGGTCCAACCGGAGATCCGGATCGACCCGCCGTATCTGAAGCTGATGCCGATGCTGGAGCCCGGTCCGTACAAGCGGCCGATCCGCATCCCGTCCCAGCAGCCTCCGTCGAAGGACAAGCGCTGCGTCGACCCCTGCCCGGACATCACCGATCCGAAGAAGCCGACGACGGGCGACACCGGGTCGCTGGGCAGCGCGAGTCTGGCGTTCCCGAAGATCACCTTCAAGCTTCGGGCGATCCCGATCCCGTACGCGGTGCCGAACCCGAACCCGCCCAAGACTCCGCCCCCGCCGGCCCGGGTGAACCCGGGTGCCGACGCCGCGCCGGCTGCCCCGGCGCCGCGCGCGCCACGGGTCCGCTCGGTGCGGTGGGTGTCGACGATGACGGGGAAGGGCTCGACGAGCCGCACCGACAAGCGCTGGCAGATCAACGGAACCGATCTGGGCATCATGTGGGAGGCCGGTCCAGGCAAGATCGCCGTCGCCTTCGGCGACACCTTCGGCAAGGGCTTCCGGCCGCCGGGTGCGAACGGGGGCGACTGGCGCAGCAACGTCGTCGGTTTCAGCTCGGATCGCAAGCTCGGCGACGGCATGTCGATCGACACGATGGTCCAGGACAAGCGGTGTCACGCGGCGCAGGTCGTCGACTCGCGCGGCGTCAAGTACTACGAGCAGACCACGATCCCGACGTCGGGTTTCGCGATCGGCGACCGCCAGTTCATGACGTACATGTCGGTCAACAGCTGGGGCGACATCCCGGGCACCTGGCTGACGAACTACGGCGGATTGGCCTACTCCGACGACGAGGGGTCGACGTGGACCCGGGCGCCGCACCTGCGGTGGGACAACGTCTTCGGCGTCTCCCAGTTCCAGGTCTCGGCGATGGTCCCCGAGGGCGACTACGTCTACATGTTCGGCACCCCGAACTCGCGGCTCGGCTCGGTCGGCCTGGCGCGGGTCCGCAAGGACGACGTGCTGAACAAGACGGCCTACCAGTACTGGCGCGACGGTCGCTGGATCCCCTCGCGCGACGCGAATGCGGCGTCGGTGCTCTTCGGCGGCCCGACCGGCGAGATCTCGGTCCGGTACAACGCGGACAAGAAGAAGTGGGAGATGACCTACCTCGACGTGGCGCAGGGCGCGATCATGCTCCGCACCTCGCGCACGCCGCAGGGCACGTGGTCGGCGCCCGTCCAACTGGTCAACTCCGGCCAGCGCGCCCAGCTCTACGGCGGGTTCATCCACCCGTGGTCCGCGGGCAACGATCTCTACTTCACGCTGAGCCAATGGTCGACGTACAACGTCAGCCTCATGCGCGCCCGCGTGTACTGACCTGCACCAATGCGAATTTCCGTCAACTAATGTTGACGTTTGGGTCGATCGGGTGCACCCTGGAGTCATGCGAACCGCAGTGGGAACCGGCGACGGCGACAGCCCGATCGAGGAGCTGACCCGCGTGGCCGCGATGCGACGCGACGTGTCCCGCGCCGAAGAGGTGGCGGTGCGGCGGGCTCGCCAGGCAGGCCTGTCGTGGGCCGAGATCGGCTTGCTGTTGGGCGTCTCGAAGCAGGCGATGCACAAGAAGTACCGCAAGGTCGGCTGAGCCCCCGAAAGGCCTCGAATCGGACATTGTGACCCAAGTCACAAACGGTCGATGAGCAGTGCCAAGACCGGGTTTCCCGACGTCGATTCCGCCGGGCGGTCGATTTTCACCGCGGGCCCTGCTTACGGTCGGGGCAGGTATGAGGCTGTCCCAGACGAGCGCGACCACAAATACGTCCGGCCCGGTTGCCTTCCGGCAACCGCGGACCTCCGACGGTGCTCGAATCCACCGGTTGGCCGCCGACACCGGCGTCCTGGACGTCAACTCCGTCTACGCCTACGTGCTGTGGTGCCACGACTTCTCGTCGACGTCCGTGGTGGCCGAGGTCGGCGGGAGGATCGCCGGATTCATCACCGGCTACCGGCGACCCGACGATCCGTCGGTCCTGATGGTCTGGCAGGTCGGCGTCGACGAGGAGTTCCGTGGCCGGGGGATCGCCGCCGGCATGCTCCACCACTTGCTCGACCTCGTCGCCGTCCTCGGCGTCCACGTCCTGCACACGACCATCAGCCCCGACAACGAGGCCTCCCAGCGCCTCTTCGCCTCGGTCGCGCAGCGGCGCGGCCTGACCGTCACCCGCCGCCCACTGTTCGCCGCCCGGGAACTCGGCGACGGCCACGAAGACGAGGATCTCTACGTCCTGGCCCCCTGACGCATCACGCACGACCCCGTACGAAACCAGAAATGATACGAAACGAAACGAGGATATCGATGCAACTCCTGTCGCAACCCATTCCCACCGAGGTCTTCACCGACCACGAATCAGAAGTCCGCAGCTACTGCCGCAACTGGCCGACCGTGTTCAGCCGCGCCAAGGGCGTCTGGCTCACCGACGTCGACGGCAAGCGCTACCTGGACTTCTTCGCCGGAGCCGGGGCACTCAACTACGGCCACAACAACCCCGCCCTCAAGGGGCCGCTGATGGAGTACCTCGCCCAGGACGGGATCACCCACAGCCTGGACATGTACACCGAGGCCAAGGGCGAGTTCTTGCGCACCTTCCACGAGCTGATCCTCGAGCCGCGCGGCCTGGACTACAAGATCCAGTTCCCCGGCCCGACCGGCACCAACGCCGTCGAATCCGCGCTCAAGCTCGCGCGCAAGGTCACCGGCCGCGAGTCGATCATCAGCTTCACCAACGCCTTCCACGGGATGACCCTCGGATCGCTGTCCGTCACCGGCAACTCGATGAAGCGCGCCGGCGCCGGCATCCCGCTGGTCCACGCCACCCCGATGCCGTTCGACAACTACTTCGGCGGCGCCACCGACGACTTCCAATGGTTCGAGCGCGTCCTGGACGACTCCGGCAGCGGGCTCAACCGCCCGGCCGCGGTCATCGTCGAGACGGTGCAGGGCGAGGGCGGCGTCAACGTCGCCCGCGTCGAATGGCTGCGCGCGCTCGCCGAGCTGTGCCGCCGGCGCGACATCCTGCTCATCGTCGACGACGTCCAGATGGGCTGCGGCCGCACCGGCACGTTCTTCTCCTTCGAAGAGGCGGGCATCGTGCCCGACATCGTCACGCTGTCGAAGTCGATCGGCGGCTACGGCATGCCGCTGGCGCTCACCCTGATCCGCCCGGATCTGGATGTGTGGGGGCCCGGGGAGCACAACGGCACCTTCCGCGGCAACAACCCGGCGTTCATCACCGGTGCCGCCGCGCTGCGCGAATACTGGTCCGACGACGAGCTCGCCCGCAGTGTGGTCGCCAAGGGCGACCGCATCGCCACGGCGTTCACCGAGCTGTGCGAGAAGCACTCGGGTCTGTCGCACCGCGGCCGCGGAATGGTGCGCGGACTCGTCTTCGAGAACGCGCCCGACGCGGCGAAGGTCTGCGCCGCCGCGTTCGAGGCGGGCCTGCTCGCCGAGACGTCCGGCCCGTCCGACGAAGTGGTCAAGCTGCTGCCACCGCTGACGATCGGCACCGACGATCTCGAGGTGGGTCTGGCGGTGCTGGCGCAGGCGGTCGAGGAGGTCCTCGCATGATCGTCCGAACCACCGAGGAGATCACCGGCACCGAGCGCGACGTGGCCGACCCGAAGGGCAACTGGCGGTCCAAACGCATCGTCCTGGGCGGCGACGGCGTCGGATTCTCCTTCCACGAGACGACGATCAAGGCCGGGTCGGTCAACGAGTTCCACTACGCGAACCACGTCGAGGCGGTCTGGCTCGTCGAGGGGCGCGGTCTGCTCACCGACCGTGAGACCGGGCAGGTTCACGTCCTGGCACCCGGCACGATGTACCTGCTCGACGGCCACGAGCGGCACACCGTCGCCGCGGAGACCGAACTGCGGATGCTGTGCGTCTTCAACCCCCCGGTCGTCGGTACCGAGGTACACGACGAGAACGGGGTCTACCCGCTTGTGGAGGTGCCCTCGCCACCGGCCGGCGCGACCGCCAGATAGTCGTTCCCGGCGACCGCTACAGCGTGATCGGACCCTCGTCCGCGTGGGCGAGGGAGGCCTCGTCGACGGTCGACAGCGTGAGCACCGCCTCGACGATCGTGTCGTCCTCTTCGATCTCGGACTCGATCTGCCGCAGCCGGGGCGCCAGGTCGTGCTCGGCGAGGTCGCCGACGAGGTCGACCGCGGCGACGAGGTAGAACTGCGCGGGCCCGACGAACTCCATGTGCAGGTAGGTGACCCGGTCGATGTCGGCCCGCGTGAGCAGCGCGCGCAGGACCTCGTCGCGGATCTGGGGCGGCGCGACCTGCCCGACGAGGAACTCGCGGTTCCGGCGGATCAGGAACATCGCGACGAAGCCGAGCAGACAGCCGACGAGGATCGACCCGATGGCGTCCCACCGCCCATCGCCGGTGATCTGGTGCAGGGCCATGCCGACCGCCGCGATCGCGAGGCCGATCAGTGCTGCGGCGTCCTCGGCGAAGACGGCCCGCAACGTCGCGTCCGAGGTGCGGCTGACGAATCGCAGCGGGTGCATCGACAGACGTCGGCCGCCTTCCCGGGCCTGCCGGATGGTCTGGGTGAAGGAGATCCCCTCCAGGATCGCGGAGATCGCGAGCACGATGTAGCCCACGAGGTAGTCCGAGCCGGCCTCCTTGTCCGAGAGCGCGTTGATCCCGTGCATGATCGAGACGACGGCACCGACGGTGAACAGGCCGAAGGCGGCGATCATCGACCAGACGTACGTCTCCCGGCCGTAGCCGAACGGGTGTGCACGGTCGCGCCCGCGCGCACCGCGGCGCTCGGCCTGCAGGAGGAAGACCTCGTTGCCCGCGTCGGCCCACGAGTGGGCGGCCTCGGCCATCATCGATGCCGAGCCGGTGAGGACGGCCGCGATGGTCTTCGCGACGGCGACCAGGACGTTCATCGTGAAGGCGATGACAACAGTCAGCATGGGCCAACCCTAGTCCCGCTCCCTCGTTGTGATCGCGCGTCGTCGATCGAGGCCGCGCGACGACAATCGGGGAGCGCGAGCATCAGGACTTGCGCGGACGCCACGAGTCGCGGGCGGCCTGCGACGCCGGGTCGCCGTGGGATCCGGTGCGGAAGACGGTGTCGTCGGTGGTGACGCCCCGAGCCAGGAACCGCAGGATGCGACGACCGATGGTCGGCAGCGCCAACGCGGGGTAGTAGAGGCGGGGAAACACGACCCGGGTGCGCTCGCGCTCGATCGCCGTCGCGATCCGCTTCGCCAGCTTCTCCGCGCTGCCCATCGGGAGCCGGTCCAGGACGCGGGCGCTACCGGGGATCAACCGGACCTCCGCCTGGACCGGGGTGTCGACGGGGCCGGGGATCACCTCGATCACGTGGGTGTCGGGCAATTCCATCCGCGCCGTCTCCGTGGCGACCGACAGCGCCGCCTTCGCCGCCGCGTAGCCGCCCGACAGCGGCCACGGCGTGACGTAGGCCAGGGAGGTCACGTTGACGATCATCGGCGGCCGCAGCGCGGTCATCAGGGCCACCGGGCTCCAGTAGTTCAATTCGAAGGCGGCTCGCGCATCGTCGTCGTCGCCGACGGTCGTGACGGGTGCGGCGAGTCCGGCGCCGGCGTTGTTGACCAGGATGTCGACCGGCCCGACGTCGGCGGCGAGCGCCGCGGCCGCGCCGCGCACCGACAGGTCGACGGTGTGGACGCTCGCACCGATCTCGTCGGCGAGTTCCCGCAGTTTGTCGGTGCTGCGCGCGGCGACCGCCACCCGGGCGCCGCGATGGGCGAGCTCGACGGCGACGGCGCGGCCGATGCCGCTGGAGGCGCCGGTGACCAGCACGCGTCGTCCGTTCAGATCCACGCCCGCAACACTACTGCGCCGCCGAGTGCCCGCCATCGTCCGTCGGCGCGACCATGCGACGCGGGGCGAACCACACCAGGAACACCGACCCGACGATCAGGATCACCCCGAGGATCAGGCTGGCCGTGTGCAGCGGCTGGTTGAACGCCTCCTGCGCGCCGGTGAGGATCTGGTCGCGGATCGGCTGCGCCTGCGCGGGCAGGCTGCCCAGTTCCTTGACGACGTCGGTCGCCCCGCCGATGTTGCGTCGGATCGCCTCGGCCGCCTGCGCGGCCTTCTCCGGGCTGCCGCCCGTCGCCGGATTGGCGAGCGCATGCTGGGCAGCGTCCGCCGTCGCCGCGATACGGCTCTTGTATCCGGCGGCCAGGATGGATCCGGCGAGGGCGACGCCGATAGCGGCACCGAGTTCGCGCGCGGTGTCGTTGACGGCGGACCCGACGCCCTGATCGTCGAGCGGGGTGTTCTGCATGATGGCCGTCGTCGACGGAGCGGCGGCCAGACCGATGCCGGTGGCGGCGATGGCCATGAAGATCGCGAGCACCCAGTAGTCGTGGTAGTCGACCACGCCGATGAGCAGGATGCCCAGGCCCGCGAGGAACACGCCCGCGGCCACGACGAAGCGCAGCGAGTGGAAGCGCACGGCCACCCAGTTGCCCAGCAGCGAGAACACCCCGGAGGCGATGAGCATCGGGAACATGGCGACCGCCGCGGCCAGCGGCGTGTAGCCGAAGATGAACTGCAGCTGCTGGATGATCAGGAAGAAGGCGGCGAAAGCGGCGAAGAACTGCAGCGTCACCGACAGGGAGCCGGCGCCGAATGCCCGGTTCGCGAAGAGCGAGACGTCGAGCAGGGGATGCCGGATCCGACGCTCGATGAGGCAGAAGGCGACCGCGAGGACGACGCCGGCGATCAGCGATCCGATCACCAGGGCATCGGTCCACCCGCGTTGCGGTGCTTCCAGCAGGCCGAAGACCAGGGCGAAGATGGCGGCGATCGACGTCGTCGAACCGATCCAGTCGAACGGGTCGGGGGCGGAGTCCTTCGACGTCCCGACGCTCAGGCAGAGCACCGCGGTGACCGCGGCGGCGACGGCGAAGGTCGTGAGGATCGCGTGCCAGTGGAAGTACTTGAGCAGGAACCCGCTGACGAAGAACCCGCCGATCGCCCCGCTGGCGGCGATCGCCGACCACACGCTGATGGCCAGCGGCCGCTGGCGTTCGGGGAGGTTCGAGGTGATCAGCGACAGTGTGGTCGGCATGATGAACGCCGCAGCCGCGCCGGCCAGGGCCCGGGTGGCGATCAACTCGACGGCCGAGTCGGCGAAGACGCCGAGCAGCGAGGCGGCGCCGAAGCCGACGAGACCCGCGATCATCACCCCGCGCCGGCCGAGCCGATCGCCGATGGCGCCGGCCGGGAGCAGCAGCGCCGCGAGGACCAGCGTGTAGCCGTCGATGATCCACGTCAGCTGAGAAACGTTGGGCCTGATCTGGTCGTCCTTGGCGATGGCGGGAAGCGCGGTGTTGAGCGCGGCCATCGCGGCGACGACCATGCTGACCGCGACGCAGACGACGAAAACTAGCCAGATGGCCTTCCAGTCCAGCGCCCTCACCGCGGCGATGACGGCGCGCGCGTCGCGGCTGCGCAGGGCGTCCCGCAGCGGGTGGTCGGCGTAGGCCGATTCGATGCCGATCGCGGGCACGGTATCGGTGTTCATGCGACCAGCGTCGGTGATGAACCGCCCTGCTGCGCGCCAACGACGGAAGTCGACATCGGAGCAGGGCCTCGCACGGGGACCGGGCGTCTCAGCGCACCCGTGCGACCTGCGGCCCTGGGTGAGACGGAGAGGTAATCCATCTCATCGTGAGATTTTGGAGCCTTCGCATCGCAGAATGGGGGCATGGCGAAGGATTGGCTCGTCGGCGACAGCCGCGAGGACCAGGCGCGCGAGCGGCTCTACACCCTGGCGTCGGACCTGATGGCCGCCCGCGGCGTCGACGGTATGGACGTCAACGAGCTCGCCCGTCGCGCCCACTGCTCGCGTGCGACGGTCTACCGACACGTCGGTGGGAAGAGTGCGATCGTCGAAGCGGTGTTGAGTCGTCGTGCTTCGGAGATGGTGGCGACGGTCGCGGCGGCGGCCGAGGGGCTCGACGGCAAGGACCGCATCGCCGCGGTGATGGGCATGGCGCTGGAGCGGGTGCGCTCGGACGGTATCGCCCGGCAGTTCCTCGATCCGCGACACGTGGCCGGGACGGCGGCCTCGGTGGTCGGGTCGCCGACGGTCCTCGCGATTGCCGGCCAACTGCTCGGCGACTCCGCCGGGGATACCGCCAAGGCGTCGGTGGCCGTCCGGTCGGTCCTCGACCTGCTGCTGTGGCCGGCAGCCGACCGTGCCGAGGAGGCGGCGGTGATCGACGTGGTCGCCGGGGCGCTCGCAGCCTGACGGCAACAGAATCGGCGCCCGACCTGCGTGCAGATCGGGCGCCGATGTTCGGGGTGGCTGACGGGGCTCGAACCCGCGACTTCCAGGATCACAACCTGGTGCTCTACCAGCTGAACTACAGCCACCATCGGTGCTGGTCGGCGGGATCGCCGTCGGCCAGAACCAGAGTCATACTCTAGCGGGTCAACCTCGGGGAAAACCAATCGGTTCCCGCAAGCGCGTCTGCGCAGGTGGACCGGCGCTAGGCGGGGCCGAGGCCGTCGACGATCGCGGTGATCGCGTCGGTGTCGGGGCCCGGCTCGGGGATGAAGGCGGCTGCCCGGTAGTAGCGCAGCTCCTGGATGGACTCGCGGATGTCGGCGAGCGCCCGATGCGTGAGGCCCTTGGGCGGCTGGCCGAAGTAGATCTTCGGGTACCAGCGTCGACACAGCTCCTTGATCGAGCTGACGTCGACCATCCGGTAGTGCAGATACGCGTTGAGCTTGGGCATGTCCCGTGCGATGAAGGCACGGTCGGTGGCGATCGAGTTGCCCGCCAGCGGTACCTGGCCCGACGAGTTCACGTGCTGGCGGATGTAGTCCAGGACCTGCTGCTCGGCCTCTTCGAGAGTGACCGTCGACGCGCGGACCTCCTCGGTCAGCCCGGAGTCGGCATGCATCTTGGTCACGACGTCGGGCATGCCCGCCAATGCCTCGTCGTCGGCGTGGATCACGATGTCCACGCCGTCGCCGAGGATGTTCAGGTCGCCGTCGGTGACCAGTGCCGCGATCTCGATGAGCTTGTCGTCGGCGGTGTTCAGACCGGTCATCTCGCAGTCGATCCACACGAGTTTGTCTTGCACGTCGATAACCCTAGTCGCCGAGCTTGCGGTAGAAGTTGCCGACGATGGGTGCGGTGATCTTCCGCGGCGAATATCCGCCGGCCACCGACATCGCCTTCGACAGCACACCGGGCACGACGCGCATCTTGTTGCGCGCCAGCGCGTCCAGGCTCATCTTTGCGACCTTGTCGGTGTTGTGCCAGAGGAAGCCGGGCACATTCGCGTCGACATTGGTGGCCGCATCGGCGGTCGGCGTCTCGTCGCGCACCGGGCCCGGGGCCAGCAGGGTCACGTGGACGCCGTGGTCGGCGACCTCGCCGCGCAGCGACTCGCTGAACGTGTTGACGAAGGCCTTGCTCGCGGCATAGGTCGCGTTGTTGGGGATGGGCATGTTGCCGGCGGCCGAACCGACCATCAGGATGCCGCCGGCGCCGCGCTCGACCATCTGCGGCAGCACCGCCAGCGTGAGGTCGTGCACGGCGTTGACGTTCAGACGCACCTGGGCGCGCTCGTACTCGGGGTCGAGGTCGACCAGCCGGCCGAAGGTCGCGATCCCGGCGTTGTTGGCCAGGATCGACACCTCGCGGCCGGCGAGCTCGGCGCACAGCACCGTCGTCGCCGTCGGATCGGAAAGGTCGACCGCTCGCACCTCGACCGCCACGCCGTGCTGCTCGCGCAGCTGCGCGGACAACTCCTCGAGGATCTCACCACGGCGGGCGACGACGATCAGGCTGTGACCGCGGGCGGCGACCTCGCGCGCCAGCGCCATGCCGATGCCCGACGACGCGCCGGTGACGACCGCACGCGCCTGCGGGGACGGTTGTGGAATACCCATGGCCCAATCGTAGTCGGGCCGCGGGTGCCGATCAGGGCAGGCCCGCGGCGACCTCGGTGCCCTGGCGGATGGCCCGCTTGGCGTCCAGTTCGGAGGCCAGGTCGGCGCCGCCGATCACGTGGGTCGTGATGCCGGCGACGGTGAGCGGATCCACCAGGTCGCGCACCGATTCCTGGCCCGCGCACACCACGATGTTGTCGACCTCCAGCACGCGCTTGCCGGTCTCGTTGCCGTCCTTGTCGTGGACGGTGATGTGCAGGCCCTCGTCGTCGATGAGGTCGTAGGTCGCGCCGGAGATCTGCTCGACGTGCTTCATCTTCACGCTGGCACGGTGCACCCAGCCGGTGGTCTTGCCGAGGGTCTTGCCCTGGCGGCCGGGCTTGCGCTGCACCATGAACACCTCGCGGACCGGGGGCAGCGGGCGCGGCTTGGTGATGAACCCGGGGACGTCGAGGTCCTCCGAGACACCCCACTCCTGCTCCCACTCCTTGAGGTTCAGGGTGGGGGATTCGTCGACGGTGAGGAACTCGGCGACGTCGAAGCCGATGCCGCCGGCGCCGATGACCGCGACGCGCTTGCCGATCTCGCGGTGTCCGAGCACCGCGTCGGCGTAGGACATCACCATCGGGTGGTCGATGCCGGGGATGGCGGGGATGCGCGGGGTGACGCCGGTCGCGATGATGACGTCGTCGAACTTCGCCTTCTCGCCGGTGGCGGAGCTGGCGCTGCCGTCGAGGATGGCCTCGGCGGTGACGCGCTTGCCCAGGTGGACGGTGACGTTGTTGATCTCCAGCTGCTTGGTGAAGTAGCGGATGGTCTCGTTGAACTCCTCCTTGCCCGGGATGCGGGCGGCGATGGAGAACTGGCCGCCGATCGAGTCACCGGCCTCGAACAGCTCGACGCGGTGGCCGCGCTGGGCCGCCGACACCGCGGCCGACAAGCCCGCCGGGCCGCCGCCGATGACCGCCACATGGCGGGCGCGACGGGTCTGTCCGAGCGTCAGCGTCGTCTCGCGTCCGGCGCGCGGGTTGAGCAGGCAGGAGACCTTCTTGCCGACGAAGGCGTGGTCCAGGCAGGCCTGGTTGCAGCCGATGCAGGTGTTGATCTCGTCGGCGCGACCGTCCTTCGCCTTGTTCGGCAGGTCGGGGTCGGCGAGCATCGGACGGGCCATCGACACCGCGTCGACGCGACCGCGCTCGAGGACCTCCTCGGCGAACTCGGGGGTGTTGATGCGGTTGGAGGCGATCAGCGGGATCGACACCTCGTCGCGCAGGCGCTCGGTGAACTTCACGAAGGCCCCGCGGGGCACTGAGGTGACGATCGTCGGGACGCCGGCCTCGTGCCAGCCGATGTCGGTGTTGATGGCGTCGACGCCGAGTTCCTGCGCCCGGCGGGCCATCAGCGCGATCTCGTCCCAGGTCTGGCCGTTCTTCACGAAGTCCGCGATCGACTGTCGCAGGATCACCGGGAAGTCGGCGGGGACCTGCTTGCGAACCTCCTTGATGATCTCGACGAGGAAGCGCTGACGGTTCTCGGTGGAGCCGCCCCACTTGTCGGTGCGGTCGTTGGTGTGCGGGCACAGGAACTGGTTGATCAGGTAGCCCTCGCCGCCCATCAGCTCAAGGGCGTCGTAGCCCGCCTTGTGGGCCAGCTTGGCCGACTGGCCGAAGGAGCGGATGACGTGCCAGATGATCTGCTCGGTCATCTTCAGATGCTTGAACGGGTGGATCGGCGACGGCTCGGAGCCCGCCGCGACCTTGAACGGGGTGTAGCCGTAGCGGCCCGCGTGGATGAGCTGGATGGCGATCCGACCGCCCTCGTCGTGGACCGCCTCGGTGAACTTGCGGTGTCGGCGCACGTCGGAGCCGTTGGTGAGCTTGCCGGCGAAGGGCGCGAGCTGGCCGGTGCGCGAGGTGGCGAAGCCGCCGGTGATGATGAGGCCGACGCCGCCGCGGGCGCGTTCGGCGTAGTACGCGGCGAGCTTGTCGGTGTCCCAGGCGCGGTCCTCGAGTCCGGTGTGCATGGATCCCATGACGATGCGGTTGGGCATCGTCATGCCGTTGATCTGCAGCGGCTCGAACAGGCGCGGGTAGTGAGGGTTGGGGGAGACCGGAGCGGTAGGAGAAGTCACTGTGGGTCCTTAATCGGTGGGTGGGGGGGGGGGGGCTGATTACTGGGCTGACAATTCGTTGGCGAGGCCGTCGATGACCTCGTCGCACCATTCGACGACGCTGGTGGCCGCGCGGATACCGCCGCGCAGCACCAGGTATTGGTGCAGTTTGCGGCCGGTGAGCGCGTCCGGGTTCGGGAAGTCCTGGGCGGCCGAGGAGCGGTAGAACTCGAGCAGCTGCCGATTGCTGTCGCGGTACTGCTCCAGTTCCAGGATGATCGACGCCAGGTCGCCGTGCTCGGCGCCGCGGATCTTGACGCCCAGCTCGTTGCGCAGAGGGGTGACGGCCGTGGGCGTCGACACCCACTTGGCCAGGGCTTCCCGTCCGGCGTCGGAGAGCTGGTAGACCTTCTTGTCCGGCCGGCCGTCCTGGACGACCGGCTCGAAGTCGACGAGTCCGTCGACGTGGAGCTTCTTCAGCGTGCGGTAGACCTGCTGGTGCGTCGCCGACCAGAAGTGACCGATCGACCGGTCGAACTGCTGCGCGATCTCATAGCCGGTGCCCGGCCGCTCGGCCAGGGAAACCATGATCGCGTGCTCCAACGCCATACGCACACGGTAGCAGTGCACTCAGTTGCTATGCAACAGTGTGCATAGAGGTGGTGGCGGCCGGCAGGATCTCCTCGCAGCGATGGTCGATCTTGAGCTCGGCCAGCCCGTCGCCGCGCGTTGCGCCGCGGTTCAGGATCGCGATCGGCTTGCCCGTCTTCGCGGCGTGCCGCACGAAGCGCAGGCCCGACATGACCGTCAACGAACTGCCCGCGACGAGCAGTGCATCGGCGTCGTCGACCATCGTGTAGGCCCGGTCGACGACGTCGCGGGCGACGCTCTCGCCGAAGTAGACGATGTCGGGCTTGAGGATGCCGCCGCACTCGGGGCAGGCGACGGTGACGAAGGATGCGGTGTCCTCCAGGACCACGTCGGCGTCCGGCGCGACCTCGATCGCACCGCGGCCGGCCACCCGATCCCGGAACCCGGGATTGGCCGCCACCAGCGCGTCGTCGAGGGCGTAGCGGGAAAGCCGATGGCCGCAGTCCAGGCAGATCACCCGGCCGTAGGACCCGTGCAGGTCCAGCACCCGCTTCGAACCGGCCTTGAGGTGCAGCATGTCGACGTTCTGGGTGATCACCCCGGTCACGGCGCCGGCCGCCTCGAGTTCGGCGATCGTCCGATGTGCGGGGTTCGGCCGCGCCGCGTCCATGTACCGCCACCCCAGATGGTTGCGCGCCCAGTAGTGCCGCCGGAACTCCGGCGACGACAGGAACATCTGGATGGTCATCGGCGTGCGCGGCGGCGAGCCGGGGGAGCGGTAGTCGGGGATGCCCGACGGCGTCGACAGGCCTGCGCCGGTCAGCACGAGCGTGTGGCGCCCGGACAGGAACCGTGCCAGGTCGGTGGCGCGGCGCTGCGGATCGGCGTCGGGCGTCGTCGCCTCCGCCGGTTCCCATGCCGCGGCCCGCACGATCCCTACTCCGACTCGGGCTCGGTCTGTTCGCGGGCGGCCCGCTCCTGGGCGGCGCGCTGCTCGCGGCCCTTGCGGCGCTGCTCCTCGGCGCGGGCGCGCACCTGCTCGAGGAACTTGCGGTCCGCCTCGGGGTCGGCGGCCACGTGCCGACCGGGGCGGTCGTACTCGGGGAACGCGCCGCCCTGCGGATCGGGGCGCGGCGCGTCGTCGACGGCGGGACGCCCGACGGCGACCCACGCGATCGCCCCGACCAACGGGATGAGGACGACGAGAAACACCCACGCGACCTTCGGCAGTCCGCGAACCAGGGCGTCGTCGGTGCGGATCACGTCGATCAACGTGAGCACCATGATCGCCAGGAGGAACAGGCCCATGTACGGCATATCGCCGAATCTACCAAGCAGGAGGACGTGCGGGACCCTACGCTTCTCGCATGCCGAACACCGCCAAGCGTCGCGCTGACACGCGGCGCACCGAGGACGGGCTGCGCCGACTGGTCGCCTTCTCCGACGCGGTGGTGGCCTTCGCGATGACGCTGCTGGTCCTGCCGCTGTCCGACGCCGCCAGCACCCTGAAGGCCGACAAGACCTTCCTGCAGACGATGGACGACCACAGTGCCGAGCTCCTCGGCTTCATCATCAGCTTCGCGGTGATCTGGTTGCTGTGGCGCAACCACCACTCGATCATGGAGAACTTCCGCAGCTACAACCCGCTGATGTTCAACCTGCACTTCGTGTGGCTGTTGTCGATCGTGCTGGTGCCCCTGGCCACCGCGCTGATCTCCAACGAACGGTTGCAGTGGGCCGACACGGCCTACATCCTCGTGCTCGCGTTGGCGATCGGATCGCTCGTCGCCATCGCGCGTGCCGGGCTGCGCCACCCCGAGCTCGTCGTCGACGACGACGTCGTGCGGCACAACCTGGCCGGGTGGGCGGGGTTCGGCACGCTCATCGCGCTCGGCGTCGCGCTGGTCCTGACCCTCCTGTGGCCGTCGTTGGGCAGCCTGCCGCTGCTGGTCCTGCTGATTCCCGGGCCGATCGCCGGGCTCGTCTCGCGCGTGCGGGCGAGGTCAGCCGTGGGCGAGTAGGCAGGCCCCGGCGATGATGAGCGCGACGACCTTCACGATCTCGAAGCCGACGTAGAAGAGGTGCGCGTTGCTGCGCCGGTCCTGCGCCGTGGTGCCGTCCCCGGCGAGCACCTCGTTGGAGCGTCGGGTGAGGGCGGGCCGCACGCCGACCACCTGCGCGAGCAGGCACACGATGGCGACGGCGACGGCAATGGTGATGACGACGGGGTAGTCGACGGTTGAGCGGGCCATCTCCACCAGGCCCACGACGGCGACGACGCCCAGGATCGCTTCGACGGAGTTGAGGGCGCGGAACACCTTCCGACCGATGCCCAGGCCGATCGCAAGGGTGACTCCGGGGGCGGTGAACTTGAGCGGCGCCTCGATGAACGAGATGGCGATCACCATGCCCAACCACACCAGGACCGCTGCCAGGGCCTGTCCTGCTCCGAACGTGCTCATGTTCCTTGCCCTCCTACGTCTCGTCGTAGGTCCAACCTAGCCCGCAGGGCCGACCCGATCGCGTGGACCAAAGTCCCTGCCGTGACGAGAAGATCTCACACCGCGATACTCGCACCTGTGAGGTTTTGGTTACCTTGGTGACATCCAGAGGGGTCGCAAGGCGCAACACCGGCTCGGGAAAGTGGAGGTCATGACCGACTCGACGACGACTGCCGCCGGTCTGGTCGGGTTCACCATCGCCATCACCGCGGCCCGACGGGCCGACGAGTTCGCGATGCTCCTGCAGCGTCGCGGTGCGCACACGGTCAGCGCGCCGGCGATGTCGATCATCCCGCTCGCCGACGACGTCGCCCTGCGCGCCGCCACCGACGACATTCTCGAGACCGCCCCCGACA
This sequence comes from Gordonia sp. (in: high G+C Gram-positive bacteria), assembly GCF_047606305.1. Classification (GTDB taxonomy): domain Bacteria; phylum Actinomycetota; class Actinomycetes; order Mycobacteriales; family Mycobacteriaceae; genus Gordonia. The sequence goes on along the minus strand of NZ_JASGER010000007.1, from coordinate 40,893 downwards.
TCCTGATCGCCACCACCGGGATCGGGTTCCGCGGCTGGGTCGAGGCGGCCGACGAGTGGGGGCTCGCGCCCGCGCTGATGGCCCAATTGGCCAAGACCCGGATCATCTCCCGCGGCCCGAAGCCGACCGGAGCGCTGCGTGCGGCAGGACTTCGTGAGGAGTGGTCGCCCAAGTCCGAGTCCACCGTCGAGGTCCTCGCCCACCTGCCCGACGATCTGTCCGGCCAACGCGTTGCCGTCCAACTGCACGGAGCCACCGAGGCGTGGGACCCGAACCCGGGTTTTCTCGCCGATCTGCGTCGACGCGGCGCCACGGTCATCGGCGTCCCGGTCTATCGGTGGACATCGCCGGTCGACCAATCCCGCTTCGACGCGCTGCTCGCCGAAGTCGCGGCCGCGCGGGTCGACGCGCTCGCCCTGACGTCCGCACCGGCGGTGGCGGCGATGTTCGAGCGGGCGAAGGAGATCGGCAGGTACGACCGGTTGATCGCCGCGCTGCGCGGGCCGGTCCTGCCGTACTGTGTAGGCCCCGTCACCGCGGGACCGCTCGACGTCGCCGGTGTTCCGTCAATCGCCCCCGAACGCATGCGGCTGGGGGCGCTCGCGCGTCTGATCGGCGACGATCTGCCCGCGCGTCGCCCGGAGCTGTCCGTGGCCGGCCACCGCGTCGGCGTTCGCGCCGCCGCCGTCGTCGTCGACGGGCGGCTACGCGATGTGTCACCGTCGGGATTGGCGCTCATGCGTGCGCTGGCGGCGAACCCGGGGGAGGTCGTCTCACGCACCGAACTCCTCGACGTACTGCCGGTCGCCGACGCCGACGCCCACGCCGTCGAGGTGGCCATCGGCCGTCTGCGCTCGGCCCTGGGTGACCGCGAACTCATCGCGACGGTCGTGAAGCGGGGCTACCGCCTGGCGGTCGACTAGCTCCGCGACGCCCGGACAGCCGAGCGCCCGACGACGGGGTTCCGTCGTCGGGCGTCTACCGGCTCGCGGTCAGAGGTGCTTGCGGAAGAAGGGCACGGCGGCCTTGAGTGCCTGGCCGGTCGCCTCGGGCTGGTCGTAGAGGTCATAGTGGGAGACTCCCTCGAGCACCAGCAATTCCTTCTCCTTGGACGCGGCGCGGCCGTACAGCTCCATGCCCAGGCGGTAGGAGGCGAAGGCGCCCGGCTTGTCGCCGATCACGATGAGCAGCGGCTGCGTCAGAAACGTCTCGGCGTGGGCGTAGGCGTCCCAGGTCGCGAGCGCACCCTGACGGGCGAAGTTGAAGCTCGTGCAGCCGCGCTCGTGCTGACCGCGGTCGGTCTTGTAGTACTCGGTGGCCTCCAGAACGTCGATGTCGGTCAGGCCGTTCTCGGTGGCGTAGTCCACCGACGGCGGGAGCAGGTCGTTGATCTGCTCGGCCTTGCCGCGCGCCTGCGCGGTGCGCTGCGCGGCGACCGCCTCGAGCATGGCGATCGGGTCGTAGTTCGAGAATCCCTCGCGCATCAGGCGGCCAACGTTGGAACCGGCAACGGTGGTCACCGCCTTGATCCGACGATCGATCATCGTCGCCGCGACGGCGTAGCCCGCGCCGCCGCAGACGGCCAGGACGCCGATCTTGTTCTCGTCGACCCACGGCTGGGCGACCAGGTAGTCGACCACGAAGCTGAAGTCGCCGACACGGAAGCCGGGGTCCTCGGTGAACCGCGGCTCGCCGCCGGACTCGCCCTGGAAGCTGGCGTCGAAGGCGATCGCGACGAAGCCCTCGTCGGCCAGGGCGGTGGCGTACACGTTGCCGGCGGTCTGCTCCTTGACGCTGCCGGTGGGGTGCGCGGTGATGATCACGGGGTACTGCAGCTGCTCGTCGAAGTTCGCGGGGAAGTAGACGTTCGCGGCGATGTCCCACGCGACGGCGGGGATCGAGACGGGGGTGATGGTGGTGCTCACGGTGTTTGCTCCAGACGGTCGAGTGGATGTCCTCGGTGGGGCCCGTTCTCGGGCTCGACATCCACTCTGTGGCACCGCGCGCGGGGCAGCCAGTGAGCATTCGTGCGGGGGAGGGATCGTTCCCCCTCGGGAGGGGTCGTGCGGTGCCCCCGGCAGGAATCGAACCTGCGACCTAGGGATTAGAAGGCCCTTGCTCTATCCAACTGAGCTACGGAGGCTGGCGGCCCGGGGGCCGGTGTGAGTATATCCAGCGCGGGGACCGTTCTCGCCGCTCACTAGGCTGGGGTCATGACAGCCCGCGACGAGATGGACGACCGCTCGTCGGTCGTCCGCGTGCTGGGCGCCGTGCTCGCCGCCGTGGCCGGGGGAGTGGCGGTCGCGGTCTTCGCCCCGTCGGCGCCCAACGCGCGCGCCCTGCTCGGGCTGCGCGACCCGGGTGCCCTCACGACCTTTGGCGTCCCGCTCGTCACCGCCGTCGGCTATGTCGTCGCGGCCCTGGCCATCGGATCGGCCCTGTTCGCCGCGTTCTTCGTGCCGCCGCAGCCCGACCGACACCTCGACATCGGCGGGTACCGCGCGATGCGCTGGGCCGGTCGGTTCTACGCCGTCTGGATCGTCTGCTCGGTGGCGATGATCGCCCTGTCGGTCTCCAACCTGGTCGGCAAGTCGGTGGCCGAACTGATCTCGTCGGGGGACTTCTTCACCGCCTACTCGACGGTCGCCGACGCGCGGACCTGGACGGTCACCGCCGTGTTCGCCCTGGTCGCGATGGTCCTCGCGCGGTTCGGGATGCACTGGGGATACACCTTCGGCGCGCTCGCCTTCGGGCTCCTGTCACTCATGCCCCTGGCACTGGCCGGGCACTCGGCCGCCGGCGGCAGCCACGACATCGCCGCCAACGCCCTGATCCTGCACATCGTCGCGGCCGTCCTGTGGATGGGCGGACTGTTCGCGGTCGTGACGTACGCGGTCGCGGCCGGACGGTGGCGGGTGCTGGCCGTGCGACGGTTCTCCCGCGTCGCCTTCTGGCTGATCCTCGTCGTCGGGGTGTCGGGCGTGCTCAACGCCGCGGTACGGGTCAGCTCCTTCGACGAGCTGTTCTCCACCACTTACGGGTGGATCATCGTGGCCAAGGCCGTGGCCCTGCTGGTCCTCGGCGCGCTGGGGGCCTGGCACCGGCGCCGCACCATGGCCGTGCTCGAGGGGACCGGTCCGGAGGCGGACCGATCCGACGACGCGCCGCGCTCACTGTTCGTGCGCTTCGGGCTCATCGAGCTCCTGGTCTTCGCGATCACCTACGGCATCGCGGTGGCACTGGCCCAGACGCCACCGCCGGACGGCGTCGTCAAGCCGAACATCTCGCCGATGGAGGAGACGCTCGGCTACCGACTCGAGGGGCCGCCGACGCTTGCGCCGATCCTCGTCGACTGGCGCTTCGACCTGATCTTCGGCACCGCCGCGATCCTCCTGTGCGTCGTCTACCTGAGGGGGGTGTGGCGTCTGCGCCGCCGCGGCGATTCGTGGCCGGTCGGCCGCACGGTGGCCTGGGTGCTCGGGTGCGCGGCGCTGCTGTTCGCGACGTCGTCCGGATTGGGCCGCTATGCGCCGGCGATGTTCTCGCTCCACATGATCAATCACATGGTCCTGTCGATGCTGGTCCCGGTGCTGTTGGTCCTCGGCGGGCCGATCACGCTGGCGCTGCGCGCGCTGCCGGTCGCCGGCCGCGACAATCCGCCGGGACCGCGCGAGTGGGTCCAATACGGGGTCAGCAGTCCGGTCGCCCGCGTCCTCGGGCATCCGGCGGTGGCCGTCGTCATGTTCGTCGGCAGCTTCTACGTGCTGTACCTGGGCGGGCTGTTCGACGCGGTCGTCAAGTACCACGGCGCCCACCTGCTGATGAACTTCCACTTCCTGCTGTCCGGATTCCTCTTCTACTGGACCGTCATCGGCATCGACCACGCCCCGTACCGGCTCAAACCGCTGGGCAAACTCGGCGTCGTGTGGGGCGCGTTGCCCCTGCACGCCTTCTTCGGCGTCGCGCTGATGATGACCTCGGGGATCATCGCCGAGTCCTACTACCGCAGCCTGATGCTGCCGTGGCACATCGACCTCGCGGCCGACCAGCGCGTCGGCGGTGGAATCGCGTGGGCCGCGGGAGAGATCCCCCTGGTGCTGGTGATGGTCGCCCTCGTCATCCAGTGGAACCGCGAGGACGACAAGGAGGCGCGGCGGTACGACCGCAACGCCGAGCGCGACGACGACTCGGAGCTGCGCGAGTACAACGAGATGCTCGCCGAGATCAACCGCGGCCGCCACTAGTCCACAGACGGTCGCCATCCCCAGATCGACGTCGCCGGAGTCGCTGCGAGCCCGGCGGTATCGGCCCGTCGAGCGAGAGTGAGGACACCACTCAATTCGGCTGGGGAGGCCAACCATGTTCGAAACACCCATGACCGTCGTCGGCCAGGTCATCACCGACCCGATCGTCCGCAAGACCGCGGGTGGAGACGTCGTCTCCTTCCGCGTCGCCAGCAACTCGCGCCGCCTCAACTCCGAGACGGGCGAGTGGGAGGACGACAAGACGCTGTATCTCTCGGTGTCCTGCTGGCGCAAGCTCGCCCTCGGGGTGGCGGCGTCGGTGGCGAAGGGACGCCCGATCATCGTGCACGGCAACGTCCGGACGTCGGAGTACACGGTCGGCGACGAGCGGCGGTCGTCGCTGGAGATGACGGCCAAGGCCGTGGGACTGGATTTGAGCCGCTGCATCGTGAAGTTCTGCGGCTTCCCGAACGATCCGGTGCCCGCGGCCGACACGGAATCGGAGGGGCAGGACCAGGCCTCGACGGACAGTGCTGAGCGGCCGGCGGCCGAGGTCACCGACGTCGACGACGAGATCGCCGGCACCGCGGACCGGGAAGAGGCGCCGGTGTTCTGACACCGCGCGGATTTGGTTGCACACTTCTCGTATGAACGATTCGGATCTGCAGAGTCGGCGAGAAACGGTCGACGCGCGCTTCACCCTCGCCGCCGAACGGACCATGTTGGCGTGGCTGCGCACGTCCCTCGGACTGATCGGCGGCGGGGTGGCCGTGCTTCACGTCATCGACCCGTTCGGCAACCCGCACACGCGACTGGTCATCGGGGCCGCGCTGGTGTTGGTGGGCGGGTTCGCCGCGCTCACCGGGATCTGGCGCTGGCGCCGGGTGCAGAAGGTGCTCGCCGACGGTGGTGAGATGCCCGGGCCCTGGGAGGCGGTGATCATCACCCTCGTGATCGTCGCGGTGGCGTTGGCCTTCGTGGTGTTCTCGCCGTAGCGGTCAGACGAGTTCGAGCCCGCGGCCGAGGATGATCGCGCCGGAGATCGCGAGCACGATCGTCATGATGAGTGCGTTGTTGGCGATCAGGCGCTGCTTGGCCGACTCCAGCGCTTTGGTGCTGCGATCGGGGTGCAGGCTGAACGCGACCAGCGGGGCGATGACCAGGGCACTCGCGAGTAGGACGAAGACGGCGGCGGGGACGACGAGTTCCGCGCTGCTCAGTGAGGTGCGGGCGAGGGTGTAAGCCGCCGCGATCGTGACTACCACCTCTTTGGGGTTCAACGCCGACAGCACCAGGCCCAATCCGGCACACTTGGCCGGGCCCATCCCGTTCACCAGGGTCAGCCAGCGCGGTTCCTCGGGCGTCTCGCCGGGCTTCGGTCGCTGGCGCCACTGCAGGTAGGCCCACACGAGCAGGGCCGCGCCGATCACCAGGTGGACGATGCCGTTGGCCAGGTGGTGCGGATGGGCGTCGGTGCCTCCGTCAGAGCCGGACTGGCTGGCGCCGAAGACCCGCGCGGCGACGAGCACGATCGTCATCACCGCGGTCAAGCCCACGAGCCACCCGACGGCGAAGGCGCTGCCGGAGCGCTCCGGGTGCGGCGAGAGGAGCGTCAGAATCACCGCCACGATCGGAAACGGGCTGAACGTGATCGCGATGGCGAGGGGAATCGTGGTCCCGATGGCGCTGAGCATGTTCGAGAGCATGCCACGAACAGGGCGCCGCCCACCGGATTCGTGCGACTACTCGTCGGGATCGTGTCGGGCCGGCGGGATCAGTTGGTACCTGTGTGGCCGCAGTCCCGCTCGCGCATTTGCGGCGGCGGCGAAGGCGCGCAGGGCGGCCCGGTCGGCGCCGGTGACCTCAACGTCGAGCAACTCGGCCGCACGCGGGTGCAACAGCGCGCGGATGGCCGGCGACGGCACCTTCCGCGGATACCAGGTCGGCGGGTGCAACACCTCTTGGCGCAGCGCGGCGGCGTCGGGGGTCATCGAGAGGTGGGTCGCGAGGTAGTCGTCGAAGTACTCGACGAACCCGTCGTAGGTCGTCGGCTGGTCCCGGTCGGAGATGTCGTACTTGCCGTACCAGAGGCGGCATTGCGCGTAGAGCTGCTCCTTCTCGTCCCGGGACAGGCCGCCGTGGAAGACGTCGATGGACGTGAATAGGGTGTCGACGTAGGTCGCGTGCTGGAAGAAGAACAGCTCCGGGTTGAGGGAGTGGTAGCGCTCGCCGCGTGAGTCGATGCCCTTCACGTGTGCGTGGGCGTTGCGGATGACCGCGGTCAGGTCGCGGTTGCTGTAGGCCATGTAGACCATCTGGCCGACCGCGCGGCTCTTGTGCGCCCACAGCCCGCCGTGCACGTGCTGGACCAGGCTCGCGGCGTTCGCCGGCTGCAGAATCTGTAGCGCGATGGCGCGCGGGAGCGTGTAGGCGAATCGACGGTCGCCGAGGTGGCGGTAGACCAGCGGCATCGGCAGGCGGCGGCGCCGGTCGGATGCGGGGATCGTCGTCGCGGCCATGCCGTCGAGAATAATTCGGGAAACAGTCGTTGTCAGTCACGGTGGGGCGCGTGTGACCAGGTGGGGACATACGTCCCCCGGCTGGAAGGAACCGGGCAGATGTGGCAGTCGGCGACTCGGCCGATACGATTGACGGCAATGCGGGTTCCCTTTCGCGCGAACCCGGTCGTAGACCCCCGTAACCGCAGGTGAAAGGCGATCAAGCCGTGGCCGAATTCATTTACACCATGAAGAACGTGCGCAAGGCGCACGGCGACAAGGTGATCCTCGACAACGTCACGATGTCGTTCTACCCGGGCGCCAAGATCGGCGTCGTCGGCCCGAACGGCGCCGGCAAGTCGTCGATCCTCAAGATCATGGCCGGGCTCGACCAGCCGTCGAACGGCGAGGCCTTCCTCGACCCGGGCGCGACCGTCGGCATCCTGCTGCAGGAGCCGCCGCTCAACGAGGAGAAGACGGTCAAGGAGAACGTCGAAGAGGGCATGGGCGATGTCATGACCAAGCTCAAGCGCTACAACGAGGTCGCCGAGCTCATGGCCACCGACTACTCCGACGAGCTGATGGAGGAGATGGGCAAGCTGCAGGAGGACCTCGACGCGGCCGACGCGTGGGACCTCGACAGCCAGCTCGAGCAGGCGATGGACGCGCTGCGCTGCCCGCCCGGCGACTCGCCCGTCACCCACCTGTCCGGCGGTGAGCGTCGCCGGGTCGCATTGTGCAAGCTGCTGTTGAGCAAGCCCGACCTCCTGCTGCTCGACGAGCCGACCAACCACCTCGACGCCGAGTCGGTGCTGTGGCTCGAGCAGTACCTGGCGAACTACCCGGGCGCCGTGCTGGCCGTGACCCACGACCGCTACTTCCTCGACCACGTCGCGCAGTGGATCTGTGAGGTCGACCGCGGCAAGCTGCACCCGTACGAGGGCAACTACTCGACCTATCTGGAGAAGAAGGCCGAGCGCCTGGAGGTCCAGGGCAAGAAGGACCAGAAGCTGCAGAAGCGGCTGAAGGAAGAGCTCGCCTGGGTGCGCTCGGGTGCCAAGGCCCGCCAGACCAAGAACAAGGCGCGCCTGGCCCGCTACGAGGAGATGGCGGCCGAGGCCGAGAAGCAGCGCAAGCTCGACTTCGAAGAGATCCAGATCCCGACGCCGCCGCGTCTGGGCGACATCGTCGTCGAGGTCGACCACCTCGACAAGGGTTTCGACGGCCGCGTGCTGATCAAGGATCTGAGCTTCAGCCTGCCGCGCAACGGCATCGTCGGCGTCATCGGCCCCAACGGCGTCGGCAAGACGACGCTGTTCAAGACGATCGTCGGCCTGGAAGAGCCCGACTCGGGAACGGTGAAGGTCGGCGAGACCGTCAAGCTGTCCTACGTCGACCAGGGCCGCGCCAACATCGACCCGAAGAAGACCGTGTGGGAGGTCGTCTCCGACGGCCTGGACTACATCGAGGTCGGCCAGAACGAAATGCCCTCGCGCGCCTACGTGAGCGCCTTCGGGTTCAAGGGTGCCGATCAGCAGAAGCCGGCCGAGGTCCTCTCCGGCGGTGAACGCAACCGACTGAACCTCGCGCTGACCCTGAAAGAGGGCGGCAACCTGATCCTGCTCGACGAGCCGACCAACGACCTCGACGTGGAGACCCTGTCCTCGCTGGAGAACGCACTCGAGCAGTTCCCCGGTTGCGCGGTCGTCATCTCGCACGACCGTTGGTTCCTCGACCGGACCTGTACCCACATCCTGGCGTGGGAGGGCAATGTCGACGAGGGCCAGTGGTTCTGGTTCGAGGGGAACTTCGAGGCCTACGAGGCCAACAAGGTCGAGCGGCTCGGTGCCGACGCCGCGCGACCGCACCGGGTCACGCACCGCAAGCTCACCCGCGACTGACCGTGTCGACGCGGATCCGGGTCCGCGATCTGCTCTAGCATCGGCAGTGTGACCACGTCGAGGGCGCATTCCTCGGAGGCCGCAGCGCAATTGCGTGCCGCCGGCGCGATGCCCGACGTCCCGGAGCTGCGGGAGTTCGCCGAGGCGGGCCGGGTGCGCACCGACGGCGACCCCGTCGTCCACGTCTCCCACGCCGCCGGGCGCACCCGGGTCTACGTCGTCACCGACGACATGCCGATGCTCGTCGAGGCCGTTCTCGCCACCGTCGGCGACGCCGGCCTGCGCGTCGAATCGGTCGACCATCCCATCGTGTCGGCCCGTCGCAGCCCCGACGGTGAACTGCTCGCCCTGGCGGCACGCGACGGCGGCGCCGACGAGTCGTGGATCTGCGTGCGCGCCCGCGGCGGCGGCGAATCCGGCGACGGGCTGGAGCGGCGGATCGCGCGCTCGCTGGCCGCGGTGACCGCCATCCACGCCGACCACCCGGCGATGCTGGACGCGTTGGCATCGTCGGCCGATGACGTCGACGATGCCGAGACCGCGACGCTTCTGCGTTGGCTCGCCGACGGCAACTTCACACCGCTGGGCGAGTCGAGTGCCGACGCCCGGCGGGGTATCTACCGAACCGCCGAGCGTGCCCAGAATCTCGCCGAGCGTGCCCAGAATCTCGCCGAGCGTGCCCGGCTTGCGCGCACCTACCTCCCGACGGGCGTCGTGCGGACCGACTATCCCATCGTCCTCGACCTGCCCGGCGAGGACCATCGTTTCGTCGGGCTGCTCAGCACGGCCGGACTGAGCCAGTCGGCCTTCGACGTCCCCGTCGTCCGCCGCCTCGCGGCCGAGGTCTTCGACGGCGCCGAGATCGATCTCGATTCGTTCGTCGGGGAGGAGATGGTCGCCTACCTGCAGGCCTATCCGCTGGCCGAGCTGTTCGCCACGCCGCCCGACGAGCTCGCGCGACGGCTGCGCGCGCTACTGCACTCGTCGGCGGCCGCCGCGCTGGACGTTTTCATCCGAGTCGACGGACCGGCCCGGACCGCCGCGGCGCTGGTCTATCTGCCGCGCGAGCGCTACAGCACCACGACCCGTCTACGACTGCAGGAACTGATCACCGAGGAGCTCGGCGGATCCGACGTCGAATACGCGGGTCACGTCGGTGACGGTCCGCGCGCCCTGTTGCACGTGCTGATGCACATCGACACCGACGTCGACGGTGCCGCCTACGCGACCGGTCGGCCCGCCCAGGAGGAGTTGCGCGCGCGTCTGGCGGAGGTGATCGCCACGTGGGACGAGCGTCTCGCCGCCCGCATCCCTGCCGACGCCGACGACGAGCACACTGCGGGACTGCTCGCCTTCGCGTCGTCGGTGTCGCCGACCTACCAGGAGCTGCGCGACCCGGCGCGGGCCTACGACGACCTGGTGCGGCTGCAGTCCATGGCGCCCGGCGACGTCGCGGTCACCGCCCCCGACGAGGACACCGTCGTGCTCTACCTGTGTGGCGACTCGGCGGACCTGACCGACCTGCTACCCGTCTTCGACAGTCTCGGCGTGCGGGTGTCCGAGGAGCAGGCACTGCAGATCGACCGCCCCGACGGGGTGGCCTGCTGGGCTTACGACTTCGCCGTGTCGCTGCCCGACGAGCCCGACCCCGATCGCCCGGACGATCACCGCACCGAGCGCCTGATCGACGCCTTCGAGGCCATCTGGCGCGGCGACGCCGAACTCGACCCGTTCAACGCGCTGGTCCTCGGCGCCGGTCTCACCTGGCGCGAGGCCGCGATCCTTCGGGCCTATCACCGCTATCTGCGCCAATGCGGCTTCGCCTACCGTGCCGCCTACGTCGCCGACGTCCTCGCCCAGTACCGCGACGTCACCGCCGCCCTCCTCGGACTGTTCGAGGCGACCTTCGACCCGGAACTGGCGGCCGACGACCATCGGGTGGCCGCGTCCGCACGGCTCGACGCCGCAGCGGCGAAGGTCCTGGGGCTGGACGCCGATCGGGTGCTCTCGGCGCTGCAGTCCGCCGTGCGCGCCACGCTGCGGACCAACGCCTACGTCACCCGGGACTATTCGCCGGGGGTCCGCCGCGCGTTGGTCTTCAAGCTCGCCCCGCAGCAGATTCCCCTGGCCCCGGCCCCGCGGCCGCGTTTCGAGCTCTACGTGCACTCGCCGCGCGTGGAGGGGGTGCACCTGCGCTTCGGCACCGTCGCGCGCGGCGGCCTGCGCTGGTCAGACCGGCGCGAGGACTACCGCACCGAGATCCTCGGGCTCGCCAAGGCTCAGTCGGTCAAGAACGCCGTGATCGTCCCGCTCGGCGCCAAGGGCGGCTTCGTGGTCAAGAACGGGCGGGAACCGACGCGCGAGGCCGTCGTCGGGCGCTATCGGGAATTCATCGCCGCGCTGCTCGACGTCACCGACAACCTCGACGCGGCCACCGGCGAGATCGTCACGCCGGAGGGGGTGGTCCGGCGCGACGGCGACGACCCCTACCTGGTCGTCGCCGCGGACAAGGGCACCGCGTCGCTGTCCGACGACGCGAACGCCGTCGCGGCCGACTACGGCTTTTGGCTCGGCGACGCCTTCGCCTCCGGTGGTTCGGTCGGCTACGACCACAAGGAGATGGGCATCACCGCCCGCGGCGCGTGGATCGCCGTACAACGACACTTCGCCGAGCTCGGCATCAATCCGCAGACCCAGGACATCACCGTCGTCGGCATCGGCGACATGAGCGGCGACGTGTTCGGCAACGGCATGCTGTGCAGCGAGCACATCCGGCTGATCGGCGCCTTCGACCACCGACACGTCTTCCTCGACCCCGACCCCGACGCGGCGGCCTCCTTCCGGGAGCGCAAGCGGATGTTCGCCCTGCCGCACTCGTCGTGGGAGGACTACGACGCCTCGCTGATCAGCGCGGGTGGCGGCGTGTACAGCCGGGAGCGCAAGTCGATCCCCCTCACGCCACAGGTCCGAGCCGCCCTCGGCATCGACGGGGACGTCGAGGAACTCGCGCCGCCCGACCTCATCCGCGCGATGTTGCGGGCCCCGGTCGACCTGTTGTGGAACGGCGGGATCGGCACGTACGTCAAGGCGTCGACGCAGAGCAACGCCGAGGTGGGCGACAAGGCGAACGACGGCGTCCGCGTCGACGCCGATCAACTGCGCGCGACGGTCGTCGGCGAGGGCGGCAACCTCGGTGTCACCGAACTGGGCCGCATCGAGGCCGACCTGCACGAGGTTGCGATCAACACCGATGCGATGGACAACTCGGCCGGCGTCGATTGCTCCGATCACGAGGTCAACCTCAAGATCCTGCTCCAGCACGCCCTTGCCTCCGGCGCGTTGGCCGCGTCGGACCGGGCGGCGCTGCTGGCCTCCCTGACCGACGACATCGCCGCCGCCGTGCTGGCCGACAACACCGCGCAGAACAACGAACTGGGCTTCGAGCGCAGCCAGGCGACACGCTATGTCGACACGCACATGCGGATGCTGGCCGATCTCGCCGACCGCCGGAGGATCGACCTCGCGCTCGAGGGCCTGCCGACCCCCGACCGGCTGCACGAGCGCTTCACCTCGACGGGGGCCTCGGGCCGGGCGCGGGCGCTCACCTCACCGGAGTTGGCGACCCTGATGGCGCTGGTGAAACTCGGCCTCAAGTCCGACCTCCTCGACTCCGACCTCCCCGACAGCGACGTGTTCCGCCGCCGGCTGCGCGACTACTTCCCGTCGACGGTCGTGACGCGGTTCCCCGACGAATTGGACGGGCACCGGCTGCGGCGCGAGATCGTCGTCACCAGCGTCGTCAACGACGTCGTCGACCTCGGTGGCCTCTCCCACGTGTTCCGGTTGGGCGAGGGCAGCGGCATCGGCCCGGTCGACGCGGTGCGCGCGTTCGCGGTGGTCACCGAGGTCTACGACCTGCTGCCGCTGTGGGAGCGGGTCGTCGGCTCCGGCGCCTCGACCGCGGTCATCGACGAGATGAGTTATTACTCGCGCCGACTGCTGTTCCGCGCCTCGCGGTGGTTCCTCGCCGTGCGTCCGCAGCCGTTGGCGCTGGGCGCCGAGGTGGCGCGGTATCGCGACCGCGTCGCCGAACTCCAGCCGCGCCTGTACGGCTGGTTGGGCCGGGCCTCGCGCCTGGACGTCGACGAGCGGACCCGACGGCTGACGGACGAGGGCGTCGAGGATGATCTGGCGGCGCGGGTCGCGCTCAGCCTGCACAGCTATGCGCTGCTCGACATCGTCGACGTCGCCGAGATCACGGACCGCGACGTCGACGAGGTCGGCGCCATGTACTGGGCGCTGTGCGAGCGGCTGACGGTCGAGCAGCTGCTCACCGCGGTCACGGCCCTTCAGGCACACGACCGCTGGCAGGTGCAGGCCCGGTTGGCGATCCGTGACGACCTGCACGGCGTGCTGCGGACGTTGACGCAGACCGTCCTGGCCCAGGCCGAGCCGGGTGAGGACGCCGAGGCGCAGCTCTCGGAGTGGGAGCTGCGCAACGCCCCGCGGCTCGCGCGCATCCGCACGACGATCGCCCAGGTCCGCGAATCGGACGACGTCGGATTCGCCTCGCTGTCGGTCGCGGCCCGCGCCCTGCGGAGCATCGCGTTCTGAGCCCGTGGACAATGGGCGGCGGAACCGATGAGTCGAGACGAGAGGTGCGGACAGATGGACATTCCCGACGAGGGATTGCGGACCGGGGACGGCTATGTGGTCAAGGTGCCGGTGCGCTGGTCGGACATGGACGTCTTCCAGCACATCAACCACGCACGGATGGTGACCTTGCTCGAGGAGGCGCGCATCCCGTGGCTGTTCTACGACGAGCGTCCCACGGCCCCGCTGCGCGAGGGCTGCGTCGTGGTCGAGATGAACGTGAAGTACCAGCAGCAGCTGCGCCACGACCAGTCGCCGATCGAGGTCACCATGTTCATCGAGAAGCTGCGCTCGGTCGACTTCTTCGTCGGCTACGAGGTGCGCCCGGCCGGTGCCGACCCGGATTCCAAGCCCGCCGTCGTCGCGTCGACGCACCTGGCCTCCTTCGACATCGAGACCCAACGGCCGCGGCGCATGACCGACGCGGAAAAGGATTACCTGCGCGAGTTCCTCCGCGAGGCCTGAGATGGGCGATCGACGCCTGACCCTCGCCTCGGCCGCCGATGCCGGTGATGTCGCCGCCTTCAGCCGTCGACTGCTCCGTCTCGACGAGGCGGCGGTCGTCCGGTTGCGCCAGCGTGCCGACGGCCTCGTCGGGCTGTGGGGCACCACGGGGTTCGACGTGTTGGCCACACGTGCGGTGTTCGGCACCCTCACCCCGGCCGACGTCGTCTGCGACGCCCACGTGCTCGGCGACGCGGCCGGGACCGGGACGCTGAGCATCGACCCGGGCTTCGGCCTGGAGAGCGCGTGGCGCGGGGCGCTGCCGCCGCAGACCGGCTACCGGCAGATCGACGACGTGCCGCTGCGCACCGTCGTCGACCTCGCCCAGCGCGGCGCGGCGCTGGCCAAGGACCCCGTCGGCGGCGGGCACGGACCGGTTACCTCGCTGCTCGACCAGGTGGTCCTCGAGGTGTCCGACGGCGACGGCTCGGTCGGTATCGCGCTGCGGTCGCTGTTCGCGCTCACCGGTATGGGGTTCGCCCGGGATCGTCACGGCAAGGCGATCAGTGAGTCGTCGACCCTGGCCGATATCGCCGACGACGAACCGGTGCGCGTGCGCGCCGGCGGCACCTGGATCCGCCTCGACGCCCGATTCGGTGCCGTCTACCAGCGGCGGGGCGATCAGTTCTCGGTCACCGTTCTGTAAGTCGGGCCAGGGCGAGGTGCCGGTCGGCGGTCCAGCAGACCAGTCGGCCCTTCGGGTCTTTCGACCGGCCGAGTACCCCCGCGTCGGCCAGGTCGGTGAGCGCGCGGTGCGCGGCGGTGGATCCGCATCCGAATCGCTGCGCCACCAGTTCGGCGGTCAGCACCGGGTTGGCCGCCAGCCCGTCCAGAATGCGCAGGACGACGGAATCGGATCGGGGCACCACGGGGGACACGCCGCGTCGACGACGATGGGTGAGGAGGTCTTCGAGGCATTGCTCGTCGACGCGGCCGGCCTCGGCGGCGAGGCGAACGGCGTAGCCGGCCGCTGTTTCCACGGCACGGGAGAAGCCGAGGACCCACGAGTCGAGGTCGCCCCGGCGAAAGGCGGTGAGTCCGGCGATATAGGTGTCCGGATCGGCCGCGAACACGGTGCTGATCGGGATGAGGGTGCCGCGGACGGCGTCGGCGCGGCGCAGAATCGGGTGGATGAGCGCGCGGCCGGTGCGGCCGTTGCCGTCGATGAACGGGTGGATCGTCTCGAACTGGGCGTGCGCGATGGCGGCGCGGACCACCGGGTTGCCGGCGGTCGCGCTCGCGAAGGCGGCGAGGTCGGCCAGCAGGCGCGGCAGTTCCGATTCCGGAGGCGGGACGAAGTCGGCCCGCAGCGGGCTCCATCCGGGGCCGCCGACCCAGTTCTGGGTCGTGCGGACGCCTGCGGTCAGGCGCGGTTCGATCAGGTGTTGGAGCCGGACGATCGCGTCGACGGTGATGGGGAGCGACCGGTCCGAGAGCGAGCCGAGCGCCTCGGTGGTCGCGCGCACATTTGCGACGACCTCGAGGGCGGCCCGGCTTCCGTGGTTGAGCACCTCGGCGACCGCAAGCCGCTTGGGGCTGATCTGTTTACCCTCGATCCACGACGACGAGATGCTCTCCGAGTGCAGGAGCAGGTAGTTGAGATAGTCGGCGCCGGCTCCGATCCGCTCGTCGGCCCGGGCGAGGACGGCGAGGGCGTCGGCTGCGGCATCGGTGGCCTCGGCAGACAGACCCGGCAGGGCGTCACCGAGCTCGTCGGGGATGTACGCGCGGTAGGAGCCCGGCTTGCGGTCGGCTCGGGCCAGGCCGCCGGCATCGTCGGCGTGCCAGAAGCGTTCGACATACGTTGGCACGATCCACCTCCTATTTCCACTTTATAGCAATAAAGTGGAAATGGCAATGATCCCTACCGGTGCGGGACCAGCCAGGCCGCGGCATTCGCCGCCAGCCGGCCGTCGACGAGGGGTTGGCTGACCAGCAGGACCTCGCCCGGCGGCAGGGTGATCGCGTCCTCGGCGGTGTTGAGCACGCACACCAGATGGCCCGGCGAGCGGCGGAAGGCCAGGCAGCCGGCGGGGGCGCCGTACCACTCGATCGTCTCGCCGGAGAACTCGTCGCGGCGAAAGCGCAGGTCGATCGCGGCGCGGTAGAGCGCCAGCGTCGAGTACACGTCCTCCATCTGCTTCTCGACGGTCAGCGCCGACCAGTCGGCCGGCATGGGCAGCCATGTGTGCGGGTTGGTGCTGAATCCGAATGGGGGAGCGACGCCCTCCCAGGGAATCGGGATCCGACAGCCGTCGCGGCCGCGCGCGGTACGGCCCGAGCGCTCCCACACCGGGTCCTGCAGTGCCTCGTCGGGCAGCTCGACGTTCGGCAGTCCGAGCTCGGCGCCGTTGTAGATGAAGGCGGTGCCGGGCAGGGCCAGCTCGACGAGCAGCATGGCGCGCGCCCGGTCGACACCGATCGCGCGGCCGGCCGCCGAGTCGTCAGGGGCATACCGCGTCGCCTCCCGGTAGACGTCGTGGTTCGACAGTGCCCACGTCGGCGGTGCCCCGACGGCCGCGACGGCGGCCAGCGAGTTGTCGATCGCGCCGCGGATCTCCTCGACGGTGAAGGCGGCCATGGCCAGCCGGAAGTTGAAGCCGAGGTGCAGCTCGTCCGGGCGCAGGTAGGCGGCGAACTGGCTGTTGTCGTCGACCCAGATCTCGCCGACGGTGAAGGCGCCCGGGTACTCGTCGACGACGGCTCGGATCCGACGGTGGATCGGGTGGACCTGGGGGTTGTTGAACCGCGGATCGGAGTCGGTGTGGCGCAGCACCCGGGCTGAGGCGAGGTCCATGTCGGGCAGCCCCGGCGCCTTGGCCAGGCCGTGCGCGACGTCGATCCGAAAGCCGTCGATGCCGCGGTCGAGCCAGAACCGCAGCGTCCGCTCGAGGTCGGCGACGACCTCCGGGTTCTCGAAGTTCAGATCGGGCTGCTCCGGCGCGAACAGGTGCAGATACCACTGACCGGGGCGCCCGTCGGCCTCGGTCACCCGCGTCCATGCGGGGCCGCCGAAGACGCTGACCCAGTTGTTGGGCGGCAGTGAACCGTCGGGTCCGCGACCGTCGCGGAAGTAGTAGCGCGACCGTTGCGGGTCGCCCGGGGCGGCGGCCAGCGCGTCGGCGAACCACGGGTGCCGATCGCTGGTGTGGTTGGGCACCAGATCCATCGCCACGCGAATCTCGCGGGCGTGCGCCTGGCCGATCAGCTCGTCGAGGGCGGCCAGGTCGCCGAACAGCGGGTCGATGTCGCGCGGGTCGGACACGTCGTAGCCGTGGTCGGCCATCGGCGAGCGCATGACGGGGGAGAGCCAGATGGCGTCGACGCCGAGCAGCTCCAGGTGCCCGATCTTGTCGATGATGCCGCCCAGGTCGCCCACGCCGTCGCCGTCGGAGTCGGCGAAGGAGCGCGGATAGATCTGGTAGACGACGGCGTTGCGCCACCAGCGGTCGTCACCCGGGTCGAGCTGGGTGTTGGTCCGCGGGGCCGGTGCGCCGCGGCGCACGACGTTCGGCCTCGCGGACCGCACGATGTTCGGGGTCTGGCTCATCGACGCAGGGATCCCTTCGCTTCAGTAGGCCGCGTTGACGAGAGAGTTGGCCGCCATGTCCATGTAGTCGAGCATCGCCGAGCGGTGCTCGTCGTCGAGCACGTCGACGGGGATCTCCGCGATGGCCGTCCGCATGCAGCGCAGCCACGCGTCCCGCTCGATGGGGCCGATGTGGTACGGCACGTGACGCATCCGCAGCCGCGGGTGGCCGCGCTCGTCGGAGTAGGTGTGCGGTCCGCCCCAGTACTGCTCGAGGAACATGCGCAGTCGCCGCTCGGCGGGGCCCAGGTCCTCTTCGGGGTACATCGGGCGGAGGACCTCGTCGCGCGCGACCTCCTCGTAGAACCGTTTGGTGATCGCCTCGAAGGTGGCGTGGCCACCGACCTCGTCGTAGAAACTGGGCACGCCTCCATTGTCCACATCGCGGCGCGCCACGTCGGGGTCGGGCGTTGTTCACCGGCCGTACCAGCGACGACACGCCACAATTGGAGTGCGCGACGGCCCGGTCCGTGGTTTTCTGGAGAACGTGATCGGAATCTCATGGCAGCGGCAGCGCGTCCTGCTGCTCAACGCCACCTATGAGCCGCTCACCGTCGTGTCGACGCGGCGGGCCATCGTGCTCACGATCACCGGCCGGGCCGAAACCGTCCACGAGGACGAGGCCCACGCGATCGCGCACTCCGAGCAGCTCGCGGTACCGGTGCCGTCGGTGATCCGACTGCGACATTTCGTGCGCGTGCCCTACCGGGCGCAGATCCCGATGACCCGCGCCGCGCTGATGCGCCGCGACGCGAACCGGTGCGTGTACTGCGGCTCCCGGGCGACGACGATCGACCACGTGATCCCGCGCAGCCGCGGCGGCGCGAACACCTGGGATAACTGTGTCGCCTGCTGCGCGCCGTGCAACCGGCGGAAGGCCGACCGGTTGCTGCACGAGCTCGGCTGGACGCTGCACCGCGAGCCGGTCGCGCCCAAGGGGCGCCACTGGCGGCTGCTGGCGACCGTCACCGACATCGACCCGGTGTGGGAGCAGTACCTGGCCGCCTGAGGCCTCACACCTGTACGTGGTGCCCCAGGAACGCGACCTCGTGCTCGACGCACCTGTCGAACCAGTTGTTGCCGGCCACGCCGGCGAACACGTCGAAGTGGTCGCACGGATAGTGGCGGACCTCGGCGCGCGCGTTGAACGCGGCCTTGGCGGCGGCCTGCGGGGGAGCGCCCTGGTCCAGGTCGGCGATCTGCACGAGGATCGGCACGGTGATCTGCTTGGCGAACTTGCCCGGCCGGTGCGTGGCGATCTCGGTGCCGATCGTCGCGTCGACCTCGTTGCGCCAGGACGGTCCGGCGAGTTCGGTGTACGCCTCGTAGTAGCCCGGCGCGGTCAGCGCGCCGAAGTCGCCGGGCTTGGCGACGATGGGGATGGTCGCCGGCTCCTTGCCCATGAGTTGGCGCGCGGAGCTGCGCCAGCCCGTGGTGGTCGATCGCAGCAGGCTGCTCGGGGTGTGCAGGGGCAGCGCGTGCTTGGCCGCCGCCGGTCCGCTGACCATCGGGACCACGGCGATGATGGCGGCCACGTCGTCGCGCGAGGCGCCGACTTCGAAGACGTGGCCGCCCGACTGCGAGACGCCCCAGAGGACGATCCGTGACGGGTCGACGCCGGGCTGGCGGGCCGCGGCGTCACAGGCCGCGTGGTAGTCGGCGATCTGGTTGCGCATCGACACGCGCTGGCGCGGCTGGCCCTCCGATTCGCCGAAGCCGCGGTAGTCGAAGGCGAACACCGCGTACCCGGCGTCGCGCAGCGCCCGCGCATACGGGTCCAGGCCGGTGTCCTTGGTGCCGCCCAGGCCGTGCGCCATGACGACGACGGGCGCGGGTCCGGTGCCGGGGGCGGGGTAGAACCACGCCGCGCAGCGCACACCGCCGCTGACGAACTCGACGTCGACGCGGTCGGTGGCGGCGGTCTTCGTCGGGCTCATGCGGTCGCCTCTGCTTTCGTTGCGGTGGATTCGCCGACGCCGGCCCACCTCACCGGTCCCTGCTGCCGGGCGCGCCGCAGGCCCGCGGGGAGCTCCTTGGTGCGCATGTTGTGCTCGTAGAGGAAGTAGTCGAGCTGCTGGGTGTGCCGCGGGCGGTCGAGCATGTGCCCGGTGTACAGCTCCATGTCCTCCTTGATGACCCGGTGCATCTCCTCGATCGACGGTGGCCGGTAGTTGCCGACCGCGTACGCGCCCACGAGGCGGGCCTGCGACTCGACGAAGGGGAACAGCGTCGGCGTCGCCTGGGCGAAACCGTGGAACAGCAGGTCGTCGATCCCGGGGTAGAACATCCGCTTGTACAGGTCGATCACGTTGCCGGGCGCACTGATGAAGTCCTCGTCGAAGAACGGGAAGGTGATGTTGTACCCGGTCGCGTAGATGATGATGTCGAAGTCGTCGGAGGTTCCGTCGTCGAAGTGGACGGTGTCCCCGTCGAGCCTGGTGATGTTGGGCTTGGGGATGACGTCGCCCGATCCCAGCCGCAGTGGCAGCTCCAGCGACTGGGTGGGATGCGCCTCGAAGAACTTGTGGTTCGGGGTGGGCAGGCCGAAGCTCTCGGGCCGCCCGACCATCGGGATCATCATCTGGATCGCCTTGCGCTGCCACTTGAGCGGGATGTGCGGCGAGGTCCGGTAGAACTTGTCGGCCGGCGTCGAGCCGTAGTACTTCGGCACGATCCAGGCGCCCGAGCGCGTCGAGAGCGTCAGCTTGTTCTGCAGCGACTTCGACGACAGTTCGACGGCGATGTCGGCCGCGCTGTTGCCCAGCCCGACGACCAGGATCCGCTTGCCGGTGAAGTCGTGCGGTGTCTTGATGTCGACGTAGTGGTGCGCGTGCATCTCGATGCCGTTGAACGACCCGGGGAAGTCCGGGTACCGGGGGTCCCAGTGGTGGCCGTTGGCGACGACGAGCAGGTCGAAGCGCCGCTTGCCGGTCTTCTCGGTGTCGAGTTCCCAGCCGCCGCCGGGCAGTCGCCGCGCGTGCAGGACACGGTTCTGAAACTCGATGTTGTGCTTGAGGTCGAAGGCGTCGCAGTAGTCCTCGAGGTACTGCTTCACCTGCGTGTGGTGCGGGAAGTCGGGGTACTCCTCGGGCATCGGGAAGTCCTTGAAGGACAGCTGGTGCTTGGAGGTGTCGATGTGCAGCGACCGGTACGCGCTGGAGTGGCCGTTCGGATTCTCGAAGGCCCAGTTGCCGCCGATCCGGTCCGACGCCTCGAAGACGGTGTGCGCAACGTCGTAGTCGGTCAGCATTTTCGACGCGGTCAGGCCGCTGATCCCGGCACCGATCACCGCCACGGTGGGTTTGCTCATGCGGCGAGAGTACACAGATTGTTGAATGTGTCTACCAACTTTGCGCGAATTGCGCCGGCGGGTGGCTAGACTCCGCCACATGACCCGCACCGACGTGACGACGACGAGGGAGCGACTGCTCACCGTCGCCGACGAGATGCTGGCAGAGAAGGGGATCCGCGCCACGACCATGAGCGCCGTCGCCGAGCGGGCCGGGGTGTCGCGCGCCTGGCTCTACCGCCTGTTCCCGGACAAGAACGCACTGGTCGGGGCCGCGCTGATCCGCCTCGTCGAGACGACCTGGGAGCGCAACCACGCCGAGCTCGAAGAGATCGAGGGCTTCGAGAGCAGGCTGGTCGCCGGCGTCCAGATCGGCCGGCGCGCCTACGACGACCCCGGTGCGACGCTGATGCGGCTGCGCAGCGGTGAACCCGAAGAGTTCGCCGCGGCCATCGGCGTCGGCGTCGCGGGCCTGGTCCCGGACCTGGCCGCCTTCTGGCACCGATACCTCGTCGCGGCCGTCGCCGACGGCGAGATCCACCCCGACACCGACGTCGACGAGGCCGCCGAATGGGTGGCGCGCGTGCTCATCAGCCTGGGCAGCGTGCCCGGCAACACGATCGACGCCGACGACCCGCGGGCGCTCCGGCGACATTTCCGCCGCTATGTTCTCCCCGCGCTACGGATCGCGCCCGCCGACTGATAAATTCAGCGGTACAGCCCTAATCGAATCTAGAGAGGACCAGACGTGGTTGAAGACCTCATCGTCCCCATCGGTTTGCCGGTGGTGATCTTGGTGTGTGCGTCGGTGATCCTGTGTGTGCTCGCCCTGGCGTACCAGACCTTCTACGGGTCGACGAAGTACAAGCCGGCGCAGCGCTACTCGCTCGACGAGCAGTGGGACCACGCTCCGATCCTCTTCTCCGCCACCGAGCTGCCGAACCTGGCGCTCCCGGCCCACGCGGAGAAGTCCGACACTGAAGGCGGTGCCGCAAATGGCAAGTGGTGATGTCGTCGCGACGACCCCGGTCGGCGACCTGCCGATGGGGACTGTCGTCACCAACAGCGGCCGCGTCTCGGGCGTCCGTTTCCCCGACTCGCAGGTGCCCGGACTCCCGTTCGCGCCCGACGAGCTGCTCCGCCTCGACGAGGCGCTCAAGGATTGCTCCGAGCAGGCGCGCGTGCGCTTCTCGGTGTACATCGGCGACCTCGGCTCCGATCCGGTCGCCGGCGCGCGCGAGGCCCTGCTGAAGGCCCCCGAGCCCGCCCACGGCACCCTCATCGCCGTGTCGCCGAACTCGAAGGACATCGCGATCGTGTCCGGCAAGGACGTTGCCGGCCGCGTCAACGACCGGGTTGCCGCGCTCGGCGTGACCGCCGCGGCGGCGTCGTTCCGCCGGGGTGACCTGATCGACGGCCTCGTGTCGGCGATCCGCGTGATGGCCACCGCCGCCGTCGCACCCTGATTCTCGACTGAAAAACGCCCCCTGGTGAGGGGCCGAGGTGATAATCACGTCGGCCACCTGCCGGGGGGCTTTTTCAGTGCGCCGTGGGTGCTGTCGACCCGGCGCTCGCCAGGTCGAAGGGCAGCTGCCCGTCGAGCACGCGGGTGGCCCGGTTCTTGTCGATCGTCTGCGTCCACGTCCCCACGAGCAGCGTGCCGACGGCGTTGCCCGAGAAGTTGGTCAGCGCCCGCGCCTCGGACATGAAGCGGTCGACGCCCACCACGACGGCCACCCCGTCGAGCAGGTCGGGCCGATGGGCCTGCAGGCCGGCGGCCAGTGTCGCCAGGCCCGCGCCGGTGACCCCCGCCGCGCCCTTCGACGCGATGATCATGAACAGCAGCAGGCCGAGCTGCTCGCCGATCGACATCGGGTCGCCGGCCGCGTCGGCGATGAACAGCGAGGCCATCGTCAGGTAGATCGCGGTGCCGTCGAGGTTGAACGAGTAGCCGGTCGGCACGACGATCCCGACCGTCGAGGTGCTGACCCCCATGTGCTCCATCTTCGCGATCAGCGAGGGCAGGGCCGGTTCGGACGAGGATGTCGCGAGGATCAGCAGGTACTCGCGGGCGAGGTAGCGGACCAGCCGGAAGATGGAGAACCCCGTCACGGCCCTGAGCAGCAGGCCCAGGACGACGAAGACGAACACGAGGCAGGTCGCGTAGAAGGCCAGGACGAAGACGAACAGCTCGCGGACGGCCGCCCACCCCGTCTGCGACACGACACCGGCCATGGCGCCGAATGCGCCGATCGGCGCCGTCCACAGCACCATCGACAGCACTTTGAAGACGAGCTTCTGGAAGTGGCCCACCGCGTTCAGGATCGGTTCGCCGTCCTTGCCGAGCGCCTGGATCGCGAACCCGACGAGCAGCGCCACGAACAGCGCCTGCAGCACCTTGCCGGAGGTGAGCGCCGAGACCAGCGTGTCCGGGATGATGCCCTGCAGGAAGTCGACGGTGCCGCCGGACTCGTGCGCCTTCTCGGCGAGCTCGGCGCCCTTGCTCGGATCGGGTTTGAAGTCGAGGCCGGTGCCCGGCTTCAGGAGGTTGCCGACGAGCAGTCCGAACCCCAGCGCGACCGTCGACATCACCAGGAAGTAGACGAACGCCAGGCCGCCGACCTTGCCGACGGTGGCGGCTTTGCGCACCGATCCGATGCCCAGCACGATCGTGCAGAAGATGACTGGGGCGATCATCATCTTGATCAGGTTGACGAACATCGTCCCCAGGAAGGCGACGTCCTTGCCGACCCCCGGGGCGACCAGGCCGACCACGACCCCGGCGACCACCCCGACGATGACCAGGATGTAGAGCCAGTGGGTGCGGCTCGGTGTCGGTTTGTCCGGCGGTGGCGGCAGGTGCTCGATGTCGGTGCTCATCACCGGGGGAGTCTATGCGCGCGCCCTAGTCGCCGCGGTCGAAACGCTGGGCCCGTAGGGCGCGCGCCGCGGAATCGCGTCCTTCGAGCACGAGGCGTCGCAACGCCGGCGGATGGTCGCCGGCGAGGAAGTCGTCGGCGCGCGCCAGCCCCTCGTCGCTGATGTCCCACCCCGGGTACAGGCCGATGACGACCGTCTGGGCGACCTCGCTCGAGCGCCGCGCCCACACGTCGGCGACCGTGTCGAAGTACTTCTCGGCATAGGGGGCCAGGAGATCGCCCTGACCGGGGCGCACGAAGCCCTCGGTGATGGACCGGACGGTGATGTTCGGCAGCGAGTCGTCGACCATGGCCGCCTGCCACGCCGCCGCCTTGGCCTGTGCGGTGGGCCGCGCGGCCTTCGCGGCCTCGGCGTTGCGGTTGCCGGCGGCCGTCGGGTCGCGCTGCAGCTCGGCGTCGATCTCCGGGGTGTCGACGACGCCGGCCGTCGCCAGCGCGCGCAGGACGCGCCAGCGCAGGTCGGTGTCGACCGACAACCCGGCGAGGCCGTGCGAGGCGGGGTCGTCGCCGGCGAGCAGGCCCTGCAGCACCGTGTGCTGGTCGGGGAAGGTCACCCCGGCCAGCAGTGTGTTGAGGAAGGCGAGTTGGTGGTCCGAGCCCGGCTCGGCGCCCCGGGCCAGCTCGAGCAGGCGGGCGGCGAAGGCCGGCCAGCCGGTGTCCCGGGCCCACTGGGGGTCGCCGTAGGAGTCCAGTGCCGTGGTGGCCTGCAGCAGCACGCGCTGCACGACGCCGATCTCGGTCTCGGTGGCGATCCCGCGCGAAACCAGGTCGACGAAGTCGCGGGCCGTCATCTCGGCCTGGCGGGTCATCTCCCAGGCCGCCGACCAGATCAGGGTGCGCGGCATGGAGTCGGCGATGTCGGCGATCCGCTCGGTGGCGACCTTCAGCGACGCCGGGTCGAGGCGGATCGACGCGTAGGTCAGGTCATCGTCGTTGAGCAGCACGAGGTCGCCGCGGTCGACGCCGACCAGGTCGGCGACGTCGGTGCGCTCACCCTCGACGTCGAGCTCGACGACGCTCGTGCGGACCAGTTTCCCGCCTTCCGTGCCGTAGACGCCGACCTTCATGCGGTGCACGCGGGTCTCGCCGGCGCCGGGTGCGGCGCCCTCCTGGACGATGGTGAACCGGGTGAACCGCCCCTCGTCGTCGACCTCGAAGTCGGGCCGCATGACGTTGATCCCGGTGGTCTTGAGCCATTGGGCGCCCCAGTCGGACAGGTCGCGCCCGGAGGCCTTCTCCAGCGCGGCGAGCAGGTCGTCGAAGGTGGCGTTGTCGAACTTGTGGGCGGCGAAGTAGTCGCGCAGGCCGGCCAGGAAGGGTTCGAGGCCGACGTAGGCGACGAGCTGCTTGAGCACCGACGCGCCCTTGGCGTAGGTGATGCCGTCGAAGTTGACCTCGACCGCGGCGATGTCGGGGATGTCGGCGGCGACGGGGTGCGTCGAGGGCAGCTGGTCCTGCCGGTAGGCCCACGACTTCTCGACGTTCGCGAAGGTCGTCCAGGCGGACGTGTACTCGGTGGCCTCGGCCTGGCACAGCACCGACGCGAAGGTGGCGAAGGACTCGTTGAGCCACAGGTCGTCCCACCAGCGCATGGTCACCAGGTCGCCGAACCACATGTGGGCCATCTCGTGCAGCACGGTCTCGGCGCGGCGCTCGTACAGGTAGTTGGTGACGCGCGAGCGGAAGACGTAGTCCTCCAGGAAGGTCACGGCGCCGGCGTTCTCCATCGCGCCCGCGTTGAACTCGGGCACGAACAGCTGGTCGTACTTGCCGAAGGCGTAGGGGATGCCGAAGTTGCGGTGGTAGAAGTCAAACCCCTGCTTGGTCTCGGCGAACAGGCGGTCGGCGTCCATGAACTCGGCGAGCGAGGCGCGGCAGAACAGGCCGAGGTCGATCGTGCCGTGTTCGTCGCTGTAGCTGTCGGTCCAGCGGCGGTACGGTCCGGCGATGAGGGCGACCAGATAGGTGCTGAGCAGCGGCGTGGTCGCGAAGGTGTGCGTGACGCTGCCGTCGTCGCCCTTCGTCGTCGACGCGGTGGCCCCGTTGGAGACGACCTCCCAATCGCCGGCGGCTTTCACCGTGACGTCGAAGACGGCTTTGACGTCGGGTTGGTCGAAGCAGGCGAACATGCGCTTGGCGTCGGCGGTCTCGAACTGTGAGTACAGGTACACCGCGTCGTCGGTCGGGTCGACGAAGCGGTGCAACCCTTCGCCGGTGTTGGAGTAGGCGCATTCGGCGACGACGACCAGTTCGTTGCGCTCGGCGAGGTCGGGCAGCGCCAGGCCGACTTCCTCGTCGTAGCCGTCGACGGACAGCACCTTGCCGTTGAGGGTCGCAGAGACCAGTTTCGGGGCGACCAGGTCGACGAAGGTCTCAGTGCCCGGCTGTGCGCCGAAGGTGATCGTCGAGGTGGAGTGGAACGTCGTCTCGCCGGGTTTGCCCGCACCGTCGGTCAGGTCCAGGTCGATGCGGTAGGCGACGTCGGTGAGGACCCTTCGTCGGGCAGCTGCTTGGTCGCGGGTCAGGTTCGGCTCAGTCACGGGTACCACCCTAACGACGGTCGGGTCGCGGGCGCAGAGTGCCGGACGGGGGAGTACAACGGATGGCATGACCAATCGCGTTGATTTCTGGTTCGACCCGTTGTGCCCGTGGTGCTGGATCACCTCCCGGTGGATCCTCGAGGCGGAGAAGGTGCGTCCGATCGACGTCAACTTCCACATCATGAGCCTGGCCGTGCTCAACGAGGGCAAGGACATCCCCGAGGCCTACCGTGAGGGCCTCAAGCACGCGTGGAAGCCGGTGCGCGTGCTGGCGGCGGCGCAGGCCGAGAAGGGGGAGGCGATCCTGTCACCGCTCTACACGGCGATGGGCACCCGCATCCACGACAACGCCGAGAAGGACCCCGCGGCGATCATCGCGGGCGCGCTCGCCGACGTCGGGCTGCCGGCCGAGTTGGCACAGGCCGCCGACTCGACCGAGTTCGACGAGGCCATCCGCACCAGCCACCACGAGGGCATGGACAAGGTCGGGGACGACGTCGGAACGCCGACGATCCACGTCAACGACACGGCGTTCTTCGGACCGGTCCTCTCGCGCATCCCGCGCGGCGAGGACGCCGGCACGCTGTGGGACGGCGTCGTCGCCGTCGCGTCGAACCCGCACTTCTTCGAACTCAAGCGGACCCGCACCGAAGAGCCCGAGTTCGACTGACTACGGCTTGGTCTGCGAGACCATGCCGTTGGGCAGGTAACCCTCGGGCACCGCGGCCGGATGGGGCGGCGGCGGGACGACCGGTGCCGCGTTGCCGCTGCCGGTGCCGCGCACGACGGTGTTCGGCCGGACCAGGATCGCGCCCGGTCGCGTGCGGTCGCGCAGTGCGGCGGCCCGCCACGTCAGCACGGGGTGCGTCGACAGCAGGTTGACGATGTGGACGAACGGTCCGCGCTCCTGCGTCGCACGGTCGGCGAACTGGTCGAAGTCGATCGCCGAGAGCAGGTACTTGCCCGACGACAGCGCCCCGATGACGCCCGGGACCCCCGACGGCCGCGTGTAGTAGCCGTAGTTGTCGGCGGTGTACTCCTGGGCGCGCGAGAGGGTCGTGCCCAGTACCGGGATCGCGAACGCGATCGACGACGCCAGCTGCCGCCAATAGGACACGTGCCCGGCGGCGATGTGGCCGACCTCGTGGCCGATGACGAAGCGCAGCGCCTCCGGATCACGGGCCTGGCCGCCGATCTCGAACAGGTCGCTGGTCACGACGACGAAGCGGCGGAACCCGTGGCCCGAGGCGAAGGCGTTGATCGTGCCGTTGCCGTTCATCACGTAGGCGTCGGGGATGTACTCGAGTCCGTAGCGGGCGGCCGCGTCGGCGACCATCTCGTAGACCTCGGGGAACTGCGTGGGGGTCAGCTGCACCGCGCCCACGCGCTGCTTGGCGTAGTTCAGGCCACGGCCGAAGGCCAGCAGCAGCGGCACCAGGAGTACCGACAGGAACTGCCAGCTCAGGTTGCTCAGCGCGACGGCCAACACGAAGCCGAGGTAGATGAGCACGGTCACCGCGATGACGAGGACCAGCATGGGGATCTCCCACGGGTGTCGCTGTGGCGGACCCGCGAAACGTGCGGGCGGCAGCCAACGCGCGTCGGGCGGGATCTGCTGCGTCTCGGGGGCCGGTCCGGCCGGGATTCCGGGGACCGACGGGATCGGCGAGGACAGGCCGGGGGTCGTTTCTGATTGCGCCACGACTCCAAACTATAGTGACGCCATGCGCGTCTACCTTGGTGCCGACCATGCCGGCTTCGAATTGAAGAACCGAATCGCCGAACATTTGACGGCGGGAGGCCACGAAGTCATCGACTGCGGGGCCCACGAGTACGACGCGCAGGACGACTATCCGGCGTTCTGCATCGCCGCCGCGACGCGCACCGTCGCCGACCCCGGCAGTCTGGGCATCGTCCTGGGCGGCAGCGGCAACGGTGAGCAGATCGCCGCCAACAAGGTCAAGGGCGCACGGTGTGCCCTGGCGTGGAGCGTGGAGACCGCCGAGCTGGCCCGCCAGCACAACAACGCCCAGCTCATCGGTATCGGCGGCCGCATGCACACCGAGGCCGAGGCACTGGCGATCGTGGACGCCTTCATCGCCACGCCGTGGTCGGAGGAGCCGCGCCACCAGCGCCGCATCGACATCCTCGCCGAGTACGAGCGCACCGGCGTGCCGCCCGCCGTGCCCGGTGCCTGAGGGCCACACCCTCCACCGACTCGCCCGGCGCCAACAACGGCAGTTCGGCGGGCACCCGGTCGCGCTGAGCAGCCCGCAGGGGCGGTTCGCCGACGAAGCCGCCCTGCTCGACGGCTGGACCTTCCACCGCGCGCAGGCGTGGGGCAAACACCTGGTCCAGGAGTACCGGCCGCCCGGTTCGACGCCCCGCTCGGGCCCCCGACAGTTGGTGCACGTGCACCTGGGCATCTACGGCGCCTTCCACGAGTTGCCGGTGCCGCCCGGACCGCCCGTCGGGCAGGTGCGGCTGCGGATCGTCGGGCCGGCCGCCGCGGTCGACCTGCGGGGTCCGAATGCGTGCGAGCTGTACACGCCCGAAGAGCTGGACGACCTGATCGCCCGCCTGGGTCCCGATCCGCTGCGTCCCGATGCCGATCCATCGCGCGCGAAGGCGGCGATCCAGAAGTCGAGGCGACCGATCGGCGCCCTGCTCATGGATCAGAAGGTCATCGCCGGCGTCGGCAACGTCTACCGCGCCGAGGTGCTCTACCGCGCGGGCATCGATCCGCACCGGCCGGGGACGTCGATCACCGACGACGAGTTCGACGCGCTCTGGCAGGACCTGTTGCTGCTCATGCCCATCGGCGTGCGGCGCGGTCAGATGCATGTCCTGCGGCCCGAGGACGATCACGGCGCACCGGCCTATCGCCCCGACCGCCCGCGGACCTACGTCTATCGACGCGTGGGGGAGCCGTGCCGGGTCTGTGGCACGCCCATCGCGCACGAGGTCATGGAGGGCCGCAACCTCTTCTGGTGTCCGGGGTGTCAGCCGGGCTGAGCCGCCAGTCCACGAGCGTCGCCGCGACGCCCGCAAGGTGATACTCCCGTCGCGGAGAGTAGTGAACGCACCCTCCACCGGTCCTTGGCTGCCTCAGAACCCGGATTCGGTGTGCTTGTGGAAGGCGGTGAAATGCGGAGCTCAGCTGATCTGCTCGGCGTTGGCTCGGCCGGACCTGCGCTTACCCTCCGATGGCGAAGCGATCGATCGAGGTCTTCACACACCGTGAGATACGAGAACCTCTGAGTTGGTGTGGCTTTTAGACAGGCCACACCAACTCAGAGGTTCTCTTCCGATTAATCAGGCAAGGCTGCTATCAATTGCCCGGGTACAGCTAGCGGGGCTGGCGTCGGCCCCTGCTAGGCAGGGAATCACCAAGTAGGTGCAGGAATCTTGTCCTTACCAACCTGGGCATCGAAGTTCCCCTCGGTGTCAGTGGCGGTCACGTCAACGGGTAGCCACGATTGTCCGACTCGCAACGCACACTCCTGCTTTGCGCCGACGAGGAACTCAAGCCCGCCTTTGCACTTGACCTCATCTGGCTGCTTCCCGACCTTCTCGCTGATCGACTCCTTGACCTTCGTCTGGAGCTGCTCCACCCCCGCGGAGGGGACCTTCGAGGTGGTCGCAGAATCGTTGGTGCTTGCAGTGCAGGATGAAGTCAGTACCATGGCAACGCCGGCGATGCCAACGACGCCGATCTTCGTGAGATTTCGCATGGGTGTGCGCCCTTCGAGTAGTTCAACATTGTCCGGAGCCAATCTACCACGGCCGGGGAACCTGCAGCTCAGTGCGAATACATGAACCAGATGACCAATACAAATCCGATCACCAGGACAAACATCGCTGGTATTACGATTGCGGCGATGCTGCCCGCAATTAGGAGGACTCGAGAATTCTGTTTGGTGAGGGATTGGTGCCAGCCGTATGTGACCGTGCGGCTGTATATGAATCTTCCCAGGTCTGACACTGGTTGTGGCTCGAACCGTCCGGTTGCCGGCTCGCGGATCACTGTTCCGCTGTACTCTATGCTTCGCCCAGCCAAGAGGGTCATCGGAATGTTGTCAAACCGATCGAACTGTCCCTTGTAGTTGAAGCCAGCGGCTTTGCTGCCCGGCTGAATATCGCGGCGTGCCAGAACTTCAGGCCCGTCGATTCGGATGCTGTGATACTCCGGGGCTAGTGTGACGATGGCGACTTCGTCGCCCAACGTTAGTAAGAATTGATCGGGGGAGAGTCGACTTATCGTTACCCCATTGGCGGGCCCGTCGCTTACTAGGCGCTCAAAAACGGCATTAACTGATTCGTTAGGTTCCAGCTTGTCCTCGCCGAAATCTGGATTCGAGCTTTGAGTCATGCTAGGCGGCGTGGCTCTGGGACGAGGGTATGCCCGACAGAGACCGCAATATCAATCTCCGTACCCTGGACGTTAGTGACTCGTACTGTAAGAGGAAGCCAGGACCCACCTTTTGAAACGGCGCCAGTCTGAGTAGCCCCGACGACGCCGTCCAGGCCTCCTTCGCAGCGCACCTCGTCGGGTTCGACGCCGACGCTCTTGGCGAGCTGTGTGGCGATTCCAGACTGCAGGCTTCCGATGCTCATAGCTACCACAAGGTTCCCTTTCTTAGAGTGCTAAGGCGCTTCTGGGCTGCCTCTTCGGCGTTAGCTGGCCAGTTCGAGAGTGTCGAGCATCGTAACGTAGTCCTCACGGAACTTGTTAAACTGCTCTCCTGGGGCGGTGAATTGGAATTCGAGAGCCAGGACTAGGTTCTGGTCAACTTGGAAACCCATCACTGTTTGAATGACGCCGAATTCTCCCACGCTAAATGAAGTGGACGCCGTAGACACTTCTTCGTTATAGCTAATGTCGAAGATTTGGTCGGGAACGAATCGGGCGCGCATAGCCTCCGCTAACTCGACTAACGTGGTGTCGGCGGCGTAGTACTCTCGGATTTCGATGCGCGATTGGGGTGCATCCGGATTGACCAGTCCGACGTGGAGTAACTCGACACTCTCGCGATTCAATGGTGCATCCACTTGCCAATTTCCTACGGAATCGAATGTGAAAGTAGGCAGGGGGGCGTATGTGTGTGACTTTGCATTCATGGTTACCAGAACTTCAGCTTACTGACAGCCTTCTTGGTTACGTTTACTGCGGCGGAGCCAACCTTCTTCGCGCCCTCTGCCGCGCTCTTGGCGGTGTCTGTGACCTTCTTCGGGTCAATCGTGACATTGAAGTTGACTTCCGCGCCGATGCCGAGGGTAGCTCCTAGCTTAGCGCCAATCTGGAACTTACCATCGTCGGTCTTCCCGATAGTTGCCTTGGCGTTCGCACCAATGCCTGCGCGAAGCGCACCACCAGCGTCGGCACCTACACCGCCAACGTCAGCATGAAGCTTCCCTGTTACTTCGGCTCCGGCGAATGCTTCAAGCTCGAGATCGGCGCCATCCTTTCCGATACTCCCCTTCGCGGAAGAGTTCGCGCCAACCTTCGCTTCGACTTCTTGTTTGATATTGGCAGGGCCGACGTCAAGACTGTTAGTGACTTTGGTCTTGACCACGTTTGCCTCGGCTTCGAGGCTGCCCTTCAGATTCCCGTCCTCCGCACCCAATTTCCCCTTTACCCCTACTTGGAACGCTTCGAGTTCGGCAGAAGATTCCGACTTAACCGGGCCGATAGTGGTTTTCTGTTTGCCGCTGATCTTAACTGCACTGGCTTCCGCAGACAGTTCGCCGTGGAGCCCGTTCTCGTACGAGAGAGTTGCTTTCGCTGAGGTGTTACCAACGCCCACGTTGGCCTCTTGCTCAAGCTTTACCGGCCCCGCCGTCTGCGTGCGCCGCACGTCGAGCGGGCGGTAGGCAGAATGGTCATGAATCGGAACTTCGGCGATCTTGATATTCGTCTTGACTTTCGGGGAGTCATCCGATTCCGGTGCCGGGCCAGACTGCCATGAGCCATCTGGTTGTCGCGTAAGCGTGCCGCCGTCCTCGCCTAAGCTCGTCGGCTTTGCGACTTTGATCTTGACGCCGACAGTGCCCTCGCCCGATAGGGAAGGTGAGTTAGAGGTAGTCGGGCTTGTGTCGCCCCATGAACCGCCGCCTCCGCCATCAGCAGGTTGTGGCTTGGGTTCCTCGGGGCGTTGGGGATCACCCCACGAGCCCCCGCCGCCGGATCCAGGCACGCTTGGCAGGACATCGTGCGGGATCATCGGTGCCTGGGACACGGGCCCTGTCGGGGTGCCTGCCGCCTGAGGTTGAGTGGGAGTGGACGATTCTTGTGGCTTAGAACCGACCCCTGGCTGAGCTTTGTCAATTGACCCGTACTCGGGAGACGGAGCAGACGGAGGAGCCGGTGCGGGTGCAGGTACCGGCACCGGTGCTTGATTCACGCCGGACGTCAAGGTCAGTCCACCCCCACATCTCCGCCCAGTTCGGGCTCATAATTGACTGTCGCCCGTTCGGGCATAGATAGCGGCTAGTTGCCGGAAGTTGCGGCCGATTCGGTCACAACTTCCGGCCCTGGCCCTATTCGGATTCGCGCTAGTGGCCCATTGCCTGGCGCATGCCGGCGCGGAGTTTGTTGTTCTCCTCGCCTGCTTCGGACAGAGCGTTGTGAACGTCGGCGAAGACGTTGCGGACGCCAGTGGCACCACGCTGGAAGCGTGCGAAGAGGGCTTCGTACTGGTCGGCTTCTTCACCTTCCCAGTGGCCCCTCAACTCGGCCGCAGCGCTCTGAAAGCTTTCGAGCTGCTCGTCGAAACGGCTCACCTGGTTCTGCAAGTCGCCCATCATGGACTGTGCGGTGTTGTCGTCAAACTTGTACATCTAAGACTCCTTGGAAGTTGGAATGGTCGAGACGGCGCTATCCGCCGAAGTCCGTCGCGCTAACCCAGTCGGCGGATGCCTCCACTTGGGAGACAGCGTCAGCCTGCGAAGCCTGACCTGCGGCCGACGCCTTCGCGACACCTTCCATCTTCTGGATGACCTCGTCGAGGGCGCGCTTCATCTGTTCGTGCGACTCGCCGACCTTCTGGCCAAAGCCGTTCCACTTGGTAGCTGCGTCGCCCTCCCAGGCTCCGCTAGCGCCGTCAATAGTGTTGTTGAACTCGCTGCCGATGCTGTGGAGGGAGGACATCGAGTCCAGCAACTGCTGACTGTGCTTCCGGAATCCCTCGTCTTCAATCCGTGTTGCGGACATACCGACTTCCCCTTCGAACTCTGACCGTTCGTCCAAACGGCCGTTGGATAGACTTCACGGTTGATACCTCGGTTCAACACGCGCTAGAAGGCTAACACGACTGCAGGGCGATTTGTGATCCACAACTCAGAAATTACGGCCAGAAGTAGTGGTAGACGCCCTGCGCGAGGAAGACCAACGGCACGACTCCCAAGGTCAACGGGATCGCCAGTGTGTCGAGCACTCGAGCGGCGCGTGCGCTGGCCACATCATCCAGTCGACTGAGTCCGATGACTAGGGCAAGGCCTCCGACCACGATGACCAACGCCGCACTGGTCGCGATCATGGCATCTGTCGTGATGTGGGCCCACCCCGGTGCCGCCACGAGGAACGCAACCGCCCCGGCGGCCGCCGCGCAGAGCACGGGCGTCACGTGGCGGGCATGGACGTAGGTGCGACTCTGGACGACGAGGACCACTGAGACGTACGCCGCCAGGCAACCTTGGATCCAGATGCCTCCAAGTGCGACGGTAACCATCGCCAGTCCGATGAGGAACGAGAGCGTCGCGATCGCGCTGTCAACGCGGAAACGTGACGATTGGACCTCGTGGTGGATGTTCTGGCGGCCGGCCAGCGTGCCATCATCGGCACTGCGTACCAGTGCGACGAGCCCCCCGCTAGTGAGGGCGGCGGTCGGGGTGTAGCCGAGCGCCAGCAGAAGGGGAGCCAGTGCCCATGCCGCGATACCGACCTCGCTCGCCCCGAACGTCGCGCCCAGGGCGACTACAGTCATGACTCCAGCGACCATGCCGGCGGTCCATCGGGTTACGATGCCGGCCAAGGAGCCAGCTGTCGACGCTAGGACGACTCCGAGCGCTCCACCGGCGACCGCCGCAGCCCAGCCCGCTCCCGACTGCGCGTGATGACCGGCGGCGCCCGCCGCCCACGCGAACGCCGGAACGGCTGCCCACGCAATCTGTCCGCCGTGGCGACGACGGGCCCACCAGCCGCCGGTTAGAGCGGCGACTCCGATGGCCACCCCGGCGCCGACTGCGAACCAGCTGAGTGAGCGGAGCGCGAACAGTCCGACTGACGCGGCCAATGCAGCCAGCAGGACACACCCGACGATTCTGTTGCGCGTCTCGTCGCGCCAGACCTCATATTCGGCATCGACGGCGTGCTCGACGGCGGCGAGTACATCGTCGACGAAGGGTGCCTCCGGGGCGTTCGCCGCTTCGGTCAGATACAGGGTCTCGCCGTCGAGAATCCCGTGGGATGCGAGGGTGGATTCGCGCGTTAGGACCCCGCGAGCGGAGTCGGACAGTTGCCACGTCCCAATGTCGGTGTTGGACTCGGGGCTCATCCCGGCGAGGATCATCAGGCTGGCGAGCCAGGTCACGACGGGTTCTTCCGCTGGAAGACTGACGTCGACTTGCTTCGACGGACCGACGATCGTCACGCGTACGAATACCGAACTCATAGCAATCAATAATGCCGAATTGCTCAGCAGTTGGACTCATCGCCCCCAGTGGGTAGTTCGCCGGGCATGGCCGGTATGCGCCTAGAATTGCGGTGCATCGCATTTCGAAGGGGGGATCACCGCAGCATGGCGTCGCGAATTGTTCACCGTCCCGCCCGGATCCGGGTGGACCCGTTGCCCAAGCAACCTCTGGAAATCCCGCCGGTTCCGGTGCTCGACTCTCCGACGTCCCCACAGGAAGGGGCGATGCTCCGCGTCGCAATGCCTGTTGTCGCGGGTTCGGGAATGTTGCTGATGATGATGTCGTCGGGCAACACCATCCGCATGATCGCCGGCCTAGCCATGGTGTCGATGGCGGTCATCATGGGCGTGACCATGTTTGTCCGGTCGAAGACAGGCCCCCGCAAGCGGACCGAGCTTCAACGCCGCAACTTCCTCGAGTTTCTCGGCCGACTGCGGGATGACCTGCGCCCTGAAATCGACCTGCAGCGCCAGGTCCAGGCGCGGATCCACCCGAACCCGACGGAGCTGCTGTCGGTCGTCGCCGACCCATCGCGGCTCTATGAGCGTCGTAGGGGCGACGCCGACTTTGGCATCGTCCGGATAGGGACGGGCCCTGGTGAGCTGGCCCGCGATGTCAAGTTCGGAAAGAGCACCGATCCGGCTGCCGTTCTCGACGAGATCGCCCAGGCGCATCTGTCCCGGACGCGGGCACTCATCGAACGGATCGACGGGCTCCCGCTGACAGTTGAGCTGAGCGGTATCATCTCCGTCGTCGGCCCCGTGGAACAGTGCAACAACCTGATCCGTGCGGCGCTGTCCCAATACATCACGCTGCATGCGCCGGAGGACGCAGTGGTGCACCTCTGTGCGGCACCCGACGACGAGCGGCATGACTGGATAAAGTTCGCTCCGCATGTGTTGGACCCGGAGAATTTTGACGGTCCGATGAATCGGCGTCGGATCACCTACACGCACGTCGAACTCGCGCAGACGCTCGGGGCGGTGATAAGCGAGCGTGCCGCCGACGCGGCCCAGAGCAAGAGTGGGGTGGCGCACTCGCCATTTATCGTAGTCGTGGTGGACCTCGACGGCTCGAACGGGCAACAGCCATTGGCGCTGTTCCCCGCAGGAAGCTCGCCGGAGAGTTGCGGGGTGTGCGTGATCACCCAGACGCGCGAACGGATCAACGAGCCCAGCGAGATCTCGTTGCGCATCACAGTCGGTGAAGACGGCCAGGTGTCCATCGAGGACCCTAACCCACCGGAGGACCCCCAAGCGGTCAAGCGTGCCGTCCCGCGCCCGAAGCAGCTGGCTACTGGCGCGTCGCGCGGGTCGATTGACGACGTGCCGGTGCCGATGGCCGCGCGTCTGGCACACAACCTCGCGCCGGTACGGCTAGCGGCGACGTCGGCGCAGGAAGCCCCGCTCGAGTCAACGGTCACAATCGAAGCCCTCCTCGGTATTGAGGACATCGGTACCTTCGATCCGCTCGAGACGTGGCGCCCCCGGAAGATCGAGGACTTCCTGCGCGTGCCCTTCGGCGTAGACAACGCCGGTCGCCAGGTCCACCTCGACCTGAAGGAGTCCGCGCTCGAAGGTCATGGCCCGCACGGCCTGTGCATTGGTGCGACGGGGTCGGGCAAGTCCGAGGTGCTGCGCACCATCGTGCTGGCGCAGGCGATCAACCACCCGCCCGAGCGGTTAGCGTTCGTGTTGGTCGACTACAAGGGCGGCGCGGCCTTCGCGGGCCTCGACATTCTGCCGCACACCGCGGCCATGGTTGACAACTTGGGCGACCAGGACGGCTTGGTCGACCGCCTGCATGACGCGGTGCACGGCGAGATGCAGCGCCGACAGAAAGTGCTGCAAGACGCCGGCGCGAAGAATATCTACGACTATAACGAGAAGCGAGAGGTTAGTGGCGGTATGGATCCGCTGCCAAACCTCGCAGTGATCATCGACGAGTTCGGCGAGATCCTCGTCCAGAAGCCTGAGTTTCTCGATCTGTTCGTGCAGATCGGCCGGATCGGCCGATCCATCGGCGTGCACCTGTTGCTGGCCTCCCAGCGATTGGAGGAAGGGCGCCTGCGCGGCCTGGAATCGCACCTTTCCTATCGGTTGGGTCTGCGTACCTTCTCCGCCGCGGAATCCCGCACGGTCATCGGCACGACCGACGCGCACGAACTACCCGCGCTGCCCGGGTCGGGCTACCTCAAGGTCG
Source organism: Gordonia sp. (in: high G+C Gram-positive bacteria) (assembly GCF_047606305.1). Lineage (GTDB taxonomy): Bacteria > Actinomycetota > Actinomycetes > Mycobacteriales > Mycobacteriaceae > Gordonia. The sequence continues at coordinate 3,840 of NZ_JASGER010000007.1, read as the reverse complement.
ACCCAGACGTGTATTCGCGGTTCAAGGCTGCGTACGTGTCGGGTCGCTACGAGCCGGCATCCGAGAGGGTCAGCTTCGACCTGCCGGCGATCCCGGTGCCCTTCGAGTCGGCCAACGTCGTGGACGACTGGCTGAAGCGGCAGCAGGAGTCGTATCAGGAAGCGATGTCTGCGAGTCTGCCGCAGAAGGAGGAGTCCCCCTTCGACAAAATCGCGCTGATCGTTGCGGCCGAGAGGATGGAAGCGGTCGGTACGAAGGTAAACCAGATCTGGTTGCCGCCGCTGTCGAACGACCTCGGCCTTGAGGAGGCACTGGGAGACCTCGAAGTGGTTCCGGAGCGGGGTCTCCAGGTGGTCGACATCGAGGCGCGATCTAAGCTGAGTTTCCCGATTGGGATTGTCGACGACCCCGCCGAGCAGTGGCAGGGGCTATTCAATGTCGACACTGCAACGTCGAATGTGATGGTGCTAGGCGCGCCGCAGACTGGGAAGACTACTACGGCTCGAGCGCTCATCATGGGTTCGGCCGCGACACACACTCCGGCCGAAGTTGCGTGGTACCTCGTCGACGCCGCCTCGACCTCGCTGGGCGACATGGAGGATCTCCCACACGTTGGTGGCGTCGCTACGCGCTTCGATCCGGACAAGATTCGTCGAGCGGTTGCGGAGACCGCGTTCGAGCTGAGTCAGCGCGAGGAACTCTTTACGAAGCGGAGGATCTCATCGGCCGACCAGATGCGACGCATGGTCGCCAACGGCGATCTGCCCGAGATAGACGTGGCTGACCGCTATCTCCTCGTTGACGGTTGGGCGACGTTTGCCTCGGACTTCGAGGCGCTTGTCCCCGTGGTGACCGACCTCGCTATCCGGGGGTTGGGCTACGGTATACACGTTGTGATCATCGCCAACCGCCTTGCCGACATGCGGATGAATCTGCACACCAATCTCGGGACTACGATCGAGCATCGCCTGACCAGCGCGATTGATTCAATGCTGTCACGCGACCTTCAGCAGCGGATTTCTGTGGACCGGCGGGGGCGGATCGTCACTCCGTCGAAGAGGTTGGCTCAGGTGGTCAATGTTAGCGGGGACAACGTCAGTCAGGCGATTGAGCGGTTCACCGAGGCATGGGAGGGCCCCGTCGCGCCGGTTATCCGCATGTTGCCGGACGATCTCACTTACGAAGAGCTGCTTCAACTCGGCGAGACGCCGTCTGTCCCGGTCGTCGTGGGTGTCGACGAGACACGACTGGCACCGGTGCAGCTCGAGCTGTACGGCGAGGATCCTCATCTCCTCGTCTTCGGTGAAGGAGAATCGGGACGCACCAGTCTGCTCCGCACCGTGTTGACAGATCTCGTCGGCCGTTCTGCGCAGCGCATCAACATCGTAGTTGTCGATCCACGTCGGACCATGCTGGACTTCGTACCGTCGCCGCCGTTGACTTCCTACGTTACGACCGTTGAGCAGGCGAAGCCGATGTTCGAAAGGCTGGAGGTGTTCCTCGCCAAGCGGCTTCCGGGGGCGGATGTGACTCCAGCGCAACTACGGGATCGGTCGTGGTGGGAGGGCCCCGAGATGATCGTAGTGGTCGACGACTACGACCTATTGGTGCCATCGACATCAAGTCCGAATCCCCTTTCTCCCCTGGTCAAGCTGATCCCGCATGCCAAAGACATCGGGCTCCACATCGTCCTGGCTCGGAAGGCAGGCGGCCTGGGGCGCGCGATGTTCGACCCAGTGATCTCGGCGCTGCGCGACAATAGCTCGGCGACGATCCTCCTGTCCGGCGACAGGGCCGAGGGGCAGATCTTCACGAAGGTCTACCTGCAGGCTGAGCCGCCCGGCCGCGGCCGTCTGATCCGTCGCGGCGGTGCACCGGTGCGCGCGCAGTTCGCGCACCACGAAACTGAGAAGCTCGAGCCGCCCGCGTGGGGCAAACAACCACCACCGGCCTAGCTTGAGAAGTGGTGCGCTCCCGGCGGAATGTGTTGCTGCGGGTAAGCCGGTACGGCGAACGGGTCGATGAGCATCGCCGCGAGCTCCAGGTAAGCCGCACGCGTGTTGGGGTTCATGTGGTCTAGGTCGATGTGACCACCAACCGCCAGGTGGTCGTCGTACGGGATGATCTGCACGGCGCGAACCCGGCCGCGGAACCAGTCAGCCAGGTTCTCGACGTCGACGGGCGTGTCTTTCCCGCGGCTGGCCGCGATGACGACGATGCACTCTTGCGCAAGCTGGCCGTAGCCGTGTGCGGCCAGCCAGTCGAGGGTCACCATCGCGCTCTGCGCGCCGTCGACGGCGGGTGAGGTCACCAGGACCAGTGAGTTGGCCAGCTTGAGGACGCCATTCATTGCCGAGTGGACCAGACCCGTGCCGCAATCGGTGAGGATCAGGTTGTAATGGTTCTCAAGGATATCGACCGTCCGGATGTAGTCTTCGGCCGAGAAGGCCTCGGACAACTCGGGGTCACTCGATGACGCCAACACCTCAAGTCTGCTAGGCGCCTGGCTCGTGTGCCGACGGACGTCGGAGTATCGGGTGATGTTCGGGTCGCGCAGCAGATCGCGGACCGTCGAGTGCGTTTGGGTGGGTACGCGCCGGGCCAGCGTACCGAGGTCGGGGTTCGCGTCGATCGCGATGACGCGGTCGCCGCGCAGCGACGACAGGGCAGAGCCGAGGCCCACGGTCACCGTCGTCTTGCCGACGCCGCCTTTGAGGGAGAGGACCGCCACGCGGAAATCGGTGCGGACGGGCTGGCGGACACGCTCGACGAGTTCATTGATCGACTTCTGATTCGACGTGCCGCCGAACGAGATGAGGCCGTTCGCCGCGGTGCGCATCATGTCGCGCAGGCGACGTCTCGGCGCCTGCCCACCGGCGATGTGGTGCAGGGCCGACTGGCCCACCTGCGGCATCTGCGGCAGCAGGCCCGGCTGCTGTTGGAGGTGCTGCGGCGGGTGTCCCTGCTGAGGGTAGGCCTGCGGGGACGCTGGCGTAGGTGAGGGCTGCGGCGCCGGTGCGGCTGGCGGCTGCGGCGCGGTGGACGCTGAGGAAGGCCTTGGCGCCACGGCTTGCTCGGGTGCCGCGGGTTGCGAGGGCGCGGTGGGTGTACGAGTCGCGGCCGGTTGGTCGGTTTGCAGCCCGGCAAACGGATTCAGCGCCGCTGGCTCGTCGTCGGTCTGGATCTCGACTGACGGGTCGAAGTCGTTGCGCGGATCGGCCGGGTCTTCGGCCGGGGGTGCAGGCTGCTGATGGGGTGAGGGAGGGGTCGACTCCGCACCTTTGGGCTGGCCGGTGACGTCACCGCCAGAGCGCTCGGACTGGGCAGTCATCCAAGGTGGCGGCTGGGATCCGTCGCTATAGGTCACGCGGATTTCCTGTCGTCGTCGAGGCCCTCGTCAGTCTGGTGCCCACTGTCCTCGTCCTTGCGTTTCTCGTCGTCGTCTTTGTCGTCGCCCGACTTCGGCTTGCCCGCGCCACCCGCCGCCGGGCCCGCGCCGTAGCTGGCGCCATCGGATGCAGAGTCCCTCTTGGTGGAGGATCCGCCTGCAGCACCGCCTCCGAGACCGCCGAGTGCGCCCGCGACGGCTTGGGCCGCCCCCATCGGAGCCTGCGCGGCCTGCTGTCCGGCGGTGACCTGCGAGGCGGCCTGAGCGGCCAAGGAAACCTGGTCGAGGGGATTCCCCTCATCGCTGCCAGACCCTTCCTCCCCGACGCCTTCTTTGGACTTGTCGGCCTTGGCGACTTTCTTGCCGCCGGTTTGTTCGGCCGGGGTGGAGGTGTCGGTGGTTTGTTCGTTCTTTGTGGCGACGTGGCTGATTGTGGATCCGGTGCCACCGCT
>NZ_JASGER010000006.1:0-49140 GCF_047606305.1 Gordonia sp. (in: high G+C Gram-positive bacteria) | reverse complement strand
CTCCTCCGCCTCGTCGCCGCCGCGGTCACGGCCGGTGGCCTGGCCGCCGGGTCGGCCATCGCGCCACCCGTCCCGCCCACCGCCCAGGCGACGCCGGGCCGGCAGTACCTCGTCGTCGGCGGCACCCTCGAACCGGTGGCGGCGGTACTGGCCGTCAACGGACCGCGGATGACCCGCGTCGGCCGTCCGGTCCACACCGGCGCCGGATTCTCCCTCGGCGCGGTGCCGCACCCCAGCGGCAAGTTCGTCTACTTCACCGGGTATTCCTCGGGATCGCTGCGCGGATACCGGCTGCACGACAACGGCCGGCTGACGCCGGTGCCCGGCGCCTTCACACACCCCGGCGGTCCCGTCGTCGGGATCAGCTTCACCCCCGACGGCCGCTTCCTCTTCGCCGCGGCGGGGACGTCCTTCACCACGGAGATGCTGACCTACTCGGTGGCCCCGTCCGGCGCCCTGACGCTGCGGCACCGGACCATCGTTCCGGGTCCGGTGTCGGGCATGTCGATCCCGGTGACGTCCCCGGACGGCCGCCATCTGTTCGTGCCCAGCTGGATCCAGGGCACGATGGACTCCTACCGCATCGGTCCGAGCGGCTCGCTCTCCCGCGTGGGCACCCAGCAGTGGAGCGGCATCGGTCCCGCCCTCCCGTCCGTCTCCCCCAACGGCCGATACCTCTACATCACCAACGAGGGGCTGCAGACCATCTCCGGATGGCGGGTCGGGCGCGGCGGCGCGCTCACGCCGGTCGGGATGTTCTGGGCCGGACTCGGGCCGCACGGCTTGGCGATCCACCCGAACAGCCGCTACGTGTACTTCCCGATCGGTGGTCAGTTCCGCGTCGAGGGCCGTCGCATCCTGCCCGGCGGCGCACTCGCACCCCTCCCCGGCGGTTCCGCGGCGTTGCCGTTCGGCCACGCCCCCAGCCGGGTGGTGCTGAGCCCCGACGGCAAGTGGCTCTACGCGATCGGCGCCTCACTCCCGGCGGCCCGCGGCAGCGTCACGGCCTTCCGGGTGCTTCCGAGCGGGGCTCTGCGCCTGGCCGGCGGCCCGATCGACATCGGGATCATGGCCAACGACGGGGCCACGGCCTACCTCGCCACGCCTCCCGCCGGGTAGTCGCCGACCCCACCAACCACATCCGCACCGGGCCACCGGACGAAGTGTCCCGGATCTTGGACACTCGGCACCGCCCCGGACGGGCAGCATCCACTGCACGATCGGCCGACTGCGGCCGAGGGCACCCCGGTGTCCGGTACGTCTAACGGAGGTTTGTCTTGTCTCTCGCACCATCCCGCCGCCGCTTCGCCGCGACGTCGCTCACCGCCATCGTCACCGCGGGGCTGCTGGCCACCGGCGTCGGTGCCGGCGCCCACGCCGCCCCCGAGGTGGACAACGGCGGTCCGGAGTACATGCTCGTCGGCGGCACCGGGACGCCCAACGTCTCCGTGCTGCGGGTCGCCGGGCCGAAGATCTACAAGACCAGCGGCCCGATCTACACCGGTTCCGGATTCACCATGGGCGTCGTGCCGCACCCGAGTGGCAAATTCGTCTACATCTCGGGCACCGCGACCGGGACCATCAAGGGCTACCGGATGCACAGCAACGGCACCCTCACGCCGCTGCGCGGCGTCTTCAAGAATCCCGGCCCGGTGACCAGCGTCGAGATCACCCCCGACGGCAAGAACCTGTTCGCGACGGTCGGCACGATCGGCACGACGGTGACGACCTACGCGATCGACCAGAACACCGGCGGTCTGCGGCGCACCCACCGCACCGACCTGCCCGGCCCCGCGGGCGGACTGTCGATCCCGCACGTCACGCCGAACGGCAAGTTCCTGATCGCCTCGTCCTTCATCCAGGGGTCCCTCGACTCCTACCGGATCGGACCGACCGGCGGGCTGACCCACGTCGGCGGCCAGTACTTCAGCGGCCTGGGCCCGACGATGCCGGAGGTGACCCCGAACAACAAGTTCGTCTACGTCACCGCCGAGCAGACGCACAGCATCTCCGGGTTCCGGATCGGACGCAACGGGGCGCTCACCCCGCTCGGCTTCTCCTTCGCCGGGTTGATCCCGCACGGCATGGCGATCCACCCGAACAGTCGCTGGATGTACTTCCCCACCTCCGGGGGTCAGGGCATCGGTGCGCGCCGCATCCTGCCCAACGGTTCCCTCGCGCCGCTGCCCGGCGGCGATCAGCTGGCCCCGCTGGGCCACACGCCGGGCCTGGTGCGCATCACCGCCGACGGCAAGTGGCTGTACATGATCGACACCCTGTCGCTCAAGACCACGACCCACGTCACGGCCTACCGGATCCTGCCCAACGGCGCACTGCGGCAGGCGAGCGAGCCGGTCGACACCGGCGTGCGGTTCACCGACGGCGACAGCGCCAACATCGTCAGCCCGCCGGCCGGCTGATCGGGATCGGGAAGGCGGCGAGGAAACGGGGCGCGACCAGCGGGAGTGATGTGAACCGGAATTCTTATATATTGTGCGGTATCTCACGGCCGCACGGTACGGTAGAGCCGTGTCTACCCCGCTGAAGAACCCGGACATCACCGCGTCGTGGAAGCGCTCGGAGCTGTACGGCCTCGTCAGCGACGCCCCGCCCGCGCTGGTCGAGACGACGCTGACCCGCCGGACCACCCTCGAGCGGGCCGCCGAGCCGGTGCTCCAGCGCTTGGGCGCCGAGTTCGACGGCGCACCGATGACCGTCACCCTGGCCGATACCGAGGGCCGCATCCTCGACCTGCGCGCGACCGACCGCGCAGTCGAGGGTGCGGTTGCCTCGATGGGCCTGAAGCGCGGCGTGAGCCTGGCCGAGGACGTCGTCGGCACCAACTCGATCGGCACCGTCCTGGAGACCCGCAAGCCGATCATGCTCGAGGGCGCCGACCACTTCTTCGAGGCCTTCTCCGGCTTCACGTGCTTCGGCCACCCGATCTTCCACCCGGTGACGCGACGACTGGAGGGCGTCCTCAACGTCGGCGGCAGCAGCGCCGGCGACCACCGGTTCTTCCAGCCGATCGCCCGCCGCGTGATCACCGACATCGAGAACCAGCTGGCCCTCAACTCCCCCTTCGTCCAGGAGACGCTCCTCACCGCGTTCCACGCGAACGCCCGACGCCGCGGTGGCCCGGTCATGGTGATCGGCGAGGGACTCGTGCTGGCCAACCCGGATGCGCTGGACATCCTCGACCCGGTCGCGCATGCGGCCGTGCGCTCCATCGCCGAGGACGCCCGCGACGGCGGCGAGCACAGCGTGCTCCTGGCCTCCGGGGCGCGGCTGCGCTTCGCCTGCACCCCGGTGCCGGGCACGAGCGGGGTCGTCATCGACTTCCAGGAGGTCGAGCAGGACCTGCCGACCGGGCACCACGACGGACAGACCCTGACGTGGCCGGTCCTCGTGTGCGGCGAGGCCGGCTCCGGACGCACCACCGAGGCGACCCGTCTGGCCGGTGCGGGCTACGTGCTCCTGGACTCGGCCGAGGTCGTGGCCCGGGGCGAACGCGATTGGCTGGGCGTCGCCGAACGCGAGCTCGGGCGCGACGGCGGGGTGCTGGTCTTTGAGAACGTCGACCTGCTCGACACCTCACTCGCAACCCTCCTGGCCAAGCGGATCCACCGGTCGCGGCGCCGCGCGATCCTGACCGCGACGGGCGACCCGGAGACCCTGCACCCCTGCCTGCTCAGCGCCTCCCAGTCCCGCCGCACGCTCATCCCCCTGCGCCGCCGGCGCCAGGACATCCCCGGGCTCGCCAGCCAGATGCTCGTCGAGGAGTCCGGCGGAACGCGGGTGCGCCTCACCCCGGCGGCCATGCGCGCACTCGCCGACTGCACCTGGACCGGGAACCTGACCGAACTGCGCAGCGTGGTCCGCACGCTGGCACGGACCCGGTCGGCCGGTGACATCACCCCCGGCGATCTGCCCGACGCGTACCGGCGACAAGAATCCGCGCTCCCACCGCTGCAACGGGCCGAGCGCGACGTCATCATCAGCGCGATCCTCGCCGCGGACGGCAACAAGATGGCCGCCGCCCGCGCCCTGGGCGTGAGCCGGTCGACCCTCTACAACCGGATGCGCGCGCTCAAGATCGCGATGTGAGGGCCCGCGCTCAGCGCGGAGCCATCAGGTCGAGGATCGACCCGACCTTCGCCACGTCGGCCAGCTTGTACACGGCGTCGACGACGGCCTTCGCCTCGGCGTCGGCGACCACGCCGTCGACGTTGTGGGTGAACTTGGCGATGAGCTGTTCGTCGGTCATGTAGGTCTCCGGGTCCTTCGACGGCGACCCCTTCGGGTAGGCGCGCTCGCCGGTGAACACCTTGCCGCGGGCGCGGACCTCGACCTTGGACGCGCGCGCCGCCGGGTCCTTGGCCAGCGCCGCGGCGTGATCGGGGTGCGGCGCGAAGGTGCTGCGCTCGGTGAGTGCGAGCACCGACGGGCGGTTGACCGCCTCGGGGGTCTGCCACTGTTTGCCCGGCGGGATCCGGTGCGCGGCCATCGCCAGGCCGTGGGTCATCGAGAACTGCGCGTCGCGCGGGTTGGTGATGGTCTCGTTGGTCCACGTCGGCTGCTGCACGAAGCTCTCGCCCCACGCGGTGATCGACTCGATCTCCTCGGGCGCCAGGTCCTGTTCGTCGACGATCTCGGTGAGCGCGTCGAAGATCGCGTGCATGACCCGGCAGTGCGGGTACGGCTTGAACGACTGGAAGGGCGTGAAGGTCCACGTGTCGCCGAGGCCGTCGCCGATCGCCGCCGGCTCCCAGCGCCGGGTGCCGATGAACCGGGGCCAGCCGTACTCCCGGTCGTCGAGGATCTGCCGGTCGCCGGTGTGCCCCAGCTCGGCGAGATGCGCCGCCTGCAGCGCGGTGAGCGCCATCTGCCCGGCCAGCTGGTACTTGATGGTCGTCGACGGGGCGTGCATCATCCACGCCCGCTGCGAGTTCGTCGGCGACGTGCTCCCGGCGATGCCCAGCGCATCGGCCATCGTCTCGGCGTCGAAGCCCTTGATCTTCCCGACGGCCGCGGTCGCCCCGAAGATGGTGCTCGCGTAGCCGATGATCTTCGGGATGGTGACGACGCCGTCCTTCATGTCGCGCAGGTAGTCGGTGCACTTGCCGATGCGGAAGGACATCTCGTGCGCGACGGCGATCGCTTCGAGCAGCTGCTCCCCGGACGCCCCGAGCGCCTCGGCGACGGCGAGCGCCCCCGGCACCACATAAGGGGTGACGTGGCCCGGGGGCAGCACGGCGTCCTGGTCGAGCGCGTTGACCAGTTCGGCGTTGGCGAAGGCCGCACCGAGGTGCGACACCTTCTCCCCGGTGCCGATCACCGACGACTCCGGGGTGCCGGCACCGAGGATCCGGCCGAAGGCGACGCCCCGCTGGGCGCCGTCGTCGTCGAGCGAGGCCACCGCGCACCCGAGGGTGTCCAGCAGGATGCGCTGCGATTCGTGCACCACCTCGTCGGGCAGGTCCGCCGCCCGCACCCCGACGGCGAACCCGGCCAGTTGCTCGGTCAACGTCATACTCATCACTCCTGTCAGAACTCGATGACGGCCTTGCCGCCGGTCTGCTTGTCGAACTCCTCGTACGCCTTCACCGCGTCGTCGATGCTCCAGCGGTCGCTGAAGATCGCATCGACGTCGACGCCGTGGTCGGCGACGAATCGGGCGCAGTGGCCCATGCCGACGATGGAGAAGGTGTACGAGCCGATGATCGTGATCTGCCGGAAGATGACGTCCGGCGACGCCTCGAGGTTCAGCTCGTTGTTGATGCCGACGAGGACCACGCGGCCCCACCGGTCGACGCTGCGCACGGCGGCGGTCCGCGCCACCGTCGCACCGGAGCAGTCCAGCCCCATGGTGGCGCCCTTCCCGCCGGTGGCCTCCTTCACCGCGGCGACCGGGTCGGTCTCGGCCGAGTTGATGACCACCTCGGCGCCGAGTGCCTTCGCCTGGGCGAGGCGGTCCGGGGCGATGTCGACCGCCAGGACCCGCGCGCCCATCGCGCGGGCGAACTGCACCGCGGAGAGTCCGATCGGTCCCATGCCGTAGACCACGAGGGTGTCGGCGCCGGTGAGTTGGCCGCGCTGCAGGGCCGCGAAGGCGGTCCCGGTGCCACAGGCGATCGCGGCGCCGGCACTGAAGCTGACCTCGTCGGGCATCTTCACCAGCGTGCGCGCGGGCACCAGGATGTAGTCGGCGTGTCCCCCGTTGGCGGTCGCGCCGTAGATCTTCGCGCCCCGGTCGCACAGCTGGGTCCACCCGGTCCGACAACTGTCGCAGATGCCGCAGCCGTCGTAGTGGAAGACGATGACCCGGTCGCCGGGCGCGAAGGCGTCGACCCCCTCGCCGACCTCTTCGACGACGCCGCAGGGCTCGTGGCCAGCGATCAGGGCGGGCGGCTCGGCGTCACCGCCCTCGCGCAGGCCCATCGTCTTGAGGGCCGCACCGGCCGGCTCGCGGTAGAACTTGAGGTCGCTGCCACACAGGCCGGAGGCCTTGATGGCCACGACCACCTCGCCGGGGCCCGGCTTGGGATCGGGGAAGTCCTGCACCTCGACCTTGCGGTCACCGAGGAAAACCACACCACGCATTTCACTGCCTCCATCTGCTCCGGGGCGCTCACATCTCGCGAACGGTGTGATGTGCCCCATATTCTACATAATATATTTCTAGTTCTCCAGGTCACTCCCACCGACGACGTCAGCCGTCGACGAACGTCACCACCTCCGACAGCGGGGCCCGCGACGTCCGGTAGCCGTTCGCCGGATGATCCTCGTCGGCGTAGCCGAAGGAGATCGCCATCAGGATCTTGCGGTCCGACGGGATCTGGAAGTATTCGCGCAGGAACGGGCTCTGCATCGCCACCGCCGCCTGCGGGATCGCCGCGATGCCCCGGCTCTGCGCCGCATAGAGGAATGTCGCCGCGTAGAGGCCGGCGTCCACCGCCCCGTAGACCCGCTGCTCCGCGTCGGTCGTGATCAGCGCGACGTGCGGGGCGCCGAAGAAGCGGAAGTTCTCCGCCGCCTGGTGGGCCGACGCCACCCGGTCGCCGCGTCGCACCCCGACCGCCTCGTACAGTTGCCAGCCCGCCGTGCGGCGGCGCTCCCGGTAGACGCCGGTGTACTGCTCGGGACCGTCGAAATCCAGGACCTCGGGGGCGCCGCCGAGCACGTGCGCGTACAACGCCTCGCGCAGCCGGTCGGTCGCCGCCCCACTGGTGAGGATCACCTGCCAGGGCTGGGTGTTGCACCATGACGGCGCTCGCTGGGCGGTCTCCAGGAGGGCGACGACCTCCTCGCGCGGGACCTGGCGGGCGGCGAAGGCCCGACAGCTGTGCCGCGCGGCGAGCAGGCCGTCGAAGGCGGCGGCCTGCTCGCACGCTGCCGTCGGGATCAATGGACCGCCGCGAACATCAACCGGTCCTCGGTCGCCTCGTCCGGCGCGAACTCGGCGGCGATCGTCCCGTTCTTGGCCACCAGGATCCGGTCCGAGAGGGCCTGGATCTCCGGGATGTAGGAGGAGATGATGATGACCGCGACCCCGTCGTCGGCGAGCTCGCGCAGCTTGGCGTGGATCTCCGGGATGGTGCCCAGGTCGACACCGCGGGTCGGCTCGTCGATGATGGCGACGAGCGGCTTGCGGGTCAGGCCCTTGGCCAGCACGACCTTCTGCTGGTTGCCGCCGGACAGCTCCTCGACCGTGGCCTTGGCCGGCTCCAGCGTCTTCACGTCGAACAGCTCGACGTACTTGTCGGCGATCGCCGACCGCTCGCGGGGCCGGATGAACGGCTGCAGCCATTTCGCCGAGCACAGGTGCCCCAGGTAGATGTTCTGGGAGATCGACAGGTGGCTGAAGAAGCCCTCCCGCTTGCGGTCCTCGGTGACGTAGACGATGCCGTCCTTGCGGGCGTGCCGCGGGGTCCGGTACCGCACCTGTTTGCCGAGCAGCTTCACCTTGCCGCCGCGCAGACGACGACGCTTGGTGATCCCGGCGATGATCTGGGACACCTCGCTGCGACCGGCGCCGACCAGACCGTAGAGCCCGACGATCTCGCCCGCGTAGGCGGAGAACGCCATGTTGCGGACCACCGGGAGCAGGGTCAGGTCCTCGACCTGCAGCGTCGGCAGCGCGTCGCGCTCCCGGCCGGGCAGGACGCGGCCCATCTCGACGGTGCGCCCGACCATCATCCGGACGATCTTGTCGTGGGCGAAGTCGGGGCGGTCGACGGTTCCCTGCATCACGCCGTCGCGCAGCACGGTGATCCGGTCGGCCTGGTCGAAGGCCTCGTCGAGCATGTGGGTGATGAAGATGACGCCGATGCCGCTGTCGCGCAGGTGCTGCATCGACATGAACAGCTGCAGCCGCTCCTCGGGGGTCACCGACGCGGTCGGCTCGTCGAGGATGACGACCTTGGCGTTGCGGTGCACGGCACGCGCGATCTCGACCATCTGCTTCTGGCCGACGCCCAGCACGCCCGCCGCGACCTCCGGCCGGATGTGGAAGTTCAACGCCTCGAGGACCTCGCGCGCCTTGATGTTGAGCTTGCCGAGGTTGTTGAACACGTCCTCCTCGCCGAGGAAGAGGTTCTGCGCGACGGTCATGGTCTCGACCAGCGAACCCTCCTGGTAGACCATGGCGACGCCGGCCTCGGTGGAGTCGCGGGGGGTGTCGAAGTGCCGCTCGGTGCCGTCGACGACCAGTTCTCCACTGTCATGCGCGATGGCACCGGAGATGATCTTCACCAGCGTCGACTTGCCGGCGCCGTTCTCGCCCAGGAGGGCGTGGATCTCGCCGGGCCGCACGTCGAAGCTGACGTTGTCGAGCGCGTACGTCCCGCCGTAGCGCTTGCTCACGCCCTCCAGGGCGATCACCGGCGCCGTCGCGGTCTTGGTCTCGGTCATGAGCGCGTGTCCTTCTCGTTGTCGTCGGAGTTGGCGTCGAGTTGCAGGAGGTTGCCGTAGCCCTGGGCGGCGAGCACCACGACGCCGTCGTGGGCGGTGATACCGGTGATGCCGTGTCGGGGGCTGTCGACGCGCGCGTGCAGGCTGTCCACGACGCGACCGGACAGGCCGTCGACGCGGAAGGCGATGCCGCAGCTGCGGGCCGGGGCCCAGCTCTTGATCTCGCCCTCGGTGCGCAGCTGGCCCATCTGCAGGGTGTCGGTCATCGGGTTCTCGACGTAGAGGCGCGGGACGAACCACTCGCCCGGCGGAACGGTCGCCATCATCTCGCCGACGAACTCGGGCTCGTCGAGCAGCAGCTCGGTGACCCGGTTGCGGATGTAGGGCGCGGCGATCCACACGTCACCGCCGTCGATCGCCATGCGTCCGGGGAACAGCGGCAGGTTCTCGGCGACCGGGACCCCCTCGTGGCCGAGGGCGCCGGGGTCGCGGGCCTCGACCTTGTGGGCCAGGCTCTGCGCCAGCAGGATGCCGCCGTTGGTGCGCATCGCGACGCCCGACGGCCAGGCCAGCCCCTCCTGGACGATCCGGGTGGTGGCGCCGTTCACCTCGACGAGCGCACCGGTGCGGTCGTCGGTCAGCAGGGCGTTGGCCCACTGGTCACCACCGAGGGTCCGCGAGCCGACGGTGACGAACATCCGCCCGTCGCCGGTGGCGGCGATGTCGGTGATGGAGTGCGACACGATGTCGTCGGTGCAGATCTCGGTCACCGTGCCGCCGCCGTCGACCGAGACGATGCCCCGCCCGGAGACGGCCGCGATGAGCGCCGAACCGTCCACCGAGAGCGCGTTGACGCGCGCGCCGAGGTCGACGAGTTTCGTCGCCTTGCCGCCGGCCAACCGGTAAATCGCGTCCCCCGCGGAGAACACGATGCTGCCGTCCTCGGCCCGGTCGACGTCGTCGGGTCGGAGCGTGCGATCGGCGAGGAGTTCCCGTGCCCCGTCGATGCGGGTGTTGGCGCGCAGCCCGGCGTCCATCGGCGGGACGGTCCGGTGGTGCCCCCAGTTCGGGTTGATGAACTCCTTGACCGTGTCCATGAAGTTGCTCATGCGTGGACCTCCGCGGTCGCGGCCGCCGGCTTACCGGTCGGCGCCGCATTGTTGTCGATGGTGCCGACCTCGCTCGGGTCGAGCTTGGCCTTGCCGATGCGGTTGTTGCTGACGCCGCACAGGTAGAGGAACCCGTTCTGCTCCTTGACGCCGGTGACCATCGGGTAGTCCTCGAGCTCCTTGTCCCACAGCACCGAGAGGATCTCGCCGGCGTCGTTGAACTTGATGACGCAGGAGACGTTGAGTTGCGGGACGACCCAGTTGTCCAAGGACACCTCGCGGGTCATCCGGCGGCGCACCTCGGGGTGCCGGCTGAACAGGTCCGCCATCTGGGTGCGCAGGGCGACCAGCGGCATCCAGTAGTTGCCGTCCGACGACCGGCAGAGGTTGTCCGGGTAGCCGGGCAGGTTCTCCAACACGGGCTCGAGCTGCCCTTCCTTGGGACCGGAGATCCACAGCCGGTCGACGCGGCACAGGCCGGTCGAGCTGACCAGGATCGACTGTCCGTCGTGTGCGGTGACCACGCCGTTGGGGAAGACGTAGTTGGAGACCACGACCTCGGCCTTGCCGTCGGGGTCGATGCGGATCAGCCGGCCGTTGTCGCGGAACTCCACGAGTTCGAGCTGGAAGTCGGAGGTGTTGGACCGGGTCGAGAAGTCCGAGGCGTAGATGGAGCCGTCCGGCGCGATGTCCAGGTCGTCGATGGCGCGCAGGCCCGAGTCGTCGATCAGCGAGAACGGGCTGCGCTTGACCTGGGTCGACACGACGTCGTACTCGCCGGTGTGCGGGTCGACCCGGTAGACGCCGATGCCGCCGACCGCGACGATCAGATTCCCGTCGTGGTCCCACTTGTGGCCGCACGGGAAACCGCCGGTGCGGGAGAAGATCTCGCCCTCGGTGTCCTCGATGCCGTTGAACTTCCACACCCAGCCGCGACGATCGCCGCAGAAGACGTTGCCGTCGGCGTCGACGGCGCAGTCCTCGGCGCCGCGGATCTTGCCCAGTCCGACCGGCGGAGCGCCGGTCAGCTTGTTGTTGGGCGTCCAGATGGTGCCCGGCTTGGTGATGTCCTCGAGCGGACCGGGCTGCAGCTTGGCCGGGTCGATCTTCAGCTTCTCGACCGCGCGCTGGCGGTACTTGCCCCACTTGAGGTCGAGGATGGTGAAGACCAGCAGCACGATCGCGAGGATCACCGAGAAGGCCTGCCCCTCGGTGCCGACCGTCGCCTGCTGCAGGATCGCGACGACCGCGACACCGACCGTCGCGCGCAGCACCGAGCCGCGGCCGCCGGCCAGGCTGACCCCGCCGAGGACGACGGCGGTCAGCACGGTGATCTCCCACCCGGTGCCCATGTTCGGGTCGGTGCGGGAGTTGATCGTCTGGTAGATCAGGCCCGCGCCGCCCGCGAGGGCGCCGGAGAGCACATAGGTCCAGAAGGTGACCGCGGTGACCGGGATGCCGTTGCGGCGGGCCGACCGTCGGTCCGAGCCGGTCGCGGTGACCCACCAGCCCCAGCGGGAGCGGGTGAGCAGCAGGTGCGCGATCACGAGCGTGACCAGGAACAGGAACCAGCAGGTGTGCAGTCCCAGCACGCTGCCGTTGGCCAGGAAGTCCCACGTCGCGCTGGTCTGCCCGGTACCGGCCATCTCGGCCGAGTAGGCACTCTGCAGCGCGCGTGCGGCTCCGCCGAAGGTCACCAGGGTGACCAGGGTCGTGATGAACGGCCGCATCCGCACGATGGCGATGAAGAAGCCGTTGACGGCGCCCAGGAGGGCGCCGGCCACCGGCGCGAGGATCGCGACGAGCGTCGGGTTCCAGCCCCACGCGTGCCACGCGACCATCGCGCCGAGGCCGCAGAACGCGACGATTGAGCCGACTGACAGGTCGATGCCACCGCCGATCATCACGAAGGTCAAGCCAATCGCGATGAGCCCGTAGATGGCGACGTTGTCCATGATGAGCGGGGCGTTGTGGGCGCCGACGTTCGTCGTGGCGAGGACGAAGGCGGACAACACCAACGCCAGCACCAGGGGAACGGCACCTTCCATCCACCGCTTCTCGAACAACTCCGAGACGCTCCGGTAGCGGGCGAACCGGTCGAGGAACTTCCCGCCGGTGAGGGGGAAGGCGTCGATGCCTCGCCCCAGCGGTCCCCCGCCGGGGCTCAGTGACACCGACCCGTCAGTCGTGGTCGTCATGGTTACTCGTATCTCCTTAGAAGGCCCTGACGGCCGGTTCTACTTGCTGTGGTAGCAAGCGATCGTGGTGGTATCGACGTTGTTGCGGTCCACCGGGAAGGTGGTGGCCAGGCCGAACTTGTGGTCCGCGCCCGGCTTTTCGCCGCCGGCGAGCAGGTTCTGGACCGCGATGGCGGCCGCCGCACCGATGCCCTGGACGTCGTAGGCCGAGGTGGCCCGGATCGTGCCGTCCTTGATCGCGTCACACGTCTGGCTGTTGGCGTCCAGCGTGTACACGCCCACGTCACCGCCACCGCCGCGCGAGGCGGAGGTCTTGACCGACTGGCCGACGGTCACCGCGTTGACGTCGTAGAGCGGCATGATGGCGCACAGCCGGTTCTGGTGCTGCGAGAGCGCCGACTCGGCGGCCTTCTGGGCGGCCGGGTTCTGGTACAGCGTGTGGGTCACGTCGACCTTGAAACCCTTGGGCTCCATGGTGTCCTTGATGGACTTGTTCCACAGGACCGACGCCGGGTCGGTGCCGTTGCCGTCGAGAACGGCGACCTGCTTCGCGTCCGGCCGGGCCTGACAATCGGTCATCGCCCGCTCGGCCATCGCCTTGCCCGCCTTGTAGAGGTCGGGGCCGACGAAGACGTCGCCCAGCTTGGTCGTCATCTGGTTGATGACCACGACGTAGATGCCGGCCTTGGCGGCCTTCTCCACGGCGTTGTCGAGCAGGCCCTGGGCCTGGTTCATCACGATGATGACGTCGGCCGCCTTGCGGGCGATGAGGTCGTTCATCGTCTGGACCATGCGGTCGGGGGAGAAGTTCGCGTCGTACACCTTGTAGTCGGCACCGGCCGGGGTGAAGGTGCGCTCGAAGGTCGTGCCCCAGTTCTCGGCCAACGCGTAGCCCTTGAACAGCAGCGGCACGAAGGCGATCTTCTTGCCCTTGAGCTCGTCGTAGATCTTGGTCTGGGCATTGGCGACGTCGACCTGGCCCGAGGACCAGATGTTGTCGCCGCCGCCGGAGCCGCCCGAGGAGCTGCTGCCCGAGGAGCAACCGGCGATCGTGCCGGCCGCGAGGAGTGCTGTCGCCGCGGCGACGATGGACTTGCGGAACCGCATGGTGTTTCTCCTATGTGTTGTGCGATTGCTGTTTCGTGATGCTGGTCGGCGGTCGCGCCGCCGTCGGATCTAGAGTTCGCCTGATTTCTCGGTCTCCTCGTTTCGGGGATGCAGCCACGCGTCGAACGCGATGGCCGCGATGAGCACGCCGCCGCGGACGAGGTCCTTGATGGCGTCGGCCAAGCCGAACTTGGTGAGCAGGTTGTCCAGGACGCCGACGAGCAGCGCACCGCAGAGGACGCCGAAGATCGTGCCGCGGCCGCCGGAGAGGGAGACGCCGCCGATGACGACCACCGTCAGCGCGGTGAACAGGATCGGGGCGAAGGACTGGGTCACCGTCTGCGCGCTGCCCTGCACCGCGACCGCCACATAGCCGGCCAGCAGTGCCAGCACGGCGGAGATGACGTAGGTCATGACGACGAGCGGGCGCACCGGGGCGCCACTGGCCCGCGCGGTGTCCGGGTTGTCGCCCATGGCCCGGACCAGTGCACCGGGGGTGGTGAAGGAGATGAAGAACCAGGCGACGAGGAACACCAGGCCGGCGATGTACACCGACCGGGGCACGCCGAACATCGTGCCGTTGAGCCACTCGAACACCGAGCCGGCCGGCACGGTGTAGAGGTTCTCGGTGAACAGCAGCATCGTGATGGCGCCGAGCGCGATCATGCCCGTGGCGAGGGTGGCCATCAGCGCCGGCACTTCGACGAAGGCGACGAGCACGCCGTTGATCACGCCGATGACGACGGCGACCAGGAGTAGCAGCCCGATGGCCTCCCACTGGTTCATGCCGTCCTTCATCAGCGCCAGCGTCGCCTGACTGCCGGCCAGGCCGACGCCGGCCACCGAGAGGTCGATGCCCTTGCCCATCACGACGATCGCCTGGCCGACGGCCATGATCCCGAAGGCCGCGGACAGGCTCAGGATCGAGGTGAGGTTGCCGCGCGAGAGGAAGTTGTCGGCGGTCAGCGTGCCCAAGATCAGCAGGCCGACCGTGATCGCCAACACGAGATAGGCGTGGTTGACGGTGGACACACGCTGACGCAGGGACTGGCTGGGCGCCTTGGTCGACGGCGCCGGAGGGGCTTGCACTGTGGTCATGGATCGAAGTGTGGCTTGGGACACATATCGGCCACATCTGCCAGAAGTGTGATCTGGCATACATCCTTCGGCGGATACTGCATATAATGCATAACCAAGGCAAGACGAAGGACGAGGCCATGAGTTCCGCTGTACCGACCGACCCTGCCGTCATCGACGAGGAGGACCGCGCTGCACTCGGCGAGCTGCGCGAGCGCGCCGACGCGTTGCTCCCCGACGTGGAGCTACCCGCGGACGGACCGCCCCGGGTCCTGCTGCGCGACGTGTGGACCGGCGTCGTCGCCGAGATCAACCGGATCGCCCAGTCCCCCGGCGGCGGCCCGATCGGGGACCTCACCGATCTCCTCGGCCAAGTCCGCGCGCTGGAGGCCCGGTTGTACGACGCCCGCTACGCCCAGCAGGGCGTCCGCCTCTTCGACGTCCAGCGCGCCCTGAGTTCCCTGCGCGGGGCCCGCAGCCTCGACGAGCTGCACCAGCTGATCGCCGAGCAGGCGTGCACGCTCGGCTTCGACCGCGCCGGGGTGTCGAGCATCGACGAGGGCCGTTGGGACTTCCACACCATGTTCATCGAGAAGAACCCGGCGCTCGCGCGGGAGATGGTCTCGGCGGGCCAGAGTCATCGACCGCGTCTGGACAACACCCTCGTGGAGAACGACACCGTCGCCCGCAAGCGCCCGGTGCTGGTTTACGACGTGCAGGAGAACCCGCGCGTGAACCAGGCGCTCACCGATATCTCCGGGTGCACGTCGTACGCGGTCGCCCCGATCCGCGTCGACGGCAACGTCGTCGGCCTCATCCACGCGGACGCGTTCTACGCCAAGCGCATGGTGGACAGCTCCGACAGCGCCATCCTCGATCTCTACGCCGAGGGCGTCGGCCACGCGATGGCCCGGGTCTCGCTCGAGTCCAAGCTCGCCGCCCTGCGCTCGAGCGTCGACGACCTCCTCGAGTTCAACCCGCGCGCGGCCACCCCGATCCGGCCCCGTTACGCCGAAGCGGCCGCCCCGCCGGAGCCGGTGGAGGCGCTGTCCCCGCGCGAGGTCGAGGTGATGGAGCTGATCGCCAGCGGCGCCACCAACCGGATCATCGCCTCCCGGCTGTGCATCAGCGAGGGGACGGTCAAGACCCACATCTCGCACATCCTGCGCAAGATCGATGTCGGCAACCGTGCGGAGGCCGTGTCCTACTGGCTCCGGCGGCAGCACGCCGCCGAGTAGCGATCAGAACTCGACGACCATCTTGATCTGGTCGTCCTTGTGCTTCTCCAGGTACTCCAGGCCGTCGGTGACGAAGTTGTCGGCCTTGACGCGGCTGGTGATGAACGGGCCGAGGTCGATCTTCCCGTCCTGGACCATCTTGATGGCTCCGGGGAAGGCGTTCGCGTAGCCGACCGAACCGGCCATGGTGAGTTCCTTGAACAGCATGGTGACCAGGTCGATGGGCACCGGCTCGGTGTGCACGCCGAGAATCTCGAGGTGCCCGCCGATCTTGAGTGCATTGATCAGCGGTTCGACGATCGCGCCGACGCCGACGCACTCGTAGGCGATGTCGACGCCCTCTCCGTCGGTCATCTCGGCCACGATCGCCTGCAGATCCTCCGACCCCGGGTCGACGACCCGGTCGGCGACGCCGGCTTCTTCGGCGAACGCGCGCCGATTGGCGGCCAGCTCGGTGATGATCACCTTTGCACCGACGCCCTTGGCGACCGCGGCGGTCAGCAGCCCCACCGGTCCGGCACCTCCGACGAGGACGACGTCACCGGCCTTCGCACCGGACTTCGTGACGCCGTGGTAGCCGACGCACAGCGGGTCGAACAGGGCGGCCTGGTCCAGCGGGATGTCGCCGATCGGGTGCGCCTTCTCTGCGGGCACCGAGATCAGCTCGGAAAGACCGCCGCCCCCGCCGGAGATGCCCAGGCAGGCCATCTTCCCGCAGGCGTTGTAGCGACCGGCCTTGCAGGCGGTGCACTCGCCGCAGCCGCTGACCGGGTCGATGGCCACCGGGTCGCCGGGCTTGAGGCCGGTGACGCCCTCGCCGACCTCGACGATGGTGCCGGAGAACTCGTGGCCCAGGGTGACCGGCAGGGTCTCACCGGTCAGCGGGTGCGGCTCGGTGTCGCTCGCCGGCGAGTTCGGCGGGATGGGACCGTGGAAGTACAGGTGCAGGTCCGACCCGCACAGTCCGGTGAACGCGGGCTTGACCAGCACGCGTCCGGGCCCGATGGTCGGCTCGGGCACGTCCTCCATGCGGACGTCGCCCTTGCCGTAGTAGCGCAGCGCCTTCATCTGTCACTCCTTGTTGTCGTCGGTTTGTGGATCGTGGCGCGGGGTCACGCCGAGTACTCGAATCGTTTCTTCGCCTCGTCCAGGGCCGTCACGGTCTCCGCGACGAGGCGGTCCAGGACCTCACCGGCCGGCGAGATGTCGCGGATCAGTCCGGAGCCCTGGCCGGCGGGCAGCGCCTGCTGGTCCTTGAGGTCGGCCGCCGCCGCGGCGAAGCGCACCGGGCTGATCGCGACCCGCTGGCGGGGGTAGCCCAGGAGCTGGTCCTCCCGACCGGCCCACACGTCGGTGAACCGGTTCTGCAACTGCCGGACGTAGAGGCCGTCGAAGATCAGCGACCGGATGGTGGTGTCGTGGTCGGCCTCCACAATCGACTCCTTGTAGTTGCGGCCCACGCTGCTCTCGTCGGTGTTGATGAAGCGGGTGCCGACCCAGGCACCCACGGCGCCCTGGGTGAGCACGGCGGCGATCTGCGCGCCGGTCACCAGGCCGCCGGCGGCCACGACGGGGACGGTCGAGAAGTCCAGGACCTCCTGCAGCAGGGTGATCAGCCCGACATCGCCGGTGTGGCCGCCACCCTCGGTGCCCTGCACGACCACGACGTCGGTGCCGCTGGCGATCGCGCGCTTGGCGTGGCTGGCCCGGCCGACCATCGAGATGGTCTTGGCGCCCCAGCTGTGTGCGTGCTCGACGGCCCACTCCGGGGTGCCCAGGGCACAGGCGATGACCTCGACGCCGTACTTCTCGCAGATCGCCATCTTCGCCTTGGCATCCTCGATGCCCATCGCCTTGTCGTCGACCGCCTTGACGTCGACACCCAGCCCGCGGACCTCCTCCTCGAGCTCCCTGATCGGGTCCGGGATCTCGTCGGCGGGGACGGGCTCGGGGTTCTGCGGCGCGCGGGGCGGGAAGCCGATGTCGACGCACACGGGCTTGTCGGTGATCGATCGGACGAGCTTGATCTCCTCCTCGACCCGCTCCGGGCTCGGCGAGATCGCGGCGATCGTCCCCAGTCCCCCGGCCTTCGACACCGCGGCGGCGAGCGGGCCGAAAGCGACACCCCCCATACCGGCCTGCAGGATCGGGTACTCGATGCCGAACAGGTCGCAGAGCTCGGTCTTCAGGGTTGCCATCGGGAGCCTTTCTCACTCGTCATCGCCACTGCGGCGTGCACTTTCTAACGGAATAGTCGAATTAGTTATAGAAGAGAAGATAGATTAGGCCCGCACCGCACACAACGGTTTTCGACAGATCCGGGCAACAGAATCCACCGCGCCCGGTCGCACACGAGGGAGGTCGGCGATGGGGCCGCTGGACGGGATCAAGGTCGTGGAGGTCGGGTCGATCGGGCCCGGCCCGTGGTGCGCCATGATGCTCAGCGACATGGGCGCCGAGGTCATCCGCGTCGACCGCGCCGACCGGGCACGTGCACACCGGTCGGACTCGCCGCCGCCGATCGACTTCGCGAACCGGCGGGGACGCCGCTCGGTGGCGGTCGACCTGAAGAACCCCGCCGGCGTCCAGGCGGTCCTGCGGCTCGCCGAGGGCGCCGACGCGATGATCGAGGGCTTCCGACCGGGCGTCGCCGAACGCCTCGGAATCGGGCCCGACGAGGCGCTGGGCCGCAACCCGCGGCTCGTCTACGGCCGAATGACCGGATGGGGGCAGGACGGGCCGATGGCGCAGGTGCCCGGCCACGACATCAACTACCTGGCGCTCACCGGCCTGCTGCACACCATCGGCCCCAAGGAGCGGCCGATGCCCCCGCTGAACCTCGTCGGTGACTTCGGTGGCGGCGGGATGCTGTTGGCGTTCGGCGTCGTCGCCGGGATCGTGTCGGCGGGGCGGACCGGCCGCGGGCAGGTCGTCGACGCGGCGATGCTCGACGGCGCGGCACTGCTCGGCGGACTGGTCCACGGGTTGAGCCAGATCGACCGGTGGAAGGACGAGCGGGAGAGCAACCGCCACGACGGCGGTGCGCCCTTCTACAACACGTACGAGACCGCGGACGGGCGGTTCGTGGCCGTCGCCGCGAACGAACCGCAGTTCTACCGGGCGATGGTCGAGACGCTCGGACTCGACCCGGACGATCTGCCCGCCCAGGGCGACGAGTCCACCTGGCCGCAGGTGCGCGCGCGGTTCGCCGAGGTGTTCAAGACCAAGACCCGCGACGAGTGGGACGCGGTCTTCGCAGGAGTGGAGACCTGCTACACGCCGGTGTTGACCCTGGCCGAGGCCCGCACAAACGCCCACAACACGAGCCGCGGCGTCTTCGTTGAGCACGACGGCATCGAGCAGCCCGCTCCCGCGCCGCGGTTCGCGGCGACTCCGGGTGCGATCGCCGGTCCGGCGCCGCACCCCGGTCAACACTCCACCGACGTGCTCACGCGCTGGGGCTTCACCGACGACGAGGTGCGCGAGCTCGTCGAGGTCGGCGCGGTCGTCGACACCGCGACGCCCGGCTGAGTCAGCGACCCTGCGCCAGGCGCGCCGCCCGAATCATCCGCGCGGGGTCGTCGAAGACGGGGATGCCCCGGTCGCGCAACAGGCCCAGCCCCTTCGGCGCCAATTCGGCCGCGATCGTCCAGGACACCAGCACCGGTTTGTCGCTGGCGTCAACCGCGGCGACGACCTGCGACGCGATCTCCTCGGCCATGGGGTCGGCGACGGTGGTGACCAGGACCGCGACGGCGTCGGCGTCGTCGGAGGCCAGGATGTGCTCGAGCGTCGTGCCGTAGATGCTCGGATCGGCACTCACGCGGCCGGTGACGTCGACCGGATTGCCGATGGCCGCGTAGTCGGGCAGGACCCCGCCGATCTTCGCCTGCAGCGCCTTGCCGAAGACCGGGACCTCGAACCCGGTCTGGGTGCACAGGTCGGCGAGCATCGAACAGGCGCCGCCGGAGGTCGAGACGATGCCGATCTTGGTGCCCGTCGGCAGGCCGCCGCCGGCGTCGCAGAGGACCAGGGCGTCCAGGAGTTCGGTGATCGTGTCGACGGGGTTGGCGCCGGCCCGTCTGAGCAGTGCCTCGTACACGGCATAGTCGCCGGCGATGCTGCCGGTGTGCGACTGGACCGCGCGGGCGCCGACATCGGTGCGCCCGACCTTCAGCACGAGGACGGTCTTGCCCGCACGCTTCGCCTTGGCGATCGAGTCGAGCAGTTTGCGGCCGTCGCCGGCGCCCTCGAGGACCACCGCGATCGCATCGGTGGTGTCGTGGTCGGCGAGATGGTCGATGTAGTCGGCGATCGACAGGGTCGCCTGGTTGCCGACGCTGATGAAGTGGCTGAGGCCGATGCCCCGCTCCCAGGCCTGCGAGGACAGGCTGCCACCCAGGGCCCCGCTCTGGGCGACGAGGGCGACCCGCCCGCGCGGGATCTGCGCCATGCTCTGCGCCTGCGAGAAACACACGTGCACGCCGCTGCCCGGGCTCATCACCCCGACCGTGTTGGGACCGCACAGCGCTATCCGGTGTTTGCGCGCGACGGCGGCCAGTTCGCGCTCGGCCACACGGTCGCCGACCTCGGCGAACCCCGAGCTCATCACGACGGCGGCGGGAACGCCGATCCCCCCGCACTGGTCCAGGATGTCGACGCACGACTGCGCCGGGACCGCGATACACGCGAGGTCGACCGAACCGGCGGGCAGGTCGGCGATACTGCGCACCGCCGGGTACCCCTCGACCTGCGTCGCCGACGGGTGCACGACCCGCACCTCGCCGGCATAGCCGTGCTGGCGCAGGTACTGCAACACCCGGTTACCCGGTTGCAGGGCCGTCGCGCTGGCCCCGATCACCAGGATCGACTCGGGCTCCAACAGCGCGTGCAGGTCGTAGTCCGGCAGGGGTTCGGCCTCGGCGGTGTCCCCGACCGGCTCCACCGCCATCCGCGCGTCGACCACCAGGGGTCCGCTGCTCGTCACGACGAGCGGATTGAGGTCCGCCTCGACGAGTCCCGGCTCGCGCTGGGGCAGGGTCGAGGCGGCGGCGATGACCTCGGCGACCTCGCGGGTGACGTCGGGTTGGCCGCGGAAGGACCCGAGAGCACGTCCCAGGGTCGTGCCGAGCAGCAGGTCGTGCGCCTCGTCGACCGTCAGCGGGCAGGTGGCGATCGCCCGCTCGGGGAGGAGCTCGACCAGGCTGCCCCCGGCGCCGACGATGATGATCGGTCCGAAGGTCTCGTCGCGCTTGAGCCCGATGAACACCTCGGGACGCGCGGTGTCGACCATCTGCTGCACGAGAATCTGCCACGCGTGCTCGTCCAGCCGCTGGTCCCGTGCGACAGCGGCGAGGCGGGCCGCCGCCGACGCGGCGTCGGCCTCGGTGGCGATGTCGAGGATGACCGCCCCGACGTCGGCCTTGTGGACGATGCTGCGGCTGATCAGCTTCATCACGACCGGCCCGTCGATCGTCGCGGCCGCGGCCACCGCCTCGTCCGGCCCGTCGACCAACCTCTCCCCGGCCACCGGGACACCGGCCTCGCCGAGCCGGTCGGCCAGCGCAGGGTAATCGAGCAGCATGGTGGCAGTCTCCTCCACGTCACGGAATCGGGACAGGCCCAAGCGCCTGTGGCCCACTCCCTAATTCTAACGTTTTGTTTGATTCTGTCGCGCCTTTTCCCCGGTATTTCCCGGTGCCGATAGGGTGAGGGGCGCGCTCGGCTCGACGGCCGATCGACCAAGCAGGAGGGTTGCCGTGTCCACGACCAGGTCCGAGAGCGGTACGCCGGCCCCGGCGCCGGCGACCCGCTCCCGAGCGAAGTCGGAGGCCACCCGCGCGCGGATCATCGCCGCCGCCGGGCGGGTGCTCGCCGACCGCGGCTACGAGCAGACCCGGATCTCCGCGATCGCGCAGGCCGCCGGGCTGCGGACCGCCAGCCTCTACTACTACTACTCATCCAAGGAGGAGCTGGTCGAACAGGCGCTGGCGGAGGCCGTCACCGCGTCCCATCGTCGAGTGCGCGAGGCCGTGGAGGCCCTCGGCCCGGACGCGACCGCGGGAGAACGGCTGTTCGCGGCGACGCGCACCTTCGTCGACGCGCGGATCGAGTTGGGCAGTTCCTCCTCGCCGGCGCACATCCGCAACTATCGCGCGCTCCCGCGGCCCGTTCGCGAGCGACTGCGGCCCCATCTGGAGGAATTCTCCGCGCTGTGGGACCGGCTCGTCGCCGATGCGATCGCCGAGGGCGCCATCCGCGACGACATCGACCCCTTCGACCTGCACCTGTTCGTGGTCCACACCGCCGAGCAGCTGTCCAAGTGGCCGGACCACCCGGAGCGGCCGCAGAGCGAGGTCGCCGACACGATGTTCCGGTTGATGCTCACCGGCATCGTCGGGCCCGGAAACGGCACGTCGCAGGGCTGATCAGGCCCACATCCGGGTCACGACCGACTTCGTCTCGAGGAACTCGGCGATCCCCTCGGGTCCACACTCGCGACCCCAGCCCGACTGCTTGTAACCGCCGATCGGCAGCTGCACCCCGCCCGCGCGGTGGATGTTGATGTTGACCCGCCCGGCCTTCAGCTTGCGCGCCACGGTGAGCGCGTTGTTGATGTCGCGGGTCCACACACTCGACGCCAGCCCGTAGGAGGAGTCGTTCGCGAGCGCAACGGCCTCGTCGACGTCGGCGTAGGACACGACCCCCAGCACCGGCCCGAAGATCTCCTCCCGCACGACGGTCATCGACGGGTCGACGTCGGTCAGGACCGTCGGCTCGTAGTAGTAGCCCTTCTCGCCGAGGCGCCGGCCGCCGGTGAGGACCGTGGCACCCTGCTCCCGACCCGCGGCGACGTAGCCCTCGACCCGTTCGAGCTGGCGCCGTGACACCAGCGGTCCGAGTTCGACGCCGGGATCGGTGCGGTAGCCGACCTTCATCGCCCGGCTCGCCGCGGCGACTCCGTCGGCGACCTCGGCCGCGATGTCCTCGTGCACCAGCAGCCGGGTACCGGCGGTGCAGATCTGCCCGGAGTTCCAGAACATGCCGACCGCCAGCGCCGGGACCGCCGCCTCGATGTCGGCGTCGGGCAGCACGATCATCGGTGATTTGCCGCCCAGCTCGAGCGAGAGCTTCTTGAGGTTGCCCGCGGCCGCTTGGACGATCTGCTTGCCCACCGCGGTGGACCCGGTGAAGCTGACCTTGTCGACGTCGGCGTGGGCGGTGAGCGCCGCGCCGACGACGGGCCCGCTCCCCGGGACCACGTTGACGACGCCGGCCGGGATACCCGCCGCGAGGGCGAGTCCGCCGAGTGCCAACGTCGACAGCGGCGCCTCCTCGGAGGGCTTGAGGACAGTCGTACAGCCGGCCGCCAGCGCGGGCGCCAGCTTCATCGCGTTGCCGATCATCGGTGCGTTCCACGAGGTGATCAGCGCCGCGACCCCGACCGGCTCCTTGCGGGTGAACCCTTGGAACCGCATCTGCGCCGGGCCGATCTCCGCACTGACGCCGTAGACCTTGTCCGCCCATCCCGCGAAGTAGCGGTACATGTTGACCGCCTCGGCGATCATCGCCTGTGCCGTCGGCTCGGGCATGCCGACGTCCAGACTCTCCAAGCGGGCGAGTTCGTCGACGTTCTCGGCGATCAGATCCGACAACCGCCACATCGTCGCGGAGCGTTGCTGCGCCGACATACCCATCCACCGCTCTTGCACGTGGGCGGCGCGCGCGGCCGCCACGGCGCGGTCGACGTCGGCGGGTGACCCCAGGGCCACGGCGCCCACCTGTTCCTCGGTGCCCGGATCGATCACCGGGAGCGTTCTGCCGTCTGCCGACGGCACCCACTCGCCGTCGATCAGCATGGATCCGTCGTGCACCAGCGGGCCGAAAGCCGAATTCTCCGTCATGCGTCGAACGCTAACGTGACTCAGGCCACACGAGGGTCCAGCCTTTTGCACACCGGCGCGCCACTCTCACGCGGTGATCTTCAGCGACCGCATCCGGTTGTAGAGGGTCGAGCGGCTGATCCCGAGGCGTGCGGCGGCCCGCTGCCGGTTGCCGCCCGACGCGGCGATCGCATCTTCGATGGCCTCGCGCTCGGCGCGGCGCAGCGGCGACTCTCCGACGCCGACGTGACGATGCGTCTCGGGCAGGTCGGCGACGGTGAGGTCACCGGCCGACCGCTTGCGCGCCACGCCGTCGACGACCCGGCGCAGCTCGGTCAGATTGCCCGGCCACGGTTGTGCCGAGAGTGCGTCGAGGGCCTGCGGGGTGAACCGCAGTCCGGCCAGCGGCGCGGCGCGGCTGAGCATCTCGCGTGCCAGTCGGGGGATGTCGTGGCTGCGCCGGCGCAGCGGGACGAGCTCCTCACGATCGGCACAGACCGCGACGAGGGCCGCGTGGTCCTCGCGCAGGTGCTCGCCCGGCGTCGTGGTGAGCACGACCGGGCGGCGCGCCCGCGCAACCGCGCGGGCGAGAAGGGTCGCACTCGCCTCGGACAGCAGTTGGACGTTCTCGACGACCACCGGCGCACTGCCCGTCTCGAGCAGTCCGGCGGCGCCGTCGGTCCAACCGCGCTCCCCCTCGCGGACCACGTCCGCCGCATCGGTGACGACCGGCCGCTCACCGGCCAACTCGACCGCCCGGTGGGTCCGGCCGCTGCCCACCTCGCCGACGATCAACAGCGGGAAGGCGATCGCGCTCTCCGACTCCCGCCGCCGCTGCCTGCGGCCGACGCCGACCATCTCCAGCAGGCTCCCGTCGACCCCGTCCACCCCGCTGCACCGCAGGTCGACCGAGACGCCGGAGGCGAGCGTGTAGCGGAATGATGCCGGGGTCGAGCGGGCACCGCAGTCGCGCGCGTAGGCGCGCAGCGCCGCATGGTCGTCCGGCCCGATCATGTCCAGCGCCGTGGGGGTCGCCAGGATCAGCCCGTTGGTGACGGCCACGACCGCCCGCGATTTCCCCTGCGCCGCGGTCCGGAACGCCGCGAACAGTCGTCGGTGCGCGCTCGGCGAGGTCGCGTGCAGCACGTCGGCCACCTCCCCGGCGAGGCGCTTGGCGAGCATCGGGTAGTAACCGTTCTCCGCCTCGGCCGGCCCGCCCAGCACCATGACGCCCTCGAGGCGTCGGGTGATCGGGTGGATGATCGGCTCGCCGTAGCAGGAGAAGTCGTGGAAGGACTGCAGGCCGTGCTCGGGCCCGCGGACGAACACACCGGCGCGGAGCTCGACCGGCGTCCCGATCGCGTTGACGCCGATTTCGTCCTCGGCCAGCACGACCCCCGGGCGCATGCCGAGTTCGCCCATCCCGTCCAACAGCACGTGCGCACCGTCGAAGGTCACCGCCCGCGCCTGGTGGTCGCCGGCCAGCAGCACCAGCGGCGCACCGTCGAGGTCGCCGACCGCCTTGGCGATCACCGACGTCACGGCGTCGCCGTAGGGCGTCTGCGCGACGCCGTCGGGATCGGATCGGAACCCGCCGATCGCCGTCGGGACTCGGTCAACGGTCATGCTCATGGTCATCACCTCAGATGATCTGGTGCTCTCGCAGTACGGCCAGCTCCTCGACGCGGACGCCGGCCAGGTCGGTCAGGACGCTGTCGGTATCGGCGCCCAGGGCGGCGGCCGGAGCGTCGACGGAGACGTCGGCGCCGGACATGGTGATCGGCACGCCGCCGGCCACCGCGTCGAGGGGGCGGTCGCACAGGTCGTGCAGCGGGGCGATCGTGCCGCGCTCGGCCAAGACCTCGTCGCCGAGCACGTCGAGCGCCGATCGCACCGGGGCGCAGGGCACGCCGCGCGCTTCGGCCAGCTCCGCCACGACGTGGTCGGTGGGGTGCACGGCGGTCCACTCCTCGATCAGGGCGTCCAGTTCGCCGGCATGCGCCGCACGCGGGCCGCGCCCGACGAACCGCGGGTCGTCGACGAGTTCCGGACGGCCGATGACCTCGAAGAGGCTCGCCACCCACGCATCGTTGGCGGCGGCGATCGACACGTAGCCGTCGGCGGTCCGATAGACCCCGAAGGGCGCCAGCCGGGCGTGTGAGTTGCCCGACCGGGGCGCGAATCCGCTGCGCTGCAGCACGTCGAGGTGCTCGAAGGGCAGCAGCGAGGCGAGCGAGTCGAGCATCGACACGCGGACGTGCTGGCCCTTCCCGGTGCGCTCGCGCTGGGCCAGCGCGGCCTGCACGCCGATGACCGCGTGCAGCGGGGCGAGCAGGTCGGCGATGGGCAGGCCGAACCGCAGCGGCGGGCCGTCGGCGAAGCCGGTGGTGTCCATGACGCCGGCGACCGCCTGCACGATGATGTCCATCGCCTTGGTGCCCGGCCGGGCGGACGGTCGGCCCAGGCCGCTCAGCGAGCAGTAGACGAGCGCGGGGTTGACCTCGCGCAGGGTCGCGTAGTCGACGCCGAGCCGCTCGACCACCCCGTCGCTGAGGTTCTCGAACACGACGTCGGCGGTGCGGACCAAGTCGAGGAAGATCGCGCGCCCGCGGTCGTGCTTGAGATCCAGCTCGACGGACTTCTTGCCGCGGTTGCGGGCCAGGATCGACAGCGAGACATCGCCGTCGCCGAGCGCGTCGAGGTGCATCCGACCGTCGGGTGCGGCGAACGGCGGGTTGAAGCGGGCGATGTCGCTGCCGCCCGGCGACTCGATCTTGATCACCTCGGCGCCCAGCGCGGCGAGGATGAGCGTCGCGTACGGACCGGACAGCGCCACGGTGAGGTCGAGGACGCGGACACCGGCCAGCGGCCGGTCGGATGTGCGCTCCACCATGACTAGATTTCTAACAGTTTTGTCGAAAAATTGGGAGGTGTTGGCGAAATTGCCGCCCCGGGACGCCGAAGAGCCCCCGCCGGAGGTGGGACGGGGGCTCTTCGGTGGCGCCCCGGACAGGGCGCGGCATTCGACTAGGTGGTCAGCGCGGCGACGGGACCGTCGACCGTCTGCATCCCCATGTCGGTGGTGTCGATCAAGACCAGTGACCCGTTGTCGCGGATGTAGAAGGTCTGCACGTGGGTGGTGCCGCGGGTCGGCGTCATCACGTCGACCGCGTACAGGAAGCGTCCGTTCGGGTTCAGCACCGCCAGGGCCGGCATGGTCCCGATCCCGGTGCTGTACGGCGATCCGGGCAGCGGGGTCAGGTTGCCGTTGCGGTGCACGAACCACCCGGTCACGTTGCCGGTACCGGCGTTCGGCACGTAGGCGCGGTGGCCGCGCTCGGTGAACTGCACCTCGTGGGAGATCGGCCCGCTGAACCACTGACCCATGTACGCGAGGTTGCCATCGCGCAGGATGCGGTAGCCCACGACGTTCATGCTCTGCTCGTGCGCGATGTAGTAGAAGCGCCCGTCCGGCGTGGTGTTGCCGTTGACCGGGACGATGCCGGCCAGCACGGTGTTCAACGGGGACAACCGGCCGCCGGGGCCGACCCGGTAGCTCTTGATGGCCATCTCGAACGCGCTGGCCACGCGGACGTACTTGTTGTTCGGGTCGACGCTCACCATCGGCGCGAGGGTGCCGAGGATCATCGACACGCTGTGACCGGTCGGCACGATCCGACCGGAATCGGTGATGCGGTAGGTGGCCAGCTGACCGGGCACCCCGCTCATCGTCACGTAGAGGTACTTGCTGTCGTGCGACGGTTCGACGGTCAGCGGGAGCCCGGGCACCCGGGCGAACTGGATGCGCCGCAGCGTGCCGGTGTCGGAGATGCGGTAGACGCTGATCGCCGAGTCGACGAGGTGGCTGACGAAGATCGTCTTCCCGTCCTGGGCGGCCTTCACCGAGAAGACGCCGAGTCCGGTGGTGTAGTCGTGGACCTTTCGCAGCTTGCCGTTCGGCAACACCTTGAGCACGACCAGCTGCTTGTTGGTGGTCCCGCCGACGACCATGAACTTGGCCTGCTTGCCGATCACCGGTGCCGGAATGGCCTCGGCGGCCCCCGGATGCGCGCTGGGTGCGACGACCAACCCGGTCACCAGCGCGAGTGCGACGAGCAGTCCGCCGAGGAGTCGGGTGGACCGACCGCGATTGGTCGATGGCGTGCGATTCATGCGTGTTCTCCCTGTCCATTCCGGTAGGCGCGCGCGGCGGCGCACCCCCTTGGTGCAGGAACGCTAACGCCGTCCAGTGGGGGGCGAAGGTCCAGGTTTCTGGACACCCGGGCTCGGGAAAGGTGCGCTACCGCTCGCCGGGCGCGGGGGCGGGGGCCTGCGTCGCGCTCCACGACGCGAGGATGCGCAGCTTGTCGTGCGATGCGCTGCCCGGCTCGGCCGACCACAGGACCAGCTGCTGGTCGGGGTCGCCGGCGTAACGGAAGTTGTCCCAGTCGAGGGTCAGGTCGCCGACCGCCGGATGGCGGATCAGCTTGGTGCCGAACTCGTGGCGCGCGACGTGGCGGTCGGCCCACCACCGGCGGAACTGTTCGTCGGCGACGGAGAGCT
This sequence comes from Gordonia sp. (in: high G+C Gram-positive bacteria), assembly GCF_047606305.1. Taxonomy (GTDB): domain Bacteria; phylum Actinomycetota; class Actinomycetes; order Mycobacteriales; family Mycobacteriaceae; genus Gordonia. The sequence goes on along the minus strand of NZ_JASGER010000006.1, from coordinate 21,052 downwards.
CGCCCACCAATGCCGTCAGCTTGGGGTCGGTCGGGTTGGCCGCCGCCTCCATCCGCAGGGCCGCGACGCAGGTCCGCGCGATCGACTCCCACTCCGGGTACAGCTCGCGCATCGCCGGGTCGAGGAAGATCATCCGGACGTAGTTGCGCGAGGCCGCCGGGATCGCGGCGAAGTCGGTGAGCAGCGTCGCCGCGAGGTCGTTCCAGCCGAGGATGTCGAGGTACTTGCCGAGGACCAGCGCCGGGGTGTCTGTGAGCTGGTCGAGCAACCGCTGCACCTGCGGTCGCACCACTGCGGGGCCGCGGCGCACCGGGGCCCGCCGCTCCGACCGGCCGGCCAGGCTCTCGGCGTAGTCGCGCTGCTCGGCGGTGAACCGCAGCGCGTGGGCGAGCGCCTCCAGGACGGGTTCGGACGGCGCGAGCCTCCCCTGCTCGATGCGGGTGTAGTAGTCGGTGCTGATCGCCACCAGCTGGGCGACCTCCTCGCGGCGCAGGCCGCGGACCCGGCGCTGCACCGGCCCGACCTCGGGCAGCCCGACGTCGGACGGTTCCAGCTCGGCCCGGCGGGCCTTGAAGAACTCGCCCAGTTCGCGCAGGTGGGCGGGGCGATCGCTCATGGTTCCACGCTAGCCTTTCTCGATCGGGTGGAAGGCCGGGCCGCCGGGATCGCCGGCGGTCCGGCACCTTCTCAGTCTCCCGCCCACCCCCGGGTGCTACCAGGGACAAATCCCTCCCCGTCAGTCCGGCAGCATCGGGGCGTCGTCGCCGTGCCGGCGCCCGACGAGCCGACCGCGGGTGATGGCGTCGCGACCGAACCGGGTGCGCAGGTCGTCGACCGCGAGGTCGAGATCGGCGTCGTGGTCGTCGTCGAACGGAAGCACCAACTGCACGGCGTCGTGGCCGCACAGGTTGGTCAACGACAACCCGATGAGCGTGCAGCCGCGATCGCGCAAGAGGGGAAGCGCGTCGTCGAAGAGCCCGCGCGCCACCGCCAGGATCGCCGCGGTCGAGTCGGTCGGCTCGCCGATCGAGCGGGAGCGGGTCACGCGCTCGAAGTCGTCGAACCGCAGTCGCAGGACGACCGTCCGGCACAACCGGTCGGCGGTCCGCAGGCGTTTGCCGAGCCCGTCGACGATCGCCATCAGGGTCGACTCGATTTCGGCCTCGTCCTTGATCCGCCGCCCGAGCGCGCGCTGCGCGCCGATCGACTTGCGCCGGCGACCCGTCTGCACGCGCCGCGGGTCGCGGGCCATCGACAGCGCGTAGAGGTGCCGTCCCGAGCCGCGGCCGAGGAGATGGGACAGATTCTCCTCGCCCAGCGCCGCTAAATCGCCGACCGTGGCGATGCCCGCGTCGGCCAGCCGCGCCTCGGTCTTGGCGCCGACTCCCCACAGGCGGCGCACGGGCAGCGGGTGCAGGAACTCGAGCTCACCGCCGGGCGGAACCTCGAGCAGGCCGTCGGGTTTGCCGACGGCGCTGGCGACCTTGGCCAAGAACTTGCTGCGCGCGGCGCCGACGGTGATGGGCAGCCCGACCTCGTCGCGGATCCGACGGCGCAGGCGCGTGGCGATCTGCACCGGGGTGCCGCTGACCCGGCGCAGTCCGGCGACGTCGAGGAAGGCCTCGTCGACGGAGATGCCCTCGACGAGCGGGGTGGTGTCGTGGAAGACGTCGAAGACCGCGCGGCTGGCCTCCACGTACGCGGGGAAGCGCGGGCGCACCACGACGGCCGCGCCCCGGCACAGGGCGCGCGCCTGGAAACCGGGCATCGGCGTGTGGACCCCGAGCGCCTTGGCCTCATAGCTCGCGGCCAGCACCACCCCGCCGCCGACGAGGACCGGCCGGCCGCGCAACGACGGGTCGTCGCGCTGTTCGACCGAGGCGTAGAAGGAGTCGAGGTCGGCGTGCAGGATCGACGCCTCGACCCGTTCGCGCTGCTCGATCCGCATGGCGCGATGGTGTCACCGCACCCCGACAGTCCTACCTCGGCGCGTACCCGACGATCGCGCGTGCGAAACCGAGGTTCTCGGCGACGACCTCGTCGGGGCTCATCGGACCGTCGGGCCGGTACCAGGACGAGACCCCGATGCACATCGTGGTGATCGCCCGGCCCGCGCCGCGCGGCGAGGCCGTGGTGAAGTCGCCCGACGCCACACCGGCGATGATCGCGTCGTCGACCATCCGCTGCTCGCGGTCGCGGTGGCCGATGTAGGTGGTGCGGTAGTCCTCGTCGATGCTGCGGATCTCGCTGGAGGCGATGAACGCCTGCTGCTGGCGGGCCATGTGGAATCGGAGCAGCGATTCGACGAGCGCGTCGAATCGGGCGACCGGATCGGTGCCGGCCTGCGCCAGCGCCTGCTCCGAGCGCTCCAACAGATCGCGCATGGTGAGGTCGAGCAGCCCCTGCAGCAGCGACTGCTTCGACGGGTAGTGGTGGTAGAGCCCGGGCACCGATAGACCGGCTCGACCGGCGATGTCGCGGACCGACGTGCCGTCGTAGCCGTGCTCGGCGAAGGCGGTCAGTGCGGCCTCGAGCGGCGCCGGCAGCGCCCGCGGTCCGTAGACGCGCCACCCGTCGGTCTGCGGGCCCGCCGCGGTCATCCCCGGCTCACTCGCCCAGGAGCAACGCCGTGCACGCGTCGATCAGCTCGTCGCGCGACATCTCGACCCGGTGGTCGAGCCAGGCGGCGAGCAGGTTCGCCAATCCGCCGACCCGGTAGTAGCCGGCGGCGACGTCGGCCGCCGACGCGGTGTTGTGCGAGCCGGCCGCCGACTGCGCGGTGAGCGCGGCCAGGTTCTGCGTGGCGGCCAGGCGGCGCTGGGCGAGCGTCGAGGACACCAGCGTCGGGGAGAACAACAGCCGGCCCTTGCGGCGATCGCCGTCGATGACCGCGACGATCGCGGCCACCGCGCCGCGCACCCGCTCGGTGATGCTGGTGCGCTGACCGAAGGCCTCGCTGGCGCTCGCCATGATCTCGTCGATGACGCGGTCGTAGGTCGCCGCGACCAGCTCGTCGGCGGAGGAAAAGCTCTCGTAGAAGTAGCGCGCGGTCAGTTTCGCCTCGCGGCAGACACCGCGGACGCTGAGGCTTCCGCCGTCGGTGGAACCCAGCGTTTCCAGCGCCGCGTCGAGCAGCTGCTGGCGCCGTCGGGCGATGCGCTCGTCGCCCTGTTCACCGGCGTAGGTGCGCAGCGCGCTCATGGTCAGCGGGGATGGCATGGGCTCCATTGTGACAAATCTCGGGCCCCGAATGCACCGATGATCCCGGCGCGCGGGCCGTCGAGGCCGTTGACAAGCCCCGTGGTGCGGCGTGTACTCCCATGTGAGTACGCACGTTTCCACTATGCGTCTGCCCCGGCGGCGAGGAGCCACGAGATGACCACATCGGCACGTGAACGACACTCCTCCGCGCCCGCCCGGATGTCCCGCGACGAGCGCGACGAGCTGCGGTCCGATGCGCTCAAGATGTACCCGGCCGGCACCTTCTCGGGCATCGCCAACGTGATCATGCAACTGGCCAACGCCCCCGTCGGGCGCGGCGTCGTCGAGAGCACGGTCGAATCCGGCAGTGCCTTCAAACACCCGATCAAGCGCGCCCGCACGACCATCACCTACCTCGCCGTCGCCGCCGCCGGCACCCCCGAGGATCGACGCGCCTACCGGGAGGCGGTCAACACGGTCCACCGCCAGGTCCGATCCACCGCCGAGTCACCGGTCAAGTACCACGCGATGGACCCGGCGCTGCAGCTGTGGGTCGCCGCCTGCCTCTACAAGGGCTGGGAGGACACCGCCCGGTTGTACGGCCGGCGCGGCGACGTCACCGAGGAGGCCTACCGCCAGGGCGCGGTGATGGGCACGACGCTCCAGATGCCCCACGAGATGTGGCCGGCCACGCGCGCGGAATTCCAGGAGTACTGGGATGAGACGGTCGCCGACATCGAGATGGACGACGAGGTCCGCGACTACCTCACCCGCCTCGCGCGCGTGGAAAACCTCGGGCCGGTCGTCTCGACGCTGTTCGGCTGGTTCTCCGAGACGATGACCATCGGATTCCTGCCGCCGGAGTTCCGCGACCTCATGCAGATGCGCCAGTCGACCGCCCAGCGCGCCTTCTTCGAGGCGTACAACGCCGCCGGGCGTGTCGCGAGCCGGATCGTCCCGCAACCGGTGCAGGTCTTCCCGTTCCGACTGCTGCTGCTCGACGTCCGCCTGCGCCGCCGTCTGGGGTTGCCGCTCGTGTGAGCCGAGGCCCCAGTCGCATTGACAGCGCCCGGCGGTCCGCGTTGAATGGAAAGTGAGAACGGTTGTTGTCACACCTTCAATGACGAAGGTGGGATAATCGTTCCACCTACCGAGGAGCGAGCATGACTGCCACGTCGTCGTACGTCCCCGCCGATCAGCGGCCCGCGCGGATGTCGCGCGAAGAGATGGATGCCCTCGTCTCGACGATCCCGCTGCACGCGGCCGCATTGCTCGCCGGTCCCGCGAACGTGATCATGCAGATGGCCAACGCCCCCGTCGGACGCGGCGTCGTGGAGAGCCGGGTGGAGTCGGGCAACATCCTCAAGCACCCGATCAAGCGCACCCGCACGACGCTCAGCTACCTGGCCGTCGCCGCGATCGGCAGCCCCGCGGACCGCAAGGCCTACCGCGAGGCGGTCAACTCCGCGCACCGCCAGGTCCACTCGACCAGCACGTCGCCGGTCAAGTACAACGCGATGGACCCGTCGCTGCAGCTGTGGGTGGCCGCCTGCCTCTACAAGGGCTGGGAGGACACCGAGCGGCTGTGCGGCCGCCCGAGCTCGCTCACCGAGGAGCACTACCGCATGGCCGCCACCATGGGCACCACGCTGCAGATGCCCTACGAGATGTGGCCGGCCACGCGCGCGGACTTCCAGAGGTACTGGGACGACACGATCGCCGCCATCGAGATGGACGACGACGTTCGCAAGTACCTCACCAAGCTCGCCAAGCTGACCTTCCTCGGCGAGGTGCCGACCGCGCTGCTCGGTTGGTACGCGGAGTCGCTGACCCTCGGTTACCTGCCCGTCGAGTTCCAGGACATGCTCGAGCTGCACCCGTCGAAGGCGCAGCAGCGCTTCTTCAACGCGCACAACCTGCTCATCCGCACGGCCACCCGGGTCACCCCCAAGCCGCTCCAGGAACTCCCGTTCCGCGTGCTGCTCGCCGACGTCCGCCGACGCATCCGCACCGGTCAACCGCTGATCTGACGAGCCCCGACTCGACGCTGTCCAGCAATCTGGACAGATGAGCGCCCCGCCGCGGGGTTTCAATGGCCTCACACCTTCCCCAACCGAGTGAGTGTGAGTGACCAATGCTGAGCTTCGATGACAAAGTCGTTCTCGTGACCGGGGCCGGACGTGGCCTGGGGCGATCGCACGCCGAGCTGCTGGCGTCGCGCGGGGCATCCGTCCTGATCGCCGACGCGGACAACGACGCCGCAAACGAGGCCGCCGCGGCCATCGCCGCGGCCGGCGGCAAGGCCGTCGCCAAGCATGCCGACGTGACGACGGACGCCCTGGCGATCGTCCAAGCGGCGATCGACGCCTTCGGCAAACTCGACGTCGTAGTGAACAACGCCGGCATCGACACGCACTGCGAATTCGACTCGGCGGACGTGGTGGCCCAGACCCGTCGACACATGGAGATCAACTTCCTCGGGTCCGTCGCGGTCACCGCCGCCGCATGGCCCCACCTGGTCAAGAGTGGCAACGGCCGCGTGGTCAACACGTCCTCACCGACGCTGTCCGGCTGGGAGGGCGAATCGCCCTACGTCGCCTCCAAGGGTGCGCTCTTCGCGTGGACTCGGACGCTGGCCCTCGAGGCCCTCCCGAAGGGGATCCGGGTCAACGCGATCGCGCCCACCGCGTACACCCGGATGGCCGCGGCGGCCGAGGCGCCGGCCGAGGTTCTCGAACACATCAAGAAGACGATGCTGACGTCGATGGTGTCGCCGGTCGTCGCCTATCTGGCCCACGACGACTGTTCGATCACCGGAGAGACGATCCTCGCCCAGGGCGGACTCATCCAGCGCTTCTCCCTCGCCATGAACGACGGCTACAACAACCCCGGACTCACACCCGAGGACGTCGGGGCCCACCTCGAAACAATCGTCGACGATTCGTCGGCAAAGCCGCTGGGCATTATCGGCGGCGAGGACGAGACCTCGCTCATGGACCTCCTCGCGTGAGCGCGATGCAGGTCCGCACGAGGTATCCGCGGCTTGTCTCGCCCGCATTGGCGCTCGCCCTGGTCGCCGGCGGCACGTGGTGCGCCGGGTCCGCGGCGACGGCCGCACCATCGGACAAGCCGACCGATTTCCTCTACCTGAACGCACTGGGTTCGGACCGCATCACCGGTCTCGCGATCACCGAGTCCGGCACGATCCGGCGCATCCCGTCGGCAACCGTGCCGAGCAGGTTGCTCGCCTCGAGCATCAAGGCCAACCCCGACGGGCGCACCCTCTACGCCGCCGCGGCGCAGGCGGGCGTGCTCGTCCACCGCATCGGTCCCGACGGTTCGCTGCGGCGGATGGCCACGCGCACGAGTCCTGTGGGTGCACCGTTGACCATCGGCGTCTCACCCAAGGGTGATTCCATGGCGGTCGTCTACGGCCCCGACGTGCGCGGCGGCGGGCTGCTGCAGGGCTACTCGATCGACGCCGCCGGCATCCCGCACCAGCGCGGACGGGCCCAGCCCCTCGGCCCCATCCCGTTCAGCGGTCTCCCGTTGCCGCAGGTGGCCTTCGCCAAGGACGGCCGCAACGCCTACGTCGCCAACTACATGTTCGGCGGCATCATCCGCTTCGCCGTCGGGCGCGACGGCGCGGTGACGCCGCGCGAGACCGCACCCGGTGGGATGGGGCCGGTCAACCCCACCGTCACCCCCGACGGCAGGTACCTCTACACCGCCAACGAGAACCTCCCGGTCGGGATCGGTGCCTACCGGATCCTGCGGTCGGGGCGGTTGGCACCAGTGCCGGGTCAGCCGTTCGCCCCGACGGGGGTCATCCCGCACGGCATCACCATCACGCCCAGCAGCAGGTACCTGTATGTGCCAACGGCGATCTCCAACCGGATGGCCGCCTATCGGATCCTGCGCGGCGGGGCACTGCAGCCGTTCGGCACCCCGGGGCTCATCGGCCCGTCGTACGCGGGCAACCCGGAGCCGGGCGTGCTGAACGGCCAGGCCTGGGTGACCGCCGACGGCAAACGCCTCATCGCCGTCGACATCGTCGGGTCGAAGAACCGGCCGAACACCTCCGTCCGTCAATACCGGATCGCCCCGAACGGAGCGCTCCGCCCCGTTCCCGGGTCGTACGACGCGGGCGTGTTCTTCTCGGCTGCGTCGACCCTGGTGCACGCCCCGGGCTGATCCTCAGACGGGCAGGACCGCGGCACTCGGACCGTCGGCAAAGACCAGGCCGGTCGGAACGGGCTCGTGTCCGGACGGCTGCAGGCTGCCGTCGTCGTCGATGCGGAAGCTCGTGACAACCACTTTGGAGCCCTCCTTGAAGACCGGCGACGAGATCAGGTAGAGCCAGGTGCCGTCGGAGGACACCGCGAGCATCGCGGGTCCGGGCTCGGTGGCGACCGGCGCGCCCGGCACACGCGTGAGGGAGCCGTCCGCCCCGATCGCGAATCCGTCGATCGAGTGCGACATCGTGTTCGCGAAGTAGACGAAGCGTCCATCCGCGGTGGCGACCGGGTTGTGCGGGAACTTGCCCGTCGCATACGGCGAATCCGGGAGCTCGACGAGCCCTCCGTCACCGGCGACGTGGAAGGCGGTGATCGACTTGGACTGCTCGTTGGCGACGTACAGGTAGTCACCGCTCGTCGAGAAGACCGGCGTGATCGGGAACAGGCCCGACGACTTGACCCGGCCGACCGGGCCACTCAGTGCGCCGTCGTCGGCGACGTCGAACCAGACCACCGACTTGGCAAAGACACTGGCGACGTACAGCCGCTTGCCGTCCGGGGTCAGGTACGGCTGTGGGGCTCCGTCGAGGAAGCGGCCCATCCGGATCGGTTCACCCACGGGGGCGGGCGTGCCGTCGTCGCGGATCCGGTGGTGGGCGATGGCGCCGCGGAAGAACCCCGCCGGGCCGTTCCCGACGCCCAGGTACAGGTTGCGACCATCGGCGGAGACCGCCATGGCGACCGGGGTGCGGTCGAGCGCGAACTCGTCGATCTTCGTCAACGTGCCGTCGTCGGCGATGGAATAGGTGAGCAGCGCCGGTTTGCGGGCCTGGCGGATGCTGTACGGCAGACCCAGTCCCATGCCCTGCGCGGTGTACAAGTACTTGCCGTCGGGCGTCGTCCGCACGCAGAAGGTGCCGGCGCCGGTCGGATACGGGTCGGCGACGAGATGGTCGACGGAGCCGTCGCCATACAGGTTCAGTGCGGCGATGCCACCGCCCTGGGCGACGACATACATCCGGTCAACGGGCTTGCTCATGGGGTCTCCTCGATCCGGGGCGCCGGTTTCCCCGACACCTGCCTGGAGGAGACGGTAAGCCGGTGCGTCGTGGGCCGAATGTCCAGCTTTCCGGACACGAAGACGGCTCGGTCGGGGTCGGTGTGTGTCCCAAAGCCGCCCACGCCGGCCGGCCGAGATCTACGATCGATGGCCATGTCCCGTTGGTGCGCTTCGCTGCTCGTCGCCTGCTCGCTCGCGGCCGCCGGGTCGACGATCGCGGCACCGGTCTCCCGCGCGGACATCGCCTCGGGGCGCTACTGGTTCGTCAAGGAGAGCATCCTTCTGGACGCGCCCAATCTGTGGATCGTCCGGCCGCACATCAGCAGGCAGCGATACGCGGCGACGGTGAGCGGCAACACCCTCACGATCGCCTATCCGCCGTCGGAGGAGAAGACGACCAACGTCTTCCGCATCCGCCCGGCCCGCGGAGGCGGCTGGATCGCGACCAACCCTCTCTACCGCGCGGACCGCTACTACCGGACCAGCTACGGGTACCGCGCCGACCGCATGGTCGTCGGCACGCCGCTGCGGGACCGCCTCATCCGACGTCGCTGACGACGTCAGCCGACGAGGTAGACCCCCGCCAGCGCGACACCGGCGACCAGCACCGTTGCGACGATCGACAGCCTGACGGCCGGTCCGGCCGAACGCGCCAACGACCGCAGGTGCACCGCGGTGCCCATCCCGAACAGTGCGGCGGCCAGCGCGAGCGTCTGCGCCGTCTCGACCGGGCCGTGCCAGGCGGCGGGCAACCAACCCAGACTGCGGATGGCCACGCAGACGATGAATCCCAGGACGAACAGTGGCACGAGCGGCGGGCGGCGTCCTCCCGCAGTCGACGCGCCGCGGCGCGCGATCCCGGTGACGGCCACGACCGGGGCGAGCAGCAGCACGCGGGTCAGCTTGACCACCACCGCTATCCCGACCGCGGCCGCGCCGACGGGGCTGGCTGCGGCGACGACCTGCCCGACCTCCTGCACGCTGGCACCCGCCCACACCCCGTACTGCGTCGGTGACAGCCCCAGCGGCGACTGCAGTAGCGGCATCCCGATCATCACCGCGGTCCCGCACAGCGTGACCATTGCAATGGCGGTAGCGACGTCCTCCCCGTCCCCGTCGGCGGTGTCCTCCATGGCGGCGATCGCCGATGCCCCGCAGATGGCGAACCCGGTGGCGATCAGCAGGCTGCGCGGCGATCCGACGCCCATCCGTCGACCGACCCAGTAGGTGCCGGCCAGGGTCGTGACGAGTGTCGCGACGACGAGCAGGACGACCGGTGCACCCAGGTGCAGAACCGCGCCCATCGACAGCGACAGACCCAGCAGCACGACCCCGATCCGCAGCAACCGCCTGGTCGCCGCGTCGACTCCCGGCCGGCACATGCGCGGATAGGCGCCGATGTTCGCCGCGACGGCACCCAGGAGCACCGCCCAGGTCAGCACCCCGACGCCGGGAACCAGCCGGTGCGCGATGTAGGCGAGGGCGGCACCGGCGCTCACGTAGATCAGGCCGGGCAGCAGGCGCGATCGGGGCTGCACGATCCGATCGCGCACGGCGGGGCGCTCGTCGGTCGTCATGCGTTTCACCCTCGCCCGGCACGCTCCCGACCGGTAGCCGCGTTCTTCACATCAACTCATGCGTCGGACGCATGACCGCCGACTCAGGTGGTGGCGGCCGCGACGGCCAGCAACGCCCGCGCCGCCTCGCCCAGTGGGCGCTCGGGTCGCCACACCGCGGTGAACGGCCGCTGCAGGTCGAGCCCGGCCACGTCGACCTCGCGCAGGCGTCCCGAGCGCACGTCGTCCTCCAGCGCGAGGCTCGACAGGATGACCGGCCCGACACCGGCCGACGCCGCGGCCTTGAGCGCGGTGTTGGAGGCGACGACCATCCCCTCGGTGACGGTCAGGCCGTAGCGCTCGAGTGCGCGGTCGAGGGTGAAGCGGGTGCCCGATCCGGGTTCACGGACGAGTAGCGGAGCGGCGGCCAGCTCCGCCGCGGTCACCGGCTCGGCCCGGCCCGCCCAGGGATGCGACGGGGCCACGGCGACGGTCAGTCGGTCCCGCCCCACCCGGCGGTGGGCCAGCTCGGCGGGAACGGCGGGCGTCTCGACGAAGCCCAGCTCGTGCTCGCCGTCGCGCACCAGCTCGATCACCCGCCGGGAGTTCTCGACGCGGATCGACACGTGTGCCCGCGGGTCGGCCACATGCAGTTCGCCCAACCACCGCGGAGCCAGGTGTTCGGCGATCGTCATGCTGACCGCGATCGACAGATCCGAGGCCGCCGCAGCGCCGAGCGCGTCGACGGAGCGGCTGAACTCGTCGGCGGCGGCGAGCAGCGCGACCGCCCAGTCCACGACGACCTGACCGTTGGCGGTCAGTGCGCTGCCGCGCGTGGACCGGTCGAGCAGCTTGGTGCCCAGTCGCCGCTCGAGCGCACTGAGCCGCCGGCTCAGCTGTGGTTGGGACAGACGGCGCGCAGTGGCGACGGCGCCGATGCTGCCGGCCTCGGCGACCGCGACGAGGAGGTCGAGATCCTCCAGGGACGGGCGCGCACCGCGTGGGGCCATCGCCGTCAGTCGAGCTTCGTCAACGCATCGCGACCCAGGGCCGCGACGTCGGTGTGGCCGGAGAGCCCGAGCGTCAGGTCGAGCTCGGCGGCGATGTTCGCCATGACGTCGCGCACGCCGTCGACGCCGTCGATCGCCAGCCCGTACATGTGCGGGCGGCCGATGCAGGCCGCGTCGGCGCCGAGGGCCAGTGCTTTGAACACGTCGGCACCGGTGTGGATGCCCGAGTCCACGAGGACTTTGATCCGGCCGTCCACCGCGTCGACGACGTTCACCAGCGCGTCGATCGACCCGATCGAGCCGTCGACCTGTCGTCCGCCGTGGTTGGACACGATGATGCCGTCGACGCCGGTGTCGACGGCCTGCCGCGCGTCGTCGGGGTGCAGCACGCCCTTGAGGACGATCGGGAGCTTGGTGCGCTCGCGCAGCCCGGCGATGTCGGTCCAGGACAGGCTCGGGTTGGAGTAGATGTCCAGGAAGGTCTCGACCGCCGCGCGCGGGTGCTTGTCGACCAGGTTGCGCCACCAGTTCCCCGGTGCGTTGCGGGCGATCGACGCCAGGGTCTTGATCGCACCGATCGACGGCTTCGGCTGCTCGGCGTCGGGATCGGGGCCGGCGGCCACCTTCTCGTCGACGATCGCCCGGAAGCGCTCGTCGCGGGTGTACTGGGCGATGCCCTCCCCCTGCGCGAACGGGAGCGAGCCGAGGTTGAGGTCCTGCGGGCGCCAGCCGAGCATCGTCGTGTCGAGGGTGACCGCGATGGCCGACGCGCCGATCGTCTCGGCCCGGCGCACGAAGCTGTCGACGAGCTGCTCGTCGGTCGACCAGTACAACTGGAACCAGCGCGGTGCGCCGGGGGCGACGGCGTCCATCGCGGCGGCGACGTCCTCCATGGCGGCACTGCCCTGGTTGGAGAAGATGTACGGCAGGCCCACCGATGCCGCGGCACGGCCGATCTCGACGTCGGCGCCCGGGGTGACCAGTCCGCCCGCACCCACCGGCGACAGCAGCAGCGGAGCGGGCAACCGGTCGCCGAACAACTCGGTCTCCAGCGACCGGCGTGAGACGTCGCGCAGCACGCGCGGCACGATCGCCCAGCGGTCCAGGGCACGCCGGTTGGCGCGCATGGTCTGACCCTCGCCCGCGCCGCCGGCGATGTAGGCCCACGCCTTCTCCGACATCGCGTCGTGGGCGCGCCGCTCCAGTTCCGCGTAGTCGGTGGGCACCGTCGGCTTGCCGCCCGCGATGCCGGCCCGGTAGATGACGTTCTGCCGCTGGCGCCCGTATCCGCTCTCCACGGCTGTGAGCCTACGTCGCCGGATTCAGTCGCGAACGAGGTAGAAGTAGAAGTGCTTGTCGCGCACCAGCGACGACTTGCCGTTCATGATGCCCATCAGCGTCTGGTCGTCGACCTTCTTGAAGTGGTCGATGACCGCCTGGCCGTCGTAGACCATCGACGCGGTGACCTCGCCGCGGAACTCGACGTGCCACAGGCTCGCCTCCCCGTTGCCGAGCTCCTTGTTGGAGTACAGCTCGCCGTCGGCGTTCCGGCACACGAGGGGCTGGACGTCGGTGGGCGAGATGAAGTTCTTCCCGTACCAGCCGACCTGCGCCAACTGCCCGTCCATCGGGTGGCCGGTGGGCAGCTCGCCGCCGCGCCACGACCCGAGGATCTCGTCGATGCGGACGGTCGGGAGCTGGGCCCACAACTCGTCGAGGGCGTCGGCGTGGTTGCGCTCGCCGGAGTCGATCCGGGCCAGGATCTGCCCGGCCGCATCATTCTCAGGCACTGGCCTTGGCCTTCTTCTTCTCGACGGTGCCGAAGACCATCGCCTCGGTGATGTCGTAGCGGCGCGCATCGATCGCGTCGAGCACCAGGTTGTGCCGCACCACCCACGGCTGGGTGCGGGCGGCCTTGGGGATGTTGCCCTGGGCGCGCTGGACATAGCCCGAGTCGAGTTCGAGCAGCGGCGCGTCCTCGAGGACCTCCCCCTCGGCCGTCGGGTAGGCGTGCGTGTAGCCCTTCTCGCGCATCAGGGCGATCAGCTTGGCCACCGCCTGCGCCGTCAGGTCCACGCGCAGCGTCCACGACGCGTTGGTGTAGCCGACGGCCCACGCCATGTTCGGCACGTCGTTGAGCATGTAGCCGCGGTAGGCGTACTTGTCCCCGGGCTTCTGCTCGGCACCGTCGATCGACAGGTTCGCGCCACCCATCGCGACGAGTTCGAGGCCGGTCGCGGTGATGATGATGTCGGCGTCGAGGTGCTTGCCCGACTTGAGCACGATCCCGGTCTCGTCGAAGGTGTCGATCTGATCGGTCACAACCTCCGCCTTGCCCTTGCGGATGGCGGTGTACAGGTCGCCGGCGGGGATGACGCACAGGCGCTGGTCCCACGGCTCGTACTTCGGCTTGAAGTCGACGTCCACCGGGTAGCCCTTGGGCAGCTGCATCTTGGCCATCGTGCGCAGCGTGCGGCGCGAGAGCTTCGGGAACGCCCGGCAGTACTGGTAGAAGGAGTACGTCAGCAGCGCGTTGCGCGTGGCGATCACACTGTGCGCCGCCTTGCCCGGCAGCACCTTCTGGGCAATCTTCGTCATCGGATCCGACCACGGCAGCGCGAGCATGTAGGTCGGCGAGCGCTGCAGCATGGTGATCTTCTCGACGTCGTCGGCCATCGACGGGATCAGCGTCACCGCCGTCGCCCCGGAGCCGATCACCACGACCTTCTTGCCCTTGTAGTCCAGGTCCTCGGGCCAGAACTGCGGGTGCACGAGCTGTCCCTTGAACTTCTCGATGCCCGGGAAGTCGGGCTCGTAGCCGCGGTCGTAGCGGTAGTAGCCGGAGCAGACGTAGAGGAAGCGGGTGAGGTACTCGCGCTTCTTCCCGCCGACCTCGGTCTGCACGGTCCACAGGTCGGTGGAGGTGTCGAAGTCCGCGGACACGACCTTCACGCCGAAGTCGATGTGCTTGTCGATCCCGAAGTGCGCGGCGGCGTCCTCGAGGTACTCGCGGATCTCATCGCCCTGCGCGACGGTGCGGGTGCCCTTCCACGGGTACCAGGGGAAGCTGAGCGTGAAGATGTCCGAGTCGCTGCGCACGCCCGGGTAGCGGAACAGGTCCCAGGTGCCGCCGATCCGCTCGCGCTGCTCGACGATCGTGTACGTCAGGTCGGGATTGCGCTCGGTGAGCCGGTAGGCGCTGTCGATACCGGACAGACCGGCACCCACGATGAGGACGTCCAGAACGTCGGTGGTCGTTTTCGGCATCATTGCCTCCTTGCTGTTCACTGCCCAGCAGCCTAATCGACCGTGACAATGTCCGTTGTCGCGAGCCGCTAACTGGCCGCCTTCTTGGCCGCCGCCTTCTTCGCGGGGGCCTTCTTGGCCGCGGTCTTCGTCGCCGGAGCCTTCTTGGCGGGCGCGCCCGCACGGTCCTTGACCGACGCCCGCAGCGCGGCGAGCAGGTCGGCGACCTCCCCGTCCTCGGCGGGTTTGGCCGGCTCGGCGTCGTCGAAGGCGGGCTTGCCCCCGACCTTGGATTCGATGAGCTTGCCCAGCTCCTCGGTGTAGGTGTCCGCGTACTCCGCCGGATCGAAGTCATTGGCCATCGTCTCGATCAGCGACTTGGCCATCTCGAGTTCCTGGTCGCGCACCTGGACGTCGTCGCCGAGGAAGTCGAAGTCGGGCTTGCGCACCTCGTCGGGCCACAGCAGCGTCTGCAGCGTCATCACGCCGTCGATGACGCGCAGCGCCGCGAGCCGGGTGCGGTTGCGCAGCGTGAACTCGGCGATGGCGAGGCGGTCGGTGCTCTCGAGCGCCTTGGCGAGCAGCACGTAGGCCTTCGGGGACTTCGACGACGGCTCGAGGTAGTACGGCTTGTCGAAGTAGATCGGGTCGACCTGGTCGGCCGGGACGAACTCGAGGATGGAGATCTCCGGGCTGCGCGTGACCGGCAGCGTCGCGAGGTCGTCCTTGGTGAGGATGACGGTCTCGCCCTCATCGGACTCGTAGGCGTTGGCGATGTTGGCGAAGTCGACCTCGGTGTCGGTGCCCTCGCGCACCCGCTTGTAGCGGATCCGGGTGCCGTCCTTGGCGTCGACCTGGTGGGACTTGCGATCGTGGCTCTCCGTCGCCGAATAAGCCTTGACGGGCACATTGACCAGGCCAAAGCTCAGATCACCGTTCCAGATCGAGCGCATGGGCCAATTGTGCCATTGTCGACGCGGATTGCCACGGGTTGCGAGAATGGACGCATGGTCGACCCGAGTGCCCGCAGCAAGGGGGATTGACGATGTCCTCCGGTGGCGTCCTCGACGTCGACGGCCGCGCGATCGGCGTGACCAACCTCGACAAGGTGCTCTACCCGGCGACCGGTACCCGCAAGTTCGAGGTCATCGACTACTACACCCGGATCGCCGACGCGATGCTCCCGCACCTGAGCGACCGGATCGTCACTCGCAAACGCTGGCCGTCGGGGGTCGACGCCGCCCCCTTCTTCGAGAAGAACCTGCCCGCCGGCAGTCCCGACTGGCTGGCCACACACACGGTCGGCCACAGCAAGCGGGCCATCGTCTACCCGGTGGTGCAGACGCGCGCCGACCTGGTGTGGCTGGCCCAGCTCGCCGCGCTGGAGTTGCACGTCCCGCAGTGGCGGATCACCGACGATCTCTCGAACCGCATCATCTTTGACCTCGACCCCGGGCCGCGGGTGCCGCTGAGCCAGTGTGCGCAAGTGGCCCTGCTGATCCGCGACGTCCTCGCCGACGTCGGCCTGGCGTGCTGGCCGGTGACCAGCGGCGGCAAGGGCATCCACCTGTACGCGCGGATCGACCCGTCGGTGGCACCGGATTCGGCTCGCGCGGTGGCCAAGGAGGTCGCCGAGGCGCTGTCGGCGGCCCACCCCGATTCGATCACCGCGTCGATGACGAAATCGGTGCGCGACGAGCGGGTCTTCGTCGACTGGAGCCAGAACAGCGGGTCGAAGACCACCCTCGCGCCGTATTCGATGCGCGGGCGCGAACAACCGTGGGTCGCCGCGCCGCGCAGCTGGGAGGAGCTCGCCGACCCCGGTCTGCGGCAGTTGCGGTTCGACGAGGTGCTCGAGCGCGTCGAAGCCGACGGGGATCTGCTGGCGGGGCTGGACGGGCCTCCAGGTGCAGACCGGTCGTCGAGTGCCGACGAGCCGCTGGGCGAGGAGGTGCATCGAGACGCAGAACCCGAGGTCGTCAACCTGCGCGAGTACCGGCGCAAGCGCACACCGGGCAAGACGCCCGAGCCCGGCGTCGACCTCGCGTCGACTGCCGACGAGGACCTCGATTCCCCCACTCACCCCGACGGCCCGATCTTCGTCATCCAGGAACACCGGGCGCGACGCCTGCATTACGACTTCCGGCTCGAGCACGACGGCGTGCTGGTGAGCTGGGCGGTGCCCAAGAACCTGCCCGACGATCCGACGCAGAACCGCCTGGCGATCCACACCGAGGACCACCCGATGGACTACGCCACCTTCACCGGGGAGATCCCGAAGGGCGAGTACGGCGGCGGCACGGTCAGCATCTGGGACACCGGCACGTTCACCGTCGAGAAATGGCGCGAGGACGAGGTGATCGTCGTGCTTCGCGGCGAGCGGGTGCAGGGTCGGTACGCGCTGATCCGGACGGGCGACAAGAACTGGCTCGTGCACCTCATGGCCGACGAGCCGCGGCCGCTGCTGCCGGAGTCGCTCAAGGACCCGCGTCCGATGCTCGCGACCGACGAGACCATCGAGCACCTCGACGACAGCTGGGCCTTCGAGGGCAAGTGGGACGGTTACCGGCTGATCGCCGCGTACACCGGCGGACGGCTGCGGCTGTCGTCGCGCTCGGGGATCGACATGACCGCCGACTTCCCGGAGCTGTCCGGGTTGGCCGGGGATCTCGGGCTGCTGGACGTCGTGCTCGACGGGGAGGTCGTGGCGCTGGACTCGGCGGGGCGCACCAACTTCACGCTGCTGAGCTCGCGCAACAACACCACCGAGCCCTACCAACTCAAGCTCCTCCTCTTCGACATCCTGGCGCTGGGCGGCACCTCCCTGCTGTCGACGCCGTGGGAGGACCGTCGCAAACTGCTCGAGGAGCTGAGGCCGCTGTTCAAGGCGTCGAAGTACGTCGAGATCCCGCCGCTGCTGCCCGGCCCCGGGAAGGCCGCCGTCGCCACCAGTCGCGACCGGGGGTACGAGGGCGTGGTCGCCAAACGACGCAGCTCGACCTATCAGCAGGGTCGTCGGACCAAGACGTGGCTCAAGCACAAGAACTGGTCGGACATCGAGGTCGTCATCGGGGGCTGGCGTCCCGGGCGCGGCAACCGCGCCGGCACGATCGGGTCGCTGCTCGTCGGGCTGCCGGAGGAGACCGGGCTGCGGTACGTCGGCCGGGTGGGCACCGGATTCACCGAAGCGGCGCTCAAATCCCTTGCGGCAGAACTGAAACCACTCACCATCAGTCGCAGCCCGTTCCTCGACGAGATCGACTCCCCGGTCGCCTCGAGCGCCACCTGGGTGTTGCCGAAAATCGTCGGCGAAGTGCAGTTCCTAGACTGGACGTCGACCGGGCATCTCCGCCATCCGAGTTGGCGGGGCATCAGGCGCGACAAGCTGCCCGGGGATTTGTAGGAG
This sequence comes from Gordonia sp. (in: high G+C Gram-positive bacteria), assembly GCF_047606305.1. Taxonomy (GTDB): domain Bacteria; phylum Actinomycetota; class Actinomycetes; order Mycobacteriales; family Mycobacteriaceae; genus Gordonia. Next base: position 3,335 of record NZ_JASGER010000006.1, on the reverse strand, counting down.
GGCGCGTTGTTCGTCATCGCGCAGCTGTCCGATCTGCACGCCAACGGGACGCACCGCAACCGGGCGCGCATCGAGGCGGCACTCGAGTACGTGAACTCGCGCGCCGACGGGATCGACGCGCTGCTGGTGACCGGCGACCTCACCGACCACGCGAGCGACGAGGAGATGGTCGAGGCGCGCAAGCTCATCACGAGCCCACTGCCCACGCTCGTGACGATCGGCAACCACGATGCGCGGCCCTCGTTCAACGCGGTGTTCCGCCCCGACGCCGACCCCACCGCGCCGGTCAACGAGGCGCTCACCGTCGGCGATGTGACGCTGCTGTCGGTGGACAGCTCCCTGCCCGGTGAGCGCAGCGGCTTCCTCGACGACGAGACGATCGCCTGGCTCCAGGCGCAGATGGCGTCGGCGGCCGGTCGGGTGGTGATCGCGTTCCACCATCCGCCGGTGACGCTCGGCATGCCGATGATGGACTCGATCATGATGCAGCAACCCGAGCGGCTCGGCGCCCTCGTCGACGCTCACCCGTCGATCGTCGCGCTGGTCTGCGGCCACGCGCACACCGCGGCGGTCACGACCTTCCGCGGCCGCCCGCTGGCCATGGCTCCCGGTGTCGCGTCGACGCTGAACCTGCCCTTCGAGGGCACCGCCGTAATCAACCGCGATCAGCCCGCCGGCGTGGCCTTCCACCTCATCGACGAGGACGGTCGTCTGATCACGCACTTCCGCGCGATCCCCCAATAGCCCCCGGCGCTCCGCGCCCCGCCGAGTGGGCGGCCAATCTCGCCGAGTGGGCGGCCAATCTCGCCGAGTGGGCGGTCGATCTCGCCGAGTGGGCGGTCGATCGTCAGCGAGTGGGCCCTGCCTTGCTGGACCCACCCTTCATGATCTCGTCCATGAAGCGATCGGCGATGTCGCCGATGATGCCCGGCCCCGTGTCGGGAAGCATGTCCGCGGCACCCTTGGTGACGGGGATGTTGGCCGCGCGGGTCGCCTCGTAGCGGATCCCCGCGATGCTGGCTCCGGTGAGCGGCTTGGCGTAGCGATTCAGATCGGTCGCGCTCGTCACCGCACCCACGACCTTGGTTCCCGCGCCGGCGAAGTCCGCGGCACCGCGTCGGATGTGGTTCGGCGAGGTAACCAGGACGATCTGCGAGATGCCGCGCGACCGAAGGATCTCGGTGGTGTTCTGCGCGTTGGACACCGTCGACGTCGACTTGTCCTCGGTGGTGATGCGCGACTCGGAAACACCCTTGCCGACGAGCCACTTCTTCATCGCGGCCGCCTCGGTGATGCCCTTCTTCGGCACTCCACCGGTGACGAAAATCGGTGCACTCGGCGACATCTGCGCCTGATCGAGACCGGCTTCGAGCCGCTTGACCAGCTCGGGGGCCATCGAGCCGTTCGCCCGCAACCCCATCCCGAGGATGACGACCGCCGAGCCCGACGGGGCGCTGACCGGACTGGTCGACGGGACGATCGCGGCAGCACCGGTCACTCCGTCGACGATGTTGCGCGCCTTCGTCGCGGCGCTCGGGCGAACGGTGGAGAGCTTGCGCAGCGCGGCGTCGCGGGTGCCGGCGTCGGCCTCCTGGTCGGCCCACACCGCCTGCAGCGTGAGGGCGTCGGGATCGTTGGCGGTCATCCCGAGCATGCTCTTGATGTCGGCGAGTCCGTCGGTGACGCTGCGCGCGGCGAACTTCTTCTGCGCACTGTTGTACAGCCCGGACGGCGTGATCGCGTCGGCCGTGTGAGTGATCGACGGCGAGCCGTTCGGCAGGGTTCCCAGGGCAAGTCCGCCCACACCGGCGACCGCCACGGCGGTCATGCCCACGAAGACGCGCCTCTTCACATAAGTCCCAATAGTCACATGCGTAACAGTAGGGGGGAGGGGCTACATGCGCGGTTCAGTCCGGTCTCGGATCGGCAACACGTTGATTCCGAGATGGGGAGTCCACTCGGCGAGATTGACGCCCACTCGACGACGTTGGACCGCCCACTCGGCGAGATTGACCGCCCACTCGACGAAATTGGAGCGCCCACTCGGCGAAAATGACCGCCCACTCGGCGACTACTTGCCGACGACGGCACCTCGGCGCGCGGTCCAGGTGATCTTGCCGCGCTGGAAGTCGGCGACCTTCCCCTTGCGGTCCTTCGTCGGACGCTCGCCGCTGACCGGGAGACCCAGCTTCCCACCGGGGCCGCCGGCCTGGACGTAGGCGCCGCCGATCGCGCCGGTGACGATCTTCGGGCCCTTCGGACCGGTGATGATCCGGCCGCCGCGGAAGTCCTGGGCCCGACCGCCCGGCACCGAGTACTCGGGGGTGAAGCACTCGCCGAGCAGGCGCTTGTTGGCGTCGTAGACCTTCTTGATGGCACCGTCGGTGCGGCACGCGGGCCGATCCTCGGCGAGGCCGAGGGCGCTGGACGCCTGCGGCCACGCCTGGGTCATCTCGAACTCCCAGTACGGCCACGTGTGGGTGCCCGACGGCCGGTAGATGGCCTGGCCGGGGATGCCCTTGGCGTTGAGCGTCGAGGCGAACTGCTGCGACGTCACGCGAGAGAGCAGCTCGAGTCCGACGCCCGAGTAGTTCATCGCGAGCAGGGGGATGTCGGTGGGCTTGTCGTGCGGGCCGACGATGCCGTTGCCCGACGAGACGTAGAGGCTGGTGCCCTCGAGTCGGTCGGCGAGCAGGTACGGGTCGTGCTCGCGCCAGGCCGGGTTGCTGGGCAGACCGAACATCTTCTGCGAGTCGTAGCCGCCGGCGTCGCGCATGGCGAACTGGACGGCCGGCTGCATGCCGAGCGACGTCAGCTGCAGGATGCCGGAGAAGGAGGCGGCGAACTTGTAGAAGCCGGGGTTGCGGGCGGCGAGCATCATCGCCGCGGTGCCGCCCATCGACAGGCCCTCGACGCCGCGCACGTCCGTCGACCGCCAGTCGCCCTCGAGGACCTGCGGCAGTTCGCGGGTCAGGAAGGTCTCCCACTTGTAGTTCTTGCCGCGATCGTTCTGCTGCCAGTCGGTGTAGAAGCTCGACTCGCCGCCGACCGGCAGGACGATGTTGAGGTTCTTGTCCTTGTAGAAGTCGATGATGTTCGTGTTGATGACCCAACCGTTCTGGTCATCTTGGGCGCGCAGACCGTCGAGCATCGTCATCTGCGGGAACTTCGCCGTCGGCCGCGACCACCAGTCGCGCGCCAGCAGCAGCTGCACCTGGATGGGCGTGTTCATCGCCGGCGAGAACACCCACAGGGCGACGCGGCGGTCGGAGTACCAGAAGGTGCGCGTGACGCGCACGCCCGGAGCGGCGGCCGGCGGCGCCGGTTGCGGCCGG
>NZ_JASGER010000005.1:0-3777 GCF_047606305.1 Gordonia sp. (in: high G+C Gram-positive bacteria) | reverse complement strand
GGGGCGGCGGCGACGGCGGGCTGTTCGCCGGGATCCTGGTGCGCTACCTCGCGCTGGTCGCCACCGACCTCCCCGACGGCGAGGGCGCGGCCGACGTGCGGGCCCGCGCGGCGCGGATCGTGCTCGACTCGGCCGACGCGATCTGGCAGACCCGGGCGATCGTCAACGACCAGCCGATCTTCAGCGCGGACTGGCGCCACGATGCGGTGATCCCGACCGCCGCCGGCGTCGAGGCGCAGTTCATCGCCGGGGCCGTCACCTCGTCGGAGACGCCCGAGCGCGACCTGTCGGTGCAGCTGTCGGCGTGGAAGGCGCTGGAGGCCGCGGCACGGGTGTCCGCGGGCATCGCCGAGCACTGACGGCGCGGCCCGATTCTGGGTCGATCGACCCAGGTCGTCGGGTGATTTCCCCGTTTCGAAAACACCACCCCCGCGTTAACGGATCGCGACCCGGATCCGATATATTCGGCAACAGCGTTCCGGTATTCGATCGCGCAGAGATTTCACTGCTGCGAACCGATCGGCCATCGGACATGTGACGACAGGTCGACCCAGCGCCGGGCACCGTGCCCCTCGGCTGCGCCGACCGGGCAGGTGAACTGATGGCTTACCGGCTGGATCCCGCTGCTCGACAACGCGGTCGCAAGGTCGCGCGCACGGCCGCGCCGTCGACCTCCCCGCGTCGCGTCGAACCGCCGTCGCTGCCCCTGGGCGATCCCACCGGCGGTGCCGACGGCCTCGCCTGGCAGGCCCTCGTCGACGGCAAACAGCACTACCCGCGCGTGCACGTCGACCGCAACGTCACCATCACCATGAGCGATGGCGTGCGGCTGCGCGCCACCGTCGTCCGCCCGGCCAACCGCCTGGGCGCGCCGGTCACCAAGCCGTACCCGGCGATCCTGTCGATCAACCCGTACAACCGCGCCATCCTCGACGCCCTCGACGAGGGGCTGAACATGCCGGTCGTCGGCAAGGCGCTCAAGTCGGCGTCGGGTGCCGTCGACGCGTCGGGCACCGCCCTGGAGGGCCTCACCCGGATCACCGGCGTCGTCGCCGGCGGCGGCCTCGACGTCTTCGGCATCAACCGCAACCTGGTGCGCAGCGGGTACGTGCAGATCCTCGTCGACGTCCGCGGAACCGGTGCGTCGCAAGGCAAGTGGCAGATCCTGGGCGCCCGCGAGCAGAAGGATTCGGTCGAGCTGATCGACTGGGTCACCACCCAGCCGTGGTGCAACGGGCGACTCGGCATGGCCGGTTGGTCGTACTCGGCGATCAACTCGCTGCAGGCCGCCGACAAGCGCCCCAGCGCGCTGCAGGCGGTGTTCGCCATCGAGGGCTCGTCGGACCTGGTGCGCGACATCTACATCACCGGCGGCATGCACTCGGCGTTCATTCCCATCTGGCTGAGCCTGGTCAACGTCCTCAAGTGGCTGCCCAACCCGCGCACCGTGCTTCACGACCTCGGCCACGGCGACGCGGCCCGCTGGCTGCGCGACCGGGTGAAGTCGCCGGCCACCGAGCTCCCCTCGCTGCTGTGGGGCTTCCTGACGACCCGCGACGAGCGCATCTTCGACGACCCGTACTTCGACGAGCGCGATCCGAAGGTCGGGAACATCGCGTGCCCGACGTTCACGGTCGGGGCCTGGCACGACCTGTTCGGGCCGTCGAGCACCCAGGTGTACGACAAGTTGAACCTCGAGCCCGGTCGCAAGCAGGTGCTCGTCGCCGACGGCTACCACCTCGACGTCGGCACCGGACAGGGTCGACGGTTCAGCCCGCCGCGCCTGGACGTGCTCGAGCGCGTGTGGTTCGACCACTGGCTCAAGGACATCGACAACGGCATCGAGGAGTACGGCCCGGTGACCCTGCAACAGCAGGGCGGCGGCTGGACGTCGGGGGACCGGTTCCCGCGGCCGGGGGTCGTGACGCAGCGCCTCTACCTGTCGGGCGAGTCGTCGGGCACCGCCGAGCATGCGCTTCACGACGGCAGCCTCACCCCGGCGGAGTCGGCATCCGACGAGGTGTCGTCGCTGACGCTGCGCCCGGATCTGCGCGGCCTGGTCTCGCGGGACATGGCGCAGGTGACCGCCGGCGCCGCGATCGCCCTCGGCCCCAAGTTCAGCTCCGACGCGGAGTTCCAGGAGCGCGGCGGACTCAGCTTCACCACGCCGGCGGCCACCGAGCCGGTCCAGATCAGTGGCAGCGGCAACCTGCGGCTGTACGTCGCGAGCACGGGCCACGAGGGCACGTGGGCGGTGACCGTCAACGACGTGGCCCCCGACGGGACGTCGACGGTGCTGACCAACGGCGGTCTGACCGTCTCCAACCGGGCGCTGGACAAGACCCAGTCGGACTACGACGAGGACGGCAACCTGCTGCGCGCCCACCACTACCTGACGCGGGTGCGCAAGCTGCCGGTGCCGGTCGACCTCCCGGTCGCGATCGACATCGACCTGGTCCCCACCGACGCGATCATCGAGGCCGGTCACCGACTGCGCGTCGACGTCTACGCGGCCAGCTTCCCGCGCTTCCTGACGCTGGTGCCCGACCTCATCAAGGCACGCAGCCGCAAACAGCGCCTGGTCCTCGACCCCGAGCACCCCAGCCACCTCACCTTCCAGGCGATCGGCACCTTCCCGACCCCCTAGAACCTGCCGAGTGGGCGGTCCAACTTCGCCGAGTGGGCGGTCCAATTCCGCCGAGTGGGCGGCCCTCCCCCGCCGAGTGGGCGGTCAGTACGCGCCACGTTCGTGCAGCAGGTGCTCGATCTCCGTCAGGATCGTCCACGGTCTGTCGAAGAGGCGTTCCGCGTCGACGCGCACCGCCACCCAACCGAGTGCCTCCAACTTCGCATCTCGTCGAGCGTCGCGATCTTGGTGCTCCGCTAACGAGTGGAACTCCTCCCCGTCGTACTCAATCGCGATCTTCGGCCCGCGATAGCCCATGTCGACGCGGGCGAATCCATGCCCGGTCTCATCTACGACCACGATCTGCAGTTCTGGGAGCGGCAGGCCGCTCTGGATTAGCAGGAGTCGCAGCCAGCTTTCCGGCGGAGACTCGGCTGCACCGTCGACGAGCGGGGCAATCGCCCGCAACTGCCTGATGTACCGCCACCCGCGGTGGTCGTCGATGTACCTGATCAGCGCCAGTATGGAGAACGGCGCTGCCCGGTGCAGGGCGTCGAGATTCCCCAACCCCCGCCAGGCGGGCGGAATCCGACCGACGTCGAAGGCGGTGCGCACTCGCGTAGTGACAAGTACGCCGTCGATGTCGGTGACATCGGACGGCGCGAGCTGGTAACGGCGAACCGTGCGGCCCGCTCCCTTCCAGGTGGAGCCTGAAAGGTCGTGTATCAGCTCGACGTCAAAGAACGGATCAAACCAATTGGTGCCGTGCAGGATCGACGCCGAGACTCCGGTGACAACTGGCCGGCCGTGGGCGTTGGCGGCGGTTGCCAGGATGCGCTCACGGACTGACAGCAGTTGCGCTCGGCCAACCGCCGTCGTGCCGTCGATGTACCGGATCCCGGACCGCAGGTCGCCAACGGCTCTGCGAGCGGCCTCCTGGAAGTGCGCTGTTCGCGCTTCTTCGTCGTAGTTCCTCATGCACTCTTAGACGCAGCGGAGCCACAAACGGATCCGTCAGGCAGTCGGCGAACTGCCCACTCGGCGAAGTTGGACCGCCCACTCGGCAGAATTGGACCGCCCACTCGGCAGAATTGGACCGCCCACTCGGCAGAATTGGACCGCCCACTCGGCAGAATTGGACCGCCCACTCG
>NZ_JASGER010000004.1:0-73984 GCF_047606305.1 Gordonia sp. (in: high G+C Gram-positive bacteria) | reverse complement strand
GTTGGGTGCGGCGCTGCGCCACGCGCTGGCGCGCGACGTGGTGGTCGTCGTGGCGGCCGGGAACGTGAGCAGCGGTGGCGGGTGCCGCGAACAGAATCCACCCGTGGCGCGCGGCCGCGGATGGTCGCAGGCGCACACGGTCGCGACGCCCGCCTGGTTCAGCGATTACGTGTTGACCGTCGGATCGGTGGACTCGAGCAGCGGAGCACCATCGTCGTTCAGCCTCGCCGGACCGTGGGTGGGTGTGGCCGCGCCGGGCACCGATCTCACCAGCGTGGACTCCCGGCCCGGTCGGCGCGGGCTGGTGTCGGGCCTGTCGGGCGACCGCGGATCCGCGCCGATCAGCGGCACGAGCTTCGCCGCGGCATACGTGAGCGCGACGGCGGCACTGATCCGTGCACGGCACCCCGACCTCGACGCGCGCGCGGTGATGCGGCGCATCACGAGCACCGCGGTCGGCGGCGGGGACGGCCCCGACCAGCGGATCGGTTACGGCGTCGTGGACCCGCTTGCCGCGTTGACGGTGGATTCACGTGATTCGTCCGCGCCTCGGGCGATGCGAGTGCACCCCGTCGCGACCACGCCACCGCCGAGCCGGGCACCGCTCGTCGTGGCGCTCGGCGGCACCGCGCTGTTGCTCATGGCGCTGGCCATCACCGTCGGATGCGCCCGGCCCCGACGTGAGGAGCCGTACGTCGATTCGCTGTGACTACTTGGTGCGCGCCGGGCGCAGCTCGCGCGGAAGTGCGAAGGTCAGCGTCTCTTCGGCGGTGTTGATGGTCTCGACCGAGTCGTAGCCGTACTCGCCGAGGAAGTCGAGGACGCCACGGACCAGGACCTCGGGGACCGACGCACCGGAGGTGACGCCGACGGTGGTGACGCCGTCGAGCCACTGAGGGTCGATCTCACGGGCGTAGTCGACGAGATAGGCGTTGGACGCGCCGCTCTGCAGCGCGACCTCCACCAGGCGCACCGAGTTCGAGGAGTTCTTCGAGCCGACCACGATCACCAGCTCGCAGTGCCTGGCCATCGCCTTCACCGCGACCTGCCGGTTCTGCGTGGCGTAGCAGATGTCGTCGCTGGGCGGATCCTCCAGCTGCGGGAACTTCTCGCGCAGCCGCTTGACCGTCTCCATCGTCTCGTCCACCGAGAGCGTCGTCTGCGACAGCCACACCACCGGCGCCCCGTCACGGACGGTGACGTCCTTGACGTGGTCGGGGCCGTCGACGATCTGGATGTGCTCGGGGGCCTCACCGGAGGTGCCCTCGACCTCCTCGTGGCCCTCGTGGCCGATGAGCAGGATGTCGTAGTCGTCGCGGGCGAAGCGCTTGGCCTCCTGGTGCACCTTGGTGACCAGCGGGCAGGTGGCGTCGATCGTCATCAGGTTCCGCTCGCTGGCGGACTTGTGGACCGCCGGGGACACCCCGTGCGCGGAGAAGACGACGATGGCACCCTCGGGCACCTCGTCGGTATCGCCGACGAAGACCGCACCGCGCTCGGACAGCGTCTCCACGACGTGCCGGTTGTGGACGATCTCCTTGCGGACGTAGACCGGGGCGCCGTGCTTGTCCAGCGCCCGTTCCACCGTCTCGACCGCCCGGTCGACGCCGGCGCAATAGCCGCGCGGTTCGGCCAGCAGGACACGCTTGGAGGACATGGCCTCCAGGGTACGGAACCAAGCTGCCCGTGGCGAAACCCGGCGGCCGTGCGATGTGGCACAGTTGGAGGCATGAAGCACCGCCCGTACTCCGCGCGCCTGGCGGCCGGCCTGATCGTGACCGCCCTGGAAGAGACGCGCAAGCTCCCCACCCAGCTCATCACCATGCCGATGACGGCGGTCAGCAACGCCGTCCAGGCCGGCATGCGATTGCAGCAGAACATCGCCGAGTTGGCCATCAAGGGTGATGCGGCACTCGACGACCTCTTCGACAAGCCCGAGGAGCAGCCGTCGTGGGCCGTCTTCGACGAGGACGAGGGCGACGCCCCCGCTCCCGCCGCCGCACCCACCCCGAAGCCCGCCGCGGCCGCCCCCGCCCCCGCCGCGCCGGTGAAGAAGGCACCCGCCAAGAAGGCCCCGGCGAAGAAGGCGGCCAAGAAGGCCGCACCTGCGAAGAAGGCCCCGGCGAAGAAGACCACCGCGGCGCCCGCATCCGCCGAGTCGGCCGAGAACCCCGGCCGCTTCGCCCTGTACAGCGAGGTGCCGGCCGCCGTCGAGACGCCCGCCGCCGCGGCGAAGGCGTCGTCGGGTGAGGCACCCGAGGTCGCCGACTTCCTCGACTACGACAACCTGACCCTGGCCCAGCTGCGCGCCAAGATCCGCACCGTCGACCTCGAGGACCTGCAGACCCTCGCCGAGTATGAGCGCGGCAACCGCAACCGAACCCCGTTCCTGACGATGCTGGAGAACCGCATCGCCGCCAAGTCCTAGCGCGCGAGCAGGTGGCCGCCACCAACTCCGCCGACGAGCCGTGGCCGGTCCGCACGGTCAGCGTCAAGATCGGCGACTGGGTGCACAAACTCGGGCAGATCTGGGTCGAGGGTCAGATCACCCAGCTGTCCCGGCGCCCCGGGACCCGTACCTCGTTCATCACGCTGCGCGACCCGGCGGCCGACATCTCGCTGTCGGTCACGTGTGACCCGGAGGTCATCGACCGCTCCCCCGTACCCCTGACCGACGGCACGCGCGTCGTCATGTGCGGACGGCCGTCGTTCTACCACGCGCGCGGCACCCTCTCCCTGCGCGTGACGGAGATCCGGGCGGTCGGCATCGGGGAGTTGCTCGCCCGGATCGAGCGGCTGCGCCAACTCCTGCACGCCGAGGGGCTGTTCGACCCGCGCCGCAAGCGCCCCTTGCCGTTCCTGCCGCGCGGAGTCGGGCTGATCAGCGGGCGCGCCTCGGCCGCCAGCCGGGATGTCGTTTCCGTCGCGCAGGGCCGTTGGCCGGGCGTGCGGATCGTCGTGCGCGACGCCCCCGTGCAAGGCCCGTCGGCCGTGCCTCGCATCCTCGGCGAGCTCAAGATCCTCGACGACGACCCCGACGTCGACGTCATCGTCATCGCCCGCGGCGGCGGCAGCGTCGAAGACCTGCTGCCCTTCTCCGACGAGCAACTGTTGCGCGCGGTGTCCGCGTGCACCACCCCGGTGATCAGCGCCATCGGTCACGAGCCGGACACCCCTCTGCTGGACCTGGTCGCCGACCTGCGCGCGGCCACCCCCACCGACGCGGCCAAGCGGGTGGTGCCCGACGTCGCAGCCGAGCTGGCCGGCATCGCCACGATGCGACGGCGCAGCGCCGGCGCCCTGCGCAACTGGGTGCAGCGCGAGGCGCACCGCGTCGACGGTCTGCGCGCCCGCCCGGCCCTGGCCGACCCGCTGCGCCTGGTCGACGTCCGCGTCGACCACGTCGAGCGCCATCGCGCCGACATCCGCCGCGACATCGCCCGACGCGTCGAGAGCGAGAGCCACCGCCACGAGCACCTGGCCGCGCGCCTGGCCACACTCGGCCCCTCGCAAACCCTGGCCCGCGGCTATGCCATCGTGCAGAATTTCGACGACGACTCCCGCGTCGCCGGCGAGGTCGCCGACCTGCCCGACGGCGCGCGCCTGCGGATCCGCGTCGCCGACGGCGCCGTCCGCGCGCAGGTCACCGAACAAGAGGAGAAGCCGTGAGCACCGACCCGTCCTCGTGGACCCCGGTCGCCGAACTGGGGTACGAGCAGGCCCGCGACGAACTCGTCGAGGTCGTCGACGCGCTCGAACGCGGCGGGCTCGACCTGGACACATCGCTCAAGCTCTGGGAGCGCGGCGAGGCCCTGGCCAACCGATGCGAGGAGCACCTGGCCGGTGCCCGCGAGCGGATCGAGGCGGTGTTGAATTCCGACGACGAGACCGATCCCGCCGACGACGAGTAGTCAGCGACCCGACGGCAGGGGCGGCGCCTGGATCACGGCGCGCGCGAGCGTGATGAAGTCGTCCTCGGTCGCCTTGCCCGACAGCCCGATCCGCACATCGCCGAGGTCGGCGACCCAAGCCTTGCGCGCACCGTCGCTGGGCGCGAGTCGGTCCCCCGCGACGTAGGTGACCCACTGGGTGCCCTCGATGTCGCGCTTGCCGGTACCCGACATCGGGCCCTCGGTCTCCTGATTCGGGTTCAGCGTCGGCAGCAGCTCGCCCTCGGAGGCATTGGTCTGCGACAGCCCCAGGTAGAAGCCGGTCGGGGTGATCCAGCCGACGGTGCTGACGCGGGAGCGCCCCGCCTCGCCGTTGGCGCCGGAGTTGGGCTTCCAACTCGACGGCAGCACCGGCTGACGGACCGGGAAGGGCATCGACGCGGCGTCGGCGCGCAGGGCCGCATGGGTGTCGAAGGCCGGGATCCGGTCATCGGCGCCGCTGCCGGTCGGGCTCACCGAGCAGTTCCGCGACGAGACGGCCACGAGCGCGACCAACGCCATCAGGACCAGCAGGGTCAAGATCATGTCCCGGCTGCTGTTGAGGATCCGCGGTTTCTCGGCCATGCCCGCCAGTATCCCAGGCGAGGTGAACACGTCGGCGGGGCGCCATGAAAAGATGGACCCATCAACCCGATCTCGACGACGTCGTCGAGCCACGAGAGGCGCCACGCATGTCCAGCAATGAAGCCCCCGACCGCAATCTGGCGATGGAACTGGTCCGCGTGACCGAGGCCGCCGCCCTGGCCGCAGGTCGTTGGGCCGGCCGCGGTGACAAGAACGGCGGCGACGGCGCGGCGGTCGATGCGATGCGCGAGCTCCTGTCGACGGTGTCTATGCGCGGCGTCGTGGTCATCGGCGAGGGCGAGAAGGACGAGGCGCCGATGCTCTACAACGGCGAGGAAGTCGGCAACGGCGAGGGACCGGACTGCGATGTCGCGGTCGACCCGATCGACGGCACCACCCTGATGGCCGAGGGCCGTCCCAACTCGATCGCGGTCATCGCGGTCTCCGAGCGGGGCACCATGTACGACCCGTCGGCCGTCTTCTATATGGACAAGATCTGCGTCGGCCCCGAGGCGAAGGGCCACATCGACATCACCAAGTCGGTCGAGTGGAACATCAAGTCCGTCGCCAAGGCCAAGGGCATCGAGGTGGCCGACCTGACCGTCGTCGTGCTCGACCGCCCCCGTCACGCCGATCTGATCGCGCAGATCCGCAAGGCCGGCGCCAAGGTCCGCCTGATCTCCGACGGCGACGTCGCCGGTGCGATCGCCGCCGCCGACGACACCAGTTCGGTCGACATCCTCATGGGGGTCGGCGGCACCCCCGAGGGCATCATCACCGCCGTCGCGATGAAGTGCATGGGCGGGGAGATCCAGGGCAAGCTCTGGCCCCGCGACGACGAGGAGAAGGCCAAGGCGATCGCCGCCGGCCACGACCTGGACAAGGTCCTGGACACCGACACCCTGGTGCGCGGCGAGAACACCTTCTTCGCCGCGACCGGCGTCACCAACGGCGACATGCTGCGCGGCGTCTCCTACCGCGCCAACGGTGCGACGACCCGCTCGATGGTGATGCGCTCGAAGTCGGGCACCATTCGCCGCATCGAGAGCTTCCACCGCACCTCCAAGCTGCGCGAGTACGCCCGCATCGAGGTGTAGGCGCGCTGCGGGTTAGGTCAGCCTGACCCGGTTCGGCCAGTCGCCGCGGCGATACGATCGTCGCCGTGAGCACTCCAGCCCAGGCTCCGGATTTTCTGTATTCCGACCTGCTCCCGACCGGCCCCGACGACACGCCCTACCGGCTGATCACCACCGAGGGGGTGTCGACCTTCGAGGTCGACGGCCAGAGGTTCCTGAAGGTCGATCCCGAGGCGATCACGAAGCTGACCGCCGAGGCGATGCACGACATCAGCCACTACCTGCGGCCGGCGCACCTGAAGCAGCTGCGCAAGATCATCGACGACCCCGAGGCGTCGGGCAACGACCGCTTCGTCGCGCTCGACCTGCTCAAGAACGTCAACATCTCCGCCGGTGGCGTGCTGCCGATGTGCCAGGACACCGGCACGGCCATCGTCATGGGCAAGAAGGCCGAGGGGGTGCTGACCGGCGCCGACGACGCCGAGGCGATTTCGCGCGGCGTCTACGACGCGTACACCAAGCTCAATCTGCGGTACTCGCAGCTCGCGCCGCTGACCGTGTACGAGGAGAAGAACACCGGCACCAACCTGCCCGCCCAGGTCGAAATCTACGCGACCGAGCAGGGCGAGAAGGGGCCGGAGTACAAGTTCCTGTTCATGGCCAAGGGCGGCGGCAGCGCCAACAAGTCCTTCCTGTTCCAGGAGACCAAGGCGATCCTCAACCCCGACCGGTTGTTGACCTTCCTCGACGAGAAGATCCGCTCGTTGGGCACCGCGGCCTGCCCGCCGTACCACCTGGCGATCGTCATCGGCGGCACGTCGGCCGAGTTCGCGCTCAAGACCGCGAAGTACGCCTCGGCCCACTACATCGACACCCTCCCGGAGGAGGGGTCGATGGCCGGCCACGGTTTCCGCGACAAGAAGCTGGAGGAGGAGGTCTTCAAGTTGACCCAGTCCTTCGGCATCGGCGCACAGTTCGGCGGCAAGTACTTCTGCCACGACGTCCGCGTCATCCGACTTCCCCGCCACGGCGCCTCCTGCCCGGTGGCAATCGCGGTGTCCTGCTCGGCCGACCGTCAGGCGCTGGGCAAGATCACCGCCGACGGAGTCTTCCTCGAACAGCTGGAAACCGATCCGGCGCAGTACATGCCCGACGTCGGCGTCGCGCACGACATCGAGGGCGGCCAGGTCGTCGACATCGACCTGAACCGACCGATGCCCGAGATCCTCGCCGAGCTCAGCAAATACCCGGTGAAGACGCGGCTGTCGTTGACCGGCCCGCTCGTCGTCGCCCGCGACATCGCGCACGCGAAGATCAAGGAGCGCCTCGACGCCGGCGAGCCGATGCCGGACTACCTGCGCGACCACCCCGTGTACTACGCCGGTCCCGCAAAGACCCCCGAGGGCATGGCGTCGGGCTCCTTCGGACCCACGACCGCCGGTCGCATGGACTCCTACGTCGACCAGTTCCAGGCCGCCGGCGGTTCCATGGTGATGCTCGCCAAGGGCAACCGCTCGCAGCAGGTCACCCGGGCGTGCGACGAGCACGGCGGCTTCTACCTCGGCTCGATCGGCGGCCCGGCCGCGCGCCTGGCGCTGGACTGCATCAAGAGCCAGGAGGTCATCGAGTACCCCGAGCTCGGCATGGAGGCGGTGTGGAAGATCGAGGTGGAGAACTTCCCCGCGTTCATCGTCGTCGACGACAAGGGCAACGACTTCTTCACCGACCCGTCCGGTGCGGTCAACGTGCCGATCAGCGGCGTGCGGATCCGGTCGAAGGAGCGTTGACCACAGTCTCACCGCGGCGACTGCCATGACTACCGCCCGACCCGATTCTCCTTGGTCCACGCGCGCGAGTACGGTGAAACAAAGGGCAACCTAACTCGTCGACGTCGGAGGCATCATGGCTGAACAGAAGTACCGCATCGAGCACGACACCATGGGCGAGGTCAAAGTGCCCGTCGATGCACTCTGGCGGGCCCAGACCCAGCGCGCGGTCGAGAACTTCCCGATCAGCCACCGCCCGCTCGAACGCACCCAGATCCGCGCCCTCGGCCTCCTCAAGGCCGCGTGCGCGCAGGTCAACAAGGACCTCGGACTCCTCGACGCCGCCAAGGCCGACGCCATCATCGCCGCGGCAAGCGAGATCGCCGACGGCAAACACGACGACCAGTTCCCCATCGACGTCTTCCAGACCGGGTCGGGCACCAGCTCGAACATGAACGCCAACGAGGTCATCGCGTCGATCGCCAAAGCGGCCGGCGTCGAGGTGCACCCGAACGACGACGTCAACATGTCGCAGTCCTCCAACGACACCTTCCCGACGGCCACCCATGTCGCGGCGACCGAGGCCGTGGTCACCGACCTCATCCCCGCGCTCGAGCACCTGCACCGGGCGCTGGCCGCCAAGGCCACCGAGTGGCGCGACACGGTCAAGAGCGGGCGCACCCACCTGATGGACGCCGTGCCGGTCACCCTCGGCCAGGAGTTCGGCGGCTACGCGCGCCAGATCGAGGCGGGCATCGAGCGCCTGCGTGCGACACTCCCCCGCCTCGGCGAGCTGCCCATCGGCGGCACGGCGGTCGGCACCGGGCTCAACGCACCCGATGGTTTCGGCACCAAGGTCGTCGCCGAGCTGGTCAAACTCACCGGTGCGGACGCGCTGGCGCTTGCGACCGACAACTTCGAGGCACAGGCCGCCCGCGACGGCCTCGTCGAGCTGTCCGGCCAGTTGAAGACGATTGCCGTGTCGGAGACCAAGATCGCCAACGACATCCGCTGGATGGGGTCGGGCCCGCTCACCGGCCTGGGCGAGATCCAGCTGCCCGACCTCCAGCCGGGCAGCTCGATCATGCCGGGCAAGGTGAACCCGGTGCTGCCCGAGGCGGTCACCCAGGTCGCGGCCCAGGTCATCGGCAACGACACCGCCGTCACGTGGGGCGGCGGCAACGGCGCCTTCGAGTTGAACGTCTACATCCCGATGATGGCGCGCAACGTGCTCGAGTCGATCACCCTGCTGGCCAACGTTTCGCGCCTGTTCGCCGACCGCTGCATCAGCGGACTGGTCGCCAACACCGACCGCCTGCGCACGCTCGCCGAGAGCTCCCCGTCGATCGTGACGCCGCTCAACAGCGCCATCGGCTACGAGGAGGCGGCCGCCGTCGCCAAGCAGGCACTCAAGGAGGGCAAGACCATCCGACAGACGGTCATCGACCGCGGACTCATCGGCGACAAGCTCAGCGAGGCCGAGCTCGACAAGCGCCTCGACGTCCTCAAGATGGCCAACCTGGACCGCGAGCGGTAGTCCGCGTCGAATCTGTCCAGTTCTTGGACACTCGGTCCCGGCCCGCGGATCGACGATGTGGGTCATGCGTCCACTTCGTCCGACCCTCTGGTTGACCGCGCTGCTCACCGCCCTGGCCGTGGTGGCCGCGCCCGCCCCCGCGGTTCGCGCCGATCCGCCGGCCAAGCACTTCCTCATCACCGCGGGCACCGCGTCGATGGGGATCAGCGTCCTGCGCGTCCACGACGACGGGAACCTGTCGCCGGCGCCGGGCAGTCCGTTCCGCACCGGCTTCGGGATCCTGTCGGTGACCGTCTCCCCCGACAAGAGGACCGTCTACGCGACCCATGTGGGCGACGGCGCGATCAGCGCCTTCCGGATCGGGCAGAACGGCGCGCTGCACCTGGTGAACACCGTCGCCGTGGGCGGCGCCCCGACCGGGGCGCGCGTCACGCCCGACGGCAAATACCTCTACGCGGTGCTCGGCGGATTCCCCGGCCAGGTGACCACACTGGCGATCGCCCCGTCGGGGGCGCTGCGCCCGTTGAACCGACCGCGTCCGTCGATTGGGACTCTGAGCAGCGCGGTCAGCATGTCCTCGATCGACCCGAGCGGCAGGTTCCTGCGCGTGACCAGCTACATCAGCACCACCCTCACCAGCTATGCGTTGAGCCCGCGCGGCGGCGCGCGGCCGATCGGCACCTCCGGCGTCGGTTTCGGACCCGTGGCCCCCGGCTACACCCCGGACGGCACATTCCTCTACTCCAGCGACGAATTCGGGTTCGGGCTGTCCGGCTTCCGCATCCACGCCAACGGAGCCTTGACGCCGACGCCCGGCTCGCCGTACGCCACCGGCGGGGTCCCGCACGGCATCATCACCAGCCCCGACGGCAAGCGGCTGTACGTGCCCAACGCGATCGGCACCTCCATCGCCGCCTACCGCATCCACGGCGACGGCCGGCTGACCCCGCTGCCCGGTTCGCCGTATCCCGGGCCGATGGGCACGCTGCCCGGTCAGGTCGCCCTGCACCCCAGTGGCAAATGGCTCTACGACGTCGACGTGCTCACCGCGGGGATCACCAGCAGGGTCACCACATACCGCGTGCGCGCCGACGGCGGATTGGCGCCCACCGGTCGGCCGACCGCCGACACCGGGGTGTTCATGTCGGACGGACCCGTTGTAGCCCTGACCTGACGGCCGTCGGAGGCCTAGCCTGGGGTCATGGCCGACCTCGCCGAATTCCCCACCGACTGGCAGACCGCGCTCGTGCTCGTCGCCCACCCGGACGACCCCGAGTACGGCATGGCCGCCGCCGTCCACCGCTGGACCGGCGAGGGCAAGCGCGTCGTCTACGGACTGGCCACCAGTGGCGAGGAGGGGATCGAGGGCATGGCGCCGGCCGAGTGCGGTCCTCTGCGGGAAGGAGAGCAGCGGGCGTCGGCGGCCCGGGTCGGCGTCGACGAGGTCGAGTTCTGGGGTTTCCCCGACAGCGCGGTCACCAACACCCCCGAGCTGCGGGCGAAGGTCGCCGAGGCGATCACCCGCACCAGACCCGACGTCGTGCTCTCGATGTTCGGCGGGGCCGAGTGGGCGCCGGGATTCCCGAATCAGCGCGACCACATGGAGTTCGCCGCCGCCGTACGGGCCGCGTTCGACGCCCTCCCCGAGCCGCGGCCCGGTTGGTTGTTCGAGAACGGCCCCCATCCGACGCACGCCGTCGCGGTCACCGGGGCCGACATCGAGGCGGCGATCGCCTCGCTCGCCGAGCACCGGGAGTACCTGCGCGTCCTGGATCCCGACACCCCGATCGCCAAGCAGGCCGCCGACCAGGTGGAGCGGACGACCCCGGCGCGGGAGGACTTCGGCGGTCGGCGGTCGGTCGGATTCGCGTTGGTCGAGCGATGACGACGGCCTTCGTCCTCTCCGGGGGAGCCAACCTGGGCGCGATCCAGGTCGGGATGCTGCGGGCCCTGGCTGAACGCGACATCACCCCCGACCTCCTCGTCGGAACGTCGGCCGGTGCGCTCAACGCCGCGTTCATCGCCAACCGCGGCGTCACGGCCGAGTCGGTGGACTCCCTCGCGAAGGTCTGGGAATCGTTGAGCGCCTGGCGGTTGTTCCGCCCGCGCGCACGACAACTGATCGGCGCACTCGCCGGGCGCCAGTCGGCGTTGTTCGGCGCGCAGGGCCTGCGGTCGCTGATCACCGAGCACCTGGACTTCGACCGGATCGAGGAGGCCCGCACCCCGCTCACCGTGATCGCCACCGACCTGCTGACCGGCGACCAGGTCGATCTGGACTCCGGGCCGGCGGCCCGCGCCGTCCTCGCGAGTAGCGCCATCTGCGGGGTGTTCCCCGCCGTCCGGCTGCGCGGTCGGGTCCTCGTCGACGGCGGGGTCGCCGACAACACGTCGATCTCACGGGCGATCGAGGCCGGCGCGGACACCGTCTACGTGTTGCCGTGCGGCTACCCGTGCGCCCTCAGTGCGCCGCCGACGACCGTCGCCGGCACCCTCCTGCACACGATGTCGCTGCTGATCCAGAAGCGACTCATCCGCGACATCGAGGAATACGCCGCCACCGTCGACCTCCGAGTGCTGCCGCCGCCGTGCCCGGTGGCGATCGGCCCGCTGGACTTCTCCCGCGCCGTCGAGCTGATCGACGACGCCCACGTCGCCGCGCGGGACTTCCTCGACGTCGACGACGGCCGGCGCACCGCTCCGGCCGATCACATCGCGGTGCACTCGCATCGTCGACCGGTGACGTCTCGGGGCGCCTAGCCCTGGCGGGGACGCCGCGCGCTCACTAGCGTGGAAGATGGAGGCCGCCCGGGAGCGATTCTGGCGTCAAGAGGAGGCGAATCCGCTTGATCGGATCCTTGCCGCACTGTGATCGTCACGTGACTCAATCCGGGAAAACGGGTGGCACACTGAAATGGTGCTGAAGTTACTACAGAGAAATTTGAGACTACTGGGACTCGCTGTTGCGGCCGCCGTCGCGACCGTGCTGCTCATCCCGACCATGGCCGGTGCCGCGCCCGGCGTCCCGCAGACCGGGAACAGCTCGGTCGACGAGACGCTGAACGGCGTGCTCGACACCATCGTCGGGGGCAAGCAGCCCGGTCCGAATGGCAAGGCCACCTCGCAGCTGCTCGTCGTGACCGCCGGGAATGCCGCCGACACCAAGGGCAAGCTCACCGGCTACGAGCGTGAGGCGAACGGCAACTGGAAGGTTGCCATCGCACCGACGCCTGCCTTCCTGGGCGCGAAGGGCCAGGGCAAGGCGCAGGACAACGTCCCGCGCACGCCCAGCGGCACCTTCGGTCTGGACCAGGCGTTCGGCCGCAAGGCGAATCCGGGCACCAAGATGCCCTACAAGCAGGTGACCACCAAGGACTGGTGGGACTCGGACTCCAAGTCCCCCACCTACAACACCCTCGTTCACAAGGACACCAAGCCGTCCGCGGACGCCGAGAACCTCTACAACTCGGGCCCGGTGTACGACTACGCGGTGAACATCGCCCACAACCCCGAGCGCAAGCCCGGTGACGCGTCGGCGATCTTCCTCCACGTGACCAACAACCAGCCCACCGAGGGCTGCGTGGCCGTGGCGCAGAACGAGATGGTCCAGATCCTCAAGTGGCTGGATCCGGCCAAGTCGCCGAAGATCACCATCGGCGTCAACGCCCAGGCACCGACCGGCGACGGAGCCGGCGGCAGCCCGCAGGAGATGCGCGACTCCCCCAACGGGGCGGCCGGCGGCATTCTCGGCGGACTCGTCGACTCGGCGCTGAACATGATCCCGAGCATCCTCGGGAAGGTCACGCAGAGCTGATCTGCTGACGGGTGGGCTCCGGCCACACCCCACAGAACGGGATGAGCCCCACACTCGCACGGTGTGGGGCTCATCCCGTTCTGCAGTCTCAGTGCGCGATCAGGTGAACTCCTCGAGCACATCGGTGACGAGCGCGGCGATCGGCGAGCGCTCGGACCGGGTGAGCGTCACATGCGCGAACAGTGGGTGGCCCTTGAGCCGCTCGATCACCGCGGCGACACCGTCGTGGCGGCCGACCCGCAGGTTGTCGCGCTGGGCGACGTCGTGGGTGAGCACCACCCGCGATCCCGAGCCGAGTCGGGACAGCACCGTCAGCAGGACGTTGCGCTCGAGGGACTGTGCCTCGTCGACGATCACGAACGAGTCGTGCAGCGACCGGCCGCGGATGTGCGTCAGGGGCAGGACCTCGAGCATCCCGCGCGAGGCGACCTCGTCGATGACCTCCGTCGACGCCAGGCCCTCGAGGGTGTCGAAGACCGCCTGCGCCCACGGCCCCATCTTGTCGGCCTCGCTGCCGGGCAGATAGCCGAGCTGCTGTCCCCCGACCGCGTACAGCGGCCGGAACACGACGACCTTTCGGTGGGTGCGACGCTCGAGCACCGCCTCCAGGCCGGCGCACAGGGCCAACGCGGACTTGCCGGTACCGGCCTTGCCGCCGAGCGACACGATCCCGACGCTGTCGTCGAGCAGCAGGTCGAGGGCGACGCGCTGCTCGGCGGAGCGGCCGTGCAACCCGAAGGCCTCGCGGTCGCCGCGCACCAGCTGCACCCGCTTGTCGGCGTTCACCCGGCCCAGGGCGCTCGACGTGCCGCCGATCAGGCGGATACCGGTGTGGCAGGGCAGGTCGCGCGCCTCGTCGATGTCGACGACGCCCTCGTCGAAGAGTTCGTCGATCTGCGCGCCGCCGACCTCCAGCTCGGTCATCCCGGTCCAGCCGGAGACGACGACGTCCTGGGCGTGGTACTCGTCGGCGGGCAGGCCGACGGCGCCGGCCTTCACACGCAGCGGGGTGTCCTTGGTGACGAGGGTGACGGTCTTGCCCTCGGCGCGCAGGTTGAGCGCACAGGCGAGGATGCGCGAGTCGTTGTCGTCGGTGCGGAATCCACTGGGCAGCACGGCCGGGTCGGTGTGGTTGAGCTCCACCTGCAGCGTGCCGCCACACTCCCCGATCGGGATCGGTTCGTCCAGGCGACCGTATTCGCCGCGCAGGTCGTCGAGCAGGCGCAGCGCCTCTCGGGCGAACCAGCCCAGTTCGTGGTGGTGGCGTTTGCCCTCCAGCTCGCTGATCACCACCAGCGGCAAGACCACGTGGTGCTCGTCGAAGCGCGTGACGGCCTTCGGGTCGGAGAGCAGCACGGAGGTGTCGAGGACATAGGTGCGAGTAGTCACGTGGACTCCTACGCCGGTGCGGCACCCGCGCCGACAGGTGTTACTGGTGACCGGTCGATCCGCGCTGCGAGGCTGGTCAGCCGCGCGAGCCGAGGACCGGGGCCGGTCCCCTCGTGAAAGCGCTCTCCACGTATTCGGACCTCCCGGATGAACCGCTTTCCCCTGCGGTCCATCACGTGCGACGCTACGCCGCGCAGATGTCGATCAGCGGTGGCGCGCCGTGCGTCGTGTGAACTTTGTGCAAACCCCTGATGTCCACCTGCGACGCGCACCGCGGAACGAAACGGGCCCCACACGCACCTGCGTGTGGGGCCCGGCCGGACTGTGTTTCGACTACGCCTTGGCGGCCAGCGCGAGGACGCGCTCCTTGGCGGCCTTGGCCTCGTCGGAGGTGCAGTCGACGCTCTCGAGCTTGACCTGGTCGACGATGGCCTTGGCGATCGCCGCGTGGGTCTGCTCGGTCTCGTAGTCGGCGAACAGCTTGCGCTGCTCGTCGAAGTCGGCGATGTCGGCGCCGATGACGTCGATGTGGTCCAGCGCCCAGTCGATGCCGTTCACCGCCGCATCGGCGTCGGCGACGAGGCCGGCGCCCAGGAAGTTCATGAAGTAGCGGGCCTGCGAGGCGTCGTCGGCCTCGATCTTGTCGAGGATCTGCGCCAGCACCTCGTCGGACACCTTGCCGCGCAGCACCTTCACGAAAGCGGCGGTCTGCAGCTCGTGGACGGCCAGCAGCGCCAGCACGTCCATCGGGCGCAGGTCCTTCACATCCTCCTCGTGCTGGCGGTAGCCCTGCACGACGTGGATCCGGCGACGGTTCTCCGCGTCGACCGGGTCCAGCGCGCGGGTCACGACCAGGTAGTCGCGCAGCGCGATGGCGTGGCGGTTGTCCTCGGCGGTCCAGGTGCCGACCAGCTGGCGCCAGTCGGAGAACGCCGGGAAGTACATCGCCAGGATGCGGTGGTAGGAGGGCAGGTTGTCCTTGAGCAGCAGCAGCGCCAGCAGGGCCGCGCGCACCTCGTCGGAGGTGTCGCTGTCGGACGGCTTCCAGTCCTCGCCGCCCAGGAAGGCGAAGTTGCGGCCCTTGTCCCACGGCACCCAGTCGTGGGGCTGCCACGGGGTCGCGTCCGCCTGGTGCTCCTCCGCCAGCTCGGGGAGGGCCTTCTCGAGGGCTACGACGAGGTCATCGGTTTCTAGGAGACTCACGCCCTCAAGGATACCCGGTACTAGACCCGGCTCATCAAACCCCACTCCTCGAGCCCGTCGTAGAGCGGGAAGTCGAGGGCCAGCTTGGAGACGCGGGCGCGCAGCGCCGACGTGTCGGCCGACGTGCCGGCGGCGAGCGCCGTGGCGATGATGTCGGCGACCTCGGTGAACTCCTTGTCGCCGAAGCCGCGGGTGGCCAGCGCCGGCGTGCCGATGCGCAGGCCGGAGGTGACCATCGGCGGGCGCGGGTCGAAGGGCACCGCGTTGCGGTTGACCGTGATGCCGACCTCGTGGAGCAGGTCCTCGGCCTGCTGGCCGTCGAGCGGGCTGTTGCGCAGGTCGACCAGCGCCAGGTGCACGTCGGTGCCGCCGGTCAGCACCGAGACGCCGGCGTCGGCGACGTCGGAGCCGGTGAGGCGCTCGGCGAGGATCTGGGCGCCCGCGATCGTGCGCTGCTGACGCGCCTTGAACTCGTCGGTGCCCGCGACCTTCAGCGCGACGGCCTTGCCGGCGATCACGTGCATGAGCGGTCCGCCCTGCTGGCCGGGGAAGACCGACGAGTTGAGGCTCTTGGCGTAGTCCTTCTTCGCCAGGATCAGACCCGAGCGGGGGCCGCCGAGCGTCTTGTGGACGGTGGTGGAGACCACGTCGGCGTGCGGCACCGGGTTGGGGTGCAGACCGGCCGCGACGAGCCCGGCGAAGTGGGCCATGTCGACCCACAGCTTGGCGCCGACCTCGTCGGCGATCTCGCGGAAGGCCGCGAAGTCCAGGGTGCGCGGGTAGGCCGACCAGCCGGCGCAAATGACCTTCGGCTTGGTGTCGAGGGCGAGCTTGCGCACCTCGTCCATGTCGACGCGGAAGTCTTCCTTGCTGACGCCGTAGAAGACGTTCTCATAGAGCTTGCCCGAGAAGTTCAGGCGCATGCCGTGGGTGAGGTGGCCGCCGTGGGCCAGGTCCAGGCCCATCAGGGTCTCGCCCGGCTCCATGAGCGTCATCAGGACCGCGGCGTTGGCCTGCGCGCCCGAGTGCGGCTGCACGTTGGCGAACTCGGCGCCGAAGAGTTCCTTGGCGCGGTTGCGGGCGATGTCCTCGACGACGTCGACGTATTCGCAGCCGCCGTAGTAGCGGCGCCCGGGGTAGCCCTCGGCGTACTTGTTGGTCAGCACGCTGCCCTGGGCCTGCAGGACCGCGCGCGGGACGAAGTTCTCCGACGCGATCATCTCAAGGGTGTCGCGCTGGCGGGAGAGCTCGCCGTTCATCGCCGCGGCGACATCCGGGTCGAGCTCCGCCAGGGACATCGTGTTCACCGACGTTGCATTGTTCGCCTCAGCCATACCGGCAGTTTAGAGGGCCATCTCCGTCCGGAGCAGCGCCGGGGTCAGTGGTTCGTCGAGCAGGCGATTGAAGCGCTCGGCGCGGTCGGGTCCGTCGCCCATCCAGTCACCCAGCAGTCGGTATCCCTCGACGTAGGTACTGATGTACGCGCGCCACAGCG
The DNA here is from genome assembly GCF_047606305.1 of Gordonia sp. (in: high G+C Gram-positive bacteria). Taxonomy (GTDB): domain Bacteria; phylum Actinomycetota; class Actinomycetes; order Mycobacteriales; family Mycobacteriaceae; genus Gordonia. The sequence goes on along the minus strand of NZ_JASGER010000004.1, from coordinate 57,190 downwards.
GCGAGGTGAGGAAACGCAGCATCTGCCGCGCCCGCGGTTCGCTGACGAGCAGCCACCGGGACAAGAAGGCGGTCACCTCGTCGGGGTCGGCACCCCGGTCGTGGAGCAGCAGGGCCGCGTCCTGGCGGACCGCGAGTAGACCGGCCGTCGCCTCCCCCACCGCCGTGGCGCGGTGAGCGTCGAACCGCAGTCCGAGGTCGGCGTAGATCGTCTCGGCCCAGAGCGGCCAGTCGGGCCCGATCGCCGCGCGCAGCGCGTGGTCGGCGAGCCCCTCGGCCATCAGGCACTGCGGGGTGTTCACCAGGAAGATCGTCTGCTCGCCCTGCCCACCGCCGACCAGCAGCTCCTCCTTGCGGCAGTGCTCGGTGTGGTGCCCCGGATACGCCTCGTGGGCGACGAGGTGCGGCAGCGCCGAGAGCTGCTGCGGCACATCGGTGTTGATGGCCACCCGCGAGCGGTAGCCGCCCAGGTAGTAGTTGAACCCCGACCACGGCTGGTCGGAGACGATCTCGAACTCCACCGTCTCGGCGACAGGGAGGTCGACGGTCTTGCGCACCTCGTCGCGCAGCGCCGACGCGAAGGCGCTCACGCAGTCGCCGAGGCGGTCGGCGGGGATCTCGGTGGCCTTGCGGTAGGCCCGGTAGGCCTCGCCCAGGGTGTCGGAATCGTCGGCGACGCCGAGCGCGGCGGCCAGGTCCCGGTGGGATTGGCGGTAGACCTCCGGATCCTCGGCGGCGATGTCCACGTCGAAGTAGGCCTTCACCTCGTCGACGAAGCCGATCTCCTCCCCGGCGAACTTGCGCGCCGAGCACTCGAGGGCCGTCAGATGCGAGCGGATGAACTCCGCGCGGTCGGCGGGCAGCCCACCGGGCAGCCGGTCGCGCAGGTGTGCCGCTCGTCGGGCCAGCGACGTCGGCTCGGGCACCCCCTCGTCGCGCACCTGTGCCCGCAGCGCGGGGTCGCCGGTGTAGGCGTCGACGAACCCCTCCTCGAGCAGGTCGAAGGCGAGCCCGATGCGGAGGTATTCGGTGACGATCTCGTCGGCGGCGGGAAGGGAGACGGGCATGGGCTCGACGTTACCGGGCCGCCAGTGCCGGTTCGCGGGAGTCGGGATCGGATTCGGGCTTCGCCGCCTCCGGTTCCGGCGCGGGGGGCGTGTGGGCGACGAAGTCCTTGCCCCGGATGAGCGCCGCCGCGGCGACGGCTCCGATGATCGCAGCGATCGCGCTCGTGAGGAACAACGCGTTCATCGCGTCCGCGAAGGCGCCGTGCACCGCGGCGCTCACCGCCTCCTGACGTGCGACGGGGAGTCGCGAGATCAGCGCCTGTGCCTGCCCGCTGTGCGCCGCGCCGGCCAACCGGGCGAGATCGATTCCCGAAGCGGAGCCGAGCCGCTCGCGCAGACCCGAGGTCAGGTGGGCGGAGAAGATCGACCCGTAGACCGCGATGCCGACGGCGATGCCGACCTGGCGGAACGTGGTGTTGATGCCCGACGCCATGCCGGCCCGGTGGACGTCGACGACTCCGACCGCGGTGGAGGCCAGCGGCGGGTTCACGAGCCCGGAGCCGATGCCCGCGACGATCAGGCCGGGGATCAGGTGCGTCCAGGGGCTGGCACCGTGCAGTCCCTGCATCAGCATCAGGCCGATGCCGACGAGGAAGAGTCCGGGCCCGATCAGCCACCGCACCGGGACGCGCTCGGACATACGGCCCGAGACGGTGGCGACGACCATCGAGCAGGCCGACATGATCAGCAGCCGCAAGCCGGTCTGCAGCGCGTTGTAGCCCTGTGAGTCCTGCAGGTAGAGGACGAGGTAGATGAGCATCGCGAACAGCGTGCCGTTCATCGCTATCGCGGCGATCGAGCCGCCGACGAAGGTCGGCACCCGCAGCAGCGAGAGATCGAACATCGGCTCGGCGACCTTCGACTCGATGAGGACGAAAACGGCGAGCAGAACCGCAGCGGTGATCAGCGACGCGACGACGATGCCGCTGCTCCAGGAGCGCTGCCCGGCCTCGGTCAGACCGTAAACTAGCGCGAGGAGCGCTCCGGTGAAGACCGCCATACCGGCGAGATCCACCCGACGGGCGTGCGGGGAGCGCGACTCGTCGACCCGCAGCAACGTCGCGACGATGGCCACGATGCCGATCGGCAGGTTGACCCAGAACACGCCGCGCCAGCCGATGCCGGTCGTGATGACGCCGCCGAGAACGGGGCCGAGCGCGGTGGCGATCCCGGTGACCGCACCCCAGACGCCGAAGGCGATACCGCGCTCCCGACCGTGGAAGGTCGCCGCAAGCAGTGCCAGGGAGGTGGCGAAGAGTGCTGCACCGCCGACGCCCTGGAGAACTCGAGAAGCAATCAGCATTCCGGCGCTCTGCGCCGTCCCGCACAGCACCGATCCCAGGGTGAAGACGACGAGTCCGCCGAGGAACACCCGTTTGCGTCCGAACCGGTCCGCGATCGAGCCCGCGGTCAGCAGGAGCGCGGCCAGAGCCAACGCGTAGGCATCGGTGATCCACTGGAGGGCGGTGAAACTGGCGCCGAGGGAGTGTTGGATTTCAGGCAGGGCGACGGCGACGATGGTGACGTCGAGCAGCAGCATGAAAGTCGCTGCGCAGATGACGCCGAGTGCCCACCACTTGCGTGTCATGGAAGTCTCCTTGATTCGATAATCGGTGAACTCAAGCATCCACGCGATGTCGATCTCAGTCGCCTCTACACCGGTCCGGCGTAGAATCTCTAACAATGAACAGTCCCGATCCAGAGATTTTCAGCAATCTCGATCCCTTGGACACGCAGATTGCTGCGGCCATCCAAATCTCACCGCGCGCGTCGTTCCGCGAGATCGCCGACGTGCTGGGTGAATCGGAGCAGACCGTTTCACGCCGCTACCGACGGCTGCGTCGCGAAGGTCTGCTGCGCGTCACCCTCGCCTTGGACCCGCGAGCCTTCGGCGGGGCGATCAAACTGGTGCGGTTGCGATGCCGCCCCGAGGCCGCCGACGCGATCGCCCACTCACTCGCACGACGCGACGACGTGTCCTGGGTGTCGATCCACTCGGCGGGATGGGAGATCGTCTTCAATCTTCGCGCCCAGACCAGTGAGGACGCCTCCGATCTGCTCACCCGGATGCTGCCACGCACCCCTCAGGTCATCGATGTCCGCACCGCCACGGTGCTCCACCAGTTCGCCGGCGGCGGTCCAGACGACTGGCACCACTGGCAGGGCCGGCTGAGCGATGCCCAGATCCAGTCCCTGGCCGCCTCCAACCTCTTCCGCCCGCCGACGTCGCCGGTCGACGGACGAATGCCGGGCGCTGAGGATCGGGCGATCATCGAGCACCTCACCCACGACGGTCGACTGCCCTTCACCACACTCGCCCGCAGTCTCGGGACGACGACGGGGAAGGTGACCCGCCGGGTCGAGCAACTCGTCGCGTCGGGAGTGGCCTATTTCGATGTCGACATCGCCCAGGCGGCGACCGGCGGTGTACTCGCGGCGATTTGGATGAATGTGTCGCCGGCTCGGCTCGATGATGCCGGCCGACTTCTGGCGCGCACCCCGATGGTCCCATTCGTGGCCGCCATCAGCGGTACCTGGAACCTCACCGCAACCGTGATCGCGGCCGACCACGACCAGTTCTACCGGTTCGTGACCAACACCCTCGCGGCCATCGACGGGATCACCGGCTACGAGTTCTTCGCCCTGCACCGGCGCATCAAGAACGCCGGCGCCCTGGTCGCCGGCGACCGCCTCGCGATGCCCCTCGCGCGGCCAACCCCGGACCCGCCTGTCACCGATTCGACGCGGCCAATACGCTTGAAGGATGCCGTCCGGTGAGCACACTGCGTTCCGGGAGCGCCGGTGAAGCGATCATCGGGGCGCGATCCCAGTCTGTACCTGGAGCTCGACCGTCGGCAGTGGCGCGAGTTGCGCGAATCCACGCCGATGGTGCTGAACCAGGGTGAGCTGGACGCGCTCGCCGGTCTCGGTGAGCGATTGGACCTGGCCGAGGTCGCCGACGTCTATCTCCCACTGTCGCGTCTGATCCACCTGCGCGTGGCCGCCCGCCAACGGTTGTACGCCGCCACCTCGACCTTCCTGGGCGGGTTGCAGACCTCGCGCCAAGTCCCCTTCGTCATCGGCATCGCCGGCAGCGTCGCCGTCGGCAAGTCGACGACCGCGCGCCTCCTGGCAACCCTGCTCGCCCGGTGGGAGACCCACCCGAAGGTCGACCTGGTCACCACCGACGGCTTCCTCTACCCGACGCGCGAACTCGAGCGCCGCGGGATCATGCACCGCAAGGGCTTCCCCGAGTCCTACGACCGCAGGGGCCTGCTGCGGTTCGTCACCGAGGTGAAGTCCGGCGCTCCCGAGGTCACCGCGCCGGTCTACTCACACCTGACCTACGACATCGTCCCGGACGTCAAGCACTACGTTCGCCAGCCCGACATCCTCATCGTCGAAGGCCTGAACGTGCTGCAGACCGGTCCCACGCTGATGGTGTCGGACCTGTTCGACTTCTCGGTCTACGTCGACGCCAAGACGTCCGACATCGAGCGCTGGTACATCTCCCGGTTCCTGCAGATGCGCACGACGTCCTTCGCGGACCCGAACTCACACTTCCACTCCTACGCGGGCCTCAACGACGATCAGGCCACCGCCGCCGCCAAGGACATCTGGACGACGATCAACCGGCCGAACCTGGTGGAGAACATCCTGCCGACCCGCCCCCGCGCGGACCTGGTGCTGCGCAAGGACTCCGACCACTCGATCAACCGCGTGCGGTTGCGCAAGCTCTAGGCGTGCTTGGCGGCGAGCCACTGCTCGAGCGTCATCGGCGTGACGACGTCGGCGGGATCGGGGATCAGCGAGCCGTCGCGCAGCGCCTTCCCGCCGAAGCGGATGGGGACGACGGCCCCGCGCAGTCCGCGCGCCGTGCGTGACGCGCGCGCCACGTCGAGCAGATCCATCTCCTGCGGGCCGCGCACCTCGACGACCGGCTTGCCGCGATGGGCGGTGCCGAGCGCGGCGTCGGCGATGACGACGGCACCGTCGGAGGCGGCCAGCGGCGCGGTGACCATGTGCGGCATGACCGCGACGGGTCCCAGCGCCATCTGGTCGCCGAGGGTGTCGCCGAGCTCGAACCACTGGGTGGTCCGCACGAAGGTCACCCGGTCACCGAGCACCTCGCGGTAGACGGCCTCCTGCTCGGCCTTGCCCTGGTAGTAGCCCATCCGACGGTTGACCGCGGGATCGGCGGCGTTGCAGATCGACAGGCAGACGACGCGTGCGCCGGCGGCCTTCGCGGCCTCGGCGATGTTGCGTGCGGCGGTGCCGAAGAACGCCTTCGCCTTCGACGCGGATTGGGTGAGGCTGTTGAGGCAGTCGACGACGACGTCGGCGCCGGTGACCGCGTCCGCCAACCCGACGCCGGTCTGCGCGTCGACGCCGTTGCCGCGGTGCGCCTCCACCACGTCGGCACCGCGCTCACCGAGCTGGTTGACGACCAGCGCGCCCATCGTGCCGGTGGATCCGATGACGACGACCTTCATGGTTGTCCCTTCACTCGCCGAACCGGTTCTCCCCCAGTGTCTGCATGAAACCGGGCCCGAGCAAGCGGTATTCGTCGGCGAATTCGGCGGCCCACGTCGGGAAGGGGTGGTGGGCGAGGTACTCGTTGCCGAAACGGGAGTCCTCGGAGACCTCGGTGACGCAGAAGTCCGGGATCGCCAGGTCGGTGACCGGGCGCGCCCGCTCCACCTCGCCGACGAGCAGCGGCGCGTTGTCGGCGAGGAAGCGGTCCAGGTGCCAGCCGTCCTCGCCCAGCCACGCCGAGTAGCGGACCTTGGCGATCAGCGACGACGAGCGCGCGGCGATCGAGCCGGCGACCAGCGGATCGATCTCGCGCTCGGCCTCGTAGCGGGTACCGGCGTTCGCCGGCCCTTTCACCCCGAGAGTGCCCACCGCGTCGTCGGCGGTGGTCAGGGCGTCGGCGAGTGCGCTGGGCTCCGCGTCGAGGTCGAGGTCGCCGACCGGGCCCTTGATGCGTACGCGCACCGCGAAGCCGCCCTCGGCGAAGACGTAGGCCTGCACGATCAGCGACGGCGTCGGATCGCTCGCCGCCTCGGCGGGCAGTTCGCGCAGCAGGAACTTCCGCTCGAATTCGAAGTCGCCGAGACCGGTGTCGGCCTCGCGCTCGTCGGCGTCGTCGTACATGGGGCCAGCCTATTGCGCCAACCAGCAGTTTTGCCGTTACCGGCCGAATCGGCGATTCCGCGCGCCGAAGTCGCGCAGGGCCCGTAGGAAGTCGACGCGACGGAACTCGGGCCAGTAGGCGTCGGTGAACCAGATCTCCGAATACGCGCTCTGCCAGAGCAGGAATCCCGACAGCCGCTGCTCGCCGGAGGTGCGGATCACCAGGTCGGGATCGGGTTGCCCCTTGGTGTAGAGGTTGCGGTCGATCGCGTCGACGGTGACCGCCTCGATGAGCTCCTCACCGGTGTCGCCGGCGGCGATGTGCTCGGTGAGCAGGTCGCGCACCGAGTCGACGATCTCCTGCCGACCGCCGTACCCGACGGCGACGTTCACGTTGAGGCGACCGTCGTGGCCGATGGTGCTCTCGGCGGCGGTCTTGAGGCGCTGCGCGGCGATCGCGGGCAGTTGGTCGATGTTGCCGACCAGTCGCACCCGCCAGTCGCGCGCGGGCGCGGAGATCTCGTCGACGATGTCGGGGACGATCTCCATGAGGGCGTCGAGTTCCTCGGACGGCCGCTGCAGATTCTCCGTGGAGAGCAGGTAGATGGTGACGGTGCCGATGCCCAGCTCGTCGCACCAGGACAGCATGTCGGCGATGCGCGCCGCCCCCACCCGGTGACCGTGGCTGACGTCCTCGAACCCCGCCTCCCGCGCCCAGCGTCGGTTGCCGTCGCAGATGATCGCGACGTGTTCCGGCAGGCGATCCCGGTCCAACAGCTGCGCCAGCCGCCGCTCGTAGACCGCGTACATCGGGCTACGCAGTGTGTCCGGAAGGAGTTTCATCGCGTTTCAGAGTACGCCCGCTTCCAGAACCACGCCCCGCGTCGGTGACCTTGGCCCTCTGCCGGCGCGGCGTGAACTCCGACACGAATAGGCCGTACCAGGAAGTAACTTACGGTACCGTAGGTTCCATGGCATCCGAGACCCCGACTCCCGCGCACCTGGCGTTCAAGCCGAGTATGCGCGGAGTGATCCACCAGTACTCGGCGTGGATCTCGACGGTCGCCGTCGTCGCGCTGATCATCGGCGCCGCCCAGCTCAAGGGCACCGGCGCGGCCATCGCCTGCACGATCTACGGCATCACCGTCTTCGGCCTCTTCGCGATCAGCGCCACCTACCACCGGCACAAATGGGGGTCCGAGCGCGCAGCGATGCTGATGAAGCGCGCCGACCACTCGATGATCTTCCTGTTCATCGCCGGGTCGTACACCCCGTTCTGCTTCCTGGCCCTGCCCACGCCGACGAGGTGGTGGGTCCTGGGCATCGTCTGGGGTGGCGCCCTGGCGGGCATGGCGCTCAAGATCGCCTGGCCGAACGCACCGCGCTGGCTGGGCGTCGCCCTCTACATCGGGTTGGGCTGGGTGATCATCGCCGAGGCCACCACCCTGATCGAGTATTCGGGCTGGCTGATCATCTCGCTGCTCGTGCTGGGCGGGGTCCTCTACAGCGGCGGCGCCATCCTGTACGCGGCCCGTTGGCCCAACCCCTGGCCGGCGACCTTCGGCCACCACGAATTCTTCCACGCCTGCACCGTCGTCGCGGCGCTGTGCCACTACCTCGCGATCTGGCTGCTGCTCCTGCGCTGACGAAGGGGCTCTACACTGCGAGGATGCTCGCCGTCGCAGCCCCCGATGACGGTCGGACCCTGCGCGTCGTGCACGGCCTGGCCGTCAGCGCCTTTGCCGCGGCCGTGGCCGTCCTCGCACACTGCACCGTGATGCCCGAGGACGCTCCGAGCATCGGGACCCTTTTCGTGCTGGTGGGTGTCTGCGGCGTGCTGGGGTCGCTCAGTGCCGGCGGGTCGAGCCCGAAGTCGGGTCCGCGCATCGCGCTGATGCTCCTCGCCGCGCAGGTCCTCGGCCACCTCGTCCTGAGCATCGGCTCGACGCACGCGATGGGCGTGCCCTCACCGGCGATGGCCGCCGCACACGTTCTTGCGGCACTGGCCGGCATCGTCGTCGTGCATTCCGCGGAACGAGCCGCCGGCCAGGGCTTGGCTCTGCTGCACCGGTTACTCGACGTCGACGCCGACACCGAACCGGCGGGCGCACCGGCGTGGGCGCTCGTGACTTCCGACGCACCTCTCATCGCCCGTTGCGATGCAGCGAGACGACACATCAGGCGTGGGCCACCGGTGATCGCCGCTCCCGCCCTTCCCTGACCCGAGCGCAGCCTCCTTCACAACACTCCCGCCGACGCGGGAGCACCGGTGTGCGCTCATCCCGTCGAATCGAGCGATCACCGTGTTCCAACCCCTTCTGCCCACCATCCGGCGGCTGCACTTCTACGCCGGCCTTCTCATCGCCCCCTTCCTCCTCGTCGCCACCATCAGCGGCGGTCTCTATGCGCTGGCGCCGACCGCCGAGTCCGTGGTCTACCGCCACCTTCTGCATGTCGACGGCAAGCGCCCATTCGTCGACGTGAACAAGCAGGTGGCCGCCGTGCGCGACTACCGGCCGGGCAGCGCGGTCACCGCGGTGGACGCCGCCGCCGAGCCCGGCGACACCACTCGCGTGTACCTTGCCGACGACACGGTCGGCGAGTCCGAGCGGCGCACCGTGTTCGTCGACCCGACGACGACCACCGTTCTCGGCGACTCGGTAACCTTCGGCAGCAACGGCGCCTTGCCGATGCGGTCGTGGATCGACGGCCTGCACCGCAACCTGCACCTGGGGGAACCGGGGCGCCTGTACAGCGAACTCGCCGCGTCGTGGCTCTGGATCGTCGCGCTCGGCGGCTTGGCGCTCTGGGTCGACCGATTCCGGAGTCGTCGACGCAACACCGGTGCATCCTGGTGGCGCCTGGGAACCGTCGACCGCGGCGGGACTCGGCGCAGCCGCACCTTGAACTGGCACGGCGCGGTGGGTGTTTGGCTGGTCGTGGGCCTGGTCTTCCTGTCCGCGACGGGTTTGACCTGGTCGAAGTACGCGGGGGCCAACATCGGCGAGATGCGTCATGCCCTGAACTGGGAGCGACCGTCACTGCCCGAAAGTGCGCCCGTCCACCACCACGGCGACTCCATGGCGGGGCCGATGGCGCATCCCGGTCAGACTGATTTCGACCGCGCGCTGGCCGTCGCGCGCGAACACGGCCTGACCGGCCGGGTGGAGATCGCCGCACCGTCTGCGGCGAGCGACTCGATCACCGTCAGCCAGACGCGCGTGCCGTGGCGCTACTCGATCGACACAATTGCGATCGACCCGTCGACGATGCGCGTCACGGCCCACGTCCCGTTCTCCCGGTGGTCGCTCCCCGCGAAGCTCGCCGAATGGGGCATCCAACTCCACATGGGCATCCTGTTCGGCTGGGTCAGTGCCCTGGCCCTGCTCGCCCTTGCGGTGCTCCTGACGACCGTCATCGTCCGCGGCTACCTCATGTGGTGGAGGCGCGGTCCCGGTCCACGACCCGGTCGAGGACCGGGACGCGGATCATGGCGCAGCACCTTTGCCTCGGCGGGCTGGAGGGCACGGAGCTGGTTCATCGCCGCCGCCGTGGCCACCGCGCTGGTCGGCTACTTCGTCCCACTGTTCGGGATTCCGCTGCTGGCCTTCCTCGTCGTCGACGCTGTCATCGGTCGTTTCCAACGCCCGCCGTCCGATGAGGACTATCCGCGCGCCAAGGCGCGGAGCACGTCCTCGGTGGCTTCCCAGCCCATGCACTTGTCGGTGACCGACTTGCCGTAGACCAGATCGTCGGCGTCCGGTGCCTGCGCGCCGGGCTCGAGGAAGCTCTCCAGCATCACGCCGCTGATCGGGACGCCCGCCGACGCCAGAGCGGCGACCTCCGTGGCCACCTCGGCCTGGCGCACGTGGTCCTTGCCGGAGTTCGCGTGCGAGGCGTCGATCATCACGCGCTGCGGCAGACCGGCCTTGCCCAGGACGGCCACCGCGTCGGTGATGGACTCGGCGTCGTAGTTCGGCCCGCCGGTTCCGCCGCGCAGGATGATGTGGCAGTCGCGGTTGCCCGCGGTCTCCACGACGACACCGTTGCCGAAGTCGTCGAGCCCGAAGAACACGTGCTGGGCCGCCGCGGCCTTGACGCCGTCGACGGCGACCTGCACGTTGCCGTCGGTGCCGTTCTTGAACCCGACCGGCATCGACAGACCCGATGCCAGCTGACGGTGCACCTGCGACTCGGTCGTGCGGGCGCCGATGGCACCCCAGGCGACGGCGTCGGCGATGTACTGCGGGCTGTTGGGCTCGAGGAACTCACACCCCACGGGCAGCCCGAGGTCGATGATGTCCAGCAGCAGCGCCCGCGCGGTGCGCAGGCCGCGCTCGACGTCGAAGCTTCCGTCCATGCCCGGGTCGTTGATGAGGCCCTTCCAGCCGACCGTCGTGCGCGGCTTCTCGAAGTACACGCGCATCACGATCTTCAGCCGGTCCGCGTACTCGTCGGCCAGCGGCGCCAGGCGGCGCGCGTAGTCGAGCGCGGCGACCGGGTCGTGGATCGAGCACGGGCCGACGACGACCAGCAGCCGCTCGTCGCGGCCGGCGAGGATGTCGGCGATCTCCTCGCGGTCGTTCTGCACCGCGACCGCCCGACGAGCGGTGAGCGGCAGTTCGCTGCGCAGCGCATCGGGCGTCGGGATCGGCCGGAACGCACGGATGCGCCGGTCGGAAGTGCTCACCTGAGTGTTCAGGTCGGGGGTGGTGGTCACGTCGTTGCCTCTCGCGTAGGTACCCGTCACGGGCCCCGCGTCGGAGCCCTGAAAAACAAGAGAGCAGCAACCAGATGGTCGCTGCTCGGGCTCCGGATTGTGGAATGTGCGCGCGAAACTACCGCTTCACCACGGGACCGGAGCCCGGGGTAAAGCGCCAATACGCGCGCACGGTGATGTTCACGCCGACCACGGTACCAACATCGTCCGGAATAGTCGACGCGGGCGGCAATACGCCCTCGACGACAGCTATTTGGGACGGAATTGGCGACGGATCTCGTCGGGATCGGTCAGCGGAAGCGAGCAGGTAGTCCCCCGGCAGACCAAGACCGTGCCCTCCGGCTGGTCAGCCGAGAAGCCGGTCTCACCGGCGGCGGTGACCACCGCGTACCCCGGAGCGGCAGTGCGGGCCAGCTCCAGCATTCCCTCCGACGACGCCGTGACGTGCAGCGGACCACCGAGCCGCGCCTCGGCGACCGCAAGCCAATGGCCTGCCGCACGCGGCGCACGGTCGAGCAAGACCGCGGCCCGCCCGAGTGTCTGCGCGGCCAGCTCACCGTAGCGACCCGCCTGCGCCGGATCGGCGAGCATCGACGCCGACGACAACGCCTCGGCCATCAGCGACGCCCCGGACGGCGTCGCACCGTCGGCGGGGTCGCGCGGTCGCACGATGAGCCCACCGTCGGCGGGCGCGTCGAACCACGAGCCGGGCTCGGAGGGATCGGCGAAGAGGTCGACGGCCCGGTCGAGCACGCTCAATGCCGTGGCGCGGCGCCGCTCCTCCCCGGTGGCCGCGTAGAGCGACAGGAGCGCGACCACCAGCGCCGCGTGGTCGTCGAGGACGCCGGCGGGCTCCCCCACGGTTCCGTCCAGCGACGCGCGGCGCAGCCGACCGTCGACGAGGTGCCGGTCGACCAGCTGGTCGGCGCACCATGCGGCGCGCTGCACCCAGTCGTCGCGCCCCAGTCCGACGCCCGCCTCTACGAGTGCGGTGATCGCCAGCGCGTTCCACACGGTCACGACCTTGTCGTCGCGCGCGGGCTGCGGGCGACGGTCGCGCGCGGCACGCAACGCCGCGACGACCCGCTCGTGCCGGTCGACGTCGTGCGGCGGCTCGGCGATGCGCAGCGTCGAGGCGCCCTCCTCGAAGGTGCCCGCCACCGTCACCCCGAAAGTCCGCGCCGCCCACGCCCCGTCGTCGGGGCCGAGCACCTCGACGAGCTGGTCGGGCGTCCACACGTAGGTCGAGCCCTCCACCCCGTCGGTGTCGGCGTCGAGGGAGGAGGCGTAGCCGTAGGGGGTGCCGAGCGCATCGTCGAGGAAGGCGACGGTCTCCTCGCAGACCCGCTGCGCCAGCTCCCGGACCGGACCCTCCCGTCGCGCGACCTGGGCGTACACGCGCAGCAGCAGCGCGTTGTCGTAGAGCATCTTCTCGAAGTGCGGCACCACCCACGCCTCGTCGACGGCATAGCGCGCGAAGCCGCCGGCGAGCTGGTCGTAGATGCCGCCGCGGGCCATCGCCACCGCCGCCCGCTCGACGACCGCGCGGGCCTCCGGCGAGCCGACCCGCTCATCGTGGCGCCAGAGCGCCAGCATCGCCGACGACGGCGGGAACTTGGGTGCCCGGCCGAGGCCACCGTGAACCGGGTCCTCGTCGGCGACCAGCGCCGTGGCGGCCGAGCGGGCCAGAGCGTCGTCGACCGGGACCCCCGACGGCGGCAGCCCCGACGCCGTCTGCGCGAGGTGCGCACGGACTTCGCCGGCCACGCGGTCGATCTCATCGCGCCTGTCGGTCCAGGTCTGCGTGATCGCCGCGAGCACCTCGCCGAAACCCGGCTGGCCGCCGCGCGGTGCGGGCGGGTAGTAGGTGCCGCAGAAGAACGGCTGCCCGTCGGCGGTGAGGAAGCAGGTCATCGGCCAGCCGCCCTGACCGGTCATCGCGATCGTCGCGTTCATGTAGACCGCGTCGATGTCGGGGCGCTCCTCGCGGTCGACCTTGATGCAGACGAAGTGCTCGTTCATCTGCGCGGCGAGCGCGGGATCGTCGAAAGTCTCGTGCGCCATCACGTGGCACCAGTGGCAGGCCGCGTACCCGACGCTCAGCAGGACCGGCACGTCACGACGGACGGCTTCGGCGAAGGCCTCGTCGCACCACTCCCACCAATCGACGGGATTGCCCGCGTGCTGGCGCAGATAGGGGCTGGTTGCGGCGGAGAGGCGGTTCAACGACCTACCCCCTGCCCGCCGCGGAGGCGATGACGCCCAGTCCCTCGCGGTAGCCGGTCACCGCGAAGTCGGGGAACCGCTCGACGAATTTCGACGCGTCGAACAGATTGTCGTGCGCGTACCGCGGCAACAACTCCCGGATCTCGCGCGCTCTCGGGTTGACGGCGCCCAGCGCGGCGAAGAGCCATTTCGGCACCACCGTGTAGCGCGGTTCTCGATTGAAGACCTCGGCCGCCATGACGACGAGCTGCCGGTAGGTCGGTCCGCTGTCGTCGACCGGCAGGTGCCACGTCTGGCCGTAAGCATCGGCGGCATTGCCCAGGGCCGCGAGCCCGCGGCTCGCGTCCGGTGTCCATATGAGGGTGCGGCACCGGTCGTCGCGCACCGGGACGAGCGCTCGCCGACCCTCAATCAGCCGGTCGAGGACGAGGGAGTTGGTGAAGCTCTGGGTCCGGCCGGGTCCGTAGAACTCGGGTGCGCGGGCGATGAGCACCGGGATGTCGCCGCGGGTCATCTCAGCGAGCACCATCGTCGCCATCTGCGCGCGGACCTCGCCCTTGCGGCCGACCGGCGCAAACGGGGTCTCCTCGGTCTGACGGTCGCCGTTCTGCGGATACATGTACGTGTTGTCGAAGTACGCGAACTTGGCACCCGCCGCCCGGCTCGCGTCGAGCGCGTTGCGCAGCATCACCGGGAACTGCGTCTCCCACAGCCGGGTGTCCGGCGGGAGGCCGGCGGTGAAGTAGACGACCCCGCTGCCCGCGACTGCCGCGCGGGTCTGCTCGGCGTCGAGCAGGTCGGCCCTCTGGACGGTGTCGGTGCCGTTGACCGGTTGCGGGTTGCGGCTCACTAACCGCAGGTCACGCGTGTACCCACGTCCCAGTTCACGCGCCAATTCCCGCGCGATCTGACCACTCGCCCCCAGGATGGTCTGCACCACTGATGCCCCTATGCGGCTAGCGGTCCGGCGTGGCCGTCGACTCCGCGTCGGAGGAATCGTCGTCGGCCGGGATGCTGACCTTGTCGGTGCCCTCGTCGAAGGCCTGGTCGGGCTCGGGGTGGGCGGCGTCGAAGGTCTGCGGCAGTTTGCGCAGCTGCTTGTTCATCGAGCGGATCAGCAGAGCCGTGCCGATCAGCAGCACGAGGATCACCAGCAGCCCAATCGGCGAGGCCTTGCCGAACTCGGGCCCCTTGGTCTCCCCGCCGTCGGGGGCGGCGAGGAGCATCGTGGCGTGTGTCGCGACGATGCTGATCGTCGGGCTCATGATTCCTCGATCCCGGTGAACAGGTCGGTCTCAGGGATCGACGTGGTCACCCGTGTCTGCGCCAACTCGAACTCCTCGGTCGGCCACAAGCGCTGCTGCCACTCCAAGGGTACTGCGAAGAAGACGCCGTTCGGATCTATCTGTGTGGCGTGTGCCCGCAGGGCGTCGTCGCGCTGGGGGAAGTAGTCGCCGCATTCCACCTGGGTGGTGACGCGGCCCATCATGTCGCCGGCGCGCGGATCCCACTTGGCCAGCCACTCCTTGAAGGGGCTCTCCTGATCGTGCTTGGCGAACTCCTCGGAGAAGAGCTCCATGCGCTTACGGAGGAAGCCGTGCACGTAGTACAGCTTGCTGATGGTCCACGGCTCCCCCGCCTCGGGGAAGGCGTTCGGGTCGCCGGACTGTTCGTAGGCCGCGACCGAAACCTCGTGGCAGCGAATGTGATCAGGGTGCGGATATCCGCCGTGCTCGTCGTAGGTGATCATCACGTGCGGCCGAAAGTCGCGCACGACGCGCACCAACGCCTCGGTCGACTCCTCCAGCGGCACGGTGGCGAACGATCCCTCGGGCACCGGCGGGAGCGGATCACCCTCGGGCAGTCCGGAGTCGACGAACCCCAGCCAGGTCTGCTCGACGCCGAGCGCGGCCGCGGCGGCGGCCATCTCGTCGCGCCGCACCTGCTTGATGTTCTCGATGATCCCCGGACGATCCATCGCCGGGTTGAGGATGTCGCCGCGCTCGCCGCCGGTCAGCGTGACCACCAGGACGTCGTGGCCCTCGGCGGCATAGCGCGCCATCGTCGCGGCGCCCTTGCTCGACTCGTCGTCGGGATGCGCGTGAACCGCCATCAGTCTGGCCATGGGTTCATGGTAGGTATGGACGGGTGAACGCATCCGACGGGGGCGCCTACGGCCCGCGCGCCACCTACCCGACCGAGCGATCGCCCATGTCGCGACGCCGCTGGTTCGCGGCGTTGACGGCGGGGGTGATCGTGGCCGGCGTCATTGTGGCGGCGATCGGTTTCACCAAGTTCGGCAACCCCGAGGTGTCCGGTGAGGGCACCGGCTACTTCATCACCGGTCCGGACACCGTCGACGTCCAGTTCACCGTCAACCGAGCCGATCCGGCGAAGCCGGTGGCGTGTGTGGTCCGGGCCCGCGCCAAGGACGGCAGCGAGATCGGGCGCCGCGAGGTGCTCGTGCCCGCCGGTCAGGCGACCCGCGTCGGCGTGCGAACCACCCTGCACACCGCCGGACGGCCGGTGACCGGCGAGGTGTTCGGCTGCGGCGGGACGGTGCCCCCGTACCTCACCTCCGGCAACGCGAAATGACCGAGCACCGGCGCGCCCGCTTCGCCGAGACCGGCAGCCGGTACTTCCCCGTGCTCGTCGGGCTGTTCGTCGGCGTCATGCTCATCAGCAACGTCACCGGTTCGCGGCCGGCGGTGTTCTTCTCGTCGTGGCTGCATGTCGACGTCGGTCCGCTGCACATCGACGGTCTGCCCACCGACGGCGCGTTCTTCCTGTTCCCCCTGGCGTACGTGCTCGGTGACGTCATCAGCGAGGTGTACGGCTTCCGCGCCATGCGCCGGGTGATCGGATTGGGCTTCGGGATCCTGCTGCTCGCATCGGCGAGCCTGTGGCTCGCCGATCACCTGCCGATGTCGGATCCGGCGACCGACGCCGGCACCCACGACCTGCAGACCGCCTTCCACACGGTGTCGGGCGTGATCCCGCAGATCCTCGTCGCCGGACTGGCGGGCTACCTGATCGGCGAGTTCCTCAACTCGTACGTGCTGGTGCGGATGAAGGAGCGCAGCGGCGAGCGGCGGCTGTGGGCCCGGCTACTCGGATCCACGGTCGTGGGCGAGGCGGCCGACACCCTGGTCTTCTGCTCGATCGCCGCGCCCGCGCTCGGGTTCACCGGCTTCTCCAACTGGTTCTCGTACACGCTCGTCGGGTTCGTGTGGAAGGTGCTCGTGGAGGTCGCGGTCATGCCGATCACCTATGCCGTCTGCGGCCGACTCAAGCACCACGAGCCGTCGTACGGCATTCGTAGCGTCGACGCCGCGTAGTCGGCAACGAACCGATAACGGATGTGCCTTGTCCCACATCGACTGGTAAACTGACCCAAAGACACGGCCCCCGACGTGGGGCCGTGTTCAGTTGCATTTAGGACAAAGTCCATCCCGCGACACCGCCTCGAGCGAGGTGCGCGGCGCGGGAGCGGACCGACGAAGGAGTACCCATGACCGACACCACGTGGCTGACGCAGGAGTCGCACGACCGCCTCAAGGGCGAGTTGGATTCGCTGATCGCCAACCGTCCGGTCATCGCCGCCGAGATCAACGAGCGCCGTGAAGAGGGCGACCTCAAGGAGAACGGCGGCTACCACGCCGCGCGCGAGGAGCAGGGCCAGCAAGAGGCGCGCATCCGCCAGCTGCAGGAACTGCTGAACAACGCCAAGGTCGGCGAGGCGCCGACGCAGTCCGGCGTCGCCCTCCCCGGCTCGGTCGTCACCGTCTACTACGACGGCGACAAGTCCGACACCGAGACCTTCCTCATCGCCACCCGCGAGGACAGCGGCTCCGACGAGCTGGAGATCTACTCGCCCAGCTCACCGCTGGGCGCCGCGCTGCTCAATGCCAAGGTCGGCGACACCCGCGAGTACGCGGTCCCGTCGGGTGCCCAGGTCAAGGTCACCCTCGTCAAGGCGGAGCCCTACCACGGCTGACACGCCGGTCGACGTCCTCGCCGAGCTGTCGGCGAGGGAACCGCTGTTCCATCAGCGGTGTTCCCGTGCGGACTTCGAGCGCCAGACCGCCGACGACTTCGTCGAGACGGGCGCATCGGGTCGGGTCTACGACCGCGAATTCGTCTGGTCGGTGCTGGCCGAGCGGTTCGCCGATGACGAGCCCGACGAGACGGGTCCGGCGACGGACTTCGCCGTCCGCGAGCTCTCCCCCGACACCTATCTAGTCACGTATGCGCTGGTCCAGGGTTCCCGCCACACGCGGCGTGCGACCATCTGGCAGCGACGCGGCGATGACTGGGTCGCGCTCTATCACCAGGGGACGGTCGTCGACTAGCGGGCGGTGCGTCGACCCATCGCCTTGCCGTCAGGCCGCGAAGTGCAGAGCGGGCATCGCCGGAACGTCGGCGCGATACCGGATGACCGAGCCGACCGGGGCGAGCTGCTGCTCGACACGGCCGATCACGCCGGCCAGCTGATCGGGGTCGTCGATGTCGGCGACGAAGGCGGCCACGGCCGGGCTCGACTGGAACGGTCGCACGAAGGACGGTCGACCGGCGACGACAGCGAACTCCACACCCGCGGCGAGCAGGGTGTGCGCGTAGGCGCGGGCGGCATCGTCGTCGAGGACGACGAGTTCGACGCTGAGCGGGCGGGCGGCGTTCGTGATCATGGAACCAAGTCTGCGACGACAAGGTGAAGAACCGGTCAGCGAGGACTGTGGATTACCTGGCAATCATTGCGGCCGTCGTCGGCGGGTTCGCCGGCGGCGCCGCAAGAACTCCTCCGGGATCGCGCCCAGCCGGTCGGCGAGCACTGCTTCGACTCCCGACTCGTCGGTCATCTCCGGCGACTGCTCGTCGAGCAGGACGTCGAGGTCGGGCAGCAGGTAACCCGGCGGCACCTTCAACGCGATCGCCAGCCGGTACACCGTGGACAGCTGCGGGTCGGCGACGTACGGCTCGCGATTGCTGCGGGCACGCTCGAGGTTGGAGACCTGGTTGCGGTGCATCCCCGCCTCGTTGGCGAGCGCTTCCTGCGTCATCCCGCGCCGCATTCTGACCTGCGACAACCGGAAGGCAAACGAGTTCGCATAGGTCCCCCAATCAAGGGGCCCGAGGACTCGTTCCGACACCGTTTCAATCTTGTGCAGGCACACCGAATTGTCAGCACACCGTGTTGTGCATTGAGCACGGTCGATGCGACCGTGGGCACGGTCGACGAAAATCTGGGCACGCTCGACGCGAATCTGGGCACGCTCGGCGGGGAGGTCGGGTGACGCTAGCCACTAATCCGGCTCCCCGCGTTGCAGGGAAAGTGTTAGTCAGTAACACTTGAGCGCATGTCGACCTATCTGTTCCGCCTCGGACGCTTCTCCTTCCGCAACAAGTGGTGGGTGATCGGCGCCTGGGTCGCCCTCATCGCCATCCTCGGCGGGCTCCTCGGAGTCCTGCAGCCCAAGTTCTCCAAGGACTTCGACCTCCCCGGCACCGACGGCGGTGTCGCGATGGCCCAGATGCAGGAGTACTTCCCCGACCTGACCAAGTCGCAGACCGAGGCCAACACGCTCATCGTCGTCGCCACCGACGCGAACAAGCCCGACACGTTGGCCAACCACACCGACCAGATCAACGCGCTCGTGGCCGACCTGCAGAAGCTGCCGAAGGTCGACCCCCAGACGATCGCCAACCCGGTCCTCATCGCACAGTCGAGCCCGCAGTTCGCCTCGACGGTCGTCGGCGACAACGGACGCGTCGGCCTGATCTCGGTGCACCAGGCGCTCAACCTGATGGACCTCAAGCCCGCGGACAAGGAGGCGCTCACCGAGGTGCTGGCCAAGCACCGCGGCAACGGCCTGCAGGTCCAGGCCACGCTCGGCGTGATGCAGGCACAGGAGCAGCCGGGCAAGGCCGAGATGATCGGCTTCGCGATCGCGTTCGTCGTGATGATCGTCGCCTTCGGCGCCATCGTCGCCGCGTTCATCCCGCTGATCACCGGCATGGTCGGCGTCGGCCTGACGATGATGCTGCTGATGCTCTCGGCGAAGGTCATGACGGTCAACCAGACCGCGACCGCGATCGTCACGATGCTCGGCATCGCCGTCTCCATCGACTACGCGCTCTTCATCGTGTCCCGCTACCGCACCGAGCGGCACCGCGGCGGTGATCCCGCCGACGCCGCCGGACGCGCGGTCGGCACGGCCGGCTCGGCCGTCGTCTTCGCCGGCCTCACCGTCGTCATCGCGGTGGCCGCCCTCATGGTCATCGGCATCCCGCTGATCACGCAGATGGGCATGGGCGCAGCGGTCGCCGTGGCCGTCGCGGTGCTCGCCGCCTTGACCTTGATCCCGGCCCTGCTCGGGGCGACTGGCAAGTACGCCTTCACCCCGAAGATCCCGTGGATCCGCCACGCCGAGGAGTCGGCGACCGCCGACACCCTTGGCGTGAAGTACGGCCGCGCGATCGTCAAGCGCCCCATCCCCTTCATCGTCGGCGGCCTGGCGGTCCTGCTTCTGGCCGCGATCCCGATGTCGCACATGCAGCTGGGCATGGACACCGTCTCCGACGACGAGGTCGCCGCCCAGTCGCTGCTCAAGCGCGGCTTCGGCGAGGGCACCGGCAGCGAGATCTTCGTGGTCGTGCACGCCGACAAGGGCACCGTCAACGCCGGTGCGGACACCGCCGTCGCACAGATCCGCAAGATGGGCGACTACGTGGTCAGCCCGGACGCGGTCCGCTGGGTGGGCAACGTCAAGTCGCCCGCCGACCCGGCCAACACCGCCATCATCCAGGTCACCCCGATCAGCGCCGCGTCGTCGGACAAGACGCACGAGCTGGTCGAGAAGATCCGCAGCATCAAGCCGCAGGTCGCCGAGAAGGGCGCCGAGCTCCACGTCGGCGGTCAGACCGCGATCATGTCGGACCTGACGGCCAAGCTCGACAAGGCGCTGATCCCCTACCTGCTGGTGGTGGTCGGGCTCGCCTTCTTGATCATGATCGGCGTCTTCCGGTCGCTGTGGGTGCCGCTCATCGGCACGCTCGGCTTCATCTTCTCGGTGTTGGCGACCTTCGGCGCCACCGTCTGGTTCTTCCAGGAGGGTGCGCTCGGGCTGATCGACCACACCAAACCGATCCTGTCGTTCCTCCCGATCTTCCTGATCGGCGTGGTCTTCGGCCTCGCGATGGATTACCAGGTCTTCCTGGTCACCCGGATGCGGGAGGAGTACATCCACGGCATGTCGGCCAAGGAGGCGATCGTGGCCGGCTACCGGCACGGCGCACGGGTCGTGACCTCTGCCGCGATCATCATGATCAGCGTGTTCTCGGCCTTCATGCTGGCGCCGGACACCATGGCCAAGATGATGGGCTTCTCCATGGCCATCGCGATCTTCTTCGACGCATTCATCATCCGCATGACGGTCGTGCCTGCGGCGATCGCGCTGCTCGGCGACCGCGCCTGGGGCCTGCCGAAGTGGCTCGACAAGCTCGTCGTGAACTTCGACATCGAGGGTGAGGCCGTCCGCAACCGCGGACTCGACGAGGCCGAGCCCGCCAAGGCCGTCGCCGAACCTGCGGCGAAGAAGGCGACCGCCACGAAGACGGCGACCAAGAAGGCACCGGCGAAGAAGGCTGCGGCCACGAAGTCCACCGCGACGAAGACGGCCGCCAAGAAGGCACCGGCCAAGAAGACCGCCGCAAAGAAGACGACGGCGAAGAAGACCGCTGCCAAGAAGGCGACGCCGAAGGACAAGGGGCCCGAGGCCGTCGAGGACTAGTCGGTGAGCACATCGGTCGACGGCGGGGTGCGGGCCGCGAAGAAGGCCCGCACCCGCGCCGCGATCCGCGCGGCGGCCATGGAGCTGTTCGCGCGGCAGGGATACAGCGCGACGAGCGTCGACGAAATCGCCAAGGCGGCCGGCGTCTCGCACACCACCTTCTTCCGGTACTTCCAGTCGAAGGAACAGGTCATCGTCGGCGACGACCTGGACGAGGCGCGCACCAGTGCCCTGGCGTCGATCCTTCCCGGCCTGAGTCACTTCGAACTGCTGCGGCAGATGATCTCCGCGCTCTTCGAGGTCGGTCTGGCCGACGAGTGGGCGTCGAACTACGACCGCATCGCCCTGATCAACAGCGACCCCGAGCTGCAACTCGCCTATCAGGCCGAGGGGGAACGGGCCATCTCCGAGGCCACCGAGTTCATCGCCGAGTACACCGGCGTGCCCACCTCCGACCTGCACCTCCAAGTGTTCGTCGCCGCGGTGAGCGGCGTGATGTACCACATCGCCAACTCCGGTGACGCCACGATGACTCACGAAGAGGCACGCGGACGACTGCTGACGGCCGTCGACCTGCTCGAGCAGGGATTGCCCCTGCCGGGGGCCGCGGCCCGATAAGCTCGGCCGCATGCCTTTCGCACTGCAACCGATCACCGAGTCCTTCTACGACGACGCACCCGTTCGCTACGTCATCGACGTCGAGGTGCCCGCCGATCCCGACTACGTGTGGTCGGAGTTCACCCGTCAGAACACCCTCGACTGGTGCCGGGCGCTGAAGAAGGTGACGTACACCAGCGCCGAGCCGTACAACGACAAGACGACGCGCACCGCCGAGCTCGCGCCCGGCGGCATCACGCTCAACGAGCAGTTCTTCATCTGGGACGAGGATCCGGCCGCGCACCACTACCGGCACGGCTTCTACGGCAAGACCTCGTCGGTGCCGGGCCTGAAGAACTTCGGCGAGTACACCGAAGTGACCCCGGTCGACGGCGGCGGCTCGCGCATCGTCTGGAAGTTCGCCATGAAGATGAGCGGCGTCGCTCTGCCCGGCTTCCTGTCGAACCCGATCGCCTCACTGGCCTTCGGCACCGTCAAGAGCGACACCGTCAAGCACTTCGGTCAGGCCACGAAGAGCTAGGACAGCGCCTGGTCCAGATCGCCGATCAGGTCGTCGACGTCCTCGATGCCGACCGAGAGCCGGACGAGGTTGTCGGGGACCTCGAGCAGCGAACCAGCCGTCGAGGCGTGGGTCATCGCGGCCGGGTGCTCGATCAGTGACTCGATGCCGCCCAGCGACTCGGCCAGGGTGAACACCTTGGTGGCCGCACACAGGTCCTGCGCACCCTGACGACCACCCTTGACCAGCACCGACACCATGCCGCCGTAGCGCTTCATCTGCTTGGCGGCCGCGGCGTGACCGGGATGACCGTCCAGCCCCGGGTACAGCACCTTCTCGATCTTGGCGTGCGAGCCGAGGTACTCGACGATCTTCTCGGCGTTGTCGCTGTGCCGGTCCATGCGGACGGCGAGGGTCTTGATGCCGCGCAGCGTCAGGTACACGTCGAAGGGGCCGGGCACCGCGCCGGCGCCGTTCTGCAGGAAGGCGACCGCCTCGTCGACCTCCTGCGAATTCGTCACCAGCACGCCGCCGACGACGTCGGAGTGACCGCCGAGGTACTTGGTCGTCGAGTGCAGGACGATGTCGGCGCCCAGCGCCAGCGGCTGCTGCAGGTACGACGATGCGAAGGTGTTGTCGACGACGAGCTTGGTGCCGGCGTCGTGGGCGACCGCGGCGATCGCCTCGATGTCGCCGATGTTGAGCAGCGGATTGGTGGGCGTCTCGACCCACACCAGCTTGGTCTGCGGGGTGATCGCCGCACGCACGGCGTCGACGTCGTTGACCGCCGCGACCGAGTAGGTGATCCCCCACTGGCTGAAGACCTTGTCGATCAGCCGGAAGGTGCCGCCGTACGCGTCGTTGGGGATGACCAGGTGGTCGCCGGGGCGCAGCTGCGAGCGCAGCACCGCATCGGTCGCCGCCATGCCCGACGAGAAGGCGCGCCCGTGGGTGCCGCCCTCGAGCGCGGCCATGTTGGCCTCCAGCGCCCGACGGGTGGGGTTGCCGGTGCGCGCGTACTCGAAGCCGTCGCGCATCCCGCCGACGCCGTCCTGGGCGAAGGTCGAGCTCGCGTAGATCGGGACGTTGACCGCACCGGTCTGCGGGTCCGGCTCGTACCCGGCGTGGATGGCGCGGGTCGAGAAACCCTGGCCCGAACTCTGGTCAGTCATGTTTTCCTCCGGCGGTGGGGTTCTGGCTCACGAAGGCCAGCAGGTCGTGACGGGTGATGACGCCGATGGGCTTGCCGTCGTCGACGACCATCAGCGCATCGGACTTGCCCAGCTCGTTGGTCGCCGCGGACACCGGCTCACCCGCACCGATCAGCGGGAAGGCCTCGCCCATGTGCGCGGACACCGGGTCGGCGAGACTGGCCTTGCCGGCGAACACCGCGTCGAGCAGGTCGCGCTCGGTGACCGCGCCGTTGATCTCACCGGCCATGATGGGCGGCTCGGCGCCGACGACCGGCATCTGGGACACGCCGTATTCGTGCAGGATCTCGATGGCGTCGCGCAGCGTCTCCTGTGGGTGGGTGTGTACAAGGTCGGGCAACGTGCCGGACTTGCCGCGCAGCACGTCCCCGACCGTCGGCTCGGCGGCCTGCTTCCCGTCGAGCGGGGTGGTGAGGAAGCCGTAGCTGCGCATCCAGTCGTCGTTGAAGATCTTGCCGAGGTAACCGCGACCACCGTCGGGCAGCAGCACGACGACCAATGCGTCGGGCCCTTCGCGCTCGGCGATCCGCAGGGCGCCGACCACCGCCATGCCGCAGGACCCACCGACGAGCAGCCCCTCCTCGCGGGCCAGCCGCCGCGTCATCTCGAAGGAGTCGGCATCGGAGACGGCGAGGATCTCGTCGGGCACGCTCGGGTCGTAGGCCTGCGGCCAGAAGTCCTCGCCGACGCCCTCCACCAGGTAGGGCCGACCGCTGCCGCCGGAGTACACCGAGCCCTCCGGGTCGACGCCGATGACCTTCACCTTGCCGTCGGACGCGTCCTTGAGGAAGCGGCCGGTACCGGTGATGGTCCCGCCGGTCCCGACACCGGCGACGAAGTGCGTGACCTTGCCGTCGGTGTCGCGCCAGATCTCCGGCCCGGTGGTCTCGTAGTGGCTGGCCGGCCCCGCCGGGTTGACGTACTGGTTGGGCTTCCACGCCCCGGGGATCTCCTTGGCGAGACGATCGGAAACGTTGTAGTAGCTGTCCGGGTGCTCGGGCGGCACGGCCGTCGGGCACACGACGACCTCGGCGCCGTAGGCGCGCAGCACGTTGCGCTTGTCCTCGCCGACCTTGTCCGGGCAGACGAAGACGCACTTGTAGCCGCGCTGCTGCGCCACGAGGGCGAGCCCGATACCGGTGTTGCCCGACGTCGGCTCGACGATGGTCCCGCCCGGCTTGAGCAGGCCCGCCTCCTCGGCGGCGTCGACCATCTTCACCGCGATGCGGTCCTTGGAGCTGCCGCCCGGGTTCAGGTACTCGATCTTCGCGGCGACCGTCCCCGACCCCGGCTTGACCACCGAGTTGAGCTTGACCAGCGGGGTGTTGCCGACCAGGTCGATCACGTGATTGGCGATGCGCATACCTCTATCGTCGCACCCGCGACGACCCCGGGCGCACCGGGTCCGGGGTTGACCTGCACACCGGATAAAAAGCAGTAGAGTCGAATTCGTGGCGCCCGCTGACTCCGACGACCGGACGGACCGGCTCCTGCGTGATGTCGGGGCCACGGTCGTGGCCGCGGGGGCCAGTGCGGCCGCCTCGTACGCCGCCTACAGCTATCTGAACTCGCAGGCCGCGCACGCTCGCAGCATCATCCCGCACCGCACCGACGCCGCCCCCGACGGCGACGGCGTCTACTACCCGGACGGTCGCGGGCCGGTCCCCTACACGCGTGACACCGAGATCGACCTGCACCTGGCCGTCTACGGCGACTCGACCGCCGCCGGGCTCGGGGTGGACACGGCCGACGAGACGCCCGGCGTGCAGATCGTGCGCAACCTGGTCCGCGAGACCGACAAGGTCGTGCGCTACAGCAACAAGGCGATCGTCGGTGCGACGTCCAAGGGGTTGGCGGCGCAGATCGACGCCTCGCTGATCACCCGGTCGCGGCCCGACGTCGCGGTCATCCTGATCGGCGCCAACGACGTCACCGCGATGAACAGCGTGCGCGCCTCGGCGCACCGCCTGGGGCAGGCCGTCAAGGTGCTCGTCGACGAGGGTTCCAAGGTCGTCGTCGGCACCTGCCCCGATCTCGGGGTCGTCAGCGCCATCCCCCAACCGCTGCGCTCGGTGATCCGGCAGTACAGCCTGCGACTCGCCTCGGCGCAGCGCTCGGCGGTGCGCGCCGCGGGCGGACGGGCGGTGCCGCTGGCCGACGTGCTCGCCAAGGAGTTCCTGGCACGACCGGAGCACATGTTCTCCCCGGACAACTACCACCCGTCGGCCGCCGGGTACGCACTGGCCGCCAGCATCCTGCTGCCCGAGGTGCTCGACGCCGTCGGTGAATGGGAGGGACCCCTGCCGGTGCCGCCCGAGGTGTCCGAAGTGGCCGAATCCCGCAAGCTGGTCAACCGGATCCGCCGCGTGCTGCCCATGGCCCCGGGTTCCTAATCCGGCCTAGAACGCGTTGCAGTAACGTGGGCGGTATGCCAGAAGCAGTGATTGTCGCCCATGCCCGCTCCCCGATCGGCCGTGCCGGAAAGGGCTCGTTGAAGGACGTCCGTCCCGACGAGCTCAGCCGCCAGATGGTGGCCGCCGCACTCGGCAAGGTCCCCCAGCTCGACGTCAAGGACATCGAGGACATCCACTGGGGCATCGGTCAGCCCGGCGGCCAGGGCGGCTACAACATCGCCCGCGTCATCGCCGTAGAGCTCGGCCTCGACCACGTCCCGGGCGTGACGGTCAACCGCTACTGCTCGTCGTCGCTGCAGACCACCCGCATGGCGCTGCACGCCATCAAGGCCGGCGAGGGTGACGTGTTCATCTCCGGCGGCGTGGAGAGCGTCTCCTCCTTCGGCATCTCCGGTGCCGCCGACGGCAACCCGAACTCCAAGAACCCGATGTTCGAGGAGGCTCAGGCCCGCACCGCCAAGACCGCCGAGGGCGGCGCCGGCAAGTGGCACGACCCGCGCGAGGACGACAAGCTCCCCGACGTGTACATCGCGATGGGCGAGACCGCCGAGAACGTCGCCTCCTACACCGGCATCTCCCGCGAGGACCAGGACCGTTGGGGCGTGCTGAGCCAGAACCGCACCGAGGCGGCCATCAAGAGCGGCTTCTACGAGCGCGAGATCGACCCGGTCACCCTCGCCGACGGCACCAAGGTCACCGCCGACGACGGCCCGCGCGCCGGCACCACCTACGAGAAGATCAGCCAGCTGCAGCCGGTGTTCCGCCCCGACGGCACCGTCACCGCCGGCAACGCCTGCCCGCTCAACGACGGCGCCGCCGCGCTGGTCATCATGAGCGACACCAAGGCCAAGGAGCTGGGCCTGACCCCGCTGGCGCGCATCGTCGCGACCGCGGCCACCGGCCTGTCCCCCGAGATCATGGGCCTGGGCCCGATCGAGGCGGTCCAGAAGGTGCTGCGCATCGCCGGCAAGAAGGTCTCCGACATCGACCTGTTCGAGATCAACGAGGCCTTCGCGGTGCAGGTCCTGGGTTCGGCCGACAAGCTCGGCATCGACCACGACAAGCTGAACGTCTCCGGTGGCGCCATCGCCATCGGCCACCCGTTCGGCATGACCGGCGCGCGGATCACCACCACGCTGCTGAACAACCTGCAGACCCACGACAAGACCTTCGGCGTCGAGACCATGTGTGTCGGCGGGGGTCAGGGCATGGCGATGGTGCTCGAGCGCCTGAGCTGATCAGACTGGAACGACGACGGCGGCCCCGAGGATGTCCTCGGGGCCGCCGTCGTATGTCGGTGGCGCTGCTCGCCGCTAGTCGCGGAAGTAGCTGAGCAGGCGCAGGATCTCGACGTAGAGCCAGACCAGGGTGACGGTCAGGCCGAGGGCGACGCCCCAGGCGGCCCGCGACGGTGCGCCGGCGTGGATGAGGCGGTCGGCCTGGTCGAAGTCGACCAGGAAGCTGAACGCGGCCAGGCCGATGCAGATCAGCGAGAAGATGATCGCGATCGGACCGCCGTCGCGCAGGACGCCGACCGAACCGGTGAACAGGTAGAACACCAGGTTGCCGAGCATCAGCACGGCGACGCCGACGATGCCGGCGAAGAGCATCCGGGTGAAGCGCGGGGTCACGCGGATCGCGCCGACCTTGTAGACGATGAGCATGCCGAAGAACACGCCGAAGGTGGCGAGCACGGCCTGGCCGATGAGGGCGCCGGCGCTGGTGCCGCCTTCCGAGGCGCCGCCGGCGATGCTGACGTTCGCGAACAGGTGCGAGATGGCGCCGACGAACAGGCCCTCAAACACCGCGTAGGTCAGGACGATGCCGGGCTTGTCCTGCTTGCGACCGAAGGACGCGATCAGGACGGTCACCAGGCCGCCGACCATGCCGATGCCCCAGAGCGGCATGGCCAGGCCCGGGCTGGTCTGGATGATCGCGTAGGCGGCGATGGCGACGGCGGTCAGCACACCCAGCGTGATGCCGGTCTTGGTGACGACGTCGTCGATGGTCATGGTGCGACCGGCCGCGGCCGGCGCGTAGGTGGGCTGGCCGGCGCTGTCGAGAATGACGCTCTGGGCGCCGGCGGCCGCCTGGCCGAAGCCGGCGTACGGGGCGCCGGCCTTTTCGTTGTCGCGGACGACACCGCGCATCACGGGATTGCTGGACTCTCGCACAGCATGCTCCTTAGGGGTATGGGTGGACCGTCGGTGACTCCAACGCGTCCATCATTACGTGTAACGACGAGGGTCGCCGATCAGTTCCCGACTTTACTCTTACTTGACTATTTCGCGCGGCCGCGGTCATTCGACCGCACGCCCTCGACGAAACGCTGGACCTGGTCGCCGGTCGCGTGATCGCCGACCACCGACATCAGGCCGCGACCCAGGCATCCGGCCCGCATCACCGCCTCGGCGACCTCGAGGTTCTCACCCCACGGCAGGTCGGGCTTGGCGATCATCAGCGACGCGGCGCCGTGCGCGACGGTCCACAGTTCCAGCGCCATCTGCAGCGCGTAGCCGTCCGGGTCGTCGGTGGACGCCGGATCGGGGTACCAACCGAGGTCGACGAGCTCGCGGACCGCCTCGGCGAGCCGGACGAAGGCGGCCGTGCGCAGCGCCTCGTCGACCATGGGCGTCCCGTCGCCGCCGGAGTGGCAGAACGCGAAGCGGTACACGGCCCGGTGGTCGAGGGCGAAGCGGACGTAGGCCCGCCCCAGGGCGAGTGTGCGGTCGAGCGGATGGGTGTGCTCGGCGACCGCCCGCCCCAACGCGTCGTCGAGACGGTCGAAGTACTGCCCGCACACCGCGTCGAGCAGGGCGTCCTTGTCGGCGAAGTGCAGGTAGATCGACGGCGGGGTCACCCCGACGGCGTCGGCGACGGCCCGCACCGACACCGCGTCGGCGTTGTCGTGCTCCTCGAGCAACCGGGCAGCGGCGTCGACGATCTCGCCGCGCAACTGTTCCCCGGAGCCGCGCGGCGACCGCGCGCGCCGCGCCATCAGCGCCCCTCCACGAACGTCGGCGTCACGATTCGGACAGCCCGATCTTGTCGTGCAGTCGCCGCAGCGGCGCCGGCGCCCACCAGTTCCCACGGCCGAACAGGCGCATGAACGCCGGCACCAGCAACATGCGGATGAGGGTCGCGTCCATCAGCACGGCGATGGTCAGCCCGAGGCCGAACATCCTCATGAAGGACACCTGCGAGGCGATCATCGCGGCGAACACGATCGCCATCAGCAGGGCCGCGGCGGTGATGACGCGGCCGGTGCTGGCCAGGCCGAAGGCGACGGCGTGGTCGCTGTCCGCGCGGGTCTTGCCGGACTTGAGCCACTCCTCGCGGATGCGGCCGAGCAGGAACACCTCGTAGTCCATCGAGAGCCCGAAGGCGACGCAGAACATGAGGATCGGCATCGTCGCGGTGATGAAACCGGTGGAGGTCGTGCCCAGTGCGCCGAGATGGCCCTCCTGGAAGATCCAGACGATCGCGCCGAAGGTCGCCGACAGCGACAGCAGGTTGAGCAGCAGCGCCTTGAGGGGCAGCACGATGCTCCCGGTGAACAGGAACAGCAGGATGAACGTCGCGAGCGCGACCCACAGCAGCACCCACGGCAGCTGGTGGTAGATCGAGTCGACCGTGTCCTCGGTGGACGCCGCCACCCCGGTGAACTTCACGTCCGCCCCGGCGGGCTTGGGCACCTCGCGCAGGTGCGCGAGGAGGTCCTTGCCCTGTTGCTGCAGTGGATCGGTGTTGTTCGCGACGGTGATGATCCGGTGGTCGCCGCGCAGGTCGTCGGATTGGCGCGGGGCGATCGGCCGACCGTCGGCGAAGACCGCGTCGGGGGTGGTGACCGCGTCGACGTCCGCGACGCGCGACAGCCCGGCTGCGTAGTCGTCGACCGCCTGTTCGGTGGACCCGGTCACGACGATCGTCACCTCGCCGCCGAGGCGGTGGGCGTAGTCGGATCGGATCTCGTTCATCGCGGCCCGCGAGCTGTGCGACGACGGGAGGATCCGGTCGTCGGGGAAGCCGAGCTTGATCGACAGGAAGGGCGCACCCAGGATCAGCAGGATGGTCGTCGCGATCACCGCGACGGGTGCCGCGCGGCGCAGCACCCACTGCACGAAGCGGTACCACCACGTCTGCTCGGTGGGGACGAAGCCGTGGTCGGGGCGGCCGAACAGCCGGCGGACCGGTTTGCGCAGGTCCCACGCGTCGATGCGGTCGCCGAGGACCGCCAGCAACGCGGGGGTGATCACCAGCGAGCCCAGCAGCGCGACGATGACGACGGCCAGGCCCGCATAGGCGAAGGATCTCAGGAAGTACTGCTGGAACAGCAGCAGACCCGACAGCGACAACCCGACGGTGATCGCCGAGAACATGACCGTCCGCCCGGCTGTCGCCATGGCTCGATGGATCGCCGCCGGCCGCGTCAGACCGCCGGCCACCTCTTCGCGGTAGCGGGTGATGATCAGGAGCGTGTAGTCGATGGCCAGCGCGAGGCCCATCGCCGTCGCAAGGTTCATCGCGAAGATCGACACGTCGGTGAAGTGCGCGAACAACCGCAGCAGCGCGAGCGTTCCGGCGATGGCGAAGATGCCGACCGCGAGCGGCAGCGACGCGGCGATCACGCCGCCGAAGATGATGGTCAGCGCGATGAAGCTGATCGGGATGGCGATCGCCTCGGCGATCGCGAGGTCCTTGGACACCTGTTTGTTGGTGTCGGCGAAGACCTTGCCCTGACCGGTGGCGGTGATCTTCACCCCGTCGCGCTCACCGGCGAACCGGGCGGCGAGGTCTTCGGCGTGCCCGGGTGCGGCCGACTCGCCGCCGCCGAGCGGGACGACGATCAGCGTCGACGACTTGTCCTTGCTGACGAGGTTCTTGGCCGCGGCCGGATCGGTCCAGATGGACAGGACCGGATCGAGCACGAAGTCGTACCCCTTCAGGTCGTCGACGATCTGGCGGCCGACCTTCGCGACGACCACGTCGTCGGTGACGTCGCGACCGGGGGCGTCGAGCTTGAAGGTGATCTCGATGGATCCGCGCTCGAAGTCGTTCTCGAGGATCTTGCTGGCCTGCGCCGACTCCGAATGAGGATCCTCGAAGCCGCCGGAGAGCAGCTGGCCGGCGACTCCGGCGCCGAACGCGCCGAAGAGGATGAGCAAGGCGAGGGCGCCGGCGAGGACCGCTTTGGGTGCGGCGAGCACGGCGCTGGTGAGACGCTCCACGATGACCTCCAACAGTGGGTTATCCACGTTAAGTTATCGGTGATAAGTTAAGACGTCAAGAGGCCCCCGGCAAACATCGCGCAAGAACTCGGCGAATCTGGACCGAACAGGTTTAGAACGTGTTCTACTTCTGACATGCCCGACCAGACAGCCATTCCAGAAGACGCCATCCCCGAGAATTCCGCCGAACTGGCCCGCCCGTCGGACTCCCGGTTGTCGACGGAGGAGATCACCCCGCCGCTGACCGAGTGGCTCTCGGCGAAGGCCGGCTCGCCGGCCACCATCACCGGCATCCACCCGCCGGACGGCAACGGGATGTCGAGCGAGACCGTGATCGTCGACGCCGAATGGGACGGTGAGCAGCACAACCTCGTCGTGCGCGTGGCACCCGATCCGAAGAGCGACCCGGTCTTCCCCGACTACGACCTGGACGTGCAGTTCAAGCTGATGGAGCACGTCGGAACGACCACCAAGGTCCCCGTGCCCCCGCTGTACTGGAGTGAGCCCTCCGACGCCGTCATCGGCTACCCGTTCATCGTCATGGGCCGCGTCGACGGCGAGGTGCCGCCCGACGTCCTGCCGTACACCTTCGGGTCGTGGCTCACCGAGGCCACCGAGGAGCAGCGCCAGCAGCTGCAGCGCGAGACCATCGAGGCACTTGCCGGGATCCACGCATCGCCGATGCCCGAGGACCTGCTCGAGGCGCCGCGCGACGGGGAAACGGCACTGGCCGCACACCTGCGCCGCGTCGAGGACTTCTACGCGTGGACCATCGAGGGCCGGTCCGGTTCCCCGCTGCTCGAACGGGCTCTGCAGTGGGCGCGCGAGAACCTCCCCGATACGGACGAGTCGCTGCTGACCTGGGGCGACGCCCGCATCGGCAACGTCATCTACCAGGACTTCCACCCGGCCGCGATCCTCGACTGGGAGATGGCCGCGCGCGGCCCGCGCGAACTCGACGTCGCCTGGGGCATCGCCCTGCACCGCTTCTTCCAGGACCTCACCGAGATGGCCGGGATGGAGGGGCTGCCGACGTTCTGGCGGCGCTCGGACGTCGAGAAGATGTACGCCGAGGCGTCGGGCGTGACCCCCAAGGACATGGACTTCTACGTCGCCTACAACACGATGATCTACTCGATGATCCTGTTCCGGGTGCAGTGCCGCGCGGTCGAGTACGGGCAGGCCGAGGAGCCCGACGACCCCGACGACAAGATCCTCAACAAGGCCACCTTGGCCGCCATGATCGACGGCACCTACTGGGAAGGGATCGGTGACCAACGATGATCACGCCCGCAGACGAATACCCCGTCCACCAGGCACCGTTGCCGATTGCCTGGCCGACCACCTCGGACCGCAACTTCTACGACCGCTCCTACATGTGCGCCCACGACCGCAGCGGCGAGATCTTCGTCGTCATCGGCGTCGGCTACTACCCCATCCTGGGCGTGAAGGACGGCTTCCTGCTGGTCCACCGCGGCGACGAGCACACCGCGGTCCACCTGTCCGACGCGATGGACGGCGACCGGCTCAACCAGCACGTGGGCCCGCTGGCCATCGACGTCGCGGAGCCGTTGAAGCAACTGCACGTCACCCTCGACGAGACCGAGGGCCTGGCCGCGGACCTGACCTGGAACGGCCTGTTCGACGTCGTCCAGGAGCAGCGCCACCTCATGCGCCAGGGCACCCGGGTCACCCTCGACGCGCAGCGTTTCGCCCAGGTGGGCACCTGGTCGGGATCGCTCACCGTCGACGGCAAGACCTACGACGTCGACCCGAAGACCTGGCTCGGCACCCGAGACCGCTCGTGGGGCATCCGCCCGGTCGGCGAGGCCGAGCCCGCCGGACGCCCGGCCGACCCGCCGTTCGAGGGCATGTGGTGGCTGTACGTGCCGATGGCCTTCGACGACTTCGGCCTGGTCCTGATCATCCAGGAGGAGCCGTCGGGCTACCGCACGCTCAACGACTGCACCCGCGTCTGGAAGGACGGCCGCGTCGAGCAGCTCGGCTGGCCGCGCGTCAACATCCACTACCGCTCCGGCACGCGTCAGCCGACCGGCGCCACCATCGAGGCCACCGCGGCCGACGGATCGCCGGTCACCTTCGAGATCGACGCCCAGGCGGCCACGCCGCTGCACATCGGCGGCGGCTACGGCGGCGACCCGGACTGGATCCACGGCCAGTGGAAGGGCGAGAAGTTCGTCGAGCGGGTGAACTACGACCTCACCGATCCGGCCGTCGCCGGCCGCATCCCGTTCGGCGTGATCGACCACGTCGGGCACGCGGTCTGCACAGAGGCCGATGGAACCAAGCGGGAGGGCTGGGGGATGTTCGAGCACGCCAGCTTCGGACTGCACCGCCCGTCGGGGTTCAACGACTGGGGCGACGTCGCCCCGTAACGCGATCAGTCCGTCCGCCCCGAGACCGTCGGCCAGCGCGGGAAGGGATCGGGGTAGGTGCGCCACACACGACTGCCGGCGACGAGCTCGGCGTCGCTGAGCGCGGCCCCGTCCAGTGCCGATGCGAGTGCCTCACAGCGCAAGTCGAGGCCGATGAAAGCCAGGTCTTGGCCGACGGCGAGGAGCTCGGCCTGCTCGTCGAGTGACTCGTCCGTCCCGGCCGGCTCGAAGGAGATCATCGTGCCCACGTGGTCCCACTTGGCGACCACCCGCGGACGCGTCGCGAACCGGCAGAAGCCGGCCGAGCGCACCACCGTGCCGAATT
Organism: Gordonia sp. (in: high G+C Gram-positive bacteria); assembly: GCF_047606305.1. GTDB lineage: Bacteria > Actinomycetota > Actinomycetes > Mycobacteriales > Mycobacteriaceae > Gordonia. The sequence continues at coordinate 23,561 of NZ_JASGER010000004.1, read as the reverse complement.
CGCCGACGTCGATTCGGTTGTGCAACAAATCCTCGAGACGGCCGGGATGCAGCGGGCGCACGCACTCGTAGCGGAAGGCCGCCACCCGGCTGTCGGCCAACCTTGGCCGGAAGTCGCCGTTGAGCAAACCCACCCAACCCGGCCGTTCTTGCGCCAGCGAGTACGCCGAGTCCGTCCGGATCGGCCGACGTCGATCCCAATCCACGCGGACCGCCGCCTGCGGGCTCAGATGGCTGACGAGCGCGGCGATGGTCGAGAGTTCCCGCGCCGGGACCGCCGTCCAGTTCACCAACACCACCGCTGACGCGTACTCGAGTTGGGACGCGGCAATCACCGCGCGCGCCACATAGTCACCGACACCCGCAGAGGTCGGCTCACTCGTATAGGCGTCGCAGTGGAGGTCGATCATGAGGTGAGCCGCATCCACCACGGAGATCACCCCCGTCAGACGGGTGTCGCCGGACTCGACGTCGGCGAAGGTGCCGATCAACTCGGTCACCGCCACCGAGGCGGGAAATTCGACGAGCACCGGCCGTTCCTCCCAGCGCGTGACCGCGTGGGCCTCCGCGACCGGATCTGACGCCGTGCCGAGCTGTTGCGCGGTGACCAGGCTCCTGCCGGTCTGAGACGCCATTCGTTCGGCGAAGGCCCGCCGCTCAGGGGCACAGCTCCCGACGACCGCCACAACGTCAACCGGCCCCAATGGAGCCACCTCCTCGCCCAGTCCCGCCATCGACTACTCTAATGGTAACGATTCTCATTAAGGAGCCGGAATGAAGGTGCGGAACTCTCTGAAGTCGCTCAAGAAGCAGCCGGGATCGCAGGTCGTGCGACGACGCGGGAAGAACTACGTCATCAACAAGGCGAATCCGCGGTTCAAGGGCCGCCAGGGCTGACGACGACGCTTGAACGGAGCCGGCAACGCGGCACCGCCAGGCCTCAACCCCCGAGGAACCCGACGACCTCGTCGACCGCGGCCAGGCACGCGCGCCCATGCCCCTCGGGCTCACCGCCGAGCGCGATTCCCCCAACCGTCTGATCAGTGGCCGGGTACACGCCAAGACGGATGAGATGCCCGGCGCCCGGGTAGGCGATGTGGCGGTCACCCGCGCGTTTGCGACGGGCCAGCAGCGCCTCCGCCATCTCCCCCGACGGCCACAGTGCGTCGTCGGTGCCGGACAAACAGAGGATCGGGCAATCGATCTTCTCGGTGGCGATCACCGCGTCATCGGGCACTCCCCTGCTCAACCCGGCGCTATAGGCGGGCAGCAGCCGCAGCGGACGCACTGACCCACCGGTTCGCGACCATGTGTGGCGCCAGGCGTTGCCGACGAGCTGCGGCATCAGTGCACCGTCGGGCAGCGGGGCCCACGGGACCGGACCGCCGTCACCGACCCAGGACCCGGTGTCGGGGACATCGCCGTCGCCGCCGATCGCCTGCCACATCACACTGCTCGGGCTGATCAACACCAGCCGAGACAACGGCAAGTCGCCTAGGGCGGCGGCCGCGGCCAGTCCCTCCGATCCGCGCGAGATGGCGACGGCGGCGACCCGGTCAGATCCGACGTGCCCCCGCAGCCAGGTGATCGGGTCGGCGAAGCGACGGAGGGGGATGTCGGCGACGCTCGCCGCACCCTCGTCGAGCCAGCCGACGGCCATGGCGATATGCCCGCGCGAGGCGAGAGCCTCGATCGTGGCGCGCTGCGAGTCGACACCGCCCTCGGAACCGCCGAAGCACGCGACGGCTGTACCGATCCGCCGCGCTGGACGCGCGACGAGCGCGGGCCGACCGGCGACCTCCAGCTGCTCGACGGTCACTCCGGCGGCAATAGGTTCCCGCACGACCGTCCGCGTCGTTCGGCGGTCACCGACCGTCGCCGTCAGGTGCAGCCGCCACGGCTGCTCGGGTGCGACGAAGAGCTCACCGTCGGCGTTGCCCATCCGCCAGATGGCGGAGCTGTCGACGGTTGCGACGTCGTCGCCGCTGAACCGCCAGTCCCGCCCATAGAGGTCCGCTCCCTCGACGGTGAGCGTGATCGGCCGCCCGTCGTCGACAGTGACGGTGGCCGCGAACGGCTCGTCGTGCCGAGAACGCGAGGGGGCGTCGATGACCAGGCCCGGCGATGTCTCCTCCGGAACTCCAGTCGGCTGGGCCATCGGCGCCAATTCCGTCGCCTTCGCCTGCTGGGCGTCGATGGCGGCGCTCTGCTTGTCGAACCACGGCGGGAAGGCCCCCGACACCGCGCCGGCCAGTCCCATCAGGGTGAACGGCAAGACCCAGTAGCAGAGGATCGACAGCGTCGAACCGCCATCACGGATCGTCGCCTCCCCTTGGCGCAGTGGCGGGATCAGCGACAGTGCGGTCATCGCACCGAAGACCGCCACCCACATCCACGTCATCGCGGTGGTGATCACCCGGAATCCGTCGGACCCCGCGGTCGCCGCGTCGACCGAGGCCTCGGCGTAGTCGCGGACGAACGGTCGGCCCACCAGCACGCCGACGAGGGCGACGAGGAAGATCCCGGCGTTGCCGATCGGTTGGAGCCAGCGCTCGAGGAAGTGGTCGTTGACGGTGAAGGCCAGCACGGTGATGGCCGCGAACACCGCCACCGTGCCGACTTCCAGGGAGTGCCACTTGCCGCTGCGCCACCGGGACACGGCGGCCGCGACCACCGCGAGGGCGAGCGCGACGAGGACCGCGGTGCGGAAGGCGACGTTGCCGACGAGGATCCAGTAGACGATCCAGGGCGCGAAGCCGAACACGAAGCCCATGGCCACTCCGATCAACGGTTCCGATCGGCACCGCGTGCGGTGAGTCTAGGCCCGATCCTCTGCCAACGGACCGGCAAACGCATAGTGCGCACAGACGAACGGGCCGTTGCGCGCGGTGTCGATCAATTCGAGGTCGTAGCGCCGCGGCAGGACCGGCCGCCCGGCGCCGAGCGTGACCGGTGCGATCGACACGCGAACCTCGTCGAGCAGACCTTCGTCGGCGAACTGCCCGGCCAGGTCGCCGCCACCAACGATCCACACGTCCTTGCCCCCGGCGGCGGCGACCATCTCGTCGTACACCGGGCGCACGCCGCCCGATGCCCAACGCACGTCACCGCCGGCGACCGGCGCCGGCTGACGGCTGGTCATCACCCAGGCGGGCATCTCGTACGGCCACGCCTCGCCCGAGCGGTTCAAGTGGTCGACCACCCAGTCGTAGGTGGTGCGACCCATCACGATTGCGCCAATGGTCGCGATGAAGGGGTCGTACGCTCCGAAGCCCTCCGGGTCCTGCTCCGGCTGGCGCAACAGCCAGTCGAGGGAGTCGTCGGGGTCGGCGAGGAAGCCGTCGAGTGACATCGCGGTGTAGTAATGCACCTTCGTCATGACCGCTCACGATATCGGCGATCACCGACATCCGGCCGGTATCGTCGGGGACCGCGCCCCAGTAGACACCGGGACACCACGACGCCGTTCGGTGTCGGCTACATTCGCGGGCATGACAGCTGCGTGGTCGGCGGCCGAACTCGCCGAGTTCTCTTCCCAGGACGAACTCTTCATCGAGACGCGACGCAAGGACGGTTCGACGGTGCCGGCCGTCCCGATCTGGATGGTCGTCGTCGACGAACAGCTGTACGTCCGTACCTGGGAGGTGCGGACCACCGGTTGGTACGGCCGCGCCGTCCGCCACGGCACTGCCGCAGTCGCCACCGGCGGCCCGAAGACCCCGGTGACCGTCGAACAGGTCGGCAGCCTCGACAGCGATGCCATCGAGGCCGCCTATCGCGGCAAGTACCGCCGGTACGCCGCCTCGACTCTGGACCCGATCCTCACTGACGACGGAGTCGCCACGACACTCCGCCTCACCCCCTCGCGCTGACGCCGACACCGCCGACCGCCGACATCCGGCCGGTATCGTCGGGGATCGCGCCCCCATAGCCCAATTGGCAGAGGCAGCGGACTTAAAATCCGCCGAGTGTCGGTTCGAGTCCGACTGGGGGCACCGCTCGGGTGATCAGTCCTGGACATCCAGAGCGGCCTGCGCCGCTCTGGCCACCGCCTCGCGCAGCCACGGCGACGGGGGCCGACCGTCGCGGATCGCCTGCCGAGCCGCCCCGTAGGGCACGTCGATGACGGCAAACCGCGCCAGGTCCATCGTCTGAGCGCTGACGTCACCGAACCGACGGCGGGCAAACCCCTGCAACCCCTCCTCGACCCGACTGTTCAGAGTCGCCAGCTGTTCGCCGAGTCGGTCGGGCCAGAGCGCGACCAGGTCGGTGCGCCGGTACATGGTCAGGAGCTGCGCCTCGTGGCGGTGCTCGCCACCCCACTCCAGCACGAAGTCGACCGCCGCCCGCGTTGCCTCGACGGGGTCGGTGAGGGCGAGCACATCGAGATAGCCCTCCTGGAATCGCTCGACGGTACGGATCCACAGCCGGGCGAGGAGAAGGTCGCGCGAGGCAAATCGGTGGTAGATCGACCCCGACGGCGCGCCCAGTCGTGCGGCAATCGCAACGACGGTCGCCCCCTGCGGCCCATCGGCGGCGACCAACTCCAACGCGGCGTCGAGGATGGTGTCATCGCTGTAGAGCGCGGCGCGACCCATCTCAACGCACCGCCACGGAGCGGGGTCGTTGCACGCCGACGCGTCGGGCGACCCGGTACAGCAGGCGGGTCCACAGCGGCCCCCGGTACCGGACGTCGTCCACTCCGAACTCGCGGGCCGCCTTGTCGAGTGATTCCTCGATGAGTGCGTCGTGCAGCGGCCGGAAGAACAACGGCCAACTCGCCCGTGCCCAGCCACTCGTGCGCATTCGCAACTCGTGCCGCAACACGGTCGCCGATGGCGAGTGCGCGTGCACCGAGTACCCGTGCCATCCGTCGAATCCTTTGGGGCCGGTGAACCGGAAGACGACCACTCCGGCGGGGTCGACGCGCTCCACGCGGTATCGCACCGGACCATGCCCGCCGATCGCGCCTTCGACCAGCCCTCGATCGAACCTCATCGGCGGCCAGGACTCGGTCGGCCACAGGCGGTCCCGTTCGCTCGACAGCGTCGCCACCAATGCGGCAACGTCGGGCGCCGCGACGGGGTATTCGCGCTCGTGGATGTTGGTGACGTCCATTATGACCCCCTTCGGAGAATTTAGAGATACCTCTCTAATAGAGGTACGCCTCCAGTAAAGGCCGATGCCAGTCGGCCGTCAACCTCGAAGGGCGGATTGGTGTGACCGCTCAGCGCAACGACGCGAGCAGCCCGAAAGCGGTCTTCATCCCGTCGATGGCCGGGTCGAGGGAGACCGTCGGGTCGAAGGCCCGGCTGATCCCCAGCCCGATCCCGGCACTGAGCAGCAGGTCCGCCAGGGCCGACACGTCCGGCAGCATGCCGGGCGCGATCTGACGGGGGTCGCCGAAGACATCGGCGAGATTCCGGGCGATCTGGGCGCTGATCTCACGACGGGACTCGACGATCATCGCGCGGACCGTGGGGTCGGTGCGGGCCAGCGCGCTGAACTCGAGCTCCAACGACGTCCACTCGACGTCGCCGACCGTGGCGCGGATCCACTCGCCGAGCTCATCGGCGATCTCGTCGACGTCCTCGGACGAGTGCGCGATCTGTTCGATCTCGGCGAACTTCTCGCGACGGATGTCACCCAGGACCGCCTGGCACAGCGCCGGCTTGTCGGTGAAATTCGAGTAGACGGCCCCCTTGGAGTACCCGGCGGCCTCCGCGATCGCGTCGAGCCGGGTGGCGGCGTAACCGTTGCGCAGGAACTCCGCGCGCGCCGTCGCCAACAGCTCGGCGTGCGTCCGCTCGCGCTGCTCGGCACGGGTCAGCCGGGTCGTCATGTCGACGATCGTACAGTCAGATACCGACAGTATTGACATACTCTCGGTATCTGAAGCAGACTTCGGTGATCAACACCACCGGCTAGGACCGGCGGCCTGTCGCCGCCGTGGAAGAGGAACGACATGGATGTTCTCGGCTCGATGACCCGCGCGGTCACCTCCCGGATCGGCTACCTGCGCGGTGTGCCCGCGATCGACCCGTCCGACGCCGTCGTGATCGTCACCGGCGGTGCCCGTGGGATCGGTGCGGAGACCGCCAAGCTGTTCGCCGCCAACGGCGCGACCGTCTGGATCGGTGATCTGGACGAGAACATCGCCAAGGACACCGCGACCACCATCCCCGGCGCCGTCGCCCGACGGCTCGACGTCACCGACCGCGGATCGTGGGCGCTGTTCCTCGACGAAATCCTGCACGAGCACGGGCGCATCGACGTCCTGGTCAACAACGCCGGCGTCATGCCGGTCGGACCGTTCGCCGACGAGCCGGAGGCGACCACCGACCTCATCCTCGATGTGAACGTCCGCGGCGTGCTGAACGGCATGCACGCGGTACTGCCGCTGATGGCGCAGGCGGGCCGCGGTCACGTCGTGAACATCTCCTCCATGGCCGGGATGATCCCGCTGCCCGGGATGGTCAGCTACAACACCAGCAAGTACGCCGCGCTCGGCGGTTCACTGGCCGCTCGCCGCGAATACGACGGCACCGGCGTGACGGTGTCGGCGATCATGCCCGCCGCGGTGCGGACCGAACTCTCCTCCGGCGCCGACCTGTCGGTGCTGCCGACGGTCGATCCGCAGGACGTCGCGCGCCAGGTGCTGCGCACCCTCGCCACGCGGGCGGCGAAAACGTCGGCGCCCACCTGGGTGCTGCCCGGCTGGGGACTGGTCGAGGCATTCGTCCCGGAGACCGTGGAGCGCTTCGCCCGACGCCTGATCAACCACGACCAGGCGATGGCCCTGGACCCCGTCGGGCGCAAGGACTACCTCGAGCGCATCGAGCGCCATGCCGATCAGAACGCCTCGGTCGGCGGCCGCACCACCAAGAAGGCCGCGCGATGACCACCACCGCGCTGGCCATCGGATGCGGCGGCACGATCGGCGGCGCGTGGTCCATCGCCGCCCTCAACGCCCTGGCCGAGCACCTCGACTGGGACCCGCGCAGCGCGGACGTCATCCAGGGCACCTCGGCGGGTTCGGAGATCGCGACGATGCTCGGCGGCGGCTTCTCCGCCGGCGACCTCGTCGACATGCAGCTCGGCATGCCGGTTGACGAGCGACTGTCCGCACACCTGGCGGACACCCCGTCGTCCTTCCCGCCGGTGCCGCGCCCGGCCCTCCCGAACCTGCGCACCCTCACCCGGCGGGGCGGTCACCGACCGCTCGTCGGGATCGCCCCGCGCGGGCGGGGCGACGCCGGCTGGCTCGACCGCCTCGCGACATCGGTGTGTGCACCCGGATCGGCGTGGGTCGCCCACAAGGGCATCCGCCTGGTCGCCTACCGACCCGACGACGACACCCGCGTCGCCTTCACCGGCCCGGGCGAGGCGGCCGCGTCGGCCAATCCCGCGCTGAGTTCGGCGGCGACGCTGAGCCAGGCCCTGCGCGCATCGTGGGGCATCCCCGCCTGGATGCCGGCGGTGCCGATCGGCGGGCACGACTACTACGACGGTGGTGCCGCCTCCACGGCGTCGGTCGATCTGATCGGCGCCGACGAGGCCGATGTCGTCTACGTGATCGCGTCGATGGCGGGGATGGACGACGTGCGCGGACCGGGCGTGGGCGGCCTGGCCGAGTCGACGCTGCTGCGCAAGCCCATGTCCGCGGTGCTGCGACGAGAGGTCGAGCAGGTCCGCGCCCGCGGCACCCGCGTCGTGGTCATCTCCCCGACGGCCGACGAACTCGGCGCGCTGGGCGCCAACTTCATGAACCGCGACCACCGTGCCGCCGCGTTCGAGCAGTCCCTGCGGTCCACCCGCGACACCGTCGCGAAAGCCCTGAACCGGGAGGAGGCGCGATGAGTGCCCGACGCGAGCCCCGCATCGTCATCATCGGCGCCGGTGTCGCCGGAATCACCGCCGCGCACGTGTTGAAGGACTCCGGCTTCACCGACATCACCGTCCTGGAAAAGGGCGCCGACGTCGGCGGCGTGTGGTTCTGGAACCGCTACCCGGGCCTGACCTGCGACGTCCCGTCGCAGATTTACCAGTTCGGATGGGCACCCAAGTCCGACTGGTCCAAGCTGTGGGCCGGCGGGCCGGAGATCCAGCGCTACCACCGCGATGTCGTGGAGCGGGCCGGGCTCGCCGACCTGATCCGCTGCAACGTCGAGGTCGTGGCCACCGATTTCGACGACGAGACCGGCGAATGGACCGTCACCACCGCCGACGGGGAGACCCTCACCGCCGACTTCGTGCTCTGCGCGACCGGTGTGCTGGAGAACCCCGCCTACCCCGACATCGACGGGCTGGACGAGTTCGCCGGCGACCTCGTGCACACCGCACGGTGGGACGACGACGTGCAGACCGCCGGCAAGCGCATCGCGGTGCTGGGCACCGGGTCGACCGGCGTGCAGATCGTGTCCGCGCTGCAGCCGGGCGCCGCGCGGCTCACCCATTTCGTCCGGTCGCCGCAGTGGATCCTGTGGGCGCCGATGACACTGCCCCAGTTCCCCGGCACCTCCGCGATCCTCGGCCGCCTGCCCAAGGTCCACCACGGCGTGTACCGCGGCCTGCTCTGGGGATCGGGCATCCTCGCCGACATCGCGACCAAGCCGTCGTGGCGCCGCAAGGCGGTGCAGGGCTACGCCCGGGCGTCGCTGATCGCCCAGGTCCGCGACAAGGGGCTGCGCAAGAAGCTGACCCCCGATTACGAGCCGCTGTGCAAGCGCCAAGTCATCTCCGGCACCTACTACCGGGCCATCCAGGCGGCCAATGCCGACCTGGTCACCGAGGCGATCGAGAAGATCACCCCCACCGGCATCGTGACCGCCGACGGTGTGGAGCACCCCGTCGACGTGATCGTGCTGGCGACCGGGTTCCGCGCACACGACTACATGCGGCCGATGGCGATCACCGGCGTCGACGGCCTCTCCCTGGACAAGGCGTGGTCGGGCGGTCCGCGCGCCTACCGGATGACGGCCATCCCCGGCTTCCCCAACCTCTTCACGGTGCTGGGGCCCAACTCGCCCACCGGTTCGATCTCGCTGCAGCACTCGGCCGAGCTGACGGCGAAGTACCTGGCGCAGTGGATCGAGCGGTGGGCACGCGGCGACGTCGACCGGATCGAGGTGACCGAGGAGGCCACCGACCGGTTCTACGAGCAGGTCGCCGAGGCGATGGGCCCGACGGTGTGGAACACCGGCTGCAACTCCTGGTACTTCACCGAGTCCGGGAACATCGACCTGTGGCCGTTCAACCGCACGACGATGGAGCAGATGTTCGCCGAGCCCGACCCGGCGGACTTCCGCCTCACCGTCGCCGACGAGACAACACGGGCACCCGCCTCCCGCGCCTGATCCCCGCGCCTGATCCGTCAGTCTCCCGCGACCCAGGTGCCGTGCAGGCCCTGCGGCACGCGGATGGGCAGGTCGATCGTCGCGAGCGGTCCGTCGCCCGGGGCCTCAGCGGACAGCAGGTAGAACCGCGAGAGCAACGTCTGCGGATCGGTGCCGATGGCGCCCCAATAGTCGTGGCCGTCGCCGGGGATGTAGATCGGCTCGCCGATCGCGACGCCCGGCGACCACGCGGTGTCGGTGCCGGTGCGCACATCGTGGAACCACAGACTCTCCACGACACCCGAGTCGCCGTGGGCGGCGCCGACGGTGGCGATGCAGCGGTGCTCGCGGGTCAGCAGCCGATCGTCGACCCGCGGGAACTCGATGCCGGTGCACTCACCCACCCGGGTGCGGACGATGGTGCCGGCGATCGGGTCGACGCGGGCGCGTTTGAGCGTGGGGACGCTCGGGGTCGTCTCGGTCGCGAAGCCCGCGGGGTAGTCGTGCTCGACATAGTCGATCACGACCGTGCCGTCCGCGTCGTCGTAGGCGTTGGCGAAGTGCCACACCCAGAACGCATCGGTATCGATCCAGCCGATGGCACTGCCGTCGCGCGGGATGAGCGCGACCCTCGTGCCGCGGTCGGGCTGCCAGGACAGCACCGACCCACCCGCCATCGCGGCGGCGAGGTCGAAGACGAGCGGATTGGCGAACAGCACGATGTAGCGGCGGGTGAGCGCCATGTCGTGGATCATCAGCGGTTTGTCCAGACCGCTGATCGGAGTCGGCGCACGCAGCACGGTCCCGTCGGGCGCCACCACCGACCACGTCAGATACGGCGCCTCCAGCAGGTAGTTGAACAGCACCAGCTCGCCGGTACTCGGATCGACCTTCGGGTGCGCGGTGCTGCCGCCGGCCATCGCACCGTCGCAGCTCTCTTTGTCGAGGGTGGCCAGCGTCGCCGGATCCAACCGGTAGGGCTGTGCTGATTCGGCCATCGCCATCAGCCGACCGCCGTGCCGCACGACGTTGATGTCGGGCAGGTCGCGCATCGTGCCGGCCAGATCGTCCCCGACGACGCTCGCCGGTGGGGTGTATCCGTCGGTGATCCCCGACCAGATCGCTTCGCCGCGCTCCTCCTCGAGCGTGACCATCGAGGTCCGCACGAACCGGTTGCTGTAGGACGCCCGACCGTCGGCGATGTGCACACGGTGCACCATTCCGTCGCCGTCGAGTGGGTAGACGAAGGAGCCGATCGGGTCAAAGCGCGGATTGGGGCCGTTGCGCAGATAGCTGCCGACCAGCTCGGCGGGGAGTTCCCCGTGGACGGGCAGGTCGACGACGTCGACCTCGTCGCGCTGCGGGGCGAAGACGCCGCACAGGTGGGGATTGGCGGCCAGGTCGACCGGTGCGGGCCGGTGCGGATCGGTGGGCACGGGCATGCACCTGCTTTCGGGCTACTTGCGGCGCAGCCGGGCCCCCCACCAGACGACGCCGAGGGCTGCGGCGACGATCACCACCACGACGGTATTCGAGACGTGCGACGTCGTCCGCATAATCCACGACTCGAGCCGGTACTGGTCGGTCGCGCCGACGACCCCGCCGAGCGACGCCGTGCCGTCGGTGAGGAACAGGAGGACGCCGACCGCGATGGTGAGGATTCCGCCGATGATCGACGTCCACGTGTTGTGCCAGCGGCCGATCCGCACCTCGCGCGGCCGCACCAGGCGCTGCACGACCGGCAGCCGATCCCAGGCGAAGGCGAGCAGGAGCAACGGCACCACCATGCCCGCGGCGAAGACCATCAGCGTGATCCCGCCCATCACCGCATTGCCGCCGAGGGCCGCGTAAGTCAGCACCGCGCCGAGCAACGGTCCGGCGCACACACCGGCGAGGCCGTACACGGTGCCGAGGGCGTACACCGCCGCCGTCGACGTCCCCGACGCGCTGGTCGTCCGCGACAGCGCGGGAATCGGGATACCCGCCAGCATCACGACGCCCAGCACGATGACGATGCCGGCGGCGACGTGGACGAAGGTCGTGCGGTGCTCGTTGACGAAGGCGCCGAGCGTCCCCGCGAGCACGCCGAGCGGCACGAGTGTCGTGATGAGCCCCAGGTAGAACACGCCGGTGCGCGCGAGCAGCGCACCGGGGCTGGCGAACGCGTAGGAGAAGAACGCCGGCAGCAGCATCACCGAGCAGGGGCTCAACAGGGTGAGCACGCCGCCGAGGAAGGCGCCGAGGAGGCCCAGCTCCATCCTCAACCCGCCTTATTGAGGATCTCGTCGAGGTAGGCGCGGAAGGTCTCGACCGGCTGTGCGCCGGCGAGCGCGCTGGTGCCGACGAGGAAGAACGGCACGCTGGGCACGCCCAGCCCCTGGGCCGCGGCGGTCGCATCGCGCACCGTGAGCGCCAACGCCGGGTCGTCGAGGTCCTTCTCGAACCGGGCGAGGTCGGGCACGCCGGCCTTCGTGGCGAAGTGGACCAGCCGGTCGCGCGGAAGGTCGGGGTGCCCCTTCTCCGGCGCCTCGGCGTAGACGGCCTTGGTGAATTCGAAGTACTTGCCCTGTCGCGCGGCGGCACGCGCGGCGATCGCCGCCTTCTCCGACTGGTCGCCGAAGAAGGCCACGTCGGTGACCTCGAAGCGGACCTTGCCGGGTTTGACGTACTCGTCGATCAGCTTGGGGAGCACCTCGCGGTTGAAGACCGCGCAGTAGGGGCAGCGCAGGTCGGTCCACTGGGACAGGACCACCGGGGCGTCGGGGTTGCCCATCCCCATCGGGTCGGTGGGATCGCGCCGCACGACGGCCAGCTCACCGGGCTTCTTCGCCACCGCGGTCGTCGCCGAGTTCTCGGTCGGCCCTCGGTGGCCGGTCGTCCGCGCGACCACGACCAGGGCGACGAAGACCGCGATCACCGCGGCGACGATCACCAGTGTCTTGCGCGATCCGGTCATGCCGCGGCGGGGACGGTGGAGAGTCGTGGCTTCATGCCGTCATCGTGCCACAGGAGGGTTAGCGTGGATTCATGCCAATCGTGCCCATCGACGACGGCAACCGCGTCGCAGCGCAGCGGGTGTTCACGCGGGCCTTCCACGACGATCCACTGGTCCGCTGGGTGATGGCCGACCCCGAGCGCGACCCGGCCCTCTGGCGGTTCAGCGACGTCCATCGCTCCCCCGGCGCCTCGGACCTGTACGTCGACGGGGACGGGCGGACGGTCGGTGCGGCCTGGTGGGATCCACCCGGCTACCAGCCCGATGTCGACCATCGGCGGATGGTCGTGCAGGCCCTACGGGTGTTGCGCACCCGCGTGATGCGGGGCGCGGCGATCGAGGAGCTCTTCCCCAAGTACCGCCCGCGCGAGCCGCATTGGTACCTGTCGACGATCGGCGCGGTCGAGCAGGGTCGCGGCATCGGCAGCGCCCTGCTGGCGCACCGACTCGAGCAGATCGACGGTCCCGCCTACCTGGAGAGTTCTAACCGGGTGAACATCCCGCTCTACGAGAAGTTCGGGTTCACCGTCGTCGACGAGGTGAGGCTCCCGATGAACGGCCCGTCCTTCTGGCCGATGTACCGGCCGGAGACACGCGGGTGAGGGTGCTACCGAGTGCTACCATGTGACACATGAGCCATCCGTCGGAGATCAGCCAACGCGACCTTCGCTCGCGGTCGCGCGAGATCATGGACGCGGTCGAGCGGGGCCAATCGTTCACGGTTACCCGCGACGGTCATCAGATCGGCGAACTGGTCCCACTCAGGCGCAAGCGTCGGTTCATCCCGGTCGACGAGTTCATCGCGCTGGGGCGCGGACTCGGCGAGGTCGACGCCGATCGATTCCGGGCGGACATCGATGCGGCCGGCGACCAGTTCGCAGACGATCCCTATGAGCGCTGAGCAGAGCCGAGAACCATTCGGCCTCCTCGACACCAACGTCCTCATCCACTGGCGCCGACTCACCGCGGACCGACTCCCCCTCACCGCGGCGATCTCGACGATCACGATCGCCGAGCTCGGCGCCGGTGTGCATATGGCGAGCGATCCTCTCGTTCAGTCCGTGCGCCTGGACACCCTCCAACGTGCCGAGAGTGACTTCGACCCCCTCCCCTTCGATGTCGGTGCCGCGCGCGCCTATGGCCGCGTCGTAGCAGCGGTCCGCCACGCCGGACGCAGCCCGCGATCCCGAGTCGCCGACCAGATGATCGCGGCCATCGCGATCGCCAACGACCTCCCGCTGTTCACGACGAACGCCCCCGACTTCGCCGGACTTGAATCGCTGCTCCACGTCGTACCGATCGCCCGCCCCTCGTGACCCTCACCCGCACCTGGACCCCGACCTTCCCCGTCGACGTGCGCACCACCGTCGGCGCCCACCGGCGCGGCACCGGTGATCCGTCGACGCGGTTCGCCGACGACGGCTCGGTCTGGCGCGCGACACAGACCCCCGACGGTCCCGGGACGCTCCACCTGCGCGCGCACGCGGGCAGCGTGCGGGCGCAGGCGTGGGGCCCGGGGGCGGCGTGGCTGATCGACCAGTTCCCCGACCTCCTCGGAGCGGCCGACGATCCGGCGGCCCTCGACACCGATCACCCCGTCGTCCGGCAGCTGCAACGACGGGCGCGCGGACTGCGCCTCGGGCGCACCGACCGGGTGTGGGAGGCGCTGGTCCCGGCGGTTCTGGAGCAGAAGGTCGTCGGCACCGAGGCGTGGCGCGCCTGGCGCTACCTGGTGCGCCGGTACGGCGAACCCGCGCCCGGTCCGACCCCGGCGATGCACGTCCCGCCGCCGCGACGGGAGTGGGCGCACATCCCCTCGTGGGAGTGGCACCGCAGCGGCGCCGAACCGGTCCGGATGCGCACGATCACCCGCGCCGCGGGCATGGACGTCGAGCGCGGCGCGGACCACTTGACCGCGCTGCGCGGCATCGGCCCGTGGACCGAGGCGGAGGTTCGGCGGCGCGCCCTCGGCGACCCCGACGCCGTCCCCGTCGGGGATTACCACTTGCCGTCGGTCGTCGGACACACGTTGATCGGCGAGGCCGTCGACGACGCGGGCATGCTGGAATTGCTCGAACCGTTCGCCGGCCAGCGCGGCCGCGTGGTCCGACTCTGCGAGCTGCACGGCACCCGCCCGGCCCGACGAGGGCCGCGCATGTCGGTGCGCGACTACCGCGCCATGTGAACAGTCGAGTGGTCAGCCACCGGCGCGCGGTGCCACGACCCCGTGGTCGAAGGCGAAGACGACGGCCGCCGCCCGGTCGCGGACGTCCAGGGCCCGGAAGATCTTGCCGATGTGGCTCTTCACGGTGACGACGGAGATGACCAGTTCGGCGGCGATCTCGTCGTTGGTCAGTCCCCGGCCGATCAGCTCGAGCACCGTGCGCTCGCGGGCGGTCAGCCGGTCGAGGGCCGCGGCGCCGTCCCCCGGCGGCGGCGGGCTCGACGAACGATAGGCGTCCAGCACCCGACCGGTGACCGCCGGGTCGAGGACCGCCTCCCCGGCGGCGACGAGCCGGACCGCGCGGATGAGTTCCTCGGCCGGCGAATCCTTCAACACGAATCCGGCGGCACCGGCGCGCAGCGCCTCGGACAACAGCTCCTCGTCGCGGAAGGTCGTCAGCACCAGGACCGGCGGATTCGTCCTCTCGGGGGTGTCCCCGGCGCGCAACTGCCGCGTCGCGGTCATCCCGCTGACGCGTTTCATCCGCAGGTCCATGACCACGACGTCGGGTTCGGCGGCGGCCACCGCGGCGGGCACCTCGTCGCCGTCGCCACATTCGGCGACGATCTCGAAGCCGTCGCGGCGGCGCAGGATGCGCCGCAGTCCGGAGCGGACGAGTTCCTGATCGTCGACGAGGACGACGCGGATCGGGTCACCGTCCACGGATGACCTCCTCGATCGAGCACGCCTGGTCCGCCGGGTCGCAGGTGTCGACGAACCGGGCGTCGACGACCCACTCCTCGCCCACGACCCCGGCGCGGAACGTCCCGCCCAGGTTCTCCACGCGCGAGGCCATCCCGGTCACCCCCAGCCCACCCGTCCCCGGCCCGCTCGACCGCGGTGACCGTCCGACGGAAACCGGATTGCCGACGCGGACCGCGAACCCGCCGTCGACGGGGCGTGCCGTCACCGACACCGGGGTGCCGGGCGCGTGCCGCGAGGCATTGGACAGCGACTCCTGCACGACGCGGTACACGGCGAGTTGGGTGGCCGGCGACAGCGCCTCGGCGGGCCGCTCGTAGCGACAGTCAACCGTCGACCCCGCGCGGCGGAACCCCGCGATCAGGGTGTCGAGGTCGCCGAGGCCGGGCTGCGCGGTGTCCGGCGAGACGTCGTCGCGCAGCAGTTCGATCGTGCGTCGCACATCGCCCATCGCCTCGCGACCCTGCGACTCCGCGTCGCGCAGGGCCTCCAGGGCATCGTCGACGTCGGCCCGGTCCCCGCCCGCCTCCAACGCCCGACGGGCCGCGGTGACGTTCAGCAGGACGATGCTGAGCGAGTGCGCGACCACGTCGTGCACCTCCCCGGCGATGCTGGCGCGTTCGACGAGCTGCTGGCGCTCGTGTTCCCGGTGCTCGGCCTCCATCGCGTGCAGCTGCTGTTGCAACAGTTGCCCGGTGACGCCGCCGAAGCAGACCATCAGGACGAGCAGCCAGCCCTGCTCGATCCCGCCGGCGACCACCCCCGCGACGGCCGCGACGGCGTAGACCGCGACGTACCCGACCGCCTGGCGGAAGCCGACGATCGCCGAGGTCATCGTCGCCCCCAGGACCAGGATCAGCGGTGCGACGTCGCCGTGCACCGGGACCAGCCAGAACAGCACGACGGTGGTGACGTAGGTCAGCGGCAGCATCGGGACCATCGGGCGGTGGAACTGGACGATCGAGGCGAAGGCCGGGCCCGCGCCCACGACGAGCGCGGCGGCCACGATCAGCCAGTCCCAACCGGACAGGCCCGCGACGACGCGCTGGCCGGCGGCGAAATAGCAGAAGAAGAGCTGACCCGCCTGCGCGATGAGCATGTAGTGCGGCGGGTAGTGGTAGCCGGTGAGCGCGAACATGTGCCGGTAGCGCTCGAACAACCAAGCCATCCTGCGATCCTAGCCCCGCCGGCCGCCGGATTCCTCCGCCCACGGGCGGACTCCGCCTCCGCCCACGGGCGGTGGGAAAGATCGTCCTGCGGCCCGCTGATCTGCGCAGACAAGGCTCATAGCGTCGATGTCAGACCCGGAGCACCCCGCCCCAGGCAGGCACAAGGAGCACGCCATGTTGGTCTCAATCGCCATCGCCGCCGTCGTCGGCGAGATCCTCTTCCTCTTCCTGCGCAATCCGAACGGGCTGGACTACCGGTCCCGCGAGTTCTCCGACGCGCTGCATGACCGCGAGGTCCGCCACGACCGGGAAGTCCGGCAGGCGCGGCGGGCGCTGCAAGCCGGCCCGAACCACCGCGCCGCGTAATAGGCTGGAATCCCGGGGAGGACAGCCGATGACAGTCACCACCACCACGCCGACGCACACCGAGATCGGTCACTGGTTCCTGGCCCCGCCGGGCGCCCGATCGGGGATCGGCGGCACCGGCGAGGGCCCGGTGGCACTGGTGCGCCCCAAGCGGTTCCATCCGCTCGGCGAGTTCTCGACGTCACTGGAGTTCGTCACGCGCCAGGGCGACCTGTTGTTCGGCGACGCCGTCCGCGCGGCGGGCGAACCCGGTGGCGACGTCCTGCACTACAAGCTGCGCGGCGGTCCGGGCCCGGTGGTCGTGCTCTTCGACCCGGCCCACGTCAAGACGATCATGACCGCCGACGAGTCGATTGCCCCGTCGGCCACGCATCGCTCGCCCCTCGCCCCGATCGTCGGACCCGATTCGGTGCTCACCTCGCTCGGCGAGCGCCACCGCCAGCAGCGCGCCCTGCTGCTCCCCCGCTTCCACGGGAAGGCGGTGGCGAAGTACCAGGAGAGCATCGCGCGGGCCACCGAGGACGGACTGGCGAAATGGCCGGTCGGCAAACCGGTCCCGCTGGCCGACATCGCGCAGGGCATCACCCTCGACGTCATTATGTCGGCGATCTTCGGCCTGCCCGACCCGCGCGAGGCCACCGAGGCCGAACGCGCCATGCGCACCGCCGTGCTGCGCCTGCTCCGACTGTCCACGACGCCGATGGCAACCGTCACCCAGCTGGCCAATGCCCGGCGCGAAGACCCGGTCGGCTTCCTCAAGGTCGTGCTGGCGATGGTCGACAAGACGGTCTACCGCGTCCTCGACGAGCGCCGCGCCGCCGGGTCGTCGGCCACGCGCGACGACATCATGTCCCTGCTGATGGACGCCACCGACACCGACGGCAACCCGCTGCCGGACAGCGAGATCCGCGACGAGCTGATGACGCTGCTGCTCGCCGGCCACGAGACGACGGCGAACACCGTCGCGTGGACCTTCGAGCGGCTGACCCGCACTCCCGACGTCTACCGGCAGGCGCGCGAGGCCGCGCTGGCCGGCAACGAGGAGTACGTCGAGGCGCTGATCAACGAGTCGATGCGCGTGCGCCCGGTCGTGCCGATCGTCGCGCGCGAGCTCCTCGCGCCGTTCGACTTCGGCGGGACCCGCGCCGGCGGCGAGGACGGCGTGACCGCACTCGTCAGCATCCTGCTGCTGCACCACCGCGACGACCTGTACCCGGATCCGTTCGCGTTTCGACCGGAGCGTTTCCTGGGCGTGCGGATCAACCCCTACGAGCTGATGCCCTTCGGCGGCGGGATCCGGCGCTGCCTGGGCGCGCCACTGGCGATGGCGGAGCTGCAGACCGTCGTCGGACAGATCCTGCGCCGCGTCGAGCTGCGCACGCACGACCGCGCGCCGGAGAGGCCCCGGCACCGCAACGTGACGATGATCCCGGGTCGCGGCGGCGTCGTTATCGCCGACACGATCAACTGAAACCAGCTTCGGCTGGGCCTTCCCCAGTGCGCGACCTAGTCCTTGGCCGCGTCGGCGATCTGCTCGGGCGTCTGCCCGGTCGCCTGGAAGACGACCCGTCGACCGATGGACACCGCGTGGTCGGCGAAGCGCTCGTAGTAGCGGCCGAGCAGGGTGACGTCGACGGCGGCGGCGACGCCGTGCGGCCAGTCGCGGTCCATCAGCACGGTGAACAGGTGCTTGTGCAGGTCGTCCATCGCGTCGTCGTCGACGCCGAGCGCCAGCGCCTTCTGCGGGTCGGAGGTGTCGAGCACCTCGCGCGCCCCGTTCGCCAGGCGCACGGCCAGCCGCCCCATCTCGGCGAAGTAGCCGCGCACCTCTTCGGGCAGTGCGGGCTCGGGGTGGCGGCGGCGCGCGACCTTGGCCACGTGCAACGCCAGCGCGTACATGCGGTCGATGTCGGCGACGATCTGGAAGCCGCTGACGATTTCGCGCAGCTCCCCGGCCACCGGCGCCTGCAGCGCCAGCAGTTTGAAGGCCTGGTCCTCGGCGGCCGACGTCAGGTGCGTCATCCGCTCACGGTCGTCCAGGAGCTGCTCGGCGACACTGAGGTCGGCCTGCAACAGCGCGTTGGTGGCGTGCTCCATGGTGACGCCGGAGAGCTCACACATCTCGCCGAGCGTCGTGTTCAATTCGGCGAGTTGTTCGTGGTAGGCGGTGCGCACGGTGTGCCTGCTTCCTTGGGTTCGTGGGGGGGTGGAGGGACAGAGGAGGACTCAGCCGAAGCGGCCGGAGATGTAGTCCTCGGTCTCCTTCTTGATCGGATTCGAGAACACGGCCTCGGTGTCGTTGAACTCCACCAACTGGCCCGGCTGGCCGACGCCCTCGAGGTTGAAGAAGGCGGTCTTGTCGCTGACGCGCGCGGCCTGCTGCATGTTGTGAGTGACGATGACGATGGTGAACTCCTTCTTGAGCTCGCCGATCAGGTCCTCGATCGCCAGCGTCGAGATCGGGTCGAGCGCCGAACACGGCTCGTCCATGAGCAGGACGTCGGGTTCGACGGCGATCGCCCGCGCGATGCACAGGCGCTGCTGCTGACCGCCGGAGAGGCCGCCGCCGGGCTTGTCCAGACGGTCCTTCACCTCGTCCCACAGATTCGCCCCGCGCAGGCTGCGCTCGGCGACCTCGTCGAGCTTCTTGCCGCTCCGCTCGCCCTGCAGCTTGAGGCCGGCGACCACGTTGTCGCGGATGGACATCGTCGGGAAGGGGTTGGGGCGCTGGAACACCATGCCGATGGTCGAGCGCACGCTGACCGGGTCGATGTTCTTGCCGTAGATGTCCTCGCCGTCGAGCTTGACGTGCCCGGTGGCGTAGGCGCCCGGGGTCACCTCGTGCATGCGGTTGAGGGTGCGCAGCACCGTCGACTTGCCGCAGCCGGACGGGCCGATGAAGGCGGTGACGCTCTTGGGCGGCACCCGCAGCGAGACGTCCTTCACGGCGAGGAACTTGCCGTAGTAGACGTTCAGGTCGTTGATATCGAGGCTCTTGGCCATGGTTGCTTTCTGTCCTTTGCGGAGGATGTGGAGAGTCAGGATTTCTTGGGCGCGAAGACCTTCGACACGACCTTGGCGCCGACGTAGACGACCGCGACCAGCAGCACGAGGGTCAGGGCGGCGCCCCACACCTTGTCGAAGGCGCTCGGGCCCTGGCCGTACTGCTGCACCATCATCAGCGGCAGCGATTCCTGGTTCCCGGCGAACGGGTTCCAGTTCATCGCCTTGGTCGATCCGACGAGGATCAGCACCGGTGCGGATTCACCCATGACGCGGGCGATGGCGAGCATGACGCCGGTGACGATGCCCGACAGGGCGGTCGGGAGCACGATCCGGGCGATCGTCTTCCACTTCGGGACACCCAGCGCGTAGGAGGCCTCGCGCAGGTCCTGCGGCACGATCTTGAGCATCTCCTCGGTGGAGCGCACCACCAGCGGCATCATCAGCAGCACCAGCGCGATCGCGACGAGGAAACCCATCCGCGGCAAGCCCAGGGTCGTGCGCCAGACCGCGTAGACGAACAGCGCGGCGACGATCGACGGGACGCCCGAGAGGATGTCGACCATGAAGGTCGTGGTCCGCGACAGGAAGGACTTCCCGTCGCTGTACTCGACCAGGTAGATCGCGACGAAGATGCCCAGCGGGACCGAGATGATCGTCGCGAGCAGGGTCTGCACGAGGGTGCCGACGATCGCGTTGGCGGCGCCGCCGTAGCGCTCGGAACCCGTCCACCAGCCCGGATCCAGGATCGGGTTCAGGCCGTGCAGCACGAGCGTGGTGAGCAGCCACAGCAGCGGGATGATCGCGATGATCACCGCGGCCACGACCGACCCGCGGGCGATCGAGTCGACCGCCTTGCGGCGGCCGCTGAGCGGCTTGAAGCTCGAGCCCTTGCGGTTCAGGGAGCCGCCCAGGTCCGACGGTTCGAGGGTGGTCGTCATGTCAGGCCTGCCTTCTGCCGACGATGGCGCGCGCGGCAGCGTTCACCAGGAACGTCAGCACGAACAGGGCCAGACCGGCCGAGATGAATGCACCGGTCTTCGCGGGCGAGTCGAATTCGGCGGCGTTGTTCGCGATCTTCGTCGCGAAGGTCTCGCCGCTCTCCATCAGGTTGAAGTCGATCGGGCCGGTGTTCGAGATGATCAGGTACAGCGCCATCGTCTCGCCCAGGGCGCGGCCCAGGCCGAGCATCGAGCCGCTGATGTAGCCGGAGAACCCGAATGGCAGGACGGCGGTGCGCACGACCTCCCACTTGGTCGCACCGAGGGCCAGCGCGGCCTCGCGGTGCGCGACCGGCGTCTGGATGAACACCTCGCGGGTGACCGCGGTGATGATCGGCAGGATCATCACGGCCAGCACGATGCCGGCGGTCAGCAGGGTGCCGCCCGTGGACATGTTGGTGACGTTGTCCTTGGGGGTGCGGAAGAACGGCAGCCAGTTCAGGTTGGTGACCAGCCAGTTGTTGACCGGCACCATCGCGGGTCCGAGCACCAGGATGCCCCAGAGGCCGTACACGATCGAGGGAACCGCGGCCAGCAGGTCGATCAGGTAGGTGACCGGGCTGACCAGGCGCTTGGGTGCGTACTCGGTGAGGAACACCGAGATCCCCAGCGCGATCGGCATGGCGATCGCGAGGGCGATCAGCGAGACGACCAGCGTCGCGTACAGCAGCTTGGGGATGCCGAACTTGAGCACCCCGCCGCCGACTTCCCAGTCACCGGAGTAGGTGAAGAAGTTGGCCTGGTTGTCCATCAGAGACGGGGCCGCGGAGATGATCAGGAAGGCCGCGATCAGCGCGATGACCAGCGAGACGAGCATGCCCGAGCCGATGGAGAGTCGGCGGAAGACCGCGTCACCCAGTCGACTGGTCGCCGATCCGGTGAGTTTCGAGGGCGGCCGCGAGCCCGACGATGCCGTGGGTACGACATTGGCATCGTCGGGCTTGCGATGGCGCCCCGTGGACGGAGACGTCATGTGTTTCGGAGCCGTCACCACTGCGTCAGCGCAGGGCGTCGATCGTCGGCTTCAGCTTCGCGACGTAGCCGGCGGGCAGCGGCACGTAGCCCAGGTCGGGCAGACCCTGCTGGCCCTTGTCGACGATCGAGGTGAACGCCTGCTTGAGCGCCGGGGCGGTCTCGGACTTGGGGTAGCCGGTGCTGCAGACGACCTCGTAGGTGGTCAGCAGCAGCGGGTAGGCGCCGGCCGCCTTCGAGGCGAAGAGCGCGTCCGCGTCGACGACGCGGTCCTTGGAGCCCTCGTCCTTGAACTGCACCGCGTCGAGCGCCTTGGCGGCGGACTCGGAGGTCAGCTTGACCGCACCGCTGCCGAAGTCGATCGAGGCGACACCGAGGTTGTTCTCGGTGGCGAAGCCCCACTCGACGTAGGTGATGGCGCCCTGGGTCTTCTTGACGGTGTCGCCGACGCCGGTCGACTTGGACGCGGCCGAGCCGCCCTTGCCCTTGAACTCCTTGGAGTGCTCGTAGGACCAGTCCTGCGGCGCGGCGCTGCTCAGGAACTTCTGGAAGTTGTCGGTGGTGCCCGAGCTGTCGCTGCGGTGCACCGGGACGATCTTGGTCGACGGGAGCTTGACGCCCGGGTTGAGCGCGGCGATGTCCTTGTCGTTCCAGGTGGTGATCTTCGAGTCGAAGATCTTCGCGATGACCGACGGCGACAGCTTCAGGTCGTCGACGCCGTCCAGGTTGTAGGCCACGGCCACCGGGCCGGCAACCAGGGGCAGGTGCCAGGCGTCGTTGCCGCCGCAGCGCTCCTTGGCCTTGGCGACCTCGTCCTCCTTGAGCGGCGAGTCCGAGCCGGCGAAGTCGACGTCGCCGGCGAGGAACTTCTTGATCCCGTCGCCCGAGCCGCTGCCGGTGTAGTCGAGGACCGAGCCGCCCTCATCGGTCAGCACCTTGGCGAAGTGCTCCATCGCCTTCTGCTGTGCCGTCGAGCCTTCGCCGGTGATCGTCGCCCCGCTGGACGAACCACCACATGCCGACACAGCCAGGACGGCTGCCACTCCTGCCACTGCCGCGGTAACGCGGACTCCATTGCGCTGGTATCGCACCATCGACCTTTCGTTTGGGCGGCCCGCATCCCGGGCTCGTCGAAACGGACGCTATGGGGTCGGGATGGACGTGCTGAAGCGCGAAGGTGAACGGTGACCGAACACAAACTGTCCGATTCGGGTGGTTGGGATCACAGACAGATTCCGTGCCGGTGCCAACACCCGCGGCACGGTCGGCGCCGGTGATTAGGCTGGCGGGGTGCCCCAGCAACCCGACTGCCCGACGATGGTGGGCCTGCTCGGACCGGTGACCGTGTCGGGTGAGCCGGTCGCGGGTCTGCGCGCACGTCGGTTGCTGGTCTCGCTGGTCCTGGCCGAGGGACGGCCGCGCTCGGCGCAGCGCCTCATCGACGACGTGTGGGCCGACGATCCGCCGCGTGCGCCCGGACCCGCGCTGCAGACGCAAATCTCCCGGTTGCGCCCGGTGCTCGGCGACGCGGTCATCGAGGGCGTCGGCACGTCCTATCGCCTCACCGGTGTCGACACCGACCTCGCGCAGGCCAACCGCCTGCTCGCCGACGGCGAACCCGACGGCATCACCCGGGCCGCCGCCCTGTGGCGCGGGCAGCCCGGTGACGACCTGGGCGACGACTCCCCGCTGGCCGACGACGTGGCCCGTCGGGCCGAGGCGATCCGGCGCCGACTCGACGACGCCACCGCGAACCGCGCCCTGCGCGACGGCGACTTCGCCGGCGCCCGCGCAC
>NZ_JASGER010000003.1:0-19175 GCF_047606305.1 Gordonia sp. (in: high G+C Gram-positive bacteria) | reverse complement strand
CGCGACCTCGCGCGCCGCGCCGCGCAGCACGCGCCGGGGCTGCCGCCGATCGTCCCGGTCCAGCCGCGGCCCGAGCGCATCCCGCTGTCGGACGCCCAGCAGCGGATGTGGTTCCTCAACCAGTACGACACCGCGTCGGCGATCTACAACATGCCGATGGCGGTGCGCCTGGCCGGCGACGTCGACATCGACGCGCTGATCGGGGCGATCCACGACGTCATCGCGAGGCACGAGGTCCTGCGGACCGTGTTCCCGGCGGTCGACGGCGAGCCCCACCAGCGGGTGATCGGGGAGTCCGAGGCGCTCGAACGCTTCGATTGGGAGCGCGTCGACACCTTCGACGACCTGACCGCCGCGGCCGATCGCGGCTTCGACGTCACCGTCGACCTGCCGGTGCGCGGACGGCTGCGCGTCGGCGACGACGGCACCGGCGAACTCCTGCTGGTGGTCCACCACATCGCCTTCGACGGCGAGTCGATCGGCGTGCTCATCCGCGACGTCCTGGCCGCCTACGCGCGCCGGACCGATCCGGCGGTGCCGGCCCAGCCGCCGCTGGCCGTGCAGTACGCGGACTATGCGATCTGGCAGCACGCCGAACTCGGCCGGGTCGACGATCCCGACACCGTCCTGGGCCGCCAGCTCGCCTACTGGCGCGAGAAGCTGACCGGCCTGCCCGCCCTCACCGAGCTGCCGATGGACCGCCCGCGGCCGCCGGTCTTCGACAGTGACGGCGGCATGGTCGTGCTGGAGGTCGACGAGGGGCTCACCGAGCGGATCACCGAGCTGTGCCGCACCTACGAGGTCACGCCGTTCATGGTCACCTATGCGGCGCTGGCCGTGCTGGTCGCGCGCCTGGGCGCGACGTCGGACGCGGTGATCGCCAGCCCCGCGGCCGGTCGACTCTCGCCGGCGGTCGACGACCTGGTGGGCATGTTCGTGAACACTCTGGTGCTGCGCACCGACACCTCTCCCGGGCAGTCGGTCGACGCGCTCCTGCACCGCGTCCGCGAGGACGTGCTGGACGCCTTCGACAACGTCGCGGTCCAATTCGACGACCTCGTCGAAGCCCTCGCCCCGCCGCGCTCGACCGCGTACTCACCGTTGGCGCAGATCGCCTTCACCTACGCCGAGGCGGGTCCCGGCGACGGCCCGATCGCCGTCGGCGGGATGCGCGCCGAGGCCATCGAGGTGACCGGCCACGAGGCGAAGTTCGACCTGATGGTGTTGGCCCACGGCCGCACCGAGACCGCCCCGCTGCGCATCGAGTTCCTGTACGCCAGGGCCCTCTACGACGAGAGCACGGTCGAGCGGTTCGGCGAGGTCTACCGGCGCATCCTCGAGCAGATGACGGCCGACCAGTCGGTCGCCATCGGCGACATCGACATCGTGGGGCCCGCCGAGGCGCCGACACCCGCCACGGCCGTCGCGGCTCCCCGCGCGACCGTCGGAGCGGGGGGCGAGGTGCAGGAGGGCACACTGCTGCACATCCTCGCCGAGCGCGACCTCGATCCGCACCACCCGGCGCTCATCTGCGACGGCACCGAGATCGCCTACGAGGAGTTCGAGCGGCGCACCGATGCGGTGGCCCGCGCGCTGCTCGCCCGCGGGGTCCGACCCGACGACGTCGTGGCGGTCGGCATGGAACGGTCGATCGACTCGGTCGTCGCGGTGTGGGGCGTCATCAAGTCGGGCGCGGCCTACCTGTCAATCGACCCGGCCTATCCGGACGACCGGATCGCCTACATGCTCGAGGACTCGAACGTCGACTTCGGGATCACCGTCGCCGCCACCCGCGACCGGCTGGGCGAGTCGGCG
The DNA here is from genome assembly GCF_047606305.1 of Gordonia sp. (in: high G+C Gram-positive bacteria). Taxonomy (GTDB): domain Bacteria; phylum Actinomycetota; class Actinomycetes; order Mycobacteriales; family Mycobacteriaceae; genus Gordonia. Next base: position 17,360 of record NZ_JASGER010000003.1, on the reverse strand, counting down.
TGCGAGTGGGTCGAGCTCGACGCACTCGCCGCGGAGGCCTCCGGCGACGGGCCGATCACGAGTGACGAGCGCAACGGCTCGGTGCGCCTGGGCAATCTCGCGTACGTCATCTACACCTCCGGGTCCACCGGGCGCCCCAAGGGCGTCGCGGTGTCGAACACCGGCATGGCCGACCTCGTCGCCAACTACGGCAAGGTGACCGGCGCGCGCGAGGACGACCCCGATACGCGCGTCCTGCACGTCGCCTCGCCCAGCTTCGACGCCTCCTTCTTCGAGATGTGCTGGGCGATCAGCGCGGGCCACACCCTGGTGATCGCCCCGCACTCCGACTTCGCCGGCGAGGCCCTCGACGCCGTGCTCGAGCGGGGCGAGGTCACCGACATGGTCATCACGCCGTCGGTGCTCGCCACCCTGGACCCCGAGCGCGCCGAGTTCGTGCGCAACCTGGCCACCGCCGGCGAGTCCTGCCCGCCCGACCTGGTCGAGCGGTGGGCCGCGCGCGGGCGTCGACTGTTCAACTTCTACGGCCCGTCCGAGACCACCGTCTGGGCCACGCGCGCCCGGATGATGCCCGACAAGCCGATCACCATCGGCCGCGCGATCGGCGGGTTCACCGCCCGGGTGCTCGATCCCCGCCTGCACGAGGTGCCGCGCGGCGTCGTCGGCGAGTTGTACCTGAGCGCCGACGGTCTGGCCCGCGGCTATCTCGGCCGCCCGCGGTTGACCGCCACGAGCTTCGTCGCCGATCCGTCGGGCCCGGCGGGTGCGCGCATGTACGCCACCGGCGACATGGTGCGGGTGACGCCGCAGGGCGACCTCGAGTTCGCCGGCCGCGCCGATCACCAGGTGAAGATCAACGGTCAGCGCGTCGAGTTGGGGGAGATCGAGGCGGTCCTCGCCTCGGCGCCGGGCGTCGCGCAGGCGGTGGCCGTCGGGCGCCCCACCGACCAGGGCGGCCGCACGCACATGCAGGTGGTGGCCTACCTCGTCGCGCGGCCGGGGGAGAGCGTCGACCGCGAGGCGGCCGTCGCCCATGCCGCGACCCGCCTGGCCGCACACATGATCCCGTCGCACGTGATGGTGATCGACGAGATCCCGCTGACCCCCGCGCGCAAGACCGATCTGCGTGCCCTGCCCGAACCGGTGATCGAGGTCGGCGAGCACGTGCCACCCGCCGACGACCGTGAGCGCGCGGTCGCCGCGGTCGTCGCCGACATCCTCGAGCTCGACGACGTGTCGGTGACCGCGAGCTTCTTCGACCTGGGTGGCAACTCCCTGCTGGCGACGCGCCTGGCCGCCCGTGCCGGCGAGGCGCTCGGCGCCAAGGTGACCGTCCGCGACGTGTTCGACGCGCCGACGGTGCGCGCGCTGGTCGAGGCGACCGCCGGCCGCACCGACGCCCTGGTGCCGCTGACCAAGGCCGACCCGCGGCCGCCGCGGGTGCCGCTGTCCTTCGCCCAGCAGCGCATCTGGTTCATCAACCGGTTCGAAGAGGGATCGGCGGCCTACAACATTCCGACCGTCTTGCGACTGTCGGGACCGGTCGACGCCGAGGCCCTGCGCCGCGCCCTGGTCGACGTCGTGATGCGCCACGAGGTTCTGCGCACCGTTTTCCCCGCCGACGACGAGGGCGTGCCCTTCCAACTCGTCGACGATCCGGCGACGGTCGCCGACCGGCTCGACTGGGCCGTGGTGTCCTCGCGCGCCGAGCTCGACGCGGCCGTCGGCAGCGGGTTCGACCTGACGACGCAGTGGCCGCTGCGGGTGCGGCTGTGGTCGGCCGGCGCCGACGAGCACCTGCTCGCACTGGTGGTGCAACACATCGCGGCCGACGGCGAGTCGCTGCTCCCGTTGGTCGGCGATCTCGTCACCGCCTACCAGGCGCGGGTGGCAGGTACGGCGCCGGCGTTCGCACCGCTGCCGGTCCAGTTCGCCGATTTCGCGCTCTGGCAGCACCAGGTGCTCGGCGCTCCCGACGATCCGGAGTCGGTCGTCGGCCGCCAGGTCGCCTACTGGCGGGAGACCCTCAAGGGCGCGCCGCCGCTGTTGGAACTGCCCACCGACCGGCCGCGGCCGGCCGTCGCCTCGCAGCGCGGTGCGCAGACCCGCCTGAGCATTCCCGCCGACACCGGCGCCAGGGTGTTGGCGCTGGCCAAGAGCAGCGGCGCCACGCCGTTCATGGTCGTCCACGCGGCACTGGCAGCCGTGTTGTCCCGCTTGGCCGGAGCCGACGAGGTCGTCGTGTCGACGCCGATCGCGGGCCGCGGGCGCGCCGCCCTCGACCCGCTCGTCGGCATGTTCGTCAACACGCTGCTCCTGCGCACGCCGATCGCGCCGGACGAGTCCTTCGACGCCCTCCTGGCCCGGGTGCGGACCGCGGACCTGGAGGCCTTCGAGCACTCCGACGTGCCCTTCGAGGCGGTCGTCGACGCGGTCAACCCGGTGCGCTCGGAGGCCTTTGCCCCGCTGTCCCAGGTGATGCTGTCCTACAACCCGGGGGCCGCGGTGGACGCGACGGCCATCGACGCCGCCGGGATGCGCGTCACCGGGATCGAGGCGCTCGACCTGCCCGAGCAACTCGACCTGACCGTCACGGTCGCGAGCAGCGCGGACGGGGACTGGACCGCCGACGTCTCCTACGCCGTCGACCTGTTCGACGAGCCGACGGCGCGGGCGATCGGGCGCCGCTTCGTGGAGTTCCTGGACGCGGTGACCGCCGACCCCGAACTCGCCGTCGCCGCCCCGTCGCTGCTGAACGCCGACGAGCGCGCGGCCGCACTGACCGCCGCGCGCGGCCGCACGGTCGCGGTCCCCGACTCGACCGTCGCCGATCTCGTCGCCGAACAGGTGGCGCGCACCCCTGACGCCGAGGCACTCGCCTTCGAGGGGGAGGGCCTGACCTACCGAGAGTTCGGCGCCCGGGTCGCGACGCTGGCCCGTGAGCTCATCGCGGCCGGCGTCGGCCCCGAGCGCACGGTCGCCGTGTGCATCGACCGCTCGCTGGAGATGATGCTCGCGCTCCACGCCGTGGTCGCGGCCGGCGGGCAGTATGTGCCGATCGATCCGACGACCCCGCACGAGCGCGTGGCCCACATGGCCGAGATCACCGGCGCCGAGGTCCTGCTGCTGGCGGCGGGCACCGACCCGGCCGCGACGTCCCTGCTGGCCGAGCGGCTCACCGTCGTGCGCGCCGATGCCTCCGCGGCGGTCGACCCGACGACCACCCCCGTCACCCAGGCGGAGCGGCTCGCACCCCTGCGGCCCGACCACGCCGTCTACACGATGTTCACCTCGGGCTCGACCGGTCAGCCCAAGGGCGTGACCGTCTCCCACCGGGCCCTCGTCTCGCACATGGCCTACATCAGCTCCACGCGCGTGCAGGGCTCGGCGAAGGTCACCCTCGTGAAGACGCCGTACACCTTCGACCCGTGCGTGGTGGAGATCTTCTGGGGCGTCTCGGTGGGCGCGCGCGTCGTCGTCGCCGCGCCCGGCGGCCACCGCGACGTGGACTACCTGGCGCGACTCATCCGCGACGAGCGCATCGAGATGGTCGACGCGGTGCCGGTGGTCTGGTCGATGATGCTCGACAGCGACGCCCTGACCGCGGTGCTCGCCGAGTCGTCGCTGCACGGCATGCTGACCGGCGGCGAGGCGCTGCCGGCGTCGATGGCGCAGCGGGCGGCCGACGAGCTGCCCGACGTCGACCTGGTCAACCAGTACGGCCCGACCGAGGCGACGAACTTCGTGCTCAACCACCTCGTCGTCGACCCGCAGCAGCCCTACATCGGGCGGCCGGTGTGGAACACGACCGCGCTGGTGCTCGATTCGCGACTGGGCCTGGTCCCCGACGGCGTGGTGGGGGAGCTGTACCTCGGCGGCGCCCAGCTCGCCCGCGGCTACGCCGCGCAGTCGCGGTTGACCGCCGAGCGCTTCGTGCCCGACCCCTACGGCGAGCCCGGGGCGCGCCTCTACCGCACCGGCGACCTCGTGCGGCGCACCCCCGACGGCGCCATCGACTACGTGGGCCGCGTCGACTACCAGGTGAAGCTGCGCGGTCAGCGGATCGAGCTCGGCGAGATCGAGGAAGTCCTCGCCCGCGCCCCCGGCGTGGTGCTGGCCGCGGCCGCCGTGGCGCCCGGACCCGGCGGCGACGCACTCGTCGGTTACGTCTCGGGCACCGACCTTGACCTGGACGCCGTCCGCGACTACGCGGCGCGCCACCTGATGGCCTACATGTGCCCGACCGCGTGGGTCGAGGTCGCCGAGATGCCGCTCGGCAGCGCCGGCAAGATCGACCGCAAGGCGCTGCCGGAACCGGACTTCTCGGTCCTGGAAGGGGAGTACGAGGCACCCGAGGGCGAGGCCGAGCAGGCGGTCGCCGACGTGTTCGCCGATGTCCTCGGCGTCGAGAGGGTCTCGGCCACCGAGTCCTTCTTCGACATCGGCGGCAACTCACTGTCGGCGATGCGCGTCGTCGCCCGCGCGGGGGAAGCGCTCGGGGTCGAGCTGTCCGTGCGCGACCTGTTCGACGCGCCGACCGTGCGCGGCCTGGTGGCCGGTGCCGCCGGTCGCGGCGACACCCTCGAACCGGTCACCGCGGTCGACCCGCGGCCCGAGCTGGTCCCGTTGTCCTACGCCCAGCAGCGGATGTGGTTCATCAACCGCCTCGAACCGGATCTGCCGACCTACAACATCCCGATCGCCCTGCGGCTGACCGGTGCGCTCGACGTCGCCGCCCTCCGCGCGGCCGTCGGCGACCTGGTGGCGCGGCACGAGAGCCTGCGCACCACGTTCCCCGCCGTCGACGGACGTCCCTTCCAGAAGGTCCATCCGGCCGACTCGCCGCAAGCCGCGCCCGACTGGGCGGTCGTCGACGACGAGGCCGCCCTCGCCGACGCGGCCGGCACCGGCTTCGACGTCACCGCCCGTCCGCCCTTCCGCGTCCGACTCTGGCAGGCCGGCCCCGACGAGTGGGTCCTGGTCGCGGTGATCCACCACATCGTCGGCGACGGCGAGTCGATGACCCCGCTGCTGGCGGACATGATCGTGGCCTATGGCGCCCGCGCGGCCGGGCAGGCACCGCGGTTCGAGCCGCTGCCGGTCCAATTCGCCGACTACGCCCTCTGGCAGCACCGCGTCCTCGGTGACCCGTCCGATGCGGACTCGATCGTCGGGCGCCAGCTCGACCGGTGGGAGAAGACGCTGCGCGGCCTGCCCGAGTTGGTCGAGATCCCCACCGACCGGCCCCGTCCGCCGGTGGCCTCGCACCGCGGCGGCACGGTCGACCTCGAGCTGCCCGCCGCGCTCGGCGCCCGCATCGAGGAGGTGGCCCGCGCGCGCGGCGTCACCCCGTTCATGGTCGTGCACGCCGCCCTCGCGGTGCTCGTCGCCCGGTCGTCGGCCACCGCCGACATCGCGGTCGCCACCCCGATCGCCGGTCGCGGCCAGCGCGTGCTGGACCCGATCATCGGCATGTTCGTCAACACGCTGGTGCTGCGCTCCCAGGTGCGCCTGGACATGACCTTCGACGACCTGCTGGACCAGGTCCGCGGCGTCGACCTGGAGGCCTTCGCCCACGCCGACGTGCCGTTCGAGGCGCTGGTCGAGCGACTCAACCCGGTGCGCTCGCAATCCTTCACCCCGCTCACACAGGTGATGCTGACCGTCGACTACGCCCCGAGCTCGGACTTCGGGCTCGGCGCCGACGGCCTCGAGGTGGCGGTCGTGCCGCCGCCGGTGACCCCGGCACAGGTCGACCTCACCTTCGACGTGCGGATCCGCTCCGGGCAGACGTGGACGGTGTCCATCGCGTACGCGCTCGACCTGTACGACGAATCGACCGTCTCTACACTGGGTGGCCGGTTCGCGGCGCTGCTGGACGCACTGACCTCGGCCCCCGCACAACCCGTCGCCCTGGCGCCGCTGCTCGACGAGCACCAGCGCGCGCTGATCGCGCAGTGGTCGGTGGGGCCGGCCCGTCCGAATGCGGCGGGGACGATCCCGGAGATCGTGCGATGACGGGGAACGACGACACGTCGCGGGAGGTGACGGCGATGACGGGCGACGCTGCGCGCGAGACGCCGGCGCTGGTCTTCGGCGACCGCCGCGTGTCCCGGGCCGAGTTCGACGCCCGGGTGGCCGTCCTGGCGCGCGAGCTGATCGGTCGCGGCGTGGGCCCCGAGGTCGCCGTCGCCGTGGTGCTGCCGCGCTCGGTCGAGCTGCTCGTCGCCCTCCACGCCATCGTCTCGGCCGGTGGACAGTTCGTGCCCATCGACGTCGAGGCGCCGGCCGACCGCACCGCGCGGATGCTCGCCACCGCCGACGTGCACCTGGCCTTCGTCCCCGCCGGGGCCGTCCCGCCCGCAATGCGCGACCTGCCCACCGACCTCGGCGTCGAACTGGTGCCGCTGGACTGCGACGATCCCGTCGACCCGGACACCCGGCCGGTCAGCGACGCCGACCGCCGGAGCCCGCTGCGCCCCGAGCACGCGGCCTACACGCTGTTCACCTCCGGCTCCACCGGCGAGCCCAAGGGCGTGACCGTGTCGCACGGCGCCATCGTCAACCGTCTCGCCTGGATGCGGGACTGGGCCACCCTCGACGAGACCGACGTCTTCCTGCAGAAGACGCCGATCACCTTCGACGTGTCGGTGCCCGAACTGTTCCTGCCGATGGTCCTGGGTGCGACGCTCGTCATCGCCGCGCCGGGCCGGCACGGCGACCCCGCCTACCTGCACGATCTCATCGGGCGCGAGCAGATCACGGTCGTGCACTTCGTGCCGTCGATGGCCGCGGCCTTCCTCGACGTCCTCGGCGACCGGGTGCGCGAGCTGACGTCGGTGCGCATGCTCTTCGCCTCCGGTGAGGCGCTGCCGCCGCCGGTCGCCCAGGGCCTGCTGCGCGGCTTCGCCGGCGCCGAACTCCACAACCTCTACGGGCCGACGGAGGCCGCGGTCGAGGTGATCGTCCAACAGGTCCGACCCGGCGACGCGTCGGTCCCCATCGGCACGCCGGTTCCGGGGACCACTGCCTACGTCCTGGACGACTGGCTGCAATTCGTCCCGCCGGGGACGCCGGGCGAGCTGTACCTGGGCGGTGTCCAGGTCGCCCGCGGCTACGCCCGTCAACCCGGCCTGACCGCCGAGCGGTTCGTCGCCGACCCCTATGGCGAGCCGGGGGCGCGCCTCTACCGCACCGGTGACCTGGTGCGCTGGAACGCCGCCGGTGAGATCGAGTATCTCGGCCGCACCGATTTCCAGGTCAAGCTGCGCGGCCAGCGCATCGAGCTCGGCGAGATCGAGTCGGTCATCGCCGGTGCGCCCGGCGTCGTGCACACCGCCGCGACCGTCGTGCAGGCGCCCGGCGGCGGAGAGTTCCTGGTCGCCTACGTCGCCCCGGCAGACGTCGACCTCGAGGCGGTCAAGTCCCATGTCGCCGCCGCCCTGCCGGAGTACATGCGCCCCAGCCTGTGGACGCTGCTGGACGACGTGGTGCTGGGCAGCGCCGGCAAGCTCGACCGCCGGGCCCTGCCGGCGCCGGTGTTCGACGACCTCGCCGGCGAGTACGTCGCGCCGGCGACCGATGCCGAACGGGCGGTCGCCGACGTGTTCGCCGACGTGCTCGGCGTTGAGCAGGTCGGCGTCACCGACTCCTTCTTCGACATCGGCGGCACGTCGCTGTCGGCGATGCGCGTGGTCGCGCGCGCCGGGGAGGCACTCGGCGTCGAGCTGTCGGTCCGCGACCTGTTCGACGCGCCGACCGTGCGCGACCTCGTCGCCGCGGCGGGCGGGGCCGGCGGTGCACTGGCGCCGATCACCGCCACCTCCCCGCGCCCGGCGCAGATCCCGTTGACCTTCGCGCAGCAGCGCATGTGGTTCATCAACCGTTTCGACCCGCAGGCGCCGACCTACAACATCCCGGCCGTGCTGCGCCTGCGCGGCGACCTCGACGTCGAGGCGCTGCGATCCGCCGTGGTCGACGTGGTGGCCCGCCACGAGGTGCTGCGCACGACCTTCCCCTCGATCGACGGCGTCCCGCACCAGTCGGTCCATCCCGCGGCCGACGCGCAGGCGGCGGTGGACTGGCAGATCGTCGACTCGCTCGCCGACCTGCGGGCCGCCGCGGTCACCGGCTTCGACGTCACCCGGCAGTGGCCGCTGCGGGTGCGCCTGCTGCGCGCACCGACCGGGGAGCACCTGCTGGCGGTCGTCGCCCACCACATCGCCGCCGACGGCGAGTCGATGACACCGCTCATCGGCGACATGATCGCCGCCTACCGTGCCCGGGCCGCCGGTGCCGCGCCCGCTTTCGCCCCGTTACCGGTGCAGGTCGCCGACTTCGCGATTTGGCAGCACACCACGCTCGGCAGCCCCGAGGACGCCGACAGCGTCATCGGCAGGCAACTGGTCTACTGGCGCACACAGTTGCGCGGCGCCCCCGACGTGCTGGAACTGCCCGCCGACCGCCCGCGCCCGCCGGCCGCCACGCACCGCGGCGCCACCGTCGACTTCGAGATTCCCGCGCCGGTCGCCCGGCAGATCCGCGAGACCGCCCGCGCCACCGGGCTCACCCCGTTCATGGTGCTGCACGCCGGTCTGGCCGTACTCCTCGGACGATTGGGGGGCACCGACGACGTGAGCATCGCGACCCCGGTCGCCGGGCGCGGCCAACGCGTCCTCGACCCCCTGGTCGGCATGTTCGTCAACACGCTCGTGCTGCGCACCCGGATCGAGTCCGGCGAGTCCTTCGCCGAGCTCCTCGAGCAGGTCAAGCGGGTCGACCTGGACGCGTTCGCCCACGCCGACGCTCCCTTCGAATCGGTCGTCGAGGCCGTCGACCCGGTGCGCAGCGAGGCCTTCGGCCCGCTCGCCCAGGTCGTCCTGACCGTCACCGAAGGCGGCGGGGACGGCCTGTCGGTCGACGTGGACGGCCTGCACCTGGAGACCGCCGACATCGACCAGGTCCCCGCGCAGTACGACCTGGGCGTCTACGTCGATGTGACCGATGACCGGCCCTGGCGCGCGTCGCTCATCTACGCGACCGACCTGTTCGACCGAACCCGCATCGCCGCGCTCGCCGATCGGCTGGTCGCCGTGTTGGACGAGCTGGCGGGCGATCCGGCGCGGACCGTCGGCGACGTCGACCTGCTCGACGCCCGCGACCGGGAGCGACTCGAGCGGCTGCCCGCCCCGACGCGACCCGTCGGTGCCGAACGGTCGCTGCTGGAGGTGTTCGCCCGATCCGCGGCCGACCATGGCGGCTCGGTCGCGGTCCGCGCCGACGGCGACCACCTGACCTATGCGGAGCTGGACGCCCGCTCGAGCGCGGTCGCGAGCGGTCTGGCCGCCGCCGGGGTGCGCCCCGGCGACCTCGTCGGTCTCGCCACCGCCCGCTCGACCGATCTCGTCTCGGCGATCCTGGGCGTGCTCAAGGCGGGTGCGGCCTACCTGCCACTGGATCTGACCAACCCGGTCGACCGCCTGGAGTACATCCTGCGCGACGCGGGTGTGCGAGTGGTCGTGGTCGACCCCACGACCGCCGACCACGAACTGTGGGCCGCCGACGGGCTCGCCGCCCGCACGGTTGACGTCGACGCGCTCATCGTCGAGTTCACCGGCACCCCGGCCCCGGTGGTCGATCCCGCCCCGGGGTCGCGCGCGTACGTGATCTACACGTCGGGCTCGACCGGCAAGCCCAAGGGCGTCGAGGTCACCCACGGGGACGTCACCGCGCTGATGGCGGCCTGCGCCGAGGACTTCGACTTCCACTCCGACGACGTGTGGACGCTGTTCCACTCCTACGCCTTCGACTTCGCGGTGTGGGAGATGTGGGGGCCGCTGCGTTCGGGCGCCACCGTCGTCATCGTCGACCGCGACCTGGCGCGCGACATGCCCGCCTTCCTCGACCTGGTCGTCGACGAGGGCGTCACCATCCTCAGCCTCACCCCGTCGGCGTTCTACCAGTTCATCGACGCCCGCGCGGCCGCGGACCGGGAGCCGGCTCTGCGCTACCTCGTGTTCGGTGGCGAGGAGCTGCGTTTCGAGCAGGTCCGCCGCTGGTTCGACGAGAATCCCGACGACCCGGCCCGCCTGGTCAACATGTACGGCATCACCGAGACGACCGTGCACGTCACCTTCCGGCCCATCGACCGCGCCACGGCGTCGGCGGCCGACCCGTCGTTCATCGGGCGCCCGCTGTCCTCACTGGCGGTGCACGTCCTCGACGATCGGTTGCGCCCGGTGCCCGAGGGCGTCGTCGGCGAAATGTACGTCGCCGGTGTCCAACTCGCCCAGGGCTATCTGAACCAGCCCGGGTTGACCGCGACGCGCTTCGTCGCCAACCCCTTCGCCGCCGACGGATCGCGGCTCTACCGCACCGGCGACCTCGCGCGCCGCCGCGGTGACGACGTCGAATACCTGGGTCGGGCCGACGGCCAGGTCCAGTTGCGCGGCTTCCGCATCGAATACGGCGAGGTCGAGGCGGCGCTGCTGGGCGTGCCGGGTGTCCGCGGCGCGGCCGCGAACGTCGTGACCGACCCGCATCGCGGCGACCTGCTGATCGGCTACATCACGTCGGACGGCGACCTCGACCCGCAGGAGGTCCGCGAGGCCGCCGCGGCCTCGGTGCCGCGCTACATGGTCCCCGACCTGGTGATGACCGTCGACCGGCTGCCGCTCACCGCCAACGGCAAGCTCGACCGCAAGGCGCTGCCGACGGCCGACTTCGCCGCCGTGCCCGCCGAGTACACCCCGCCCGCCTCGCCCGACGAGGAGGCCGTCGCGACGGTCTTCGCCGACGTATTGGGCCTGGAGCAGGTGTCGGTCACCGAGTCCTTCTTCGACTACGGCGGCAACTCGCTGTCGGCGATGCGGGTGGTCGCGCGCGCCGGCGAAGCCCTCCAGGTGGAGCTGTCCGCGCGCGACCTGTTCGACGCCCCGACCGTCCGCGAGCTGGTCAAACTCTCCGCCGACCGAGCACCCGGCCTCGCCGCGATCGCGCCGGCGGCACCGCGCCCGGCCCGGATCCCGCTGTCCTTCGCCCAACAGCGGATGTGGTTCATCAACCGGTTCGACTCCTCGTCGGCCGCCTACAACATCCCCGCCGTGCTGCGGCTGTCCGGCGAGCTCGACGTCGACGCACTGCGCGCCGCACTCGTCGACACCGTCGTGCGCCACGAGGTCTTGCGCACGACCTACGCACAGGACCACGGCAGCCCCCACCAGGTGATCGCCGCGGCCGATGACGTCCCGGCTCGACTCGATTGGGCGGTCGTCGACGACGAGGCCGCGATCGCCGACGCGGTGACCGGCGGGTTCGACCTCGCCGAGCAGTGGCCGATCCGGGCGCGGCTGTGGCCGGTGTCCGCCGACGAACACGTCCTCGCGGTCGTGCTGCACCACATCGCCGCCGACGGCGAGTCGATCGCGCCGCTCGTCGGCGACCTGGCCGCGGCCTACGCGGCGCGCACCGCCGGCGGCCCGGCCGACCGGGCACCGCTGCCGGTCCAATTCGCCGACTTCGCGATCTGGCAGCACGAGGTCCTCGGTGCCCCCGATGACGCCGATTCCGTCGTCGGCCGCCAACTCGCGTACTGGACCGACCGCCTCGCCGGACTGCCGGACCTGCTCGAACTGCCCGCCGACCGTCCGCGGCCGGCGGTGGCCTCGGGCCGCGGCGCCCGCATCGGGTTCACCGTTCCGGCCGAGGTGGCCGACCGGTTGACCGCGCTCGCCCGCAGCCGCGGGGCCACCCCGTTCATGGTCGTGCACGCGGCCCTCGCGGCGCTGCTCGCACGCCTGACCGGCACCTCCGACATCGCCATCGGCACCCCCGTCGCCGGTCGCGGCCAGCAGGTCCTCGAACCGTTGGTGGGCATGTTCGTGAACACCCTCGTGCTGCGCACCCGCGTCCGGCCCGACGCGCCCCTGCGCGACCTGCTCGACGAGGCGCGCGAGGTCGACACCGGCGCCTTCGACCACGCGGACGTGCCCTTCGAGACGCTGGTCGAGGCGCTCGACCCGGTCCGCTCGACCTCCTTCGAACCACTTGCGCAGGTCTGGTTGAGCTTCGTTCAGCAGGCCGGCGCCGAGCCCTTCGCGCTGGACGGGACGGATCTGACGCTTCGCCCGGTCGAGACCGACGACGTACCGGCGCGCGTCGATCTGCTGGTCGGCCTGTCCACGGACACCGGCGGCGACTGGACCGGCTGGTTGGACTACGCCACCGACCTGTTCGATCCCGCCACGGTCGAGGGCTTCGCCGACGGACTGCAGCGCCTGTTGCGGGCCTTCGCCGACGATGCGGAGACGGCGGTCGCGCGGGTGGACCTGCTGCCCGCCGCGCAACGTCGGGCGTTGGTGCCGGCGACTGGTGGCCCGGCACAGGAGCCGACGGTGCTGCGCGAGGTCTTCGCCGACGCCGCGCGCCGGTGGCCCGACCGCACCGCCGTCGTCGACGGCAGCGGGGCGCGTCTGTCCTACGCCGAACTCGACGCGCGCTCGAACCGCCTGGCGCGCTGGCTCGAGGCCCGCGGCGCCCGACCCGAGAGTGCCGTCGCACTGGCGATGCCGCGCTCGGTCGAGTTGCTCACCGCGATCTGGGCGGTCGCCAAGACCGGTGCCGGTTACGTACCGATCGACCCGGATTACCCGACCGACCGCGTGGCGAACATGGTCGAGGACTGCGGCGCCGAACTCGGCCTGACCCTGACCGCCGTGGCCGGCGACCTGCCCGCCGGCGGCGTGGAGTGGACGCCGCTCGACGAGTCGGCATTCGCCGACGACCTCGCCGCCCTCGACGACGGACCGTTCACCGCCGCCGCACCGCTGCGCCCGGAGAACCTGGCGTATCTGATCTTCACCTCCGGTTCGACCGGCCGCCCCAAGGGCGTGTCCGTCTCGCACACCGGATTGCTGAACTTCGCGCGGCAGGAGAGCGAACGGTTGAACGCCGCCCAGAAGCCGGTGGTGTTGGGCTTCGCGTCGCCGAGTTTCGACGCCTCCGTGCTGGAGTACCTGCTCGCCGTCGCCGGCGGAGGCACCCTGGCCTACCGGCCCGCCGAGGCGGTCGGCGGGACCGCGCTGGCGGCGTTCATGCGCTCCCACCGCGTCAGCCACTCCTTCCTCACCCCGTCGGTGCTGGCCACCGTCGAGCCCGGCGACCTGCCGGACCTGCGCGACCTGGCCCTGGGCGGCGAGGCGGTACCCGCGGCCCTGGTCGACCGCTGGGCGCCGCACGTCGCGGTGCACAACCTGTACGGGCCGACCGAGACGACGATCGGCGTCACGATCAGCGAGCCGATGGCCGCCGGCGACCCGGTGTACCTGGGCACCCCGATCGGCGGTGTGGGGCTCGTCGTGCTCGACGATCATCTGACGCCGGTCCCCGTCGGGGTGCTCGGTGAGCTCTACGTCCTCGGCCCGGCGCTGTCCCGCGGCTACGCGGCAGACCCGCGCCTGACGTCGTCGCGGTTCGTCGCCGCACCGGCCGGCGTGGGGGAGCCCGGCGCCCGTATGTACCGCACCGGTGACGTGGTCCGGTGGCGCCCGCGGGGCGACCGACACGTCCTGGAATACGTCGGCCGCAGCGACAACCAGGTCAAGATGCGCGGTCTGCGCATCGAACTCGGCGAGATCGAATCGGTGCTCGCCGCGCACCCGGGTGTCGAGTCGGCGGCAGTCGTCGGACTGGACCCCGAGGGACAGCGGATCACCGGTGGCACGGTCGCGGCGCTGGCCGGTTACGTCGTCGCCGACGACGGCGTGGACACCGCCGCGCTGCGCGCCCACGCCGCGGCGCACCTGCCGGCGTTCATGGTGCCATCGACGATCACCGTGCTGTCCGCGATGCCGACGACCCCGGTCGGCAAGCTCGACACCGCGGCGCTGCCGGTGCCCGAACTCCCGGTCGGCGAGTTCGTCGCACCGGCGGGCGATCTGGAGACCGCGCTGGCGCAGGCCTTCGCCGACGTGCTCGGCGTCGACCGGATCGGGGCCACCGAATCCTTCTTCGACGTCGGCGGCAACTCGCTGTCGGCGATGCGCCTGGTCACCCGGGTCTCCGAGGCGACCGGCGCGGGCCTCACCGTCCGCGACGTCTTCGACGCGCCCACGGTCCGGGAACTCGCCCGGATCGTCGGCGGCGCGCAATCGGCCTTGCCGCCGGTGACGGCGGTCGTGCCACGACCCGCGCGGATCCCGCTGTCCTTCGCCCAGCAGCGCATGTGGTTCATCAACGCCTTCGACCCGCAGGCGCCGACCTACAACATCCCGCTCGTCCTGCGGCTGACCGGCGCCGTCGACGTCGAGGCGCTGCGGGCCGCGCTCGTCGACGTCGTGACCCGCCAGGAAGTCCTGCGCACGACGTTCCCCGCCGTCGACGGCAAGCCCTACCAGTCGGTCGCCGCGGCCTCGGCCGTCGCGGGCGCGCTGGACTGGGCGGTGGCGGCCGACCGCAGCGACCTCGACGCCGCGGTCATGGGCGGGTTCGACGTGTCCGCCCAGTGGCCGATCCGCGCCCGGATCTGGGCCGCCGGCCCCGACGAGCACGTCCTGGCCGTCGTGATCCACCACATCGCCGCCGACGGTGAGTCGATGGCGCCGCTCATGACGGACCTGATCACCGCGTACGCCGCGCGCGCCGCGGGCACTGCGCCGGCGTTCGAGCCGCTCGCGGTGCAGTTCGCCGACTACGCCCTCTGGCAGCACGAGGTGCTGGGCGACCCGGGTGATCCCGCGTCGGTCGCCGGTCGTCAGCTCGCCTATTGGCGCACCCGTCTCGCCGGCGTCCCCGACGTGCTGGAACTGCCCGCCGATCGACCGCGGCCGCCGGTCGCCTCCGGCCGGGGCCGCCGTATCGACTTCACGATCGACCCGGCGGTCGCCGAGCGCGTGGGCGTGCTCGCCACCCGGTCCGGTGCCACCCCGTTCATGGTGTTGCACGCCGCGCTGGCGGTCCTGCTGGCCCGTCTGTCGGCGACCGACGACATCGCGATCGCCACGCCCGTCGCGGGCCGCGGCCAGCGTGAACTCGACGCACTGGTCGGCATGTTCGTGAACACCCTCGTGTTGCGCGAGCAGATCGGCGCCGGTGACTCCTTCGCCGACGTGCTGGCCCGCGTGCGCGAGGACGACCTGGACGCCTTCGCCCACGCCGACGTCCCGTTCGAGGCCGTCGTCGACGCGGTCGACCCCGTGCGCAGCGAGGCCTTCGCGCCGCTGGCGCAGGTGATGCTGTCCTTCGACCCGGCCGCCTCCAGCACCGGCCTGCGCACCCCGGAGCTGCAGATCGATGCGGTCGAGACCGCGGAGACGCCCGCCCAGGTGGACCTGCAGGTGACCGTGTCCTCGGCCCCGGCGGGGCAGGAGTGGAGCGGGTCGCTCGTCTTCGCCGTCGACCTGTTCGACGAGGGCACCGCCACCGGGTTCGTCGAGCGGTTCCTGCGCGTGCTGGCCGAGACGACCGCCGCTCCCGACGCCGCGGTCGGCGACGCGGAGCTGCTCGAGGCGGCCCAGACGCGGGCGGTCCTGGCCGAGTCGGCCGGACCCGACGTGGTGCTGGCGCCGGAGACGCTGGCCGAGGCGGTCGCGGCCCAGATCGCCGCGACCCCGGACGCCCCGGCGCTGATGTTCGGCGACCGCACCGTCACCTACGCCGAGTTCGGCGCCCGTGCCGCCGCGCTGGCCCGCGAACTGATCGCGGCCGGGATCGGTCCCGAGGACGCCGTCGCCGTCTGCATGCCGCGCGGCGTCGAACTGCTCGTCGCCATCCACGCGGTGACCGCGGCCGGCGGCCAGTACGTCCCGATCGACACCGAGGCCCCCGCCGACCGCGCGGCGAGCATGGTCGCGACGGCCGGTGCGCGCGTCGTGCTGGTGTCGAGCGCCGCCGCCCGACCGACACCGGTCGCCGGGCTGGAGATCGACCGCATCGTCGTCGACGCGACCGGCGCGACGCCGACTGGTGCGCCGGTCACCGACGCCGAGCGCCGTGCCCCGCTGCGGCCGGGCAACGCCGCCTACACGCTGTTCACCTCGGGATCGACCGGCGAGCCCAAGGGTGTGACCGTGTCGCACGCATCGGTGCTCAACCGGTTGCGGTGGGGCCTGGACGTCTTCGCGTGGGGACCGGGCGACCGGATCGTCCTCAAGACCCCGTACACCTTCGACGTCTCGGTGCCCGAGCTGTACGGCCCGCTCATGAGCGGCGCGGCGGTCGTCATCGCCGAACCCGACGGGCACCGCGATCCGGAGTATCTGCTGGGCCTCCTGGAGAGCAGCAAGGCCACCTCGGTGCACTTCGTGCCGTCGATGCTCGCGGTCTTCCTCGAGGTCGTCGACGCGCGCCGGTTGTCCCGCCTGGACTCGCTCAAGTGGCTCTTCGCCTCCGGCGAGGCCTTGTCGACCGCCCAGGTCGCGGCCGCGCGCAGCAGATTGCGCCGCACGCAGGTCCACAACCTGTTCGGTCCGACCGAGGCCGCCATCGAGGTCAGTTGGAGCGATGTCACCGGTGTGCCCGACCCGGTCACCATCGGCCGCCCGGTGTGGAACACCTCGCTGCTGGTGCTCGACTCGCGACTGCGCCCGGTGCCCGAAGGCGTCGCCGGCGAGCTCTACCTGGGCGGCGTCCAGGTGGCCCGCGGCTATGCCGCGCAGCCGGGGTTGAGCGCCGAGCGGTTCGTCGCCGACCCCTACGGCGCACCCGGTGCGCGGATGTACCGCACCGGTGACCTCGTCCGACGCAACCGGGCCGGGGAGATCGAGTACCTGGGCCGCACCGACTTCCAGGTGAAGCTGCGCGGCCAGCGCATCGAGCTCGGCGAGATCGAGGCCGCGATGGCCGCCGCGCCGGGCGTCGTGCACGCCGCGGCGACGGTGGCGACCGCCCCCGGCGGCGGAGAGTTCCTGGTGGGCTACCTCGCTCCCGCCGACGTCGACGTCGACGAGGTCGCGGCGGTCGTGGCCGCGCGCGTCCCCGAGTACATGCGGCCCAGCGTCTGGATGCGCCTGGACGACGTCGTGCTGGGCTCGGCCGGAAAACTCGACCGCAAGGCGCTGCCCGCACCGGACTTCTCCTCGCTCGCCGGGGAGTACGTCGCACCGTCCACCCCGACCGAGGAGGCGCTGGCCGCCACGATCAGCGCCCTGCTGGGCGTTGACCGGGTCAGCGTCACCGATTCCTTCTTCGCGCTCGGCGGCGACTCGATCATGTCGATCCAGCTGGCGTCGGCGGCGCGCGGCAGCGGCCTGACGCTGACCCCGCGCGACATCTTCACCCACCGGACGGTGCGCGAGATGGCGCGCGCCCTCGACGCCGGCGGCGAGCGGTTGCCGATGCTGGCCGACCCGGCGGGCGGCCCGTCG
>NZ_JASGER010000002.1:0-40746 GCF_047606305.1 Gordonia sp. (in: high G+C Gram-positive bacteria) | reverse complement strand
CCACGGACGGGGCCGGCGGGCGGGCGGCCGGCACCGGGGACGCGGGGGTCCGCGGCGCGGCGGGGGCACGCGACCGGTGTCCCGGCCGGAGATGGTCACCCGCCTCGACCGGGACGGCCTGCTCCCGGCGATCGACTTCATCTTCTCCCGTGCGGGATGCGACGGGGCGCTGCACCAGTGCATCCGCTCGGGCATCAACCTGCTCGACGACGAGCAGCGCGAACAGGCTCTCGAGATCGCCGACCGCCACCTCGCCGAGTTGTCCCCGGTCGACGCCGACGTACTGGGCGCCGATCAGTGGCGGCTGGGCATCAGCCGCGGTTTCGCCGCCCACCACGCCGGGCTCCTGCCGACCTTCCGGCACGCGGTGGAGGAACTGTTCGTCCGCGGTCTGGTGCGCATGGTGTTCGCCACCGAGACCCTGGCACTGGGCATCAACATGCCGGCCCGGTCGGTGGTCCTCGAACGCCTCGTCAAGTACAACGGCGAGGCCCACGTCGACCTGACGCCGGGGGAGTTCACCCAGCTGACCGGACGCGCGGGTCGGCGCGGCATCGACACCGAGGGACACGCCGTCGTCGTGTGGACCCCGCAGCTGCAGGTCGCCGAGGTGGCCGGTCTGGCGGGAGCGCGCACGTTCGCGCTGCGCAGCTCGTTCGCGCCGGAGTACAACATGGCGGTCAACCTGATCGAGCGCCTCGGGCTCGCCGGGGCGCGGGAGCTGCTCCTGCGGTCGTTCGCGCAGTTCCAGGCGGACCGTTCGGTGGTGGGCCGCGCGCGCAAACTCGACGCGCGGCGCCACGAGCTGCGCAAGGTCGACGGGGAACTGTCGCGCGAGGCCCGACGACGCGGCATCGACGATGACGCGGCGGGAGACGAGCGGTACCGCGGCTTCACCGGCTACATGGAACTGCGCGAGGACATCCGGCGCCGCGAGCGCGACCTCAAGTTCGCCCGGCGCGAAGGCGCCCAACTGGAGGTGGCCGAGGATCTGGCGAACCTCAAGCGGGGCCAGATCATCGGCCTCTACGGCAACCGCCACCGCGGTGTCGCCGTCGTCGTCGAGACCGCCGAGGACGTCGTGGACCCCAAGCCGATGGTGCTGGCGCAGGACGGTTGGTGCGGACGGGTGGGGACGCGCGATTTCCTCAACCCGCCGGCCGTGCTGGGCAACATGCGCCTGGCCCGTCAGGTCGACCGTCGGACCGGGCGCGGTCGCCGGGACCTGGCGTCGGCACTGCGCGCTACCGGCGTCACCCTGCCAAAGGGCAAGCAGCGCAAGCGGGCGGCGGCCGCCGACGACGCCGAATTGGCCGAACTCCGGTCGATCCTGCGCGAGCACCCGGCGCACACGGCCACCGACGTCGACGACCTGGTCCGCCTGGCAGAGAAGCGGAACCGGCTGCTGCGCGAGGTCCGCGCGCTCGAGGCCGAAATCTCCCAACGCACCTCGGAGCTGAGCACGACCTTCGACAAGGTCGTCGCCGTCCTCGTCGAACTCGGCTACCTGGCCCGCACCGACGACGGTGACCTGACGGTCACCGAGGTCGGGCTGCGCCTGCGGTCGATCTACAGCGAGAGCGACCTGCTGGTCAGCGAGTGCCTGCGCGAAGGCGTGTGGGAGGACCTGTCCGCCGACGAGCTGTCGGCCGTCGTGGCCAGTCTCGTGTACACCTCCCGCCGGGACTCGGCCGCCGCGGCCGATCGCATGCCGGGGTCGAGTGCGCTTCGCGGCGCGTTGGCGGACACGGGTCGCATCTGGCGGGACCTGGTGGGAGTGGAGACGCGTCACGGTGTCACACCCACCCGGGAACCCGACACTGGCTTCTCCGTGGCCGTGTCGATGTGGGCGTCGGGTCGGTCATTGGCCGAGTCGTTGATGGCGGCCGGCGACGCCGGCCAGCTGTTGTCGCCGGGCGACTTCGTCCGGTGGAATCGCCAGGTCATCGACCTGTTGGACCAGATCGCGGGATGCGCCGGATCCGGAGACCGGGTGGGGCGGACCGCGGTTCGCGCCATCGGTGCGATCCGCCGCGGAGTGGTCGCCGTCGAGATCGGTTGATGTGCGGTAGGTTGGGGGCCGTCCGCCGCCGCAGTTCGCCGGTGTGCGCCGTGACCCTAGGGAGGATGCCATGACCGAGCCGCAGAAGCCGGAGTCGGACGCGACCACCGATCCGAGCGAGGAAGTGACGCAGGCGGTCGAGTCGCCGGCGGCTCCTCAGCAGCAGTACCAGTACCCGGTGCCGGGCACCGCGGCCTCTCCCCAGTTCCCGGCGGCCCCGCAGCCCGGCTACCCGGTGCCGCCCGGCGCCGTCCCGCCGACCGCGGCCCAGCCCGGCCAGCCGGTCCAACCCGGCCAGCCCGGACAGCCGTTCGGTCAGCCGGGTCAGTACCCGCAGCAGGGGCAGCCGCCCTTCGCCGGCCAGCCCTATCCGGGTGCCCCCGGCGCACCGTCTGGCGGCTCCTCGGGGGCGCTGAAGGCACTGCTGTTCTCCGGCATCGGTCTCGTGGTGCTCGTCGGCCTGTTGGCCGTCACGGCCTTCCTGTGGCCGGGGTGGGCGCCGCGGACCCTGTCCGAGTCGGGCGCGGAGAAGGGGGTCGCCAAGATCCTGACCTCCGACTACCAGGTGCAGAACGTGTCCAACGTCAGCTGTCCGTCGGGTCAGAAGGTCAAGAAGGGCGAGTCCTTCACCTGCACCGTGAGCATCGACGGTCGGCGCCAGCGGGTCACCGTCACCTTCCTGGACAGCAAGGGCGGATTCGAGGTCGGCGCGCCCAGCTGACGCGGGCTCAACCCCAGCCGAGTGCGGTGCGCAGCCGCGCCACGGCGGATTCGACGCCCAGTTCGGCGGCGAGTCGCTCGAGCCCGGCCGGATCCTTCGGAGCGGTGGGCAGCCGATCGTCGTCGTCCCCGATGACGTCGGCGTCCCCCTTGACGAACACGACGGTCCGCGCGGCGCGCAGATAGTCGGCCGACTCGAGCAGGGCGGCGCGCGGCCGCGGTTTCAACGCCGAGCCGTCCTCGGCGGCCGCCGCCTCGATCGCGTCGAGGCTGCCGTAGTCGACGAGCAGTCTCGCGGCGGTCTTCTCACCGATTCCGGGCACCCCCGGCAGGCCGTCGGAGGGATCTCCGCGCAGGATCGCCATCTCCGCGTAGTCGGTGCCGGCACGGCCGGGGGACAGTGCGTACTTGTCGGCGACCTCCTGCGGACCCATCAGCAGGGCCTTGGCCAATCCCTGCCCGACGTACAGCACCCGCACCGGCACCGGCTCGTCGGCGACCACCTGCAGGAGATCGCGATCCCCGCTGACCACGAGGACCGGGTCGGAGCGCTCGCGGGCCGCGAGGGTGCCGATCACATCGTCGGCCTCGCAGCCCCGGGCGCCGGCGGTGGCGATGCCGGCGCAGGCGAGCGCGGCGAGGATCATCTCGACCTGCGGGGTCAGCGCGTCCGGAACCTCCTCGACATCGCCGTCGACGGACTCGTCAGCCACCCGGTGCGCCTTGTACGACGGGATCAAGTCGGTGCGGAACCTCGGTCGCCAATCCAGGTCCAGGCACACCACCAGACGGGTCGGGCGGTGCGCGGTCACCAGCGAGGAGATCGTGTCCAGAAAGCCGCGCAGCGCGTTGACCGGCCGACCGTCGGGGGCGGTCACCTTCTCCGGGATCGCGTAGAAGGACCGGAACCAGAGGCTGGCGCCGTCGAGCAGCATCAGGGAGGCCATGGCTGACAGTCTCGCACGGGCACCTGGCGGCGGCGCCGATGATCGCACCGCGAGTAGCGTGGATGACATGGCGTTGCGCGATTCGAGGATGTTCGCCTCGTTGTCGCACCGCAATTACCGCATCTACTTCACCGGCGCACTGGTGTCGAACATCGGCACGTGGATCCAGCGCGTGGCCCAGGACTGGCTCGTCCTGGAGCTGTCCCACGGATCGGCGGTGGCAGTGGGCGTCACCACTGCGCTGCAGTTCCTGCCGGCGCTGCTCCTGTCGCCCTTCGGCGGCCTGCTGGCCGACCGGATGGACAAACGCCACCTGCTGGCGCTGACCCAGACCTGGATGGCCGTGTGCGCCCTGGTGCTCGGCGTGCTGACGATCAGCGGCCATGCGCACACCTGGCACGTCTACCTGGTGGCGCTCGTCTTCGGCATCGGTTCGGCGGTGGACGTCCCCGCCCGCCAGGCCTTCGTCACCGAGGTGGCCGGTCGGGGCAACCTCACCAATGCGATCGGCCTCAACAGCGCCTCGTTCAACGCCGCCCGTCTCATCGGCCCGGGCGTCGCCGGCCTGGTCATCGCGGCGTGGGGGAGCGGCTGGGCGATTCTCACCAACGCGGTCAGCTACGGCGCGATGCTGATCGCGTTGATGCTCCTGCGGCCCGACGAGTTGGACCGGACGACACCGGTGTCGCGGGCCAAGGGGCAGGTGCGCGAGGGGTTCCGCTACGTGGCGGCGCGGCCGGAGCTGCTCATCGCGCTGGGCGTCGGCTTCGCCGTGGGCACCTTCGCCCTGAACTTCCAACTGACCAATGCGGTGATGGTGAGCAAGGAGTTCGGCCTGGGCGCACGGGCCTACGGCTGGGCGGGGTCGGTCATGGGGATCGGCTCCCTCGCCGGTGCGCTCATCGCCGCCCGACGGTTGGCGGCGCCGCCGCTGCGCTACGTCGTCGGCGCGGCGCTGGTGTTCACCGCGCTGCTCTGCGTGTTGGGGTTCATGCCGGACTATCCCGCGTATCTCGGCTTGCTGCCGGTGGTCGGGCTCGCCGGCCTGTTGACGATGACGGCCACCAACATGTTCGTACAGACCACCGCCGATCCGGAGCTGCGCGGGCGCGTGATGGCCCTGTACGCGATGGTGATGATGGGCGGCACGCCGATCGGCGCTCCGCTGATGGGCTGGCTGGCGCAGGTGTTCGGCCCGCGTGCACCGCTACTGGGCGGCGGCATCCTCGCGGCGGTGACGATCGTCGCGGTGATCCTCGTCGTCCGCTTGCGCGGCGACCGTCAGGGCAGCAGTGCCCGACCGCCCGCGGTCAGATCGCGCCGCAGATAGCACTCCCAGCCGAGCAGTGCTTCGCGCACCGGCTCGTCCAGTGCGCGGATGGCGCGCAGCGTGCGGCTGCGCTCGAACTCGGTGCGGTGCGCCTGCAGGGCGCGCCACTTCACGTCGAGAACCTCGCGAACATCGACCACCACGTCGATCCGGTCGTCCGGACTGCCGAAGGAGAACGCCGGGTCTGGATCGGCCTGGCCGCGTGCGGCCATCACCTCCTCCCACGCCCGACCGGACCGGGAGCTGCTCACGGTGACCAGGTAGACCGAGGACACCTGCCACGGCTCACCGGCCTCCGGGTAGAGGTGTGGTTCGGCGGCCGCCTCTGCCGCAGCCAGGCAGAGACGGTGGGTGTGGATGTGGTCGGGGTGACCGTAGATGCCGAACGCGTCGGTGGTGAGGACCAGATCGGGCCGCAGTGCGCGGATGTGCGCGGTGAGTTCGGTGACCTGCTCGTCGAACGGCGCGGCGGTGAGCGGCGGGCGCGTCGAGGATTCGGCGACCCCGCCGTCGGCGTAGCCGAGCATGATCGGTGCGCGCGGCAGGCCCAGGGTGCGCAGCGCGTCCACCAGCTCGGCGTGGCGCGGCTTCCCCGGTGCCCACGTGGTGGTCACGACGTCGACGACCGCACCCGTCGCGGCCAGCAGGGCCATCGTCCCGCCGGTCCAGATCGTCTCGTCGTCGGGATGGGCTTGGACGCACAGCACACGCGGGGGCGGCAGGGGCATAACCCCAGCATAGGCAGGCATAGAATGTGCCGCGAAACCCGTGCGAGGCCCTCCGTCTGCGAGGGCCGGAAAGGAGAGTCCGCCCCATGGCCCACGCCCGACCCGACGCGCAGCCCGAGACGAGGGAGTTCCAGGCGCAGACGCGCCAGTTGCTCGACCTGATGGTGCACTCGGTCTACTCGAACAAGGACAGCTTCCTGCGCGAGCTGATCTCCAACTCCTCGGACGCCCTCGACAAGTTGCGCCTGGAGTCGCTGCGGGACAAGGATCTCGACGTCGACACCGGCGACCTGCGCATCACGCTCACGCCGGAGGTGGCGGGCGAGGACCGCACACTCGTCGTCGCCGACAATGGGATCGGCATGTCGCGCGAGGAGGTCGTCGAGCTGATTGGCACACTCGCCAAGTCGGGCACCGGCGAACTTCGACAGCGGCTCGCCGAGGCGAAGGACGCGGCGGCCTCCGACGCGCTGATCGGACAGTTCGGCATCGGCTTCTACTCGACGTTCATGGTGGCCGACAAGGTCACCCTCGTCACACGCAAGGCGGGGCAGAGCGCGGGCACGAAATGGGAGTCGACCGGCGACGGCACCTACACCTTGGAGACCGTCGACGACGCCCCGCAGGGCACCAGCGTGACGCTGCACCTGAAGCCCGTGGACACCGAGGACCATCTGCACGACTACGCCGATCCGGCCCAGCTGCGGGCGTTGGTGAAGCGCTACTCGGACTTCATCAGCTGGCCGATCCAGATGCGCGGCGCGGCCGGCGAGGACGGGACCGCCCAGTGGGAGACCCTGAACTCGGGCAAGGCCCTGTGGGCCCGGCCCCGGGACGAGGTCTCCGACGAGGAGTACGCCACGTTCTACCGTCATGTCGGCCACGCCTGGGACGCCCCGCTCGAGGTGATCTCGGTCAAGGCCGAGGGCACCTTCGAATACGAGGCGCTGCTGTTCCTGCCGACACAGCCGCCGATGGACCTGTTCGCCCCGCAGCAGCGCGGTGGGATCCACCTCTACGTCAAGCGCGTGTTCATCATGGACGACGCCGACCTGCTGCCGGAGTACCTGCGCTTCGTGACCGGTGTCGTCGATGCCGCCGATCTCTCGCTCAACGTCTCCCGGGAGATCCTGCAGCAGGACCGGCAGATCCGCGCGATCCGGCGTCGCCTCACCAAGAAGGTCATCGGCACGGTCGCCGACCTGCGGTCCTCCCGCCCCGACGACTACCGGACGTTTTGGGTGAACTTCGGCCGCGTCTTCAAGGAGGGCCTGGTCAACGACCCCGACAATCGCGAGGCGATCCTCAAGGCCTCGGTGTTCGCCTCGACCCACACCTCCGAGGACGCCGACGACTCTCTGACCCCGATCGCCGAGTACATCGGCCGGATGAAGCCCGGCCAGGAGGCGATCTACTACATGACCGGCGAGTCGCAGCAGCAGATCCGCAACTCCCCGCACATGGAGGCCTTCGCCGCCAGGGGCATCGAGGTCCTCACCCTGTCGGATCCGGTCGACGAGATGTGGGTGGAGGCGGTCGGCGAATTCGACGGTCACCGCTTCGTCTCCATCGCCAAGGGCGGCGTCGATCTGGACGCCGCCGACGGCGAGGAGGAGAAGTCTGCTGCGGCCGCCGAGTTGGAGAAGAAGTCCGCCGAATACGCCGACCTGCTCGCCTGGCTGGGGCAGACGCTGGGCGAGGACATCACCGAGGCGCGACTCTCGGGCCGCCTCACCGACTCGGCCGCGTGCCTGGTCGGTGACGAGTACTCGATGTCGCCGCAGTTGGAGAAGCTCTACCGGGCGTCCGGGCAGCCGGTGCCGCACGTCAAACGGGCCCTCGAGCTCAACCCGGACCATCCGCTCGTCGCCGGGCTGAACACGGCGATCGCCGACGAGAAGGGGCGAGACGCGCTCGTACCGACGGCGCAGCTGCTGTACGGGTTGGCGCTCCTCGCCGAGGGTGGCGAACTCGCCGACCCGGCCGCGTTCGCCAAGACCCTGGCCGACGTGCTCGCCGATCGGGTGGGCGGCGCCGCCGACTAGGAGCCGGCGTAGGCGACGAGTGCCTTGACGGGGTGGTCCTCGGGGAGGTCGAGGAGCAGCGAAGCGCCGTCGAGGGGGATGCCGTAGGGCTCTGCGGTCCTCACCCCGGGATGGGCGCGCGCGACCAGGTCGCGGAAACGCGCCTGCAACCGCGGGTTGGTGGTGATGACCTTGCCCATCCAGCTGACCCGCCAGGGGTCGCCGGAGCGCCAGCCCGCACCGCGCAGCGCGGCGTCGACGGAGGTAGCCAACTCGGCGGCCGCGTCGTCGAGGATGCCACGGGCCACCTCGTCGCCGGCGTCGGCCGCCGAGGCCACGACCTTGGCGAATCCGGCGGTGCGGCGCACGCGCAGCGGATCGGCCTGGACGACCATGTAGATCTCGGGCAGCGGGCCGAACTCGGCCTCGGCCAACCCGGTGAGCGATGTTGCCGCGCCCCGACCGTCGAAGGCGCGCAGCGCGGCCTCGACGCCGGCCCGGCCGATCCAATACCCGCTGCCGGCGTCGCCGAACATGCCCCAACCGTCGACCTTCGCGGTCCGGGCGCCGGAGCCGAGGGTGACCACGCCGGTGCCGGCGGCGACGACCGCGCCGGCCTCGAGCCGGTTGGCCGCCAGGAAGGATGTGGCCGAGTCGTGGGCCAGCGCCACCCGGGTGACGCCGAGTGCCGCGCAGGCGACGAGCAGCTCGTCGGGGCGGGTGGCGCCCGGCGTCAGTCCGGAGACCCCGGCGGCCAACTCCGCCCCCGGCAGGCTCCGCCCGTTGAGCGCGTGCTCGACGATCTCGGCGACCTGCGGCACGACCGGGTGATCGGTGCGGACCCCGGGAAGCTTCACGATGGCGGGTTCGTCGCCGCCCGGCTCGGTGATGCGGACGCGGGCACCGGTCTGCCCGCAGTCGACGGCGATTCTGGCGCGGGTCACGTCAACGCCCCCGGAACGTGGGCGGGCGCTTCTCGAAGACCGCCGAGATCGCCTCGGTGAGATCCTCGCTGGGCAGGAAGGCGGCATTCCAGGCGGCGACGTAGCGCAGCGAATCCTCCACCTGGGCGCGCCGGGTGTGGTCGAGCACCGTCTTGGTTCCCTGGACGACCAGGGGCGGCAGGTCGGCGATCTCCCGGGCGGTGGCCCGGGCCGCGGCGAGGACCGACTCGGCGTCATCGAACACGTCGTTGACCAAGCCGATCTGCTCGGCTCGCCGGGCGTCGATGTCCTTGCCGGTCAACGCCAGTTCGCGGACGTGGCCCTCGCCGATGATGCCGCCGAGGCGGGCGAGTGATCCCATGTCGGCCACGATCGCGACCCGCACCTCGCGCACCGAGAACTTCGCGTCGGCACCGGCGTATCGGATGTCGGCGGCGGTGATCAGGTCGACGCCACCGCCGATGCACCAGCCGGAGACCGCGGCGATCACCGGTTTGCGGCAGTCGGCGACGGCGTTGATCCCGGCTTGCATGCGCTTGATCGTGTCGTGGAACTCGGTGCGCGGTCCGGCCTTGGCGTCATCGGCCAGCACCTTGCCGAAGTCCGCCGCCATCGCCGGCAGGTCCAGTCCGAAGGAGAAGTTCTTGCCCGCGCCGGCGAGGACGACGGCGCGGACCTCGGGATCGGTGTCCAGGGCGCCGAACAACGGCACCAGCTCACTCCAGAAGTCCGGCCCCATGGCGTTGCCCTTGCCCGGGCCGATGAGGGTCACCTCGGCGATCTGGTCCGCGACGGCGACGTCGAAGGCCTTCCATTCCTGCACGTACGTCATGGGTGACAACGCTACCCGCGACGCGGCTCGCGGATAAGCCGGACCGGCGGCCGGAGAGTTGTAACGTGTTCTAGAAATGGCCGTCGCGAGGTGTGGACGGCCACCTGGCGATTGTGAGGCACGATGTCGGTATTCGACGGGCACACGGCGGACGCGAAGACGCCCGAGGAGATCGAGGCCGAGGCGGCGTTGTTCGGGCCGCTGACCCAATCGGTGCGCGCGCTGATCGAATCCACCGTGATGACCGATGTCGATCCCGACGACATCAACCGGGCGCGCGCCCTGATCGACGAGGCCGCCGCGCTGCTCGACGCCAAGCGGATGCCCGGGCCGTTCGGGGTGCGGTGGAACACCGACGGCTCGCGGCGATCGTGGGGCAACGCGGCCGTCGGGTTGCGCAACCCGATCGCCCCGCCGCTGACGGTGCGCCACGACGACGGCGTCGCCTGGGCCGAGGCCGAGATCGGGCCCGCCTACGAGGGGCCGCCCGGACTCGTCCACGGGGGAATCGTCGCGCTGTTCCTCGACCAGGTCCTCGGTGCGGCCGCCGATCACGCCGGCGTCCCGGGCATGACCGGCACACTCACCGTGCGCTACCGCAAGGGCACGCGGCTCGGGCCGATCCGGGCGCAGGCCCATGTCGATAGGGTGGAGGGCGTGAAGACGTTCGCGGTCGGCCACATCGAAACCCCGGACGGCCTGTGTGCCGAGGCCGAGGGGATCTTCGTGTTGCCCAAGGAGGTCCGCGACCTCGGCGAAAAGCTCGGTCGCCCGCAGTGACGTCCGCGACGGGGGTGTCCGCCGCGGTGGTCGTGTCGACCCCGTCGGCCACCGCCGCAATCGAGGCCTACGAGGGCCTCCTGGGGCCGGGCCGCCGATCCGGCGACGACCATGAGTGGCGCGTCGGCTCCACCCTGCTGGTGGTGCGCGGCGGCGACGGGCCTCCCCGGCTGCTCGTTCCGGCGACAGACCTGGTCGACACCGCGGCAGCCGATCCCTTCGACACCGCCACCGTGCTGTTGGGGCGACGTGGACTAGCGGTCGAGCCCGGCCCGGGCATCGCGGATGCGCGCATCGCAGTCGCCGGTGAGGCGCCGGTCGGCGTCGTCGATGCGGCCGCGGTCGGCACGGCCGAGATGCCTGCCACCGCCGACATCGGCTCGCTCGACCACGTGGTGATGACCAGTCGTTCGCGTGACGCCGCATTGGCCCTCTTCGGTGCGACCCTGCGCTTCGACTTCCGCCTCGAGCAGCAGATCTCCGTGCCCGCGATGGGCGGCGTCCATCAACTCTTCCTGCGCGGCGGCGGGACGATCGTCGAGGTTCTGGTCGGGGATGCGCCCGACGACCGCATCGCCCTGTGGGGCCTGGCCTGGGCCAGCTCCGACGTCGACGCCACCCATGCACGGCTCACCTCCGACGGGGTGGCGCTCAGCCCCATCCGCGACGGCCACAAGCGCGGCACCCGTGTGTTCACCGTGCGCGACGACCGCCTCGCCGTCCCGACGATCATCATCGGGGGCTGACATGGCCGACGCTCCGTTCGACCCGGCCATCGTCGCCGGTCCGGACATCGAACTGGGCCTGGACACCTTCGGCGACATGAGCACCGGGCAGGACGGCCGCCGGCGCAGCGGCGCCGAGGTGATCCGCGACGTCGTCGCGGAGGCGGTGCTGGCCGACGAACTCGGCGTCGACGTGATCGGGCTCGGCGAGCACCACCGCGACGACTATGCGATCAGCGCGCCCGACGTGGTCCTGGCGGCGATCGCCGGGCAGACCTCGCGGATCCGGTTGGGCACCGCGGTCACGGTCCTCAGCTCCGACGACCCGGTGCGCGTCTACGAGCGCTTCGCCACGCTGGACGCGGTGTCGCGGGGGCGCGCCGAGGTGATCCTCGGCCGCGGATCGTTCACCGAGTCCTTCCCGCTCTTCGGATTCGACCTGGCCGACTACGAGATGCTCTTCGAGGAGAAGCTCGACCTGTTCGCCCGGCTCCTCACCGAACGACCCGTGACCTGGTCGGGTCGCCATCGGACGGCCCTGCAGGACCAACAGGTCTATCCCAAGACCGAGTCGGGTCGGCTCACCGCGTGGATCGGCGTCGGCGGCAGCCCCGAGTCGGTCGTGCGGTCGGTGACCCACCAGATCCCGATGATGCTGGCGATCATCGGTGGGGCGCCCGGTCGGTTCACCCAGTACGTCGACCTCTACCGGCGCGCCCAGGTCCAGCTCGCGCCCGAGACGGGGCAGACCGCGCGGTTGCCGTTGGGCGTCCACTCGCCCGGGCACATCGCCGACACAGACGAGCAGGCCCTCGACGAGTACTGGCCGCACTACCGGGCGATGAACGACCGCATCGGCCGTGAACGGGGGTGGCCGCCGGCGACGAAGGACAAGCTCGTCGCGGAGGCGCGCAGCGGATCGCAATACGTCGGCTCGCCGGAGACCGTGGCGCGGCGCATCGCCGACACCGCCACGGCGTTGGGTCTGACCCGATTCGACTTCAAGTACGCCTCGGGGCCGATGGCGCACGAGAAGCTGATGCACAGCATCGAGCTGTACGCGACGCGGGTGATGCCGCGGGTGCGCGAGATCCTCGGCGCGTGAGCCGGGGCCGCCGGGCTCAGCCCTTGAAGCGGCGCAGCCGCAGGCTGTTGGCCACGACGAAGACGCTCGAGAAGGCCATGGCGGCGCCCGCGAGCATCGGGTTGAGCAGGCCGAGTGCGGCGAGCGGGATCGCGGCGACGTTGTAGGCGAAGGCCCAGAACAGGTTCGTCTTGATGGTCCGCAGCGTCGCGCGGGACAGCTCGATGGCCTTCGGTGCGCCCCGCAGGTCGTCGTTGACGAGCGTGATGTCGGAGGCCTCGATCGCCACGTCGGTGCCGGCACCCATTGCCAGGCCCAGGTCGGCCTGGGCCAGTGCGGCCGCGTCGTTGACGCCGTCGCCGACCATGGCCACAACCTTGCCCGCGGATTGCAGGTCGGCGATGGTGGCGACCTTCTCGGCCGGCTTCACCTCGGCGATCACGTCGTCGACGCCGATGTCCGCGCCGACCGTCCGCGCGACCGCCGCATTGTCGCCGGTCAGCAGGATCGGGGACAGGCCCAGGTCTTTGAGCTGCCGGACGGCCTCGGCACTGGTCGGCTTGACCGAGTCGGCGACGCCCAGCAGGCCGGCGGGCTTGCCGTCGACACCCACCGCCACGACGGTGTGGCCGCGGTTCTGTGCGGCGCGGAATTGCTCGGCGAGGTCGTCGGGAAGCGTGATCGACCAGTCGGCGAGCAGCGCCGGACGGCCGATCACGACGGCTCGGCCGTCCACGACGCCCTGGACGCCGCTGCCGTCGATGTTGGCGAATCCCTCGGGGACCGGCAGGTCGCCGACCTCCTCGCGCGCGGATCGGGCGATGGCTGCGCCGATCGGATGTTCCGAGGCGTTCTCCACCGCGCCGGCGATGCGGAGCAGGTCGGCACGCGTGGTGCCGTCGGCGGGCAGGACGTCGACCAGAGTCATGTCGCCGGTGGTGACCGTGCCGGTCTTGTCCATGACGATCGTGTCGATCTGCCGGGTGGATTCGAGGACTTCGGGGCCCTTGATGAGGATCCCCAGTTGTGCACCGCGACCGGTGCCCACGAGCAGGGCGATCGGGGTGGCCAGGCCGAGGGCGCACGGGCAGGCGATGATCAGCACCGACACCGCGGCGGTGAAGGCGGCCGTCGCCCCGGCCCCGGCGCCCAGCCACACCCCGAGCGTGGCCACGGCGATCGCGATCACGATGGGGACGAAAACGCCGGCGATCCGGTCGGCCAGTCGGGCGACCGGCGCTTTCCCCGACTGCGCCCGGGTGACCAACCGCGCCATGCCCGCCAGGGTGGTGGCATCGCCGACGCGGGTGGCGCGCACGACCAGTCGGCCGCCCGCGTTGACCGTGGCGCCGGTGACCGCGGAGTCCGGGCCGACCTCGACCGGCACCGATTCGCCGGTGAGCATCGACTCGTCGACCGCCGACGTCCCGCTGACGACGACGCCGTCGGTGGCGACCTTCTCGCCCGGCCGGACGACGAACTCGTCCCCGACGCGGAGGTCGTCGATCGGGATGCGCGTCTCGGATCCGTCGCGCAGCACCGCCACGTCCTTGGCGCCCAGGTCGAGAAGTGCGCGCATCGCGGCCCCGGCATCGCGCTTGGCGCGCTTCTCGAAGTACCGGCCCGCGAGGATGAACATGATCACCCCGGCCGCCGCCTCCAGGTAGATGTGGGAGGTGGCGTCACCGCGCTCGATGGTGAGCGCGAACGGGTGGCGCAGGCCCTTCTCGCCGGCGGTGCCGAGGAACAGTGCGTACAGCGACCACAGGAAGGCCGACAGGGTGCCCACCGAAACGAGGGTGTCCATGGTCGCCGCGCCGTGGCGCAGGTTGATCCACGCGGCGCGGTGCAGCGGCCAGCCGGCCCACACGACCACGGGGGCGGCGAGTGTCAGACAGAGCCACTGCCAGTAGTCGAACTGCCAGGCGGGCACCATCGACAGGACGATGACCGGCACGGA
This sequence comes from Gordonia sp. (in: high G+C Gram-positive bacteria), assembly GCF_047606305.1. GTDB lineage: Bacteria > Actinomycetota > Actinomycetes > Mycobacteriales > Mycobacteriaceae > Gordonia. The sequence goes on along the minus strand of NZ_JASGER010000002.1, from coordinate 26,610 downwards.
CAGCACGACCGCGCCGATCAGCCGTTGGCGCAGACCGCGCAACTCCGCGTCGCCGGCGTCCTCGACGGGCGTGGAGTCGGCGCCGGGCGGAGTGGGCAGCTCGGCGGTGTAACCAGCGTTCTCCACCTCGGTGATCAGCGTCGTGGGGTCGATTCCGGCGGGTGCCCGGACGTGGGCGGTCTCGGTCGCATAGTTGACCTCGGCGTCGACGCCGTCGAGCTTGTTGAGCTTGCGCTCGATCCGGTTGGCGCAGGAGGCGCAGGTCATGCCGCCGATCGCCAAGTCGATCGTCGTCGTGTCGCTCTTCGGGGCGGTGGTCATGGTGCCTCCGGTCAGTGCTGCGCGTCGAGGACGAAGGGTGCGGTGTGCACGGTGCCGTCGACCTGGAAGTCGAGGTAGGCGAGGTAGCGGCCGGCCGACGGGGCGGTCGCGGCGAAGGGGACGTCCGAGCCGGTGCCCGCCAGCGGGTGCACGTGGTTGTAGGCGAGGTCGCCCGCCCGGAGCAGGACCAGGTGGCCGAGGGCCCCCAGATACGGCTGCAGCGCCACGGGCCGACCATTGCGGCGGATCTGGGCGGTGAGCGTCGACGACCCGCCGTGCGCCAGGGTGCCGTCGAGGGTGACGGTTAAGCCGTCGACCGTGCTCGTACGGTTCAGCACGGGGACCACGGGCGCGAAATCACCGCCGACCTCGAGAGTGCTGGACAGGACGACCGGCTCGTCGCCGGCGCGGTCGCCCGGGACGAAGTCGGCGAACACGCGGTAGGCGCCGGCGGCGGGGGGTGTCCATGCGGTGCTCCAGGCGCCGGCCGAGTCGCGCGTCGGGTGCAGATGGGCGAAGTGGGCCCCGTCCGAGCGCACGACGATCAGGTGCAACTCCTTCTCGTGCGCCGGGGTGAACGCGGTGAGCGGACGGTCGCCGGAGGTGATGGTGAAGGTGATCGGCGCGCTCTGGCCGACGGTGGCCGGCCCGGACAGCGACGTCAGGGCGTAGGCGCCCGCGGTCGAGGACGTGCCCGACACCGGCGGCGAGACGTCGTCGCCGCCGCCCATGGCGTGGTCGGAGTGGCCCCCGTGTCCGCCGTGGGCGCCATGCGCGGGGGCGGCGGGTCGATTGGACTGATCGGGGACCACGTAGCGGCCGACCAGCAGTGCGGCGCCGAACACCGCGAGCAGGCCGACGGCGAACAGGGACAGCCGCGCGGGCGCGTTCACGGCGGTCTCAGGCGCGGGTGGCCGAGTAGCCGGCCTCGGTGACGGCGGCGCGGACCGCGGCGTCGTCGATGGCGCCGTCGGCGGTGACGGTGAGGTCGCCCGTCGCGGCGCTGACGTCCACGCCGGTCACGCCGGGGATCTCGCCGACCTCTTCGCGCACGGACGCCTCGCAGTGCCCGCAGGTCATTCCGGTGACTTTGTACGTTGCTGTGCTCATACCCCGAAGTTATACCCTAGGGGGGTATTGCGCAAGGACGGGTGCAGTGGGCTTGACCACCCTGCGCTCAGGGCAGGAGGACGGCGCGGCCGGGCAGGCTGCCGGCCTCCAGATCGGCGAACGCCCGCGCGTAGTCGTCCAGGGGGTACGTCGTGGTCTCGACGTGGATCAGTCCGCGCCGGGCGAGGGCGACGACCTCGTCCAGATCGGTTCGCGTGCCGCCGTACGAGGTCTGCACGGTGACGCCCCAGGGCACGGCGTTCACGCCGTTCAGCGCGTACGTGAAGGATCCGCCGCCCAGCCCCGCGAGACGCAAGTGCCCCTCGGGCGCGACGACGGCGGTGGCCAGGGCCACGGATTCGTCGACGCCGACGAAATCGAACACGACGTCCGCTCCGAACCCGTCGGTCTCCTCGAGGATGCGCGCCGCGGTCTGGTCGTCGGCGTTCAGTGCGAGGTCGGCTCCCAGGTGTTCGGCCTGGGCGACCTTGGCCGGGTTGGCGTCGACGGCGATGATGCGGGCCGCGCCGACGGCCCGCAGGATCTGCACCGCCATGTGCCCGAGGCCGCCGAGTCCGACGACGACAACGACGGCCCCGGCGTCGAGCCGGTCGCGCACGGTGTTGATCGCATGCATCGGGGTCACGCCGGCATCGGCCAACGGGGCGGCCCCCGCGGGGTCCAGCGCCGGGAGCGTCCCGCCGTCGAGCGGGACCACGTGGCGCTCGCCGACGATCATGTACTCGGCCATGGTCCCATCTGGGCCCAGGCCGGGCGTGGTCGGGAACATCCACCGGGTACCGGTGGTCTGACAGGCGTTGGAGCGGCCCTGCACGCATTGGCGGCAGTGGCCGCAGGCCCACATGAGGTCGATGACCACCGGGCCGCCCTCGACCAGGCCGGACACCCCGGGACCGAGGGCGTCGAGATATCCGGCGCCCTCGTGCCCGATGGTGATGCCGTGGAACGGGGACCCCTCCATGCCCGCCGCCATGATCGTGACGTCGGAATGGCAGATCCCCGCGCCGGCGATGCGCACCCGAACCTGACCGGGGCCCGGATCGGGCACCGGCACCTCGCGCAGCTCGAGGCGGTTCGCGTCGACCAGCTTCAGCGCCCGCACGGCTAGTCGCGAACCTCGACGACGTCGTACGCGCCGTCGGCGTACTCCGCCCGGATGCGCTTCTTGTCGAATTTGCCGACGGAGGTCTTCGGCACCTCGGAGACGAATGCCCAGCGCTCGGGCAACTGCCAGCGGGGAACCGACTCGGCCAGGTGCGCGCGCAGCTTCGCCGGGTCGGCGGCGGCCTCGTCGGCGACGACGGCCAGTACGAACGGCCGCTCGTCCCACTTCTCGTCGGGCACCGCGACGACGGCGGCTTCGGTCACCGCCGGATCGGCCATGATCGTGTTCTCCAGCTCGACCGACGAGATCCACTCGCCACCGGTCTTGATCAGGTCCTTGGTCCGGTCGACGATCGTCATGTAGCCGTCGGGCGTGATCGAGGCGACGTCGCCGGTGCGCAGCCAGCCGTCGTCGAACTTGTCCGGGTCGACGACGGGGCCGTCCGGCGAGTAGTAGGCGCCGGTGATCCACGGACCGCGGACCTGCAGCTCACCGGCGGACTCGCCGTCCCACGCCACCTCCTTGCCGTCGTCGTCGATGAGTCGCGCTTCCACCGACGCCGGGAAACGGCCTTGCGTGACGCGGTAGGCGAACTCCTTCTCGCCGGCCTCGACGCCGAACGGCGGGTGTGCGACCGAGCCGAGCGGCGACGTCTCCGTCATGCCCCAGGCGTGCACGATTCGCGTGCCGAACTCGTCGAACTGCTTGATCATCGACGGCGGGACCGCCGCGCCGCCCACGACGACCTCCCGCAGGTGGCTGATGTCCTGCGGGGTGAGGGCGAGTTGTGCGGCGACGCCCTGCCAGATGGTGGGCACGGCCGCCGCGAAGGTCGGCTTGGCCGCGGCCATGATCGCCAGGAGCGGCTCGGGCTGCAGGAAGCGGTCCGGCATGATGAGCGTGAGCCCGGCCATCATCCCGGCGTAGGGCAGGCCCCACGACATGACGTGGAACATCGGCACGATGGCCAGCACCGAATCCTTGTTTCCCAGACCCATGCTGTCGTTGGTGAGGACCTGCATCGAATGCAGCCAGATGCTGCGGTGGCTGTAGACGACGCCCTTCGGGTCACCGGTGGTGCCCGAGGTGTAGCACATGACGGCGGCGTCCTTCTCGTCGATCTCCGGCCATTCGTACTCGGTCGACTCGCCGGCGATCAGGTCGTCGAAGGAGTGGACCGTGATGCCCTCCGGTGCCTCGAAGGCGTCGGCGGGGCCGTTCGCGACGATGACGTGCCGGACGTTGGGCGTCGCCTTGACGTACGCCGCGAGCATCGGGGCGATCGAGGCGTCGACGATGATCACCTTGTCGTCGGCGTGCTTGATGATGTAGACGGCCTGTTCGGGCGAGAGGCGCAGGTTGAGGGTGTGCAGCACCGCGCCCATCGCCGGGATGGCGCAGTAGGCGACCTGGTGCTCGTTGTTGTTCCACATGAAGGTCGCGACGCGATCGCCGCGCTCGACGCCCAGCTTGGCCAGTGCGTGGGCGAGCTGGGCAGCCTTGTCGCCCATCTCGGGGTAGGACATGTGCCGCAGTTCAGAACCGGTCCAGGTATCGATGCCGGCCTCGCGGAAGGTCCGCCGGCTGTGCTCGACGAGTTTGTCGATGGTCAGGTGCCCGGTCTGCATGGTCGATGCGATCACTGCGAGTTGCCTCCTGCGTTGGGTTGGTGTGATCCAACTTACAGCGCGGTGGCGGTGGTGCGGGCGGGGGTCAGAGCTTTGCCGCGGCGGCCCGGTCGAGGTACCAGACGGTGCTCGTGCGACCGTGCGCTCCGGCACACGGCCAGTCGGCCGGATCGGCGCCGCGAACCCCGGCGGCGACCGCGTCGGCCTTGTCCGCCCCGGCCACGAGGAACCACACGTGACGGGCCGAGTTGACCGCCGGGAGCGTCAGCGTGATGCGCCGCGGGGGTGGCTTGGGCGAATCGGTCACCGCGACCACGGACCGCGTCGACTCGGCGACGGCCGGGGTGTGCGGGAACAGCGAGTTGATGTGGCCCTCGCCGCCCATGCCGAGCAGATGGACGTCGAAGACCGCGCCGTCGGGGCCGGGTGCCAGGGCGTCGATGGTGGCCCGATAGTCCGCCGCCGCCGCCTCGATGTCGTCGCCGAAGGCGCCGTCGCTGGCCGCCATCTCGAAGATCTGGGCGCCGGAGGCGTCCGGGTCGTCCAGCAGCGCCGACCGCGCCTGCCCGACATTCCGCTCGGCGTCGTCGGCGGGCACGAACCGGTCGTCGCCGAAGTACAGGTGCAGGGCGGGGAAGTCGATCTCGTCGGTCCGGCCGACGAGGGCCTGCAGCAGGGCGATCCCGTTGCTGCCCCCGGTGAGGACGACGCGGGCGACCCCCCGCTCGCGCTGGGCGTCGGCGATCACCCCCACCAGCCGGTCCGCGGCGGCCGTGACGAGTTCGGCGGCGGACTCATGGGTCTCGACGGAGGGGCTGGCGGGCATCGGTGTCACCTCGTGGTGTGCAGGAGTCGTTTGGTCCCGTGCAGTGCGCGGGCGTAGGTCTCGTCGGGGTCCAATCGGCGCAGCTCCTCGGCGAGACACTCGCCGGTGGTGCGCTCGCGCCACGGGGTGCGCGCATCCGGTCGTCCCGGGTCGCGCACGAGCGTGTCGTTGCCGTCGGCGGTCAGCGAGAGCAGTCCGTCGGCGCAATCGACCTGGACCCCCAGGTCGCCGGTCAGCCGTTCGGTGGGCACGCGCAGGCACTCGGCCAACCAGCCGGCGAGCAGGTCCAGGCCCACCGACGGGCCGGGCCCGCTCACGCGCACCTGCGTCGGCTTGCGGGCCGGGGCCCGGTCGAAGGCGGCCGCCAGCAGCGCCCGCCACGGGGTGATCTGGGCCCAGGCGATGTCGGTGTCGCCGGGGGAGTAGCTGCGCAACCGCTGCGCCAGTACCCCCTGCGCGTCGAACCGGTTCGTGCCGTCGAGGATGCGCCGACCCGCCAGGGCGCCGAGCCGGTCCTTGGCGGGGTTCTTCGGCGCGGTACCCGGCCACCAGGTCACCACCGGGGTGTCCGGCAGCAGAAACGGCGTCACGACCGCGTGCGCGTGGGCGCCCAGGTCGCCGTAGAGGTGCAGCACGACCACCTCGGAGGCGCCGGCGTCCCCGCCGACGCGGATCTCGGCGTCGAGTCGGGCCGACTTGCGGCGGTCTGCAGCGGCCGCGACGATGACGCGGCAGGGGTGCTCGCGACTGGCCTCGTTGGCGGCGGCGATCGCGGCCTCGGTGTCGTCGCCGGGCTCGGTCTTGACGATCAGGGTCAGGACGCGGCCGAGGGTGACCGCACCACCGCTGTCGCGCATCCGCACGAGCTGCTTGGAGACGTCGGTGGTCGACGTGTCGTCGAGTCGCTTGATCACGGTCGCCTCCAGCTGCGTCCGGTGCGGGCCAGCATCTCGTCGGCGCTGGTGGGCCCCCACGTCCCCGACTCGTAGGTCTCGGGCTTGCCCTTCTTGGCCCAGTCCTTGAGGACCGGGTCGAGGATGTGCCAGGACAGCTCGACCTCCTCGTTGACCGGGAACAGCGACGGTTCGCCGAGGAGCACGTCCAGGATCAGCCGCTCGTAGGCCTCCGGCGACGACTCGGTGAACGCCTCGCCGTAGCTGAAGTCCATGTTGACGTCGCGGACCTCCATCGACGAGCCGGGGACCTTGGAACCGAAGCGCAGCGTGACGCCCTCGTCGGGCTGCACGCGGATCACCAGGGCGTTCTGGCCCAGCTCGGCGGTCATCGTGGAGTCGAAGGGCAGGTGCGGCGCCCGCTTGAAGACGAGGGCGATCTCGGTGACGCGGCGGCCCAGGCGCTTGCCGGTGCGCAGGTAGAACGGCACGCCCGCCCAGCGCCGCGTGTCGACCTCGAGGGCGATCGCGGCGTAGGTCTCGGTGGTCGAGTCCTTGGCGAAGCCCGCCTCGTCGAGCAGGCCGCAGACCTTCTCGTTGCCCTGCCAGCCCGGGCCGTATTGCCCGCGGGCCGAATTGGCGTCCAGCGGAAGGATGTTGCGGGTGGCCGAGAGCACCTTGATCTTCTCGGCCTGCAGCTCGGCGGGGGCGAAGGACACCGGCTCCTCCATCGCCACCAGGGCGAGCAGTTGGAGCAGGTGGTTCTGGATGACGTCGCGCGCCGCGCCGATGCCGTCGTAGTAGCCGGCACGGCCGCCCAGGCCGATGTCCTCGGCCATGGTGATCTGCACATGGTCGATGTAGTGGGCGCTCCACACCGGGTCGAACAGCTGGTTGGCGAAACGCAGCGCGAGGATGTTCTGGACGGTCTCCTTGCCCAGGTAGTGGTCGATGCGGAACACCGAGTCCTCGGGGAACACGCTGTTGACCACCGCGTTGAGCTTGCGGGCGCTCGTCAGGTCGTGACCGAACGGCTTCTCGATGACGACGCGCCGCCACCGGCCGTCGCGCGGCTGCGCCAGCTGCGAGCGCTTGAGCTGGTCGCAGACGACGGGGAAGGACGCCGGTGGGATGGAGAGGTAGAAGGCGTGGTTGCCGTCGGTGCCGCGCACCTCGTCGAGTGCGAGCAACGTCTGCGACAGGCGGTCGAAGGCCTCGTCGTCGTCGAAGGAGCCCTCCACGAACCGGATGCCCTTGGCCAGCTCGCGCCACACCTCCTCGCGGAACGGGGTGCGGGAGTTCTCGCGCACCGCGTCGTGCACGATCTGTGCGAAGTCCTCGTCGGCCCAGTCACGGCGGGCGAAGCCGACGAGCGCGAACCCGGTCGGCAGCAGGCCCCGGTTGGCCAGGTCGTAGATGGCCGGCATCAGCTTGCGGCGCGCCAGGTCGCCGGTCACGCCGAAGATCACCATGGAGCACGGCCCGGCGATCCGGGGGAGGCGCTTGTCGTGCTCGTCGCGCAGCGGGTTGCGATGGGCCGCAGGTCGACGTGTCGAGGCCACCGGGCGTCAGGCCTTGGTGCCGAGTTGCTCGGAGGTGGCCGCCAGCAGGTCGGTCCACGCGTCGATGAACTTGGTGACGCCCTCGTCCTCCAGGACGGTGAACACCTCGTCCAGGTCGACTCCGGCCGCGGCGACCTGCGTCATCACCTCGCGGGCCGCGCCCTCCTGGCCGACGATCGATTCGGCGTCGACCCAGCCGTGGTCGGCGAAGGCCTCCATCGTCTTGCCGGGCATCGTGTTCACGGTGTCCGGGGCGACGAGCTCGGAGACGTACAGCGTGTCCGGGTAGTCGGCGTTCTTGGTGCCGGTGGAGGCCCACAGCGGCCGTTGCGTGCGGGCGCCCTGGGCGGCCAGATCCGGGAAGCGGACCTCCTTGGTGAACACCTCGAGGTAGCGGGCATACGCCAGGCGCGCGTTCGCCAGCGCCGCCTTGCCGCGCAGGGCCAGGGCCTCGTCGGTCCCGATCGCCTCGAGGCGCTTGTCCACCTCGGTGTCGACGCGGGAGACGAAGAAGGAGGCCACCGAGTGCAGATCGGCGATGTCGTGGCCGGCGGCGAGCGCGGCATCCAGACCGTCGAGGTATGCCTCGATGACCTCGCCGTATCGCTCGACGGAGAAGATCAGCGTCACGTTCACGCTGATGCCCTCGGCGAGCACCCGGGTGATCGCGGGCAGACCCGCCTTGGTCGCCGGGATCTTGATGAGCAGATTGGGCCGGTCGACGGTCTGCCAGAGCTCGATCGCCTGCGCCACCGTGCCGTCGGTGTCGTGGGCCAGACGCGGGTCGACCTCGATCGACACCCGGCCGTCGACGCCGTCGGATTCGACGAAGACCGGCGCGAAGACGTCGCACGCGTCCCGGACGTCGTCGGTGGTGATCGTGCGGATCGCCGTGTCGACATCGGCACCCCCGGCGGCCAACGACGCCACCTGGTCGGCGTAACTGTCGCCGTCGGACAGGGCGGCTTGGAAGATCGACGGGTTCGTCGTGACCCCGACGACCGATCGAGTGGCGATCAGCTCGGCCAGCTTCCCGCTGCGCAACAGTTCGCGCGAGAGGTCGTCGAGCCAGACCGACACCCCCGCTTCACTCAGCTGTGCCAGGCGTTCGTTGGTGCTCATGGTCCAATCCTCGCTTACCTATTTGGTCTTCGCCACCGACCGCTTCGCGGCCTCGGCGACGGCGTCGGCGGTCACACCGAACTTCTCGTAGAGCACCTCGTAGGCGGCGGAGGCGCCGTAGTGCTCGATGGACACGATCTCTCCGGCGTCGCCGACGAAGCGGTACCACGGCATCGCGATGCCGGCCTCGACCGCGACGCGGGCGCGCACCTGCGGGGGCAGCACCGAGTCGCGGTAGGACTGGGGCTGCTCGTCGAACCACTCGACGCAGGGCATCGAGACGACCCGTGCGGCGATTCCGGCCTTGGCCAGCTCGTCGCGCGCCTGCACGGCCAGCTGAACCTCGGACCCGGTGCCGATGAGGATCACGTCGGGCTTGCCGCCCTCGGCGTCGGCCAGGACGTAGCCGCCCGCGGCGACGCCCTCGGCGGACGTGCCCTCGAGCACGGGGAGGTTCTGGCGGGTCAGCGCCAACCCGGCGGGGTGCGTGCGACGGGTCAGCACGGTGGCCCAGGCGTGGGCGGTCTCATTCGCATCGGCCGGTCGGATCACGTCCAGGTGTGGGATGGCGCGCAATGCGGCAAGGTGCTCGATCGGCTGGTGGGTCGGGCCGTCCTCGCCGAGGCCGATGGAGTCGTGGGTCCACACGTAGACCGGGTCGATCTCCATCAGTGCGGCCAGGCGGACGGCCGGGCGCATGTAGTCGGCGAACTGCAGGAAGGTGCCGCCGTAGGCCCGGGTCGGTCCGTGCAGCACGATGCCGGACAGGATCGAGCCCATCGCGTGCTCGCGGATGCCGAAGTGCAGGGTGCGCCCATAGGGCTCGGCGGTCCACGTCGACGTGGAGATGGAGGCGGGACCGAAGGAATCGGCGCCCGCGATCGTCGTGTTGTTCGACCCGGCCAGGTCGGCCGAACCGCCCCACAGCTCGGGCAGGACCGGGCCGAGCGCACCGAGCACCTTGCCCGAGGCACTGCGGGTGGCGACCGACTCGCCGGCCGCCCACGTCGGCAGTGCGTCGCGCCAGCCGTCGGGCAACTCCTGGGCGTGCAGGCGGTCGAACAGCGCCTTGCGCTCAGGGTTGGCGGCCGCCCAGGCGTCGAAGGCCTCGGTCCACGTCTTGTGGGCCTGTGCGCCGCGGTCGACGAGCCCGCGCGTGTGCGCGATGACGTCGTCGGCGACGTTGAAGGAGAGGTCGGGGTCGAACCCGAGGATCTTCTTGGTGGCCGCGATCTCGTCCGCGCCCAGTGCGGCGCCGTGGGCGGCGCCGGTGTTCATCTTCGTCGGCGCGGGGTAGCCGATGACGGTGCGCACGCAGATCAGCGACGGCCGGTCGGTCACCGCCTTGGCCGCGTCGATCGCCGCCTCGATGCCGGTGACGTTCTCGCCGCCGTCGACGGTCTGCACGTGCCAGCCGTAGGCGCGGTAGCGCTCGGCGACGTCCTCGGTCAGCGCGATGTCGGTGTTGTCCTCGATGGAGATCTGGTTCTCGTCGTAGAAGACGATCAGGTTCCCCAGCTCCTGGGTGCCGGCGAGCGAGCTGGCCTCGCTGGTCACCCCCTCCTCGATGTCGCCGTCGGAGGCGATGACGTAGATGTAGTGGTCGAAGGGGCTGGCGCCCGGGGCCGCATCGGGGTCGAAGAGCCCGCGCTCGCGGCGCGAGGCCATGCTCATGCCGACCGCCGAGGCGAGTCCCTGGCCGAGTGGTCCGGTGGTGATCTCCACGCCCTTGGTGTGGCGGTACTCCGGGTGGCCCGGGGTGAGCGACTCCCACGTTCGCAGCGCTTCGAGGTCGGCGAGTTCGAGGCCGAAACCGCCCAGGTACAGCTGGACGTACAGCGTCAGGCTGGAGTGGCCGCAGGACAGCACGAAGCGGTCGCGGCCGACCCACTCGGTGTCGGTGGGGTCATGGCGCAGGACGCGCTGGAACAGCGTGTAGGCCAGCGGCGCCAGGCTCATCGCGGTGCCGGGGTGCCCGCTGCCGCACTTCTGCACCGCGTCGGCGGCCAAGAGGCGGGCGGTGTCGACCGCCTTGGTGTCCAGGTCGGTCCAGTCGGAGGGGTGGGCGGGCTGGGTGAGTTTGGCGATCTCGTCGGCGTGGACCACGGGTTGTCGTTCTCCTGGCTGAGGCGGGACTGGCACGAATGGGGATGGTGCGTCTCAGCCTAGTCCGTACCCACCGGTGTGCGGGGTGTGGCCGGGTCTACACTTCGTAGTAGCGCGGCCCCGGGTGTCGAATCGCCCGGAGAAGAGTCGATAGCGTCGTCGAACAAGCGGAGTGAGCAAGTTGAGTAGTGAGCGCGCGGGCGTCAGCAGCCCGGTGGCCGACCACTCGACCGGCGGTTCCCCCGATTCGGTTCTGCTTCGCATCCGCAACGTCCTGGGCGCCTATATCGCGCTCACCAAACCGCGCGTGATCGAGTTGCTGCTGGTCGCGACCATCCCGGTGATGTTGCAGGCCGACCGCGGCACCGTGAACATCGGTTTGATCGGCGCGACGCTGATCGGCGGTTGGCTGGGCGCGGCCAGCGCGAACACGCTCAACATGGTCGCCGACGCCGACATCGACCAGAAGATGAAGCGCACCCAGCGCCGTCCGTTGGCCCGTCACGCGGTCACCCCGCGCGCCGCGCTGGTGTTCGGCGTCCTCCTCGGTGCCGCGTCCTTCCTGGTCCTGTGGCGGTTCGCCAACCTGCTCGCCGCGGTGCTGGTGATGATCACCATCGCGTTCTACGTCGGCGTCTACACGTTGATCCTCAAGCGCCGCACCTCGCAGAACGTGGTGTGGGGAGGCGCGGCGGGGTGCATGCCCACGCTCGTCGGCTGGGCCGCGGTCACCGGCTCGCTCAGTTGGCAGCCGGTGGTGCTGTTCCTGGTGATCTTCTTCTGGACGCCGCCGCACACCTGGGCGCTGGCGATGCGCTACCGAGAGGACTACGAGGCGGCCGGTGTGCCGATGCTCCCGGTGGTGGCCACCGAGGAGCAGGTCACCCGGCAGATGGTGATCTACACGATCGCGACCGTGATCACCTCCTTCGTCCTCATCCCGGCGGCGGGCGCGGTCTACGCGGCCGTCGCGATCCTGGTCGGTGCGTGGTTCGCCCAGCGCGTCTGGAAGCTGTACCGGCAGACGCGCCAGGGCAGGGAAGTCGTGCCGCTGAAGGTCTTCCTGCAGTCCAACGAGTATCTGGCCGCCCTCTTCTGCGGCCTGGCGATCGACGCGGTGTTCCACCTGCCCACGATCGCCTCGTACTTCTCCTGAGCCCGCGGGCATGAGCGACTCGCAGATCATCCTCGTCGACCTCGATGTGTCCGCCGACGACGCACCGATACTCGCCGAGCGCGTCCGTCGGTGGGTGCTCGTCGAGCGGCTCGACGGCGTCGAGGTGAGCGTCGGCCCGCTGGTCCACCTGCCGGTGGAGAACACGGGTCAGCAGGCCGTGTGTCCGACGTGCGACCGGCGATTCGACACCGCCACCTGGATCGAGGCGGCCGATCCGGTGTTCACCGCCTGGATCCAGGGAAGTGGCATGGACGTGCTGCCGTGTCCGGCGTGCGGTGCGGCGCTGCGCACCCACGAATGGCGGTGGGTCGACGGTGAACCGTGGGCCCTGGGCAACCTGGGCGTCACCTTCTGGAATTGGCCCGAGCCGGGTGACGAGCACCACGAGCGTCTGCGTGAACTGTTCGACGGTCACCAGACCTGTGTGATCCGCGCGCACTTGTGACGCGCCTCAGGTGACGAGGGCGATGGAGCCGGTGGTCTTCCGAGCCTCCAGGTCCCGATGTGCCTGCGCGGCGTCGCACAGCGGGTATCGGGCCCCCACGCGGATGTGCACGGTCCCGTCGGCCACCGCGGTCACCAACCGGCCGGTCCGCAGGGCGAACTCGGCGGGATCGGCGATGAAGTGCGCCAGTGTGGGTCGGGTCACGCTCAGCGACCCGGCGCCGTTGAGGCGCTGCAGGTCGAAGGGCGGCACCGGTCCACTCGCGGCGCCGAACAGCACAACCGTCCCGCGCACCGCGGTGGCCGCCAGACTGGCCTCGAACGTGTCCTTGCCGACCCCGTCGTAGGCGACCGCCACACCCGCGCCGCCGGTGAGGTCGCGAACGCGTGCAGCCAGATCGGGCCCGTAGCGCAGCACGTGCGCGGCACCGGCGTCGCGCGACAGTGCCGCCTTCTCGTCGCTGGAGACGGTGCTGATCACGGTCATCCCTGCCGCGACCGCCAACTGGGTCAAAAACAACCCGACGCCGCCGGCGCCGGCGTGGACCAGCACCGTGTCGCCGCGCCGGGGGTGGGCTGCCCCGTCGAGCAGGTAGTCGGCCGTCAAACCCTGCAACAGCATCGTCGCCGCGGTGTCGTCGGGGATCGCCTCTGGCAGCGGCACCGCGCGAGCCGCGTCGACGACCACCCGCTCGGCGTAGGAAGCAGGTGCGTCGCACCACGCGACGCGGTCGCCCACGGCGAGGTCGTCGACTCCGGCGCCGAGCGCGACGACCACCCCGGCCCCCTCGGTGCCCGGAATGTACGGGGGAGTGCTCGGATACAGTCCGCGGCGCAGATAGGTGTCGATGAAGTTCACCCCGGCGGCGCTCGTGTCGACGACGACCCGGCCGGGCCCGGTCACCGGATCCGGCTCGGTCCGCCAGGACAGAACGTCGGGTCCGCCGTGTTCGGTGACGACAATCGCGTGCATGTCCCCGTTCTACACCGCGGCGCGCGCCGGTATCATCGACACCCATGAGCACCGACGCCGCCCCGACCACCGCCGACACCGCCGCGCCAACCGCCCCCGGTGAGGTCGTGAGCTCGATCCGCCGCTACGTGCAGCGCGAGGGCGGCTCGGCCACCGCGATCCTGCAGCCGATCGGCGACGCGGGCGTACGCATCACCCTCGTCGGCGGCGACGGCGGCATCCTCGGCGACCGCGTGGTGCGCGACGAGGCGACCGCCAAGGCGGTCGTGGACTCGGTCGAGGGCCTCACCGTCTCCGACGAGTGGACGCGCGAGTTGGTCTCCTCGGCGACCGTCGCGCCGTCGCACTGGCGCAAGATGGCCGGCTGGGTGGCCCGCCAGCGCCGGTTCCCCAAGGCGCGCAACAACGCGATCCTCGACTGAGGCCGCCATCCCCACCGACCGGCACCACTACGACGCTTCGTAGTATGGATGCCGTGGCCAGCAATCCGATCGTCCGCACATGGCATCGCGCGGTGGACCTGTTGCCCCTGCCCGGGGTGACCGCGCAACGCCGCATCGCCCTGGCCGCACTGCTGGCCCAGGCCCTGATCGCGGTGACCGGATCGGTGGTCCGCGTGACCGCCTCCGGGCTCGGCTGTCCGACGTGGCCCAAGTGCCACGACGACTCCCTGCTGCCGCTGCCCTCGGAGGACGTGCCGTGGTGGCACCAGGCGATCGAGTTCGGCAACCGGCAGATCGCGGTGTGGATCGTCGTGACGACCGCGGCGGCGATCGTGCTGGCGGTGACGCGCGCCCGACGTCGCCGAGAGATCCGGGTCTACGCCTGGATCCTCCCGGCCTCGACCCTGTTCCAGGGCATCCTCGGCGGGATCACCGTCCTCACCGACCTGCGCTGGTGGATCGTCGGCGCCCACCTGCTCGTCTCCACCGCCATGGTGTGGCTGGCGGCGACCCTCTACGTCAAGGTCGGACAGCCCGACGACGGTGAGCGGGTCGACGCGGCGCCGCCGGCGGCCCGGCATCTGGCGGCCGCCTCCGTGGTGGCACTGGCCTTCGCCCTGGCCGCGGGCGTCACCGTGACCGGCGCCGGTCCGCACGCGGGGGATCGGACCAATCCGAAGGCGATCGACCGGCTGCACGCCAGCATCCCGGCGTTGACCCTGGTGCACGGGCTGTTGGTACTGGTCTTCGTGGCGTTGGTGGTCGGGGCCGCCGCCCTGATCCGCGCGGGCGTGCAAGACCCGGTGGTCGTGCGGCGTCTGCGGATCGTGTTGCTGGTGGTGCTCGCCCAGTCGTTGATCGGCTTGGTGCAGTACCTGACGAACGTCCCGGCGGTGCTCGTGGTCCTGCACGTCGCGGGCGCCTGCTCGGTCGTGGCCGAGACGGCGATCCTCTACCAGGTGATGCGGCCGCGGGTGCGCGCCGTCAGTCGAACCTGAACCACTTCACCGCCGCCGCGGTGCCCAGCACCGCCCATACGAGAAGGACCGCCAGGGTCCCGACGGCCAAGCGGCCGGCGTCGGCCTGGGCGAGTGCGTCGGTGAGCGCCCCCGACGGTGTGCCGCGGGCGAAGGTTCGCGCCGCCGCCGGCACCCGCGAGCCCAGGACGACGAGGCTTCCGATGCCCGCCAGGACGAACCACACGAGGTTGGCGACCGCCAGCACGACCTCCGCCTTGCCCGTGCCGCCCAGGGCCAACCCGAGGGCGGCGAAGGTCACCGTGCCCACGACGACGGCGAGGATCGCGAAGCCGAGGCCCGAGACGGACGGGCGCCAGCCGAACCCGGCGGCGATCGCGCAGAGCAGCACCATCTGGAGCAGCACGACGATGACCACGGCGATCGACTTGCCCGCGATGATCCCCCAGCGCGGGATGGCGGTCGCCCCCAGGCGTTTGAGCGCGCCGTAGCGCCGGTCGAAGCCGACGGCGATCGCCTGCCCGGTGAAGGCGGTCGACATGATCGCGACGGCGAGGATGACCGGCAGGAAGGTGTGTGCCCGCGCCGCCGGGTGATCGCCGGCGTCGGTGTCCAGCGGTACCACGCACAGCCCGATCAGCAGGGTGATCGGGATGAACATCGTCAACAACAGTTGTTCGCCGTTGCGCAGCAGCAACCGCAGTTCGAGGGCCGACTGAGCGGCGATCATGTGCGGAATCCGCGCCGGACGGGGATCGGGCTCGAAGGCGCCGGGCTCGAAGGCGGTGGCACTCATTCGCGGACCTCCCGGCCGGTCAGACTCAAGAACACGTCCTGCAGGCTCATGCTGTCCACGCGCAGCTGGGTCAGCAGGACGTCGTGGTCGGCACACCAGCGCGCGAGCGCGGCGATGGCGGCGGGCGAGGCCGGGCCGTCGAGCGAATACTCGCCGGGCGCGGTCTCGGCGCCGGTCACCGTGGCGCCGTCGCAGACGGCGGCGACCGCGGTGGCCGCGTCGACGACGGGTAGGCCGGGGCCGGCGCTGAATCGGATTCCGCCGGTGTCGCGGGCGGTGAGTTCGGCGGGTGTGCCCGCGGCGACGACGCGTCCGGCGTCGACGATGACGATGTCGTCGGCGAGCTGTTCGGCCTCATCGAGCATGTGCGTGGTCAGCAGCACGCTCACGCCGTCGGCCCGCAGCGCGGTGATCAAATCCCAGACGAGGATGCGCGCGTGGGCGTCCAGGCCCGCGGTGGGCTCGTCGAGGAAGACGAGTTCGGGTCGCCCGACGATCGCGCAGGCGAGGGACAGTCGTTGCTGCTGACCGCCGGACAACCGTCGGAACGGCGTGGTGGCGACCGACGAGAGGCCCAGCACCTCCAGCAGCCAGTCGGGGTCGAGCGGATTGGCACTGTAGTCGGCGCACAGCCGCAGCATCTCGGCGGCACGGGCGCCGGGGTAGGCGCCACCTCCTTGCAGCATGACGCCGATCCGGGTGCGCAGTTCGTCGTTGTCCGCGCGGGGGTCCAGGCCCAGGACCCGCACCGTGCCGGCATCGGCCGGGGTGAATCCCTCACAGATCTCGACGGTGGTCGTCTTGCCGGCCCCGTTCGGCCCGAGGAGTGCGAGGACGGTTCCGCGGCGCAGCGTCAGATCGATTCCGTCGACCGCGACGAGCGATCCGAAGGCCTTGCGCAGGCCGGTGATCGTCACGGCGGGATCGGGGGGAGCCACGCCTCCCAACCTATCGGGAGGGCTCGCGGCGCCGGAGCGAGGGCAGCCATTTGGGCCGCTCCTCGAAGAAGAGCGCGGTGAGGACGGCCGCGGTCATGATGGCCGCCAGCAGTGCCTGGGCGACCACGATGCCGGTCGTGTTGGAGCTGGTGGGCATCACCACGGTCGCGATGAGCGCCGACGACGCGATGGCGCCGAGGCGGAACCAGCGGTCGGAGGCCCAGGCGGCGAGCGGGATGACCGCCCACAGCAGGTACCAGGCCTGGGTGAAGGGCGAGAACAGCACGATGGTCGCCATCGAGATGCCGAGCGCGCCGATCGGGTGGATGCGGCCGGCGAGGGTGGCCAGCAACCATCGGATGATGTAGACGCCGGCGATGAGCTGCGCCAACGGTCGCACGATGCTCAGGATCGCCTGGGTGTGGTCACCGAGGCCGAGCCAGACGCCGCCGCGCCCCGCGCCCACGGACAGCGCGGTGGGCATCGACATCCACGAGCGCACGATGTCGCCGGTGGACAGGGTTCCGGTCCAGCCGAAGCCCAGGCCGGTGCCGAGACAGATCCCGACGATGACGACGACGGCGATCGCCCCCATGAGTGACGCGGAGCGCAGCAGGGCCACCGCGGAGTCGCGCGATCTGTCCCACCACTCCCGCACGGGGGCGTGCCGCAGCGCGGGCAGCGTCGCCCCCCACCGTCTGGCCAGGGCGATGCCCAGGAAGCCGAGCGCGATGATCGAGGTCGCCTTGATCATCGACGACATCGCGATGACCGCGGCACCGGCGATCAACAGCCATCCGGCCGCGGAGGGGAGCCAGCGGGAACCGGGTCTGCTCAAGCGGCTGGTCGCATCGACGGCGGCGAGGCCGAGTTCCAGGCCGACGAGCATCATGCCCAGCATCAGCGACTCGTTGTGGATGCCTCCGACCAGGTGCAGGATCACCAGCGGGTTCATGGCCCCGAGCCACAGGGCGGCGATCGGTGAGACGCCGCAGCGACGGGCGAGGCGCGGCAGCGCCCACACGATCATCGCGACGCCCGCCAGGGCCAGGATCCGGTGCAGGAAGGTGGCGACGGTGATGTTGTCGCCGGTAATCGCCGTGATGTGCTCGCCCAGCCAGAGGAACAAGGGTCCGTAGGGCGCCGGCGTGTCCTTCCAGATGTTGGGGACCGAGCCCGCCAATTCGTAGAGCGGGGTGCCCGGCGGCAAACCCTTCAGCGGGCTGACCGTGTAGGGGTCCTTGCCGATGTAGGCGATGGCGCTCTGCGCCAGGTACGAGTAGACGTCCTTGCTGAGCAGCGGCGGCGCGAAGATGATCGGGGTGATCCAGAGCAGCAGCGTGTGGTCGGCCTGGCGCCGGGTCATCCGTCGGGCCGGGGTCTTGCCGTGGAAGACCTCGACCGACAGGCGGCCGACGGCGAACCGGCCGATCAGCAGCCACGCCACCACCAGGATGAGTGTGCCGGAGATCGACAGCGTCAAGGCGGTGGCATACATGCGCGAGGGCAAGGACAGGACGCGCATCCCGGCGACCGGGTTCTGGCTGACCGGGAGTTTGTCGCCGGTGCCCAGCGAGCCGATCAGCAGCAGGATGGACCCGGTCGCGCCGAAGATCTTGATGCGGGCGAGACGCTTGTTCTCCGCGGCCCGCAGCGGTCCGACCTCGGGCTCGTCGGCATGCAGCGCCGCGACCGTCGCGCCGTAGTCACCGGGTTCGTCGGCCGCCGCGCTCACCGGCTCGGCCGAGGCGGTGGCGCGCCGCGGCGCCAGACCGAGGTAGTCGAGCAGGGGAGAGGCCACGGGATACGACTCTAGTCGGCGCTGCGGCGGGCCCTCACCCGGTCGGGCGGTAAGGCGACCCTTGCTTGTGGGGGCGGAAGAAATTACGTCACACTTGTGTTGTGAAAAGCATGACCCCCTCCCGTCGAGCCGTGCGCGCAGATGCCGCGCCGGTCGACGCCGGGCAGGTCCAGGGCGGTGTGCAGGCCGACGGCCAGACGCGCCACGCGGTGGTCGAGCTGCTCGGTGAGGACGGTCCGCTGACCGCCGGCGACATCGCCGAGAGGTTGGGCATCAGCCCCGCCGGCGTGCGCCGGCACCTCGATGCACTCCTCGCGGCCGGTGAGGCCGAGGCGGCGCAGACCGACCACGGCTTCGGCGGCGGGCAGCGCGGCCGCGGGCGCCCGGCCCGCTGGTTCCAGCTCACCGCCGCCGGCCGTGGCAAGCTGCGGCACGCCTACGACGACCTCGCCAGTGCGGCGTTGCGCGCGTTGCGCGACGCGGCGGGTGAGGAAGCGGTCACCGCCTTCGCCCACGACCGCATCGAGCGGGTCACCGCCGACGTCACCCCTGCCGCCTCGTCGGCCGACGTCCCCGCGACGATCGACGCGATCGCCTCCGCGCTGACCAGCGCCGGTTATGCGGCCAACACCCGCGAGGTCGGCGCCGGCATGCAGATCTGCCAGCACCACTGCCCGGTCGCGCACGTCGCCGCCGAGTTCCCCGAGCTGTGCGAGGCCGAGACGCAGCGCTTCACCGAACTGCTCGGCACCCACGTCCAGCGGTTGGCGACCATCGCCAACGGGGACTGCGCCTGTACGACGCACATCCCGCTGCCGCTGACCACCGCACCACCTGCCCAGACAGCCCCAACGAATGGCGCACAGCCCGCGCCGAGGAAGAAGGAAGGCTCCCGATGACGCTCACCGAGCCGACAACCCCCGCCGCCGCGGGGGGCGCAGCCCCCGTCATGACCCAGGACGAGACGATCGCCTCGCTGGGCACCTACGGCTACGGCTGGGCGGACTCCGACGAAGCCGGCGCGTCGGCCAAGCGCGGTCTGTCCGAGGCCGTCGTCACCGACATCTCGGCCAAGAAGAACGAGCCCGAGTGGATGCTGCAGCAGCGCCTCAAGGCCCTGCGCATCTTCGACCGCAAGCCGATGCCGCACTGGGGCGCCGACCTCGACGACATCGACTTCGACAACATCAAGTACTTCGTGCGCTCGACCGAGAAGCAGGCCGAGTCGTGGGAGGACCTGCCCGAGGACATCAAGAACACCTACGACAAGCTCGGCATCCCGGAGGCGGAGAAGCAGCGCCTGGTCGCCGGCGTCGCCGCGCAGTACGAGTCCGAGGTCGTCTACCACCAGATCCGCGAGGACCTCGAGGAGAAGGGCGTCATCTTCCTCGACACCGACTCGGGTCTGCGCGAGCACCCTGAGCTCTTCCAGGAGTACTTCGGCTCGGTCATCCCGGCCGGCGA
Source organism: Gordonia sp. (in: high G+C Gram-positive bacteria) (assembly GCF_047606305.1). Lineage (GTDB taxonomy): Bacteria > Actinomycetota > Actinomycetes > Mycobacteriales > Mycobacteriaceae > Gordonia. The sequence goes on along the minus strand of NZ_JASGER010000002.1, from coordinate 6,903 downwards.
CAACAAGTTCTCCGCGCTCAACACGGCCGTCTGGTCGGGCGGATCGTTCATCTACGTCCCGAAGGGCGTGCACGTCGACATTCCCCTGCAGGCCTACTTCCGCATCAACACCGAGAACATGGGCCAGTTCGAGCGGACGCTGATCATCGTCGACGAGGACGCCTACGTCCACTACGTCGAGGGGTGCACGGCGCCGATCTACAAGTCGGATTCGCTGCACTCGGCGGTCGTGGAGATCATCGTGAAGAAGGGCGGCCGCTGCCGCTACACGACCATCCAGAACTGGTCGAACAACGTGTACAACCTGGTCACCAAGCGCGCCAAGGCCGAGGCCGGTGCGACGATGGAGTGGGTCGACGGCAACATCGGCTCCAAGGTCACCATGAAATACCCGGCGGTGTGGCTTACCGGCGAGCACGCCAAGGGTGAGGTCCTGTCCGTCGCCTTCGCCGGTGCCGGCCAGCATCAGGACACCGGGTCGAAGATGGTCCACCTGGCGCCCAACACGTCCAGCAACATCGTCTCCAAGTCGGTGGCGCGCGGCGGCGGGCGCTCGTCCTACCGCGGTCTGATCAAGATCAACCCCGGCGCCCACGGCAGCCGCTCGACGGTGAAGTGTGACGCGCTGCTGGTCGACCAGATCAGCCGCAGCGACACCTACCCGTACGTCGACATCCGCGAGGACGACGTCACGATGGGCCACGAGGCCACCGTGTCGAAGGTCTCCGACGACCAGCTGTTCTACCTCATGAGCCGCGGCCTTACCGAGGACGAGGCCATGGCGATGGTCGTCCGCGGCTTCGTCGAGCCGATCGCCAAGGAACTGCCGATGGAGTACGCGCTCGAGTTGAACCGGCTGATCGAGCTGCAGATGGAAGGGGCCGTCGGCTGATGGCGGACACGACTTCTGCTCCCGGCATCGTCACCAACAAGGGCGAGCTGTTCACCTCCTACGACGTCGAGGCCTTCGAGGTCCCGGGCCAACGCGAGGAGGCGTGGCGGTTCACCCCGTTCCGCCGCCTCCGCGGCCTGCACGACGGCTCCGCCGAGCGCACCGCGGACGTCGCGGTGCGGGTGGCGGGCACCGACGATGGTGTGCGCGTCGAGACGGTCGGCCGCGACGATGCGCGCCTGGGCGAGGGCGGCGCCCCCTTCGACCGGGTCGCCGCACAGGCATGGTCCTCCTTCGGTTCGGCGACGGTCGTCACCGTCGAGAAGAACGCGCAGATCGGCGAGCCGATCACCGTGACCATGGACGGTCCCGGCGCCGGGCAGACCGCGTACTCGCACCTGCAGATCCACGCCGAACCGTTCAGCAAGGCGGTCGTGGTGCTCGACCAGCGCGGCGGCGGGACGATCGGCGAGAACGTCGAGTTCGTCGTCGACGACAGCGCGCACTTGACCGTGGTCAACATCCACGACTGGGACGACGAAGCCGTCCACGTCACCGCACACCACGTGTCCCTGGGCCGCGACGCGGTGATCCGCCACTTCGCGGTCAGTCTGGGCGGCGAGACGATCCGTCTGTCGCCGCGGGTGCGGTACACCGCACCCGGCGGTGACGCCGAGCTGTGGGGCCTGTACTTCGCCGACGCCGGCCAGCACCTCGAGCAGCGCCTGCTCGTGGACCACGGCCAGCCCAACTGCCGCTCGCTGGTGACCTACAAGGGCGCCCTTCAGGGCGACCCCGCCAAGGGGCACGGCCACGAGGCCCACACGGTGTGGATCGGCGACGTGCTGATCCGCCCGGAGGCCGAGGGCACCGACACCTACGAGCTCAACCGCAACCTGGTCCTCACCGACGGTGCGCGCGCCGACTCGGTGCCGAACCTGGAGATCGAGACCGGCGAGATCGTGGGCGCCGGCCACGCCAGCGCCACCGGCCGGTTCGACGACGAGCAGCTGTTCTACCTGCAGGCCCGCGGCATCCCCGAGGACGCGGCGCGACGCCTGGTCGTGCGCGGCTTCTTCGGCGAGGTCATCGCCAAGATCCCGGTGCCCGACATCCGCGAGCGGCTCGAAGCCGCGATCGAAGCCGAACTCGAAACCGCCGGCGTCTGACGCCCGCACCCCAGCCCAAGGAAGAGAAGCCAATGACCACTCTGGAAATCCGCGACCTGCACGCCCGGGTCGCCACCACCGACCCCGACGCCGAGCCGATCGAGATCCTCAAGGGCGTCAACCTCACCGTCGAGTCGGGACAGACGCACGCCATCATGGGCCCCAACGGCTCGGGCAAGTCGACGCTCTCCTACGCGATCGCCGGACACCCCAAGTACGAGGTGACCAGCGGCAGCGTCACCCTCGACGGCCAGGACGTCCTCGAGATGAGCGTCGACGAGCGCGCCCGCGCGGGCATCTTCCTCGCCATGCAGTACCCGGTCGAGGTGCCCGGCGTCTCGATGTCGAACTTCCTGCGCACCGCCGCCACCGCCGTGCGCGGTGAGGCCCCGAAGCTGCGCCACTGGGTCAAGGAGACCAAGGAGGCCATGAAGGACCTGGAGATCGATCCGGCCTTCGCCGAGCGCAGCGTCAACGAGGGGTTCTCCGGCGGTGAGAAGAAGCGCCACGAGATCCTGCAGCTCGACCTGCTCAAGCCGAAGATCGCCGTGCTCGACGAAACCGACTCGGGCCTGGACGTCGACGCGCTGCGCATCGTCTCCGAGGGGGTCAACCGCTACAAGGAGCGGGAGAACGGCGGCATCCTGCTGATCACCCACTACACGCGGATCCTCAACTACATCAAGCCGGACTTCGTGCACGTCTTCGTCGACGGCCGCGTCGTCGAGTCCGGTGGCCCGGAGCTCGCCGACGAGCTCGAGAAGAGCGGCTACGTGCGCTTCGCCGGTGCCGCGAGCGGCAAGTAGGGGTCCACGGTGAGCATCGCCCAGGAGAACGCCGCGACGGCGCCGGGTGCGCTCGACGTCTTCGCGGTGCGCGCCGACTTCCCGATCCTGCACCGGCGCGTGCGGGACGGGAAGCCGTTGGCGTACCTGGACTCCGGTGCCACGGCCCAGCGCCCGCTGCCGGTGCTCGACGCCGAGCGGGATTTCCTGCTGAACCACAACGCGGCCGTGCACCGCGGGGCCCATCAGCTCGCCGAGGAGGCGACCGACGCCTACGAGCACGCCCGCGAGGCCATCGCCGGGTTCGTGGGCGTGGGCCCGGACGAGATCGTGTTCACCAAGAACGCGACCGAGTCGTTGAACCTGGCCGCCTACGCCCTCTCGGACGACCGTGCCGCCGGCGTCCTGCGCGGCAAGCCGCTCGGACCCGGCGACACCGTCGTCATCACCGAGCTCGAGCACCACGCGAACCTCGTCCCGTGGCAAGAGGTCTGCCGGCGCACCGGGGCGACCCTGCGCTGGTACGGCGTCACCGACGACGGGCGCATCGACCTGGACTCGCTGACCCTGGACGACACGGTCAAGATCGTCGCCTTCACCCACCAGTCGAATGTGACCGGTGCGGTCGCCGACGTGCCCGAACTGGTGCGCCGCGCGCACGACGTGGGTGCGCTGGTGGTGCTGGACGCCTGCCAGTCGGTACCGCACATGGCCGTCGACTTCGCCGCGCTCGACGTGGACTTCGCCGCCTTCTCCGGACACAAGATGTTCGGCCCGTCCGGCGTCGGCGTGCTCTACGGCAAGGCCGACCTGCTCGGGCAGCTGCCCCCGTTCCTCACCGGCGGTTCGATGATCGAAACCGTCACGATGGAGGGCTCGACCTACGCGCCACCGCCACAACGGTTCGAGGCGGGCGTGCCGATGACCTCGCAGGCCGTCGGCCTCGGCGCGGCCGTCGAGTACCTGTCGGCCCTCGGCATGGACGCGGTCGCCGCGCACGAGCACGAGCTGACCGGTGCGGCGCTCGAGGAGTTGGGCCGCATCGACGGGCTGCGCATCATCGGTCCGGCCGAGAACGTGGACCGCGGTGGCGCCGTCTCCTTCGTCGTCGACGGGGTGCACGCCCACGACCTGGGACAGATCCTCGACGACGAGGGCGTCGCCATCCGCGTCGGGCACCACTGCGCCTGGCCCCTGCACCGGCGCCTGGGCATCGCCGCCTCGGCGCGCGCCTCGTTCGCTGCCTACAACACGCTCGACGAGGTAGACCGGCTGGCCGCCGCCATCGTCAAGGCACAAGAGTTCTTCGGGGGCCGCTGAGAATGCGGATGGAGCAGATGTACCAGGACGTGATCCTGGACCACTACAAGCACCCGCACGGGCGCGGCCTGCGCGATCCGTACCAGGCGCAGGTGCACCACGTGAACCCGACCTGCGGCGACGAGATCACGCTGCGGGTCGAGTTGTCGCCGGACGGCACCGAGGTCGCCGACGTCTCCTACGACGGGCAGGGCTGCTCGATCTCGCAGGCGTCCACCTCGGTGCTCTACGACCAGATCGTCGGGCTGCCCGTCGACGAGGCGCTCCGGGTGCTGGAGTCGTTCACCGCGATGATGACCTCGCGCGGGGCCGACGCGGGAGACGACGAGGTGATCGGCGACGGCATCGCCTTCGCCGGGGTGAGCAAGTACCCGGCGCGCGTGAAGTGCGCGCTGCTGGGTTGGATGGCGTTCAAGGACGCACTGAGCAGGGCCGTCGACGACGAGCCCGCGAAGGTGGGAGAAGGGGAATCGAGATGACCGAGGCGCACAGCGAGCCGACCACGTCGTTGCCGCAGCTCGACGACGTCGAAGAGGCGATGCGCGACGTCGTGGACCCCGAACTGGGGATCAACGTCGTCGACCTTGGCCTGGTCTACGGCATGGAGATCACCGACGACGCCGTCGCGAAACTGGACATGACGCTGACCTCGGCGGCCTGCCCGCTGCAGGACGTCATCGAGGACCAGGCGAAAGCGGCGCTCGTCGCCAGCGGCCTGTGCACCGACCTCGAGATCAACTGGGTGTGGCTGCCGCCGTGGGGCCCGGAGAAGATCACCGACGACGGCCGGGAGCAACTCCGGGCCCTCGGCTTCACCGTCTAGTCTGGCGGCCATGGGTAAACGTCAGATCTCCGTGCTGGCCGCGGGGGCGGTCCTGCTCGTCCTGCCCGCCTGCTCGGGGGACAAGAAGCCCGTCGAGGGCGGCGAGGCGACGGTCGTCGTCGACGGCAAGAACCTCGCGGTCGCGAAGAACCGCGTGACCTGCGAGACCCGGGACGGAAAGGTTCACATCGGGATCGCCTCCGACCGGGAGAACTCCGGTATGACGGCCGTGGTCACCGAGGGCGACAAGCCGGAACTGGAATCGGTCGGGCTGGGCGATGTCGACGGGGTGTCGCTGGGCTTCGCCCGCGGCGCCGGCGACGGTACCGGCACGGCGACGAAGACCCCCGGTGGATACACACTGTCCGGTGAGGCCACCGGATACAGCATGTCGAACCTGGCCCAGCCCTCGCGCAAGCACTTCGAGTTCCGGGTCACGTGCCCGTGAGCGATCGCGCGGTCCTGCGACTGCGCGACGTCACCTTCCGACGCGACGGGATCGAGATCCTGCACGGCGCCGACCTGAGCGTGGACGAGGGCGAACACTGGGCGATGCTCGGTCCCAACGGCGCGGGCAAGAGCACCGTGCTGGGTTTCTGCGCCGCGCGGACCCATCCGACGTCCGGCATCGTGGAGGTCCTCGGCCGGCGATTGGGCCGTGTCGACCTGGCGCAGCTGCGCACACTGATCGGCCACGTCGACCCGCGCCACCGCCTGTCCTCGCCGCTGACCGCCCGCGAGGTGGTGTTGACCGGGATCACCGGCACGATCGACCTGCCGTTGCGGTGGGCGCCGACCGTCGAACAGATCCGTCGGGCCGACGACCTGCTCGAGGAGGTGGGACTCGCGACGCACCGCGATTCGGTGTGGCAGTCGATGTCCCAGGGCGAGCGCGGCCGGACGCTGATTGCGCGGGCCCTCGTGGCCCGGCCCCGCCTCCTGTTGCTCGATGAACCGACGACCGGCCTGGACGTCGCCGCCCGCGAGCAGTACCTGGCGACGATGGACCGCCTGCGGACGGCCGACCCGACGATGACCTCGGTCCTGGTGACCCACCACCTGGAGGAACTGCCCACGAGCACCACGCACGCCGTGCTGATCGCCGACGGCCGGGTGACCGCCGCCGGGCCCGCCCGGGAGACGCTCACGACGCCGACCATCAGCGAGGCCTTCGACCACCCCATCGAGGTGACCTACGCCGACGGGCGGTACGGCGCGCGTGCGGCGCGATAGTCTGCGCGCATGCTCGAACTCCTCACCGGCGCCGGTCTGGCGATGTCCGCGGGTCTCAACGCGTACATCCCGCTGCTGATCCTCGGGCTGGCCGGGCGCTACCTGGACTTCATCCACCTGCCACAGGCCGCGCATTGGCTGAGCAACGGTTGGGTCCTGCTGATCCTGGGAGTCCTTCTTGTCGTCGAGGTCGTCGCGGACAAGGTTCCGGTGGTGGACACCGTCAACGACGTCGTGCAGACGGTGGTGCGGCCGACGTCGGGCGGGATCGCCTTCGGCACCGGCGCGGCCGCCCAGACCGCGGTGGTGAGTGATCCCGGACAGTTCTTCACCAGTGACGCCTGGTTGCCCATCGCGCTGGGGGTCGTCACCGCCCTTACCGTGCACGGTGGGAAGGCGGCGATCCGACCGGCGGCCGATGCGAGCAGCGCGGGATTTGCGGCCCCGGTGCTCAGCGTCGTGGAGGACGTGGGCAGCGTCGCCATGTCGATCGCCGCGATTCTGGCGCCGATCCTGATCCTGCTGGCGATCGGCGCCTTCGTCGTGGGCGGTTTCTACGCGTGGCGCGGATACCGCGGCTTCAAGGCGCGCCGTGCCGCGGCACGGGAGCGCCGCGCACAGGCCCGTCAGCGGCGGGCGACGCGCCGCGGCGGATAGAGCCGCTCGGCCAGCTCGCGCTTG
>NZ_JASGER010000001.1:0-5377 GCF_047606305.1 Gordonia sp. (in: high G+C Gram-positive bacteria) | reverse complement strand
CCCGGCCGCCCGATGCGATGGGGCGCGCGGCCCGCGGCGACTCCCGACGGCGGGCCACCGGCTCGGAGCGGCGGGGGCGCGAGGCCTTCTCGGCCTTGGTCGGCCGGTAGGCCACCGGTGCGGGCAGGCGCCACAGGCGTGCGCGCCAGCCGACCGGTTTGACATGGACCAGGGCTGCGACGGACTCCGGTTCGTGTCGTGCGGCGTTGGCCAGAAGCCCCAGCATCGCGAGCATCGTCAGCGTCGACGTGCCGCCGGCGGACACCAGCGGGAGCTGGATGCCGGTCACCGGCAGGAGCCCGACGACATAACCGATGTTGATGATCGCCTGCGCGGTGATCAGGACCGTGATCGTCGAGGCCATCAGCTTGAGGAACGGGTCGGCCGACCGCATCGCGATCCGCATCCCGATCAGCATCAACCCGACGAACAGGCCGATCACGACGAACGCGCCGATCAGGCCGAGTTCCTCGCCGACGATCGCGAAGATGAAGTCGTTGTGCGCGTTGGGCAGGTAGTTCCACTTCGCCCGGCTCTGACCGAGCCCGACGCCGAAGACGCCCCCGTTGGCCAGCGCGTACAGCGCCTGGCGCGCTTGGTACCCGGCGCCCTGCGGGTCGTTGATGGCCCCGATGAAGCTGCGCACGCGTTCGGACCGGTAGCCCTCGATGAGGGCCAGGCCCAGCGCGATCACGACGCCGCTGACGACGAAGCTGCCGAAGACCTTCAGCGGCAGGCCGGCGAACCACAGCAGCGCACCGACGATGATCGCGATGGTGATCATCGTGGACAGGTTCGGCTCGAGCAGGATGAGCAGACTGATCAGCGCGGCGACCGGGATGAGCGGGACCAGCAGCTCGGTGAGCGTGACGTTCTCCCGACGACGCGACGCCAGCAGGTGGGCGCCCCACACGCAGAGGGCGACCTTGACCAGCTCGGAGGGCTGCACCGACAGGCCGTAGACGATGAACCATCGGCGCGCACCCTGGCTCAAGGTGCCGATGCCCGGGACGAGCACGAGCGCGAGCAGGATCGTCGTCAACACGATCATCGGTCCGGCCGAGCGCCGCAGCAGGCGCACCGGCAGCCGCACCGTGACGTAGAAGACCAGCAGGCCGGCGAGGGCGAAGATGACCTGGGTGGTGAACAGGCTGTAGGCCGAGCCGTCCTTGGAGTACCCCTCGACCGACGAGGCCGACAGCACCATCACCAGGCCGAGCACGGTCAGGACCAGCGCCATTCCGACGACGAGGTGGAAGGACGCGGTCGGCCGGGCCAGCAGGTTGCGGACGGCCTCGGCGATGACCCGCGGCCAGGCGAGGAGTGATTCGCCGTGGTCGGCACCCGGCTTCGCGGCGTCCGCCGTTAACCCCGACGTCGACTCGGGCGTCTTCTCCCCGGTCGACTTGGCCGCCGCGGTCATGCCCGATCCTCCGGCAGGGACGCCGCCGCGGCGGCGAAGGCGTCGCCGCGCTTGGCGTAGCTGTCGAACATGTCGAGCGAGGCCGCCGCCGGCGCCAGCAGCACCGCGTCGACGCCGGCGTCCGATCGGGCCAGGGCCCAGGCCTCGCGCACCGCGGCGGTCATCACCGCGGTGGCCGCGGCGCGGTCACCGGCGGAGGCGCCGACGGGCGATCCGGTGCCGGGGACGTGCTTGTTCACGATCACCTGCCCATCGTCCCCTGTGAATACTGTGACTGCTGGGACTTCTGGGGCGTGTCGCGCAATCGCGTCGACAAACTCGCCCCGATCGCGCCCGATCGCCACCACTCCCGCCAGGCGGTCCCCCGCGTCGCGGACCAGGTCGTCGACCGATGCTCCCTTGAGTAGGCCGCCGGCCACCAGGACCACGCGGGTGCGCGCGGCGATCGCGGCGGCGGCGGCGTGCGGGTTGGTCGCCTTGGAATCGTCGATGAACTCGACCGCTCCCCGTCGGGCCACCGACTCCCCCCGGTGTCCGGCGGGGGCGAATCCGGCCAGGCCGGCGGCGACCGCGGTCGGCGGAACGTCGATGGCGAGTGCCAGCGCGGCGGCCGCCAGGGCGTCGGCACGCCCGGACGGGCCCGCCGGGTGGACCAGGTCCGCGGCGATCAACTCGGTGCCGTCGCCGAAGGCCCGGTCGACGAGCACGCCGTCGACCACGCCCAATTCGCCGGCACGCGGCGCGCCCAGCGTGAACGCGACGCGACGCGACTGCGGACCGACCGGCAGGGCCGCGGCGATCGGGTCGTCCGCGCCGACGACCGCGACCCCGCCGCGCAGGGCCAGGGCCTTCGCGTCGCGGTACCCGGCCATCCCGCCGTGCCAATCCAGGTGGTCCTCGGCGACGTTGAGCACCACACCGGCCGCGGGGCGCAGCGACGGGGCCCAGTGCAGTTGGAACGAGGACGCCTCGACGCACAGCACGTCGACGCGCGGCTCGCGCACCAGGACGTCCAGGACGGGGGTGCCGTAATTGCCACAGGCCGCGACCGTCCGCTCGGAGGCGGCGACGATCGCCTCGAGCATCGCGGTCGTCGTCGTCTTGCCGTTCGTGCCGGTGACCACCAGCCAGGTGCGCGGCGGGCCGGTCGCCCCGCTCTGGTCGACCCACCAGGCCAGTTCGACCTCGCCCCAGACGGGGATGTCGGCGGCGGTCGCGACGGAGACCAGCGCATGGTCGGGCGCGAATCCCGGCGACACCACCAGCAGACGGGCACGGGCCCACAGGTCGGCGTCCTCGAGTGCCTCGTCGACACCGATTCGCACCTTGCCGTCGACGGTCTCGACCGCCCCGAACGCGGAGTCGACGACCGTGACGCTCGCTCCCGCGCCGCTCAGATAGGCGGCGGCCGACCGGCCCGCGGTGCCGTGGCCGGCGACGACCACGTCGGTGCCGGCCAATCCCCCGACGAGCTCGATGGCCCCGCGGGAGTCCGCGCTAGCCACTGAGGCTCTTGAACTCGCTGTAGAAGAGTGACAGGCCGAGTCCGATCGACAGCGCGGTGAGCAACCAGAAGCGAATGATGACCGTCGTCTCGGCCCACCCGCCCAGTTCGAAGTGGTGGTGGAAGGGCGCCATCCGGAACAGGCGCCGGCCCGAGGTGCGGAACACGAGGATCTGCAGGACGACCGACACCATCTCGGCGACGAAGAGTGCGCCGAGGACGACGGCGATGAGCTCGGTGTGGCTGACGATCGACAGCCCGGCCAGCAGACCGCCGAGCGCGAGCGACCCGGTGTCGCCCATGAAGATCTTCGCCGGTGCGGCGTTCCACCACAGGAAGCCCAGGCACGCGGCACCGCCGGCGACGGCCAGAATGGTGAGGTCGAGCGGATCGCGCACCTGGTAGCAGCCGGCGGCCATCTCACGTCCGGCCGCGCCGCCCTGGCAGGCGTTGCGGTACTGCCAGTAGGTGATCAGCACGTAAGAGCCCATGACCATCGCCATCGAGCCGGCGGCCAGGCCGTCGAGCCCGTCGGTGAAGTTGACGGCGTTGGACCACGCGGCGACGACGAACCAGACGAACAGCACGAAGACGATGCCGCCGATACCGGCCAGCGAGATCGCGTTGATGTCCCGCGCGTAGGAAAGGTGTTCGCTGGCCGGGGTGTAGCCGTACTGGTTGCGGAACTGCAGGACCAGGACGCCGAACAGGATCGCGGCGACGGCCTGCCCGACGGACTTGGCCGTCTTGTTCAGGCCGAGGTTGCGGTGTTTGCGGACCTTGATGATGTCGTCGAGGAAGCCGACGAAGGCGAGCATCACGGTCAGCCCGAGGACGAGTAGACCCGATGCGGTCGGACCGGTGCCGTCGGCGTGCTCGCCGGACACCTTGTCGCTGACGTAGCCGGCCAGGTGTGCGGCGAAGTACCCGGCGACGATCGCGGCCACGATGGCCACACCGCCCATCGACGGCGTGCCCCGCTTGGTCTGATGGCTCTCGGGCCCCTCGACGCGGATCTCCTGGCCGAATCCCTGCTTGGAGAACACGCGGATCAACACCGGGGTCAACCCGATCGCCACGATCAGGGACACCGCCCCCGCCACGAGAATCTGTGTCACGTCGTGCGGCACGTCTGCTCCATCCGTCTCGCCGTTACCGTCCGGTCGCCCGGAACCTTCCCATCATCCAACCCGGTACTCAAATCGACCTGACCACCAGGTCCCGCTCAGTGAGCACCGCGGCCAGTCGGTCCGCGTCGAGCACACCGAGGACGCCGATGACGTCGCCGCCGCCCGGCACGTCCGCACCGGCATCGGACCAGCGTTCCGCCAACCCGTCCTCATCGCCCACGAGGAGGGCCTCATCGCCCCACGAGCCCTCCATCACCGCACCCTGGTGAGCCGCGCGAACGGCGCGGGAACCGCCGACGCAGACGATCTTGTCGATGGCCAGGCGCACCGCCGCGCGTCCCAGCAGGTCGTGGTCGACGACGACCCGCTGGTCGTCACCACCGGAGGCGGGCTCACCGATGACCAGCCACGTCCGCGCGGCCCCCCCGGTGCCGCGGTGGGCGCTACCGGCGCCGCTGTCGGCGGCCGTCTCGACCAGTCGCCGGAGGAACGCCCGCCCGTCGGCGGCGTCGGCGTCTCCGGTGAGAACGGTGATGGTGCCCCGACCGGTCATCGGCGCTCCCCGTGACCGGCTTCGGCGAGTGCGCGCGCCAGGACGACCCGGTCGTCGAATTCGTGCTTGACGCCGTTGATCTCCTGGCCGACCTCGTGGCCCTTGCCGGCGATCAGCACGACGTCCCCCGGGCGGGCCCAGGCGACCGCCGCCGCGATGGCCGCACCGCGATCGCCGATCTCACGGATGTCGGTGGCCCGGCGCTCGTCCGCGGGGACCCCGTTGGCGCCCTCGCTGACGGCCGCGCGGATCGTCGCGGGGTCCTCGGTGCGCGGGTTGTCGTCGGTGACGATGACCAGGTCGGCCGCGCGTGCGGCCGCGGCGCCCATCTGGGGTCGTTTGCCCGAGTCCCGGTCGCCGCCGGCGCCGAGCACCACGCCGATCCGCCCGGCGGTGTCGGCGGCCAGGGTTGCCAGCACCGCTTCGACAGCGGCCGGTTTGTGGGCGTAGTCGACGACGGCGAGGAAGTCTTGGCCCGCGCGCACCGGTTCGAGGCGGCCCGGCACGACGACGTCGGCGATCCCCGCGCACGCCTGCTCGGTCCCGGCGCCCGCGGCGACGCACAGGGCGACGGCCAGGGCCGCGTTGGTGACGTTGTAGCGGCCGGGCAGCGGCATCGGGAGGAGGTGGTCGACCCCGTCGGGAGCGATCAGGCGCGCGGCGGCGCCCGCGGCGGCGGGGACCACCGCGGTCCAGCGGCCGGCCGGCCGGTCGTCGGGCACCCGTCCCTCGTCGACCGTCTCGACCGTCGCCGGATCGGTCGCGAT